>CAILLO010000001.1 GCA_903835065.1 uncultured Eubacteriales bacterium
ATCGAGTTCCAGCACGTCAAGCCAGGCAAGGGAGCCGCCTTCGTCCGCACCAAGTACCGCAACGTGAAGACGGGCTCGGTCGTCGAGCGCACGTTCAATCCGAACGACAAATTCGAGCGCGCTCAGCTCGACCGCCGCGACATGACCTACCTCTACTTCGACGGCGACCTCTACCACTTCATGGACAGCGCGAACTTCGACCAGATGCCGATCGGCGCCACGGAAATCGGCGACGCGCTGAAGTTCGTCAAGGAGAACATGATCTGCAAGGTCCTCTCCTACAAGGGCGAAGTCTTCGGCATCGAACCTCCGATCTTCGTCGAGTTGCTGATCACCGATTGCGAGCCGGGCGTCAAGGGCGATACCGCCCAGAGCGCCACGAAGGCCGCGACGGTCGAGACCGGCGCGATCATCCGCGTGCCCCTCTTCGTGAACCAGGGCGAGACGATCCGCATCGACACCCGCACCGGCGAATACATGGAGCGGGTCTGACCCGCACCAGGACGAGATGGAGCCCGGAGGCGACCGGTTCGAGCCCACCAAGGGCGAACGCACGATGTCGCGCGGCTTCGTCGCGCAATATGCCGCCGAGGCCGCCATGCAGACTCCGGGCGTCGCGTCGCTCGAGTCCGGCGGAGTGGCCGGCCTCAAGGAGGCGCTCGGCGTCGAGCACGAGGGCAAGGGCGTCGTCGTCATCTACCACGATGAGAACCAGGACCTCGTCACGCTCCACATCTACCCTGTGATCTACTTCGGCAGCATCGTGCCCGAAGTCGCCTGGGCCATCCAGGAACGCGTCAAGGCGGATGTCGAACGCTTCACGGGACTCGCCGTCGAGGCCGTCCACGTGCACGTCGTCGGAATCCTTCCCAGAGAGGAGATCCAGCCATGAACCGACTCCTGAAGATCGCTCTCACCACCTACGCCTTCTTCCTGGCCGTGATTTCGGTCGTCCTGATCCTGATCACGCTCAACCAGGAGATGCTGGCCGGCATCTACATGCTGCTCTACACGCAGGTCCTGTCGTCGCCCGTGATCCGCTGGCTGGTCTTCGGCATCTCGCTGTTCCTCTTCGTGTCGTCCGCCGGCTTCCTCGTCTACGGACTGCAGAGCGACCGGCTCCGCCGCACCCGGATCCGCAGCAACGACGTCGGCGTGATCGACATCGACGTCGATGCGATCGAGAGCATCGCCCTCAACTCCGCGAAGACCGCCCAGTGTGGAATCAAGTCCGCGAAGGCGCGCGTGTCCTCCGTCAAGGGCGGCAAGCTGACGATCCGCCTGAACGCGGTCCTGTATTCCGACGTCGAGATTCCCGCGATGATGACCAAGGTCCAGGAACGAATCAAGAAGGACATCGAGCGATACACGGCGATTCCCGTCGCCGCCGTTTCCGTCAAGGTCAATCGCGTCGAGCCCGTCGCGGCTCGCGTCGAGCGGTAGACGGGAATGGCCGTGAACATGGGCGAGCCCAACGAGAACCGTTCCGGACTGATCGGGGCCCTGGCGGGCTTCGGCATCGCATTGTCGCTGGTCCTCTTCGGATTGCTGAAGACCCTGTTCCTGCTCGTCCTGACCGTCGTCGGTTTCTATATCGGCCGACGATTCTTCGCGAACCGCAAGGAGATCCGCGACCTCCTCGACCGTCTGCTGCCTCCGGGCCGTTTCCGCTAGGGGGAAGAGATGGGAAGAAGAGCGGCGCGTGAGTCCGCATTCAAGCTGCTGTACCAGATGGAATTCCAAAAGGGAGAGGAGGAGGCCCAGATCGAGGGCTTCCTCAAGGAATACGCCGTCGATCCGAAGGAGCAGGACTACTTCCTGTCCGTCGTCCGCGGCGTCGTCCTGCACCGGGACGAGCTCGACGCGGCCTTTTCGAAGCACCTGAAGGGGTGGACGCTGAATCGCCTGCCCCGCGTCGACCTCTCGATTCTCCGCGTCGCCACCTATGAGATCGTCTACCTGAAGGACGTTCCCTTCAGCGTCTCGGTCAACGAAGCCGTCGAACTCGCCCGCAAGTACTGCGCGGAGGAGTCCCGTGGCTACATCAACGCCGTGCTCGGCAAGCTCGACCCGGGAGGGCCGGGATGAACGCTCCGTGGTCCGTCTCCGAGTTGAACCGGTACGTCAAGGGTCTGCTCGAGGCCGACGAACGTCTTACCCCCGTGCTGGTGAAGGGCGAGATCTCCGGATTCAAGTCGTATCCGTCGGGCCATCTCTACTTCACGCTCAAGGACGAGGAGTCCTCCATCTCCTGCGTGATGTTCAAGAGCAGCGCGCAGAAGCTGCTCTTCAAGGTCACCGACGGTCTCCGCGTCGTGCTGACCGCCCGCGCTTCTCTCTACGACCGGGACGGGAAATTCCAGCTCTACGTGAACGACATCGGCGTCGAAGGACTGGGCGACCTGTACCTCGCCTTCGAACAGCTCAAGAGGAAGCTTTCCGAAGAGGGCCTGTTCGACGATAGCCGCAAGAAGAGGCTTCCGCTCCTGCCCGGAGCCGTCGGCGTCGCCACGTCGCCTTCCGGAGCCGTGATCCGGGACATCATCCAGGTCCTGGGCCGCCGTTTCCCCAACTTCACGCTCAAGCTGATCCCCGTCGCCGTCCAGGGTGCCGGCGCCGCTGCGGAAATCGCGGACGCCGTCCGGACCTTCAACGCGCGCGGCGATGTCGATGTCATCATCATCGGACGCGGCGGCGGCTCGATGGAGGACCTCTGGGCCTTCAACGACGAGGCGCTGGCCCGTGCGGTCGCCGCCTCGCGCATTCCCGTCGTCTCCGCCGTCGGCCACGAGACCGATTTCACGATCTGCGACTACGTCGCCGACCTTCGCGCCCCGACCCCCTCCGCCGCGGCGGAACTCGTGATGCCGCGCAGGGAGGACCTCGAGCTGTCCGTCCTCGACCTGCGCCACCGCCTCGCGAAGGGGCTCGACCGAAGGCTCGAGGTCTCCCGGATGCGGTTGTCGAAGTCCTTCGCCAGTTCCGTCTTCCAGCGCCCGCTCGACGGCCTGGAACGGAAGCGGATGCGCCTCGACCAGAGCACGCGCGCCCTGGCGGCCGCCCTCTCGAAACGCAGCGCGATGGACCGCTCCCGTTGCATGGCCCTTGCCGGAAAGCTCGACGCCCTCAGCCCCCTCAAGGTGCTCTCGCGCGGCTACGGTCTCGTTTCGGACCCCAGGACGGGAAGACCCGTCACTTCGACCGCATTCGTGCGGCCGAAGGACCGGATCGACGTGTTCCTGAACGACGGTGTGCTCGATTGCGAAGTCCAGGCGGTCCGCGACCGCTGACCGGCAGAAACGAGACCGGATGGCCCGGTCCAGGAGGATGCCCCATGCCCGAGATCACGTTCGAAGACGCGATGAAGGAACTTGAGAACCTTGTGAAGCGGATGGAGTCCGGCGAGCCCACGCTCGACGAGTCGATCGCGCTGTTCCAGCGGGGCGTCGAGCTGTCGAAGCTCTGCGCCGCGAAACTCGACGAGGTCGAGAAGCGGATCGTCCAGCTCGTGGAGACGAAGGACGGAAACCTGGCCGAGGAACCCTTCGCGCAGAAGGAGAGCTGAGCATGCCGGACACCCAGGAATTCCGGGACGAATACGCGCGCCTCTCCGAACTGACGGAACGCGGTCTCGCCGAGGTCTTCCCGACGACGGAAGGAGACCCCGCGGCGCGGGTCATCGAAGCGGCGCGGTACAGCCTGCTCGCCGGCGGCAAGCGGATCCGGCCCGTCCTGGCGCTCTCCGTGGCCCAGATGCTCGGCTGTCCGCTCGGCGAGGCCCTCCCGTACGCCTGCGCCGTCGAGATGATCCACACCTATTCGCTGGTCCACGACGACCTGCCCTGCATGGACGACGACGATCTGCGGCGCGGCCGGCCGACCTGCCACAGGATATACGGCGAAGGGATGGCCGTGCTGGCCGGCGATGCGCTGCTGAACCTCGCGTTCGAGACCCTGTCCGCCGCCGCGCTCGATACGGCGAAGGGGACCCGCTCCATCCCGGGCGGCGTCGAAGGAGCACTCACCGCCATGAAGGAGATCGCCGACGCCGCAGGGCATCGGGGGATGATCGGCGGACAGGCCATGGACATCGCCGGCGAAGGCCTCGGCATGACGAACGAACGGCTCGTGGAGATGCACCGTCGGAAGACCGGCGCGCTCCTTCGCGCTCCCGCCCTGGCCGCGGCCCGCCTTTCCGGCGCCGCACCCGGCGTTCTCGATGCCGTGGACCGGTTCGCGTCCGCGCTCGGGCTCGCCTTCCAGATCAAGGACGACATCCTCGACGTCACCGCCGAGGCAGGGAACCTCGGGAAGACCCCCGGCAAGGATGCCGAGGCCGGCAAGACGACGTTCGTGACCGCCCACGGACTGCCCGCGGCCACGGAAATGCTGGCCGAGGAATCCCGGCGGGCCGTCGGAGCGCTGGAGGAACTGGATTCCCTCGGGTACGACGTCGAATTCCTGAAGGATCTGGTCCGCTACCAGCTGGAGCGGGGAAGATAGGGGCACCGGATGAGCGACATCCTCGAGACCACGGTCTGTCCCGCCGACCTGGCGGGCCTTCCGGCCGCCCGGCTGCCGGGGCTCGCCGCCGAGATCCGCCGCCGGATCATCGACACCGTGTCGGTCAACGGCGGGCACCTCGCGTCCAACCTGGGCGTCGTGGAGCTCACGATCGCCCTGCTGCGCGAGTTCGACCCGCTGCGGACGCCGATCGTCTGGGACGTGGGACACCAGTGCTATGCCTACAAGCTCCTGACGGGCCGCTGCCGGGACTTCTCGACGCTCCGGAGGCTCGGCGGCATCTCCGGCTTCCCGAAGCGCGAGGAGAGCCCCTACGACGCCTTCAACACCGGGCACAGCAGCACATCGATCTCCGTGGCGCTCGGCATGTCCCGCGCGGCCCGGATCCAGGGCCGCCCTTCCCGGGCGATCGCCGTGATCGGCGATGGGGCCCTCTCCGGCGGCATCGCGCTCGAGGCCCTGAACGACGGCGGGCAGTCCGGCGAGGACCTGCTGGTCATCCTGAACGACAACCAGATGTCGATCAGCCGCAACGTCGGCAGCCTCTCCAAGCACCTCGAGAACATCCGCATCTCCCACGGGTATCGACGGCTGAAGAGCCGGGTCGACCAGACGCTCAAGAAAGTGCCCCTGATCGGCCGTCCGCTCGCCGACCTCGCCGAGTTCCTCAAGAAGGGCGCCCGCACGCTGATCCGGTCCCGCAAGGTCGTGTTCGAGGACTTCGGGTTCCAGTACTACGGACCCGTGGACGGACACTCCTTCGAGGAGCTCGAGCGTCACCTGAAGGCCATCCGGGACATGAAGGGGCCCGTCCTCCTGCACGTCCTGACGCACAAAGGACGCGGCTACGAATATGCGGAAATGAACCCCGAGAACTACCACGGCGTCGCCCCCTTCGTCATCGAGAACGGCGTGGGACAGAAGTCCGCGGACCGCGCGAACGCAGCGCCGGCGTCCTTCTCGGACGTCTTCGGACAGGCCCTTCTCGATGTCGCGGCCTATCGGCCCGACGTCGTCGCGATCTCCGCGGCGATGCGGATCGGCACCGGACTCGACGACTTCGCCGACCGCCACCCGGACCGTTTCTTCGATGTCGGCATCGCCGAGCAGCACGCCTTGTCCATGGCGGCCGGGATGGCCGCGGTGGGACTCGTGCCCGTCGTCGCGATCTACTCGACCTTCCTCCAGCGCGCCTACGATCAGGTCCTGCACGACATCGCCCTCCAGAAGCTCCACATCGTCCTCGCCATCGACCGCGCCGGCATCGTCGGCGAGGACGGCGAGACGCACCAGGGGCTGTACGACCTGTCCTTCCTCTCGAGCGTTCCGGGGATCGAGATCCTCGCGCCGAGCGACTACCGGGAGTTGCGCCGCATGATCCGCTATGCCGTCGATCGTGCGGAAGGACCCGTGGCTGTCCGCTACCCCCGCGGAAAGGGCCGGGAGGACCTGGTGCCCGAAGCGCCCGATCAGGAGGACGTGACGCGCGCCCGGATCCTCCGGGCCGGCGACGCCGTCACCGCCGTCTCGGTCGGGACCATGGCCGAACGCTGCCTCGAGGCCGCCGTAGCGCTGGCAGCGGAGGGAATCGCCTGCGAAGTCGTCGACGTCCGCCGCGTCAAGCCCTACGACCGGGAGACCCTGATGGAATCGGTCCGGCGCACCGGTGCGGTCCTCGTCGTCGAGGACGGCACGATCGCAGGCGGATTCGGACAAGCCTTCCTCGCCGACCTACAGGAGTCCGGATTCCGTGCCGTGTCGGCCCGGATCGCCTGCGGGGACCACCCGCTCCACCAGGGCACGCGCGACCAGCTCTACCGACAGGAGGGGATGGACGCCGTTTCGATCGCGGATGCGATGCGCCGCCTCCAGCGCGAGAAGGAATCCCGGCTCCCCGATGCCGGACGCGGATAGGACCCGCCTCGACCTCCTGCTCGTCGCGCGGGGATTCTTTCCCAGCCGCGAGAAGGCCCGGCGCGCCATCGAGGAAGGCGCCGTGGCGGTCGACGGGACCGTGGTCCGAAAGCCCTCCGGTTCCGTCGCCCCGACCTGCGGCATCGCGCTCGTCCTGCCGACCGACCGGTACATCGGACGCGGCGGCCAGAAGCTCGAGGGGGCCATCCGGCTCTTCGGACTCGATTTCCGGGACCGCATCGTCGTCGACGCCGGCTCCTCGACCGGAGGATTCACCCAGTGTTCGCTCCTCCATGGGGCGCGACTCGTCCACGCCATCGACGTCGGCCACGGCCAGCTGGATCCGACGCTGCGCGCCGACGCCCGCGTCCTTTCCCGGGAAGGGACCGATATCCGCAGCGTCCGCCGGGAGCAGCTCGACCCGCCGCCCGACCTGCTGGTGGCCGACCTTTCCTTCATCTCCCTGACTTCCGTCCTGCCGGAACTCGCGGCGCTGCTGCCGCCCTCCGGCACGGCGGTCCTGCTGCTCAAGCCGCAATTCGAGGCGGGCCGGTCGGCCGTGGGCAAGGGAGGCATCGTCCGGCACCCCGCGGACCACCTCCGCGTCGTCGAGCGCTTCCTCGAGGCGCTGTCCGATGCGCGCATGGTCTGCACGGGGCTCGCCCCTTCTCCGATCCGGGGAGGGGACGGGAATGCGGAGTACCTCGTGGTCGCCGTATGCAGACCGGACCTCACCCCCGCGGAATGCCGCGGAATGTCGCAAAAACTGCATGAAACCGCGATTTCCATCGTTCGGCGCGCGTTGGATTGCCCCTAGGGCTTGATGTATAATTATTCGCGACACCCGCCCGCACAACCCGACCCGGTCGTAGAAAGAAGAGGAAGGGAATCGTGAGGATCGGCATCATCTCCAACCCCGCCAAGGACCGCAACCACGCGACCGCTCTCCAGGCAGCCCGGGAAATCGTGCATGCCGGCGGCACGGCCGTCATGGGGGTCGAGCACCGCGCCGCGGCCTTGTCCGCCTGCCCCGAGCTGACGTTCGGCTCTTTCGACGGCTGCAGCGCGATCCTCTGCCTGGGAGGCGACGGCACGTTCCTCTCCGCCGTGCAGAGCCACTATTTCAGCGACATCCCGCTGATCGGCGTCAATCTCGGGAGTCTGGGGTTCCTCGCCGAAATCCAGCCGGCGGATCTGGCGCCCTCGATCCACGCGATTCTGGACGGCCGCACCCGGATCGAGCCCCGCATGATGCTCTCCGTGACCACCCTCGCCTCGAACGGCCTCGAGAAGAGCTCCCACATGGCCCTCAACGACGCCGTCGTGTCCCGTGGCGGCATCTCGCGGATCCTCACGGTCGACCTGTACCTCGACGGCCGGCACGTCGAGACCGTTCCGGGCGACGGACTGATCGTGTCGAGCCCGACCGGCTCGACGGGGTACTCCCTGTCCGCCGGCGGACCGATCATCCGTCCCGACCTCGAACTGATGCTCGTGACCCCGATATGCCCCCACACGCTCCACAACCGGAGCTACATCACGTCCAGCGACAGCGACGTCGAGATCGTGATCGGGGACTACCCGTACAATCCGGTCCTGACGGTCGACGGTCGAGCCGAGACGCTGCTCGAGCCCGGCGACAGGGTCCACGTGAGGCGGGCGGAAAAGCCCCTCCGGCTCCTTCGCCTCGGCGCCCCCGACTTCTTCGGTACGCTCCCCGGCAAGATCTATGCTAGAGGAGGCCAGGATGCTGACAAAGCATGACCGTCAGTCGAGACTGCTGACGCTGATCGATTCGCACGAGATCGCGACGCAGGAGGACCTCGTGTCGGCCCTGGTCGCCGAGGGCCTCGCCGTGACGCAGGCGACCGTCTCCCGCGACATCAAGGAACTCGGCATCATCAAGGTGATCTCGCCCAGCGGGTCGCAGAAGTACGTTCCGATGGACCGTCCGGGCGAAGTCTCCGTGGGCCGCCTGCTCAAGGTGTTCGCCGAGGCCGCGGTGTCCTGCGACAGCGCGCTCAACACCGTCGTCGTGAAAACGTTGCCCGGGATGGCCCAGGCCTGTGCTTCCGCCCTCGACAACATGCACGTCGCCGATCTCCTCGGCTCGATCGCCGGGGACGACACGGTCTTCGCGGTCGCGCGGACCGAGGCCCTCGCCGCGGCGCTCCGGGACCGGATCCTGCGCATGATCGGCCACTCCGGAGAAGAGGTCCGCTGATGCTGGCGCGACTGGAAATCCGCGATTTCGCGCTGATCGACCGCGTCGAGATCGAGCCGTTCTCCGGGCTGAACATCCTGACCGGCGAGACCGGCGCCGGCAAGTCGATCGTGATCGACGCGATTTCGGCGATCGCCGGGGAACGGATCAGCAAGGACATGATCCGCAGCGGCTGCGAGACGGCGACAATCGAGGCCGTCTTCCGCAACGTCGCGGAGCGGATCCCGCAGGACTTTCTCGAATCGACCGGCCTGCGGCTCGAGGAAGGGGAGGACCTCTTCGTCGGACGGGAGCTGTCGATGTCCGGCCGCGGCCTGTGCCGCGTCAACGGGCGGCTCGTGCCCCTGTCCGTCCTGAAGGAACTGCTGTCCTACCTGGTCGATATCCACGGCCAGAACGACAACCAGGCGATCTTCCGCACCGAGACCCACCTGGTCCTGCTCGATCGATATGTCGGAGAGCCCGCCGCCCAGGCGCTGTCCGCCTATGGCGCCGCCCTGGACCGGCTCCAGGAGATCCGCCGCAGGATGGACGTCCTCGGCGCGGATCCGGCGGAACGGGAACGGACGCTCGACCTGCTGCGCTATCAGGTGGACGAGATCCAGAAGGCCTCCGCGCAGCCCGGCGAGGACGACCTCCTGACCGCACGCCGCAAGGTGGTCGCGAACGCCGGCCGCATCATCGAATCCCTCGAGGCGGCGTACGACCTTCTGGAAGGGGACGGGGAGACTTCCGTCACGATCCTGCTCTCCTCGGCCGTCGCCAGGTTGGAGACCGCGTCCCGAAGCCTCCCGAAAGCGGAGGAACTGCGACAGTCCCTCGAGGACGGCCGCTCCGCCGTCGAGGGCGCGTCGTCGGGAATCCGCCGCCTGCTGGAGGGCATCGAGATCCAGCCGGGCGAACTCGAGGAAATCGACGAAAGGCTCGACGTGCTGTTCCGTCTCAAGAAGAAGTACGGCGGCACCCTGGCGGACGTCGCGAAGTTCCTGGAGACCGCATCCCGCCGACTGGAGGACCTGGTCGACGGGGAAGAAGAATACGCGCGCCTCGAGAAGGCCGCGACCGACCAGTCGACCCTTGTCGTCGAGAAGGCGGCGTTGCTGACGAAACTCCGAATGGAAGCGTCGACGGCCATTTCCGAACGGATCGGGACCGAACTGGAATCGCTCGGCATGAAGGGCGTCCGCTTCGCGGTCCGCATCACGAGTGCCGAGGAAGGCCGAGAGACCTTCGCCGCGCTCTCGGACTTCCCGAAGTTCACCCGCACGGGTCTCGACCAGGTCGAATTCCTGATCTCCCCCAATCCCGGCGAACCCCTGAAGCCCCTGGCCCGCATCGCTTCGGGCGGCGAAGCCGCGCGCATCATGCTCGCGATCAAGTCGATCCTGGCCGACGCGGACCGCATCCCCGTCCTGATCTTCGACGAGGTCGACACGGGCATCAGCGGCAGGACGGCCGGCAGCGTCGGCGAGAAGCTGTCCCGCATCGCGGGTTCCCACCAGGTCATCTGCGTCACGCACATGGCCCAGATCGCGGCGATGGCCGACCACCAGATCCTGATCGAGAAATCGACGGACGGCCAGCGGACCTGGACGTCCCTGCGGCCGCTCGACCGCGTCGCGCGGCGGGAGGAGATCGCCCGCCTGCTGTCCGGCGGCACCGGCGAAGCCGAGGCGATGGATCTCGCCGACCGCCTGCTCTCCCATGCGGACGACGTGCGGCGGAAGGACTGAGGGTGGACTAGGGCCTTTCGCGCAGGACGTCCTCCATGTCTTCCGGCAAGGGACTTTCGAAAGCCAGGGGCTCCGACCCGACCGGGTGCTGGAAGGCGATGCGCGCCGCATGGAGCGCCTGGCGGCGGATGCGGGAATCCAGTTCATCAGCAGGTCCTGCCGGTAGGTCGTCCTGACGACCGTACCGAATGCCATACAGAGGATCGCCGACGAGCGGCATGCCGGCGTGACGGCAGTGCACGCGGATCTGGTGCGTCCTGCCGGTCTCGAGGCGGAACCGGACCAGGGAGACGACGGCGGATCCCGTAGGAGTCCGGATGCTGCGGGTGGATTCCATCGCGTAGTGGGTGACGGCCGGCTTGCCGTCCGCGAGGACGGTCCTTCGCACGACGTTCGCGGGGTCGACGCCGATCGGGGCGTCGATGCGTCCCTGCGACGGATCGGGGATTCCGTGGATGAGACCGGCATACTCGCGAAGCGTCTCGCCCGACCGGGCCTGTTCGGAGAGATTGTGGTGCGCGAACGGGTCGAGCGCGATGATCAGCAGCCCGGACGTGCCGCGATCCAGCCGGTTGACCGGATGCACGCGCGAGACGGAGGCGAGGAGCGCGACGACCGTCGAGACGGCCCGCCTTTCGACGTGCGTCGGATGGGTCAGCCACGCAGCCGGTTTCTCGAGGACGCAGAGGTGCGGGTCGAGGAGGAGGATCCGACCGCCCTCTGCGAAATAGGCCGCCGCCAGGTCCGTCGGCTCCGTCTCGGCAGGTCCGGCGCCTTCCGGGAAGGAGGGCGCGTCGGGAGCGTCGAGCTGCAGGACCAGACGGTCGCCCGCGTGAACGGTCTCGATCATCCGGATCTCCTGTCCGTTCCGCGACAAGGCGCCGTACAGGCGGATCCGCTTCGCGAGCGTGCGGGAGACGCCGAGCCTCGCGCGGAGGACGTCCACGGCGCGCCGTCCTTCGTCGGGAAGGGTGACGATATGATCGATTTCCATGTCTCCACGATGCACGAGCGGACCTTCGGATGCAACCCTCCGGCTCATGGGGGCATCGGCGCCCGCCGATGGATTCTTCGGTTGACAAAGGAATCTTGCATTCTATAGAATGTAATATACAAGTGCCCAAGCTTCGGAAACGGGCTTGCACATTGAAAATCGAATAGGGAGGTGAGTACCATTAATTGGTTTGATTTAGCGATCGGCGCAGTTGTGGGCGCACTCGTCGGAGTCGTCGCCACCGCGATCGTGAACCGGTTCGCATTGAACCGGAGTCGCAAGCAGCTGAAGGAATCGATCGAGAACTCGGAAACCCAGGCGCAGAAGCTGATGGCCGAAGCGCAGAAGGCAGGGGAGAACCGCAAGAAGGAACTGCTCCTGCAGGCCAAGGAAGAGATCCACAAGAGCCGGCTCGAACTGGAAAAGGACCTCAAGGACAAGAAACAGGAAATCACCCGGGAAAAGACGCGCCTCGAACAGAAGGAAGAGTCGCTCGACAAGAAGGTCGAGGCGCTGGAGACGAAGGATGAACTGCTGGACGGACGGTTCCGCGAGGTCCAGCTGATCGAAGAGAAGGCCAAGGAACTCGAACGCCAGAAGGTGGTCGAGCTGGAACGCATTTCCGGACTGTCCGTCGAGGACGCCAGGAACCAGGTCCTCGACGCCGCCCGCACGGAGTATCGTCACGACATGGCGGTGATGCTCCGCAACATGGAGGAACAGACCAAGGAAGAGGCGGAGCAGAAGGCGCGCGAGATCATCGTCGGCGCGATTCAACGCTATGCCGCGGACCACGTCTCCGAGAATACGGTCTCCGTCGTGACCCTGCCCGGCGACGAAATGAAGGGACGGATCATCGGCCGCGAAGGCCGCAACATCCGCGCCATCGAGACGCTCACCGGCGTCGACCTCATCATCGACGACACCCCGGAGGCCGTCGTCCTGTCCAGCTTCGACCCGATCCGCCGCGAAATCGCCCGGATCACCCTCGAGAAGCTGATCGTGGACGGACGGATCCACCCCGCCCGCATCGAGGAGATGGCGGACAAGGCCCGCAAGGAAGTCGACGCGACGATCCGGCAGGAGGGCGACCGCGTCGCCTTCGACACCGGCATCATGGGCCTGCACCCCGAGATCCTCAAGCTGCTCGGTCGCCTGCGCTACCGCACGAGCTACGGGCAGAACGTCCTACAGCACTCCGTCGAGGTCTGCTGGCTCTCCGGCATGATGGCTTCCGAGCTCGGGCTCGACGTCATGATGGCCAAGCGCGCCGGCCTGCTCCACGATATCGGCAAGGCGGCCGACTTCGAGATGGAAGGCTCCCACATCACGCTGGGCGGCGAGCTCGCCCGCAAGTACAAGGAAGGCCCCGAAGTCATCAACGCGATCATGTCGCACCATGGCGACGAGGAGCCCACGTCCCTGATTTCGGTCCTCGTGGCCGCGTCGGACGCGATCTCCGCCGCACGGCCCGGCGCCCGCCGCGAGAACCTGGAGGCCTACATCAAGCGCATCCAGAAGCTCGAGGAGATCGCCAACTCCTTCGAAGGCGTCGAGAAGTCGTACGCGATCCAGGCCGGCCGCGAGATCCGCGTCATGGTCAAGCCGGAGAGCGTCAAGGACGACGACATGATTCTGAAGGCCAGGGAGATCGCCCGGAAGATCGAGGAGGAACTCGACTATCCCGGAACGATCAAGGTCAACATCATCCGGGAGTCCCGGGCGATGGAATTCGCGAAGTAGTCCGATCCGCATGCACAACCCGAGACGCCGGGCCGAAGAGAGGCCCGGCGCCTTTGCGTTCCGGGTCGGTCCCTCCGCCCGGCTGGGGGCCGGTATGATAGAATGGCAGGGAATCGAAGGGAGGTGGGCGATTGAAGATCCTGTTCCTCGGGGACGTCGTCGGGAATCCGGGTCGCCGGATTCTTCGCGAGCGCCTGCCCGAGCTCCGAAGGTCCCTGGGCGTCGACGTCTGCATCGCGAACGGGGAGAACGCGGCGGCCGGTCTCGGCATCAACGCGTCGATCGCCCGCGAGATGTATCAGGCCGGCGTCGACTGCATCACGCTGGGCAACCATTCCTGGTCGAGGCATGAGAACCAGTCGTCGATCGACTCCGACCCCTGCATGGTCCGTCCGGCGAACGGCCCGGCCACGTGGCCGGGAAAGGGATTCGCCTTCCTCGATGTCGCCGGTGTCACCGTGCTCGTCGTGAATCTCCTGGGACGCGTCTCGATGGACCCGGCGGACGACCCGTTCGCGGCCGTCGATGCGATCCTCGAAGGGATCCGCAAGGAGAAGGGGTGCCGCGTCACCGTGATCGACTTCCACGCCGAAGCGACCTCCGAGAAGGCCGTGATGGCCCATTTCGTCGACGGGCGGGCGACACTCGTCGTCGGCACGCACACGCACGTCCAGACCGCGGACGAGCGGATCCTGGAACGAGGGACGGCCTTCCTGACCGATGCCGGCATGACCGGACCGGCCGACGGCATCATCGGGATGGACGTCGCCTGCTCGATGCGGCGCATCGTGGAGCGCATGCCCGCTCAGTTCGAAGTCGCGAAGGGAACGGCCCGCATCGATGGGGTCCTCGTCGAGGCGGATCCCGCGACCGGCAGGGCCCTTTCCATCCGCAGGATCCAGGAAGTCGAATGAACGGGTCCGCCGGATTGATGTCCCTCCGGAGTCCGTTCGTGCGTCCGGCCTTCCGAAGGCTCCTGGCCTTTCCGCTCATGCTCGCGGTCGCGCTGTTCGCCGGTTGCTCCCGGGTTTCCGGACCGACTCCCTCCGAGGCCCCGTCCCCCTCCGTTTCGGCCGCGCCGACCGCCGTCCTCGCTTCCGGCGTCCTTCGCCTGTGGATGGCTCCACTGGACCGGCTCGACCCGATCCGTTCGCGCGACGAAGGATTCCTGGCGCTCACGTCGCTCCTCTACGATTCGCTGTTCACCCTCGACCAGAACGACGAACCCGTGCCCCTCCTCTGCACGTCGTCCTACTACGCCAACCAGGACGACACGGAATGGACCTTCCCGATGGTCTCGGGCGCGGTCTTCAACGATGGCACGACCCTGCTTCCCGTCGATGCGGCCGCTTCAGCCAACCTCTGGCTCCAGCAGGGAACGGGAGCCGCGCACGACGCCCTCGCGGCGCTGTCGCCGCAGTTCCTCGTGGAAGGCACGACGTCCCTGGTCGTGCGGCTCGCGACCCCCGGACCGGACCTGCCGCGCCTTCTCCGTTTCCCCATCATCCCCGCCTCCTGCGCGATCCTGAAGACCCCCGACCCCTCCGTGCCCGTTCCCGGTTCGGGACTGTTCCGGATCGTCTCCTACGAGCCGGGCAAGGGTCTCCGGCTCGAGCGCAACGTGCCGATCGCGGGCAAGATCCAGAGCATCTTCGTTTCCGAATACAAGGACGAGGCGACTGCGCTCGAGGACTTCCATTCGGACCTGCTGGACGCGATTCCTCTCGACGAGACGGCATATCGGAACCTGCGGTTCCGGAAGAGCCTGAAGATCGGCCGGTACGACGGCGAGGATCTCGTGATCCCGGTCTTCGGCACGACGAAGGGGCGCATGCTTTCGGAACCCGCGCACCTGGCCGAGATGAGCCGGATTCTCAAGGCGCTGTTCGAGTCGGACGAGTTCCTGGCGGACTTCAGCGTGTTTCCGAGCTCCCGAGGGTTGTCGACCGGCCTCGCGTCGCTCGTCTACGGCGATCCGACCGGCGCGCCGACGGCTCCGCCTTCGCCTGCGGCGGATGCGTCCGCTTCGACCACGGCGACCCCGTCTCCCTCGTCTATTCCTGAACCGACTCCGACGCCAGCGCCGGTCGTCTGGACCGGCACGGTCGACGTCGTGGCCGTCACTGGTTCCTTCGAGGCCGAGATCGGCGCCTCGATCGTCGCGCGGCTCCGGTCGCTCGGCATCCCGGCCAGTCTGCGGACCCTGTCGGACGCCAACTTCTTGGTCTCGGTCGCCAACGGGTGGTATGATATAGCCATCCGTTCCCGCACGATGCCTGCCGTACCGGGCGCACCGGCGACGGCGCAATTCTCCGCCCGTACCGGAACACCGTTTCCGGACCCGCTGATCCGATCCAGGGGCCTCCTGCTGGGACCGCGCGTCTTCGGCGAACCAATTCCCTGCACGGATGACATCTATCGAGGTATCGAGGACGCATGGGTATGGTCTGGTTCCTGATCGTCATTCTCGGCGCCGCCGCCGACCAGTTCACGAAGGCGCTGGTGTCCGCGCGGATCGACGCCTTCTCGAGCGTGCCCGTCGTCGACGGCTTCTTCTATCTGGTGCACCGCTTCAATGCGGGCGCTGCCTGGAGCCTGCTGGACGGGAAGGACTGGGGGCGGATCCTTCTGGCCGCCGTCTCCTCGCTGGCGAGCCTCGTGATGCTCTATCTGATCGCCACGTATCCGGACAAGCACATCAAGGTCTGCCTCGCATTCCTATGCGCCGGCAGCGTCGGCAACCTCGTCGATCGGATCCGGCTGGGCGGCGTGACCGATTTCCTGGAATTCCATTTCGGAACCTACGTCTTTCCGATCTTCAATCTGGCGGACTCGATGATCGTCTGCTCTTCGATCGCCCTCGGGCTGGTCGTCCTCTTCATGAAGCCCGCAAGAAAAACCGCGGTCCCTGCCGGAACCGAAAGGAAGCCCTGATTTGGACGACGCCGAGACCCGGACGTTCTCATCCCCCTCCGACTGTACCCGCATCGACACGCTGCTGGGCGAAGTCTATGCCGACCTCTCGAGGACCTATGCGCGCCGGTTGATCGACCAAGGCCGCGTCACGCTGCGCGGCAAGCCGGCCCGCCCCTCCGACCGTCCCGCGAAGGGCGACGCCGTCGTCGTCCGGATGCCCGAACCGGAACCGATGCGGGCCGAAGCGCAGGACATCCCGCTGTCGATCCTCTATGAAGATGAATACCTCCTCGTCGTGGACAAGCCGAAGGGAATGGTGGTGCACCCTGCGGCCGGCCACGCCGACGGCACGCTCGTCAACGCGCTGCTGGCGCATTGCGGCGACAACCTGTCCGACCTCAACGGCGTCGTCCGCCCCGGCATCGTCCACCGAATCGACAAGGACACGTCCGGACTCCTGCTCGTCGTCAAGGACAACCGCGTGCACGAGCAGGTCGCCGAGAAGATCCGCCGGCACGATTTCCACCGCGTCTACGACGCCGTCGTCCTCGGAATCGTGCCGGAAGACAGCGGGACGATCACCGCGCCGATCGGCCGCGATCCCAAGGAACGCAAGCGGATGGCCGTCGTGCGCGACGGGAAGCCGGCCCGAACCTATTTCCGCACGATCGAGCGGCTCGATGGCGCGACCCGGATCGAGGCGACGCTCGACACCGGCCGCACGCACCAGATCCGCGTCCACATGGCCTACATCGGCCACCCGGTCCTGGGGGACCCCCTCTACGGCGGACTCCGGAAGGACCTTCCCCTGCACGGCCAGGCGCTGCATGCCCGCATCCTCGGCTTCGACCACCCCGTCGACGGACGCCACCTCGAATTCCAGAGCGAGCCGCCCGCCGAGTTCCTGGCTCTGGTCGAAAGGCTCCGCCGATGAGACGCTCCAGTCACGGGACGAAACCCGATGCAGCCCACCGCAACGGCACATTCACCGTCCTCGCGTTCCTCCTGCTCCTGATCTTCGGCATCCTGACCTCCTCCCAGATCCGTTCGATCGCCGTGGAACGGGCCCAGCTCAAGGCGACCGAACAGAACTACACCTACTACGCGGGGCTGATCGCGACGGAAAAGTCCTACATGGCCGACGTCCGCCTGAAGATGGACGCCCTGGCCACCCAGAAGAACTCCCTGCAGGAGGCGATTTTACAGGGGAACGGCGCCGACGACGAGCTCGCCCAGTTGAAGCGCATCAATGCGCTGGCCGGCTTCACGCCCGTCTCCGGTGCCGGCATCGTCGTAACGATGGACGACACGAACCTGCGCACGCCCGACATGGACCCCACGTCCAGCATCATCCACGACGCCGACATCCGCCAGGTCGTCGACCTGCTGCGGGCCGGCGGCGCCGTCGCGATCGCCGTCAACGGCCAGCGGATCGTCCCGACGAGCGAACTGATCTGCAACGGTCCGACGATCCTGATCAACGGCATGAAGTACCCCGTGCCCTATCGCGTGGAGGCCATCGGGAATCCCGACCTGCTCTCCTCGATAATCGACGGGGATGAATATCTCGGCTACCGGAAAGCGGAGGGCGTCCAGATCACGAGCGAACGCAAGGACGCGATCTCGATCGCCGCCTTCGACCGGGCCGACAGCATCGACGGCCTGATCGACGCCCTGGAGGTGACCCCATGACCCAAGGAAGATCCAAGATCCTCAGGAACCTCGCCTTCGGCTTCGTATGCCTGCTGCTCGGCATCCTGGTCGCGATCCAGCTCAAGAGCGTCAATTCGACGGAGAACCAGCTGCTGCTCCAGAACACGCGCACCGAGGAGCTCCGCGACGAGCTGATCGCTCTCCAGAACAGCAACCGGGACCTCACGACGCGATATTCCGACCTGAAGGACTACGTCGCCCAGCTGGAGAGCCAGACCGCGTCGACCGACGAGAACCTCAAGGCGATCCTCGAGGAGAAGCGGAAGGCCGAGATCTACGCCGGTCTCACGGACGTCAGCGGGCCCGGAATCATCGTGACGCTGTCGGCGGGCACCGATTCGTCGATCCGCGACCTCGACGTACGCCTCGTGGTCAACGAGCTCCGCGCCGCCGGCGCCCAGGCGATCTGCGTCAACGAGGAGCGCATGGTGGCCATGTCCGAGATCCGCCTCGGCGGCCAGTACATCGTGATCAACGGCAAGCCCTTCCCGTCGAACCAGCCGTTCGTGATCCGGGCCATCACCCGCCCGGACGACGCGGAGCGCGCGCTGACGATGCTGAACGGCGTCGCCGACAACCTGAAGTTCTATTCGATCGACACGAAGATCGAGAAACTGGACAAGGTCTCCATCCCGAAGCTCCGGGCGGACAGCCCGGCCTACCAGATGGACATGCTGTCCTGACGACCTGCAGGGGAGAGAGCGGACGTATGGAACGCAAGATCGGGATCGACAACGCCAAGGAAGCGGCGGGTCTCTTCGGGGAGATCGACGGCAACAGTTCGCTGATCGAGACGCTGCTCGGCGTCGAGCTTCAATCGCTGCCCGACGGCATCGGCGTGTACGGGGAGGACGAGAACGTCCTCAAGGCAGAAGCCGTGGTGCGGCGATTGCTCGAGATCCAGCGTGGCGGAGAGCCGATCACGAGCCAGCTGGTCTCCTATCTCAGCGAAACGGCGCGGGACGGCAGCGTCGAGCAGGTCGCGGGCTATTCCCCGGACTGCATCCTCGTCACGTCCAAGGGCCGGCCGATCAAGGGCAAGACGCGCGGCCAGATCGAATTCGTCAAGGCGATCGCGGAGAGCGACGTCACCTTCGCGATCGGTCCCGCCGGCACCGGCAAGACCTTCCTGGCCGTCGCCATGGCCGTGAGCGCCTTCCGCAACCGGCAGGTCTCCCGCATCATCCTGACCCGGCCCGCCGTCGAGGCCGGAGAGAAGCTCGGGTTCCTGCCCGGCGACCTGCAGAACAAGGTGGACCCCTACATGCGCCCTCTGTACGACGCCCTGCAGGAGATGATGGGCGCCGAGACGTACCTGAAGCACATGGAGAAGGGCATCATCGAGGTGTCGCCGCTTGCCTACATGCGCGGCCGGACGCTCGACGACTCCTTCATCATTCTCGACGAGGCCCAGAACACGACTCCCGAACAGATGAAGATGTTCCTGACCCGTCTCGGCTTCCGCTCCCGGATGGTCGTCACCGGCGACGTCACGCAGATCGACCTGCCGCCCGACCGCCACTCGGGTCTCAAGGAAGCCCGCCGGATCCTCCACGAGGTCCCCGGGCTCCGGTTCGTCGAGCTCACGGAGCGCGACGTCGTCCGCAACCCACTGGTCCAGCGGATCATCCGCGCCTACGAGGCCCACGACCACCACGAGCACCATTCCCACTAGGTGAGAGAGGAGGAGCCGGCCGCGATGCGCGTGACCTTCGAGAACCGCCAGTCCCGCTTCGACGCCGCTTCCCGCCGGAAGGCGGAGGCGATCGTCCGCGACGTGGCCGCCGCCTGCTGGGCGTCGTCCGCCCTCTCCCTCGCTTCGGGGGCACGTTCTTTTGAACCCGCGGTCCACCTCGTCTTCGTCGGCCCCCGCGTCATGCGCGCCCTCAACCGGGAGACTCGCGGAGTCGACGCTTCCACGGACGTCCTGTCGTTTCCGATGCTCGAGATGACGGAAGGGAAGTCCACCCCGTGCCGTTCCGAGGACCTCGTGCCGGACGCCGGCGGCGGGCCTCCGACCCTGTTTCTCGGCGACGTCCTGCTGAATCTCGACCGCGCCGTCGAACAGGCGGCCCGATATGATCACTCTCTCGAACGCGAGGTCGCCTTCCTGACCGCCCACGCGGTGCTCCACCTCCTCGGCTACGACCACGACACCCCGGAACGCGAGCGCCGGATGAGAAGCAGACAGCGCAGCATCCTGCTGACGCTCGGATACAGGAGGAACTCCCCTTGACGGACAGCACGCCCTTCCGCTCCGGTTTCGTCGCCCTCGCCGGTCGAGCGAACGTCGGCAAGTCCACCCTGCTCAACCACCTCGCCGGCATCCGCCTCGCCATCGTGTCGCCCAAGGCGCAGACGACGCGCCACTCGATCCGGGCCGTGGTCGACGACGGCTCGACGCAGGTCGTCTTCATCGACACGCCCGGCATGCATCGACCGACCACGCGGCTCGGCCGATTCATGGTCGAGTCCGCCTGGGAGGCCTTCCTCGATTCGGACGTCGCGGTGCTGATCACCGACGCGACGCGGCCGGGCCCCGACGGCATCGAGCGCACCTTCTGCCGCAAGGCCGCCGAAAGCGGCAAGTCGGTGATCCTCGCGATCAACAAGGTCGACAAGGTGGCGAAGGAGACGCTGCTGCCGATCATCGGCGATTTCGCGAAGGTCTTCGATTTCCTGGCGATCATCCCGATCTCCGCTTCGACCGGACTCGGTGTCGACGACCTCCTCAAGGAGATCCGCTCGCACCTGCCCGAAGGCCCGCGCTATTTCCCGGCCGACATGTCCACCGACCAGACCGAACGGACACTGGTCGCCGAAATCATCCGCGAGCGCATCCTCGCTTCCGCCCACGACGAGATCCCCCACGGCACGGCGGTCGAGATCGAGACTTTCGAGGAATCCGACGAAGAGCACGTCCGCATCGAGGGCGACGAGACCTCGGGCCGGACCTTCGTCCGCATTTCGGCCCGCATCTTCTGCGAGAAGGACACCCACAAGGCCATCCTGATCGGACACGGCGGCTCCATGATCAAGAAGATCGGCTCGGAGGCCCGCGCGTCGATCGAGAAGATGCTCGGCTGCAAGGTCTATCTCGATCTCCGCGTGAAGACCAAGGAGGATTGGAAGAACGACCGGTCCCTGCTGCGGGACCTCGGTTACGGCCCGGACCGCTGACCGCCCGATGAGCGGACTGGTCCGCATCCGAGGCCTGGTCCTCCGCGAGGTCGCGGTCGGCGAGGCCGACCGGATCCTGACGATCCTGTCGGCCGACCAGGGCCGTTTCTCCGCGTCCGCCAAGGGCGCACGCCGCCAGAACAGCCGGCTGGTCTCCGCGACGGAGGTCCTCAGCCTCTGCGACTTCTCACTGTTCGGGAAGAACGGACGATTCACCGTCGACGGGGCCGAACGCATCGAGGCCTTCACCGCGGTCAAGGAGGACCTGGTCCGCCTGACCTGCGCGGCGCACGTCGCGGAACTCGTCCTCGACGCCGTCCGGGAGGGGGAGCCTGCGCCCGACGTCTACCGGCTGGTCCTCCGCACGCTGCACGCGATGACCCTGCCGGAACGCGACCCGCTGCTCGCGGCCCGCGTGTTCGAATTCCGTCTGATGGCCCGGATCGGCTACGCGCCGTCGCTGACGAAATGCATGGTGTGCGGAGAGCCGCCGCCCGAAGGCGTACCTCTTCGGTTCAGCTTCTCGCGCTGCGGCGTCGTCTGCGGGAAGGAGACCTGTCTCCGTCAATCGGGCGAGTTCCTGGAGATCCGTCCCGGGACGCTGAACTGCCTGCGCCACATCGTCTCGGCTCCGGAAGAGGCGCTGTTCTCCTTCGCGCTCGACCCGGCCGTCCTGAAGGAGCTCTCGACGGTGTCCTCCCGGTATGTCCGCGAACGGATGGAGCGCGATTACACGCGCCTTTCTCTGATCGCGGAATGGGACGCGGACTCTCTCTAGGCGTCGGCGAAGAACTCCCGGACCCGCTGCGCCACTTCCCGTGGGGAAACCGCCTCGATCGGATGCCATTCGTCGGGGAAGACCTGCCGGTACTCGGGCTTTCCGTAGCGCTCGTCGACCAGCAGGATGAAGCCGCGGTCGGAATCGCTCCGGATCAGGCGCCCGGCGGCCTGCTGGACCTTGTTGAATCCCGGGTACATGTAGGCGAACTCGAAACCGGACCCGAAGGTGGTCGCATAGTAGTCCTTCATGACCTCCCGCTCGCCGCACAGTTGGGGAAGTCCGACGCCGACGACCACCACGCCTGTCAGCTTCTCTCCGACGAGGTCGATCCCTTCGCCGAACACGCCGCCCAGCACCGCGAAGGCCACGAGCGTCCGCTCGCCGAAGGTCGAGAAGCGGTTCAGGAAAGCCTCCCGCTGGGCCTCGACCATGTTGGGGGACTGGACGACGACGTCGGTCGATTTTTCCGCCTTGCCGCGCAGCAGGGTGCGGTAGGCGGCCGAAACGGAGCGCAGGTAGTCGAACGACGGCAGATAGACGAGGTAGTTGCCGATTCGCTGGGATACGGCCGCCTGCACGTATGAAGCGACGGCGGGAAGGGAAGCGGCCCGCGACGCGTACTTCGTCGAAACATTCTCCACGGACAGCAGCAGGAGGTTCTCCTCCGGGAAGGGCGAGGCGAGCACGAGCTTCTCCGGACGGTCCTCGGAACGAGGTCCGCAGAGCAGGCTCGCGAAGTAGTCGGGCGGGGACATGGTCGCCGAGAAGAAGACCGCGGCGTGGCAATCGAGGTACGTGTCCCTGACCCGCTTCGACGCATCGAGGCACATCAGGCGGATTGCAAAACCTTCCGGACCGCTTTCCACGGTGGTGACGTAGCTGCCGTCGAAGAACTCCTCGAACACCCGGAGGAAGAAATAGCATTCGAACAGGAATTCCTGCAGGCTGCGGCGCGCCTTTCCCGACGGCATCGCCTCGACCGGGTCGCGGCAGACGGCGACGACGCGCTGCAGCATCGCCGCCAACGCTTCGGGCTTCTTCCGGGTCGCGCGGAAGCTCCCCATCGCGACGACCTCCGTGGGGCCGATGCCGGCCTCGACGTCCGGTATCGCCTGTCCGTCGGCTTGGAATGCCTCCTTCAGCGTCACGAAGTAGCGCGCGACCGACCCGAGGCTCCGCGCGATCGCGGGGTCCTGTCCGACGGCCGCCCGGCGGGCCGCGGCGAGCCTCCCCGACGAAAGCTCGGCGCTGTACATCGCGCGCGAACGCTCCGGAAGATTGTGCGCCTCATCGACGAGCAGGGCGAATCCGGCCGAATCTTCGCCGAAGAACCGCTCGAGACGGATCCGCGGATCGAAGACGTAGTTGTAGTCCGCGATGATCGCATCGCAGAAGAGGGAGATGTCGAGCGACAGCTCGAAGGGGCAGACGGTGAACGCCTCGGCCGTCGCGAGCACCTCTTCGCGCCGGATCGCGTCGTGTCGGTGGAGGTCGGTCAGGGCCGTGCGGATCCGGTCGTAGTAGCCGAGGGCGTAACGGCACCGGTTCGGGTCGCAGTAGATCTCCGGGCAGAGGCAGAGCTTCTCCTTGGCGGTCAGGGTGACGGACTTGAGGACCATCCCCTTCGCGCGCAGGTCGTCCAGCGCCTTCTCGGCGGAGAAGCGGGTCGAGGTCTTGGCCGTCAGGTAGAAGATCTTCGAGCAGAAGGCGCGCGGCAGCGATTTGACGGCGGGGAAGAGGGCGGAAATCGTCTTTCCGGTCCCGGTCGGGGCCTGGACGAGCAGCGCGGCGTTGCGCCGGATCGCGCCGAGCGTCTCCTGCATGAACCGCTTCTGTCCCGGACGGATCGACGAGTAAGGGAAGGCGAGGGCCGCGAGGGACCGGTCGCGCAGCTGCCGGTGGGATTCGAGCCGCTTCGCCCAGTCGCAGTAGACGGCGGCCGTCTCACGGAAGAAGCGCGCCAGCAGTTCGGAGTCGACGGAGCGGGAGAATTCCCGGTATTCCAGGGTGTCGGCCGAAACGTAGACCAGCGCGACCCGGCGCACCGGCGAAGGGGCGTCGGGCGCGGCGTCGAGCAGATATCCGTAGAGGAGGGCCTGCGCCCAATGGACCGGCTCTCCGCCGTCGGGAAGGTCGGAGAGGTCCGTGAGCACCGACTTGGCCTCGAGGACGGTTCGGGTGCCGTGCTCCTCGAGCAGCGCATCCGCTCGCCCGGCGACCCTCAGGACCACCCCGTCGGCGACATGCTCCCCCTTCACGGCGACTTCGACCGTCAGGACGTCCTCACCGTGCCGGCGCTCCATCTCCTTGAAGAACAGGCGGTGGGTCCGGGAGCCGTCCGCGGCCGTCAAGCCGCTGTAGACGAGCGAGGAGAGACCGCCCGAGCGGTGGACGAATTCGGCGAGCTCCCGGACGGAAATCCGCACGTTCGCGCTGTCCTTTTCTTCCGCGGAGCTGGAAGGAGCCTGGGCCATCTCACCCTCCTGGAACGATGAAAAAAGGCTCCGTCAGACGGAGCCTTCTTTCTGGTGCGGAAGACAGGACTTGAACCTGCACAGCCTTGCGACTACTAGAACCTGAATCTAGCGCGTCTGCCAATTCCGCCACTCCCGCAGGCATGAGATATCGTACTATAGGACATCCCGATTTGCAATATGGTAGAATCGTCTGCGGAGGACGAACGATGAATCGGAAGCTCGACTACTTCAAGACCTACATGCTGGGCCGCAAGGTCGCCGTCCTGGGCGTCGGCGTCAGCAACCGCCCCCTGATCCGCTATATCCACCGTCTTGGTGCCGTGATCACGGCGTTCGACATGGCGGGCCCGTCCGATGAGGTCCTTCGGCGCACGATGGACGATTTCCAGGCCGAGGGGATCGGGATCTCGTGGTCGCTGGGGAAGGACTACTTGAAGAACCTCAAGGGCTTCGACATGGTCTTCCGCACGCCCAAGGTCCGCTTCGACATCCCGGAGCTTCTGGCCGAGCGCGAACGCGGCGCCGTGATCACGTCCGAGATGGAGGTCTTCCTCGAGCTCTGTCCCGCGAAGACCTTCGGCGTCACGGGCAGCGACGGGAAAACGACCACGACGACCCTGATTTCCCTGTTCCTCAAGGAAGAGGGATACCGCGTCTGGCTCGGCGGCAACATCGGCACCCCGCTGCTCGACCGGATCGATGAAGTCGAGGACGCGGATATGGTCGTCCTCGAGCTGTCCAGCTTCCAGTTGCATACGATGCGCCGGAGCACCGACGTCGCGGTCGTGACCAACATCTCGCCGAATCATCTCGACGTCCACAAGGACTATCAGGAATACATCGACGCCAAGAAGAACCTCATGCTCTACCAGAGCTTCATGGGTCGCCTGGTTCTCAACGCTTCGAACTACGAGTCGAAGTCCCTTTCTCCGGAAGCCCGCGGACGCGTCGTCTTCTTCTCGCGCGGCGACGAGGGACCGAATCCCGGCGCGTTCCTGAAGGATGGCGTGCTGACCTACCAGGAGCCGGCGAAGGGGATCTCCGTTCCCGTCGTGCCCGCCGCGGAGATCGTGATTCCCGGTCGGCACAACCAGGAGAACTACCTCGCGGCGGTCGCCGCGACCTTCGAATACGTTTCGCCGGCGTCGATGGCCCGCGTCGCCCGGACCTTCCGGGGTGTGGAGCACCGCATGGAGCTCGTCCGCGAACTCGACGGGGTCCGCTACTTCAACAGTTCGATCGACACGAGTCCGACCCGCACGAAGGCGGCCCTGAAGGCCCTCGAGGACCGCGGCGAACGCGTCGTGCTGATCGTCGGCGGCAAGGACAAGAAGTGCGACTACACGGGACTCGGCGAGTCGATCCTCGCCGTCTGCGACCGTATCGTCCTGTGCGGGGAGAACGTCCCCCAGATCGAGAAATCGATCCGGGCCGCATGCGAGCGGAGAGCTCAGGCGGAGCCGACGCTGGTGCGCGCCGTCGACTACGAGCAGGCCGTCCAGGAGGCCCGCAGGCTTGCGAAACCCGGAGAGGCCGTCGTCCTGTCTCCCGCCGGCACGAGCTTCGACCGGTACCGCAATTTCGAGGACCGGGGGAACCACTTCAAGAAGCTCGTCCACGCCCTCGGGACCTGAATCCCGGAACCGAAACGAAAAGAAGAGGCGGTCCCAGCGGACCGCCTCTTCCTTGTACTCGTGGTGGGGGGAGGTGGATTCGAACCACCGAAGTCGAAGACAACAGATTTACAGTCTGCCCCCTTTGGCCGCTCGGGAATCCCCCCACGTTGGTGGGCCTTCAGGGACTTGAACCCCGGACCAACCGGTTATGAGCCGGTCGCTCTGACCAACTGAGCTAAAGGCCCGTCCAATCCTGAAGCGTCGCTCTTCCCGGAGCGACAGAATGGATTATATAGAACTGGCATCCCCAGCGTCAAGCGGTTTTTATTTTCCGTGCCATCGGGTTATAATGTCAGCGTACAGGACCCAGGGAATAAAAGGAGGAAGCAGCATGGGCATTTTCCGTTGCACCGTTTGCGGCTACAAGTTCGAAGGTCCCGAAGCCCCCGAATTCTGCCCCAAGTGCGGCGCCCCCAAGGACAAGTTCATCGCCCTGGATGAAGAGAGCGCGAAGAAGGTCGTCTCCTCCGCCCGGACGAACAGCATCCACGCCGAGCTGATCGCGATCGCCGACCGCGTGATCGCCCTCGCCGAGGAAGGCATCGAGATCAACCTCGACCCGCCTTGCGTCGCGCTCTTCCACAAGGCCGTGACCGAGGCGACTCAGATCAGACAGCGAAGCAAGGCCGAAATCGAAGGACATATCGGCAAGGGCAAGTGGTAGACGACGTTTCCCGGCTCGACCCCGCTTAGGTTCGGTTCCGAACGGCCGGCATTCTCCGAAAGGGGAAACCGGCCGTTCGACGAGGATGGAGGCCCGATGATGCTGCCAGCGGTACCCAAGGCTTCCACCGAAGACCGCCATTGGCTCCTTTCGGCGACGATGGGCCTGGGTCACGACCGCACGATCCGTCCTTTTCTCGGAGAGGCGATGGACGGAAAGGTCGTCTCGATCGGCGCCGATGAGAACTCCTCCTGGTTCGAGAGGGCCTTTCTCGGCGCGACGACCCGATTCTACAATTCCGTCTCCCGCATGGAGGACCGGTCCCGACTGGGGCATGCGGTCTTCCAGCTCTGCGACGGGATGCAACGCTTCCCCGATTATGCTCCCGGCGTCGACCTGTCGAAGCCGAACGCCAACAACCGCCGCATCGACCGTCTCCTTGCCGCCGGATTCGGCAACCGACCCTTCCAGGAAATCGCCCGCCGCCCCGCGCCCGTCCTGAGTTCCTTCTATCTGGCGACGCAGGAGGCGCTCCGCTACACCGAGTTTCCCGTCTATGGCCTGATCTGCGACGTGGAGTTCAACCGTGTCTGGCTTCCGACCCAGCCGAAGCATCCAAGGCTCTTCCACCTGGTCCCCACGCAGCGAACGGCCGACCGCATGCTCGCGACCGGGGCGATCGCCGACCACATCCACGTCACGGGGTATCCGCTTCCCGTCGAGAACACCGGGACGGACGGCTCGGTGCTCCGCGAGGACTTCGCGGCCCGCGCCGTGCGATTGGCCAAGGGCTCCGCGGCGACCCGGACGCTGCTGTTCTGCATCGGAGGAGCGGGTGCCCAGATCGGCACGGCCTTCGACCTCCTCCGCCAGATGGCCCCGCTGATCCGGGAGGGAAGGTACCGGTTCCTCGTCTCCTGTGGAAACAGCGCCGCCGTGAGGGACGCCGTCGCGAAGGAATTCGCGCGGCTGCGCCTGCCGGAGTCGCGGATCGGAATCGTGTGCGGCAAGGACAAGGCCGCGTACTTCAGGACGTTCAATGAAACCCTGCGATCGACCGACCTCCTGGTCACCAAGCCGTCGGAGCTCGTCTTCTACTGCGGATTGGGTATTCCGCTGCTGCTCACGTCCCCGCTCGGACACCAGGAAGTCAAGAACTCGGATTGGGCGCGCGGCATCGGAGCCGGAGAATTCCTCGACCGCAGGAACTTCCTCGCCTATCTCGGGGAGGGAATCGGATCGGGCAGATTCCTGGAAATGGCCGGCAAGGGACTAGCGACCGACAATGCGGGAGCCGTGGGTCGCATCCTGCAGATCGTGCACGGGAACTGACGAAGAAGGAAGGGCCGTCCCGACCGGGACGGCCCTTCCGCTGACTGGTGGGGATGAAGGGACTCGAACCCTTACGACATCGCTGCCGGCAGATTTTGAGTCTGCTGCGTCTGCCATTCCGCCACATCCCCGACGTCCCACTTTGGGCGGGCAGGCAAATCGTATCACGGCGTCTTGAAATGTGTCAAACCATCCGCTATATTCAATGAAAGACCTTTTAACCGGTCCTGCGAGTCCGGAAGGGTCGGCTGCAACTTCATCGTACACGCGCACCCCGGAACCCGAGGGGGCGCACCTGGCGGATAAGTGCCGGTCGAGCCTTCTGCGCGAAGCAGGAGGCTTTCCTTTTGAAGACCGCTCGAGGCACGGAGGAGTCGCAGATGACCGAAAAAGCCCTCCTGATGGACAGGATCGCGATGGAGCGGGCGATCGTCCGGATCGCCCACGAGATCGTCGAGCGCAACAAGGGCGTCGCGGACCTCGCCCTGATCGGTATCCAACGGCGCGGCGTGCCGCTCGCGCAGCGCATCGCGGACCGGATCGGATCGATCGAGGGGCATCGCCCGCAGACCGGCTATCTCGACATCACCTTCTACCGCGACGACCTGAGCATGCTCGCCGAGCACCCGGTCGTGAACGGAACGTCGATCGCCTTCCCCATGAACGGGATGCGGATCGTCCTCGTGGACGACGTCCTCTATACGGGGCGCACCGCGCGCGCCGCGATCGACGCACTGTTCGACATGGGGCGACCCTCCGGGATCCAGCTGGCCGTCCTGATCGACCGCGGTCACCGCGAACTCCCGATCCGCGCGGACTATACGGGCAAGAACGTCCCGACGTCCAGCTCGGAGCTGGTCCACGTCTCGGTGGAGGAGATCGACGGCGAGGACGGCGTGCATCTCTTCGAAAGGGGGGACGGCCATGCAGCTTCGGAATAAGGACCTCCTCGGCATGAAGGAACTCGAGGCCGACGAAATCGACCTGATCCTGGAAAACGCGGCGACCCTGAAGCGCATTCTCGACTCCGGCAACAAGAAGACCGCGCACCTCCAGGGGAAGTCGGTCGTGACGCTCTTCTACGAGAACAGCACGCGGACGAGGCTGTCCTTCGA
Organism: uncultured Eubacteriales bacterium; assembly: GCA_903835065.1. GTDB lineage: Bacteria > Bacillota > Clostridia > Saccharofermentanales > UBA5734 > CAILLO01. Next base: position 28,987 of record CAILLO010000001.1, read on the forward strand.
GATGGCCTCGAAGTTCATGGGCGCGGCGTCGGCCAACATCGCCAGTTCCGGCAGCAGCGTGCAGAAGGGCGAGAGCCTGCTCGACACGGTGCGGACGATCGACCGGATGGCCACCGACATCCTCGTGATGAGGCACCCCCAGTCCGGCGCCCCGCACGGAATCGCGCCGAAGGTCAGGGTGTCCATCGTGAACGCCGGCGATGGGATGAACGAGCACCCGACGCAGGCGCTGCTCGACTTCCTCACGATGAAGGAGAAGTACGGCAGGCTCGAGGGGCTCGAGGTCGCGATCGTAGGCGATATCCTCCACAGCCGCGTCGCCCGCAGCAACATATGGGGTCTCGCGAAGATGGGCGCGCGCGTCCGGCTCGCGGGACCGCCGACGCTCCTGCCGCGGGAACTCGAGCGCACGGGTGCGAGGGTCTGTCGGACGGTCGACGAGGCGCTCGAGGGCGCGGACGTCGTGATGGGCCTTAGGATCCAGCTGGAGCGCATGAAGAGCGGGCTGGTCCCTTCGGTCGCCGAGTACGCGCGATTCTACGGGATCACGCCCGAGCGCCTGCGGCTCGCGAAGCCGGACGCCCTGCTGATGCACCCCGGCCCCTGCAACCACGGCGTCGAGATGCCGACGCTGGTCTACGAGTGTCCGCAGTCGGTCATCGACGAGCAGGTGACGAACGGCGTCGCAGTCCGCATGGCCGTCCTGTACCTGCTGACGGCGAGGAGGAACGCATGATGCGCACGCTGATCCGGGGTGGCCGCCTGGTCGACCCCGCTCGAAGGATCGACGGCCAGCGGGACGTCCTGATCGAGGACGGCAAGGTCGCCCGCGTCGAACCGAACCTCGACGACGACGGTTCCTGCACCGTCGTCGATGCCCGGAACCGCCTCGTCCTGCCGGGGCTCGTCGACCCGCATTCCCACCTGCGCGACCCCGGCTTCGAGTACCGCGAGGACATCGCGACCGGCACCGCCGCGGCCGCCTGCGGCGGGTTCACGTCCGTCGCCTGCATGCCCAACACGAAGCCGGTCTGCGACAACGCCGCCGTCGTCGAATACATCCTCTCGAAGGCGAAGCGGGAGGGATCGGTCAACGTCTTCCCAATCGGGGCGATCAGCCGCGGCCTCGCCGGACAGGAACTCGCCGAGATCGGCCTGATGGCCGCCTCCGGCATCGTCGCGGTGTCGGACGACGGCAAGCCCGTCGCCAACCCGGACCTGATGCGCAAGGCGCTGCAGTACGCCGCCGGCTTCGGCATCCCGGTGATCTCCCACTGCGAGGAGCCGTCGCTGTCCGCCGACGGACAGATGAACGAAGGCTTCGTGTCGCTCCGGCTCGGGCTGCGCGGCATCCCGTCGACGGCCGAGGATGCGATGACCTCGCGCGAGATCCTGCTGGCCGAGTACCTCGGCGTGCCGGTCCACATCGCCCACGTCAGCACGGCCGGCTCGGTCGCGATGATCCGCTCGGCCAAGGCCCGCGGCGTGAAGGTGACCTGCGAGACCTGTCCGCACTACTTCCTGCTGACCGACGAGGCCTGCCTCGGATTCAACACGCTGGCCAAGGTGAATCCGCCCCTGCGCGGCGCCGCCGATGTCGCGGCCGTCCTCGAGGGACTGGCCGACGGCACGGTCGACATGATTGCGACCGACCACGCCCCGCACCACGCCGATGAGAAGGATCTCGAATTCGCCCTGGCGAACTCCGGCATCAACGGGTTCGAGACCGCCTTCGGCCTCTCGTACACCCGCCTCGTCGACGGAGGGGTCGTCTCCCTCGCCCGGTTCGTGGAGCTGATGTCGCTCGCTCCCTCGAATCTCCTGAAGCTCGGCCGCGGAACGCTCGCCCCCGGCGCGCCCGGCGACGTCACCGTCGTCGAGACGGGCGGACCCTGGACCTTCCACCGCGCGACGATGCGCTCGAAATCGAAGAACACGCCCTTCGACGGGGCGACGATGACCGCCCGCGTCGCCGCCACCGTGGTCGCCGGCCGCGTGGTCTACCAGGTGGAGGAAATGGCATGACCGCCTTCGCGGACCGGCTCTTCGCCGCCGTCGACCGGGTGCACAACCCGACCGTGCTCGGGCTCGACCCGAAGCTCGACTTCGTGCCCGCCTCGATCCGCGAGCGCGCAGTCCGCGCCTTCTCCGATCCGGCCCAGGCGACGGCCGAGGCCCTGCTCGAGTTCAACCGCCGGCTGATCGACGCGCTGTCGGACCTCGTGGCCGTCGTGAAGCCCCAGTTCGCCTATTACGAGATGCTCGGGCCCCATGGGGTCCGGTGCCTCGCGGACACGATCCGCCATGCGAAGGACCGGGGGATGGTCGTCATCGCCGACGCCAAGCGCAACGACATCGGGCCGACGGCGGAGGCCTACGCCCGTTCGATTCTCGGGGAGACCGACCTCGTCGACGGCACGAAGCACGCCTTCCTCGACGCGGACGCGGTCACGCTGAACGCCTACCTCGGCATCGACGGCGTCGAGCCCTTCCTCTCCGTCTGCGACCGCCTCGGCAAGGGCGTCTTCCTCCTGGTCCGGACGTCCAACCCCTCCGCCGTCGACTTCCAGGACCTGACGCTCGCCGACGGGCGCCTGCTCTATGAGGCAGTCGCCGCGAAGGTCACCGGGTGGGGCGCGACGCGGATCGCTTCGTGCGGCTATTCGAGCGTCGGCGCCGTCGTCGGCGCCACCTGGCCCGAACAGGCCCGGACGCTGCGCCGACTCATGCCGACCGCCCCGATCCTCGTACCGGGGTACGGGGCCCAGGGTGCGACCGCCGACGACGCGGCGGCGAACTTCGACGCGCAGGGGAGGGGAGCCGTCGTCAACGCCTCCCGCAGCCTGATGTGCGCCTACAACCTCAAGTACCACGAAGGCCGGCTCACGGCGGAGGACTTCGAGTCGGCCGCCCGCACGGAAGCCGCGCGCATGCGCGACGACCTTACCGCAGCGATCGGGAGGAAGAGAACCGATGCCTAGAATCCAGGAGATCCGCAAGGTCCTCGTCATCGGGTCCGGCCCGATCATCATCGGCCAGGCCGCCGAGTTCGACTATGCGGGCACCCAGGCCTGCCGCGCGCTGAAGGCCGAGGGGATCGAGGTCGTGCTGGTCAACAGCAACCCCGCGACGATCATGACCGACCGGGAGATGGCCGACCGTGTCTATCTCGAGCCGCTCCAGATCGACGTCGTGCAGCGGATCCTGCTCGAGGAGCGGGTCGACGGTCTGCTCGCCACTATGGGCGGCCAGACCGGCCTGAACTTCGCCATGGAGCTCGCCGAGAGCGGCTTCCTCGACCGGCATGGCATCCGCCTGCTCGGCACGCCCGCGAAGGGCATCCGCATGGGCGAGGACCGCGAGGAGTTCCGCGCGGCGATGATGCGCATCGGCGAACCCTGCATCCCGTCCGGCACGGTCATGAACATCCCCGATGCAATCGCCAAGGCCGAGGAGATCGGCTACCCGGTGATCGTCCGACCGGCCTTCACGCTCGGCGGCACCGGCGGCGGCATCGCCGACGATGAAGCTGAGCTTCGGGAATACGCCGCGACCGGGCTGGCCGCCAGCCGCGTCGGGCAGATCCTCGTCGAGCGCTGCATCGCCGGCTGGAAGGAGATCGAGTTCGAGGCCGTCCGCGACGCCAAGGGCAACGTGATCACGATCTGCAGCATGGAGAACATCGACCCGGTCGGCGTCCACACCGGAGACTCGATCGTCATCGCGCCCGCGCAGACCCTGACGGACGTCGAGTACCAGACGCTCCGCACCGCCTCGCTCAAGATCGTCACCGAACTCGGCATCGTCGGCGGCTGCAACGTCCAGTACGCCCAGCACCCGACCAGCCGCGAGTACGCCGTGATCGAGGTCAACCCGCGCCTGTCCCGTTCGTCCGCCCTCGCCTCCAAGGCGACGGGCTACCCGATCGCCAAGGTCGCGGCCCGCATCGGCATCGGCTACGGTCTCGACGAGATCCGCAACGAGGTCACCGGCTCCACCTACGCCTGCTTCGAGCCGACGATCGACTACATCGTGACCAAGATTCCCCGCTGGCCGTTCGACAAGTTCGTCCGGGCGCGCCGCACGCTCGGCACCCAGATGAAGGCGACCGGCGAGGTCATGTCGATCTCGAACACGCTCGAGGGGTCCTTCATGAAGGCCATCCGCTCCCTCGAGACCGGTTTCGTCGGCCTCGAGCTGCCCGCCCTGACCGCGCTTTCCGATGCGGAGCTCGAACTCCGCCTGCCGGTCGTCGACGATCTCCGCATCTTCGTGGTGGCCGAGGCCCTGCGCCGCGGCACGCCGATCGCGACCGTCCAGGACGTCACGAAGATCGACCCGTTCTTTCTCGGCAAGATCCGCAACATCGTCCGCCTCGAGGAGGAGCTGAAGGCCTACCGCGGGCGGCCCGCCGCCGCGATCCCCTACGCCGTCCTGCGCCAGGCCAAGCAGTGGGGCTTCACGGACGCCTGGATCGCGAAGATGGCCCAGGGCTCCGCCAGGGACGTCGCCGCGGTCCGCAAGGCCGCCGGACTGGTCGCCACCTACAAGATGGTCGACACCTGCGCCGCCGAGTTCGCCGCCGCCACGCCCTACTTCTATTCCACCTACGATGGGGAGAACGAGGCGATCCCCTCCGACCGCAAGAAGGTCCTCGTGCTCGGTTCCGGCCCGATCCGCATCGGACAGGGCATCGAGTTCGACTACTGCTCGGTCCACTCCGTCTGGGCGCTGCGCGAACTCGGCTACGAGGCCATCATCGCCAACAGCAACCCCGAGACCGTCTCGACCGACTTCGACACGTCGGACCGCCTCTACTTCGAGCCGCTGACACCCGAGGACGTCGAGGCCATCATCGAGAACGAGAAGCCGATCGGCGCCATCTGCCAGTTCGGCGGCCAGACCGCCATCAAGCTCGTCAAGCCGATCGCCGCGACCGGCCTCCCGATCCTCGGCACGTCGCCGGACATGGTCGACGCCGCGGAGGACCGCGAACGCTTCGATGCGATCATGGAGGAGGCGAAGATCCCGCGCCCCGAGGGCCGGATGGTCTTCCGGACCGACGAGGCGCTCGCCGCGGCCGAGGAGCTGGGATATCCCGTGCTGTTGCGCCCGTCCTACGTGCTCGGCGGACAGGGGATGGTCATCACCTACAGCGACCAGGACGTCCGCGAATACATGGAAATCATCAACCTCACCGAACAGGAGCATCCGATTCTCGTCGACAAGTACCTCATGGGCGTCGAGCTCGAGGTCGACGCGGTCTCGGACGGGAAGGACATCCTGATTCCCGGCATCATGGAGCACCTCGAGCGGGCCGGCATCCATTCCGGCGACTCGATCTCGATCTTCCCGGCCTACATCTCCGAGAAGATCCGCGAGACGATCATCGACTACACCGGACGCCTGGCGCGCGGCCTACAGATCGTCGGCCTCCTGAACATCCAGTTCATCCTCTTCAACGACCGCGTCTACGTGATCGAGGTCAACCCGCGGTCCAGCCGCACCGTGCCCTACATCAGCAAGGTGACCGGCATCCCGCTCGTCGCGATGGCCACCCGCGTCATGCTTGGAGGGAAGGTCGCCGACCTCGGCTACGGAACCGGCCTCTACGCCCGGTACCCGGCCGTCTACGCGATCAAGGCGCCCGTCTTCTCCTTCGAGAAGCTGCACGACGTCGACACGAGCCTCGGACCGGAGATGAAGAGCACCGGCGAGGTCCTCGGCCTGTCCACGAACTACGGCGAAGCGATGTTCAAGGCCATCCTGGCGTCCAATTTCCGCTTCCCGAAGCGGGGCGACGGCATCCTGATGACCGTCCGGGACAGCGACAAGCCCGACCTGCTGCCTCTCGCCTTCAAGCTGTCCGCCATGGGCTTCGAGCTCTACGCCACCGGCGGCACCGCCCTGTACCTCAACCAGCAGGGCGTGCCGACCAACTCGGTGCGCAAGATCGACGAGCCGACCCCGAACATGCTCGACCTCGTCTCGTCCGGCAAGGTGCGCCTTCTCGTCAACACCCCGACCCGCGGCCGCCAGCCCGAGCGGGACGGCTTCAAGCTGCGCCGCAAGTGCATCGAGCACGGCATCCCGACGATCACGTCGCTCGACACGCTGTTCGCGGTCACCGAATGCCTCGTGCGCGACCTGCAGACCGCCGACCTCAAGGTCTACGAGATCGGGGAGTTCGCGGAGATCGTGCGCACGACGCGCACCAACATCCTGCCGCTGCACGAGATGCCCGACCAGAACCAGATGCTGAAGAAATGAGCCAGGAAAGAGGGGAGACGGCGAGCATGCGAACCCTCGTCCGCACCGGACTCGTGCGCTCGGTCGGCTTCATGGCCCCCGGTCAGGCGCGCATGGTCGTGGAGGAGCCCGCGACCGCCTCCGCCGCGCAACCCGGCCAGTTCCTCGAGATCGACTGCACGCCTGCGGCCGACGGCGAATGCGCCCGGTCCGCATCGCTGCGCGCCCCGTTCCTGCGCAGGCCGATCAGCTTCTGCAACGTCGACCGCGTCGCCGGCACCTTCACGCTGGCCTTCCGGGTCTCGGGGGCAGGCACCGACGCCCTCTCCCGCTTCCGTACCGGCGACCGGCTGTCCTTCCTCGGCCCGCTCGGACACGGCTTCACCCTTCCCGCGACCGGCACGTGCCTCGCGGTCGGCGGCGGCATCGGCGTCTACCCGCTGCTCCACCTCCTGCGCGCCGCCCGGGAGCGAGGACTCGGCACGGCCGCCGTCTGCGGGTACCGCAGTCCCGAGGAGGCCTTCCTGCTCGACGAGTTCCGCGAGGTCTCGGACCGGACGTTCTTCGCGTCGGACAGCGGCGGGCTCGACTTCACGGGCCATGCAGGAGCGGCGCTGGAGGCCTTCCTGGCCTCGCAGACGCCCGCGGGTCCCGTCACGGTGCTCACCTGCGGTCCTTTCCCCATGATGCGCGCCGTGGCCGGCCTATGCGCCCGACAAGGGCACGCCTGCCAGGTCTCGCTCGAGGAGCGGATGGGTTGCGGCACCGGAATCTGCCTCGTCTGCGCCTGCAAGGTCCGGAGCCTCGAGAGGGGAGAGCCGGAATACAGGCGCTGCTGCACCGAAGGACCCGTCTTCGACGCGCGGGAGGTGGTCTGGGAATGAGCACGACGCCCGACCTGACCGTCCGCATCGGCGCGGTCGTCCTCAAGAATCCCGTCATCGCCGCGTCCGGCACCTTCGGCTTCGGTCGCGAGATGGCCGACGTCTTCGACCTCTCGCAACTCGGCGGCATCTGCTCGAAGGGCGTCACGCCGGAGCCGCGCGTGGGCAATCCGCCGCCCCGCGTCGCGGAGACCGCCTCGGGCATGCTCAACAGCGTGGGTCTGCAGAACCCCGGACTCGAACGGTTCGTGTCCGAGGAGCTCCCCTTCATGAAGTCGCTGGGCACCGTCGTGATCGCCAACATCGCCGGAAATACCGTCGAGGACTACCAGGCGATGTGCCGGCGGCTCGACGCGACCGACGTGGACGCGATCGAACTGAACCTGTCCTGCCCGAACGTGAAGGAAGGGTGCATGGCCTTCGGCAGCACGCCGACGGGCGTCGCCGGCCTCGTCCGCGCCGTGAGACCTATGACGCGCAAGCCCCTCTGGGTCAAGCTCACGCCGAACACGGGGGATATCCGCGAGACGTCGATCGCCGCCGAAGCCTCGGGCGCCGATGCCGTGAGCCTCGTGAACACGCTGCTCGGGATGGCCATCGACATCCGAACGCGTCGGCCGGTCCTCCGCAACAACACGGGCGGTCTGTCCGGCCCCGCGATCAAGCCGGTCGCCCTGCGCATGGTCCACGAGGCGTACCAGGCCGTGGGCATCCCGATCGTCGGCATGGGCGGCATCCTGACCGGCGAGGACGCCATCGAATTCCTGCTCGCCGGTGCGACCGCCGTCCAGGTGGGCACCGCCAATCTTGTCAACCCGTTAGCCTGTCAGGACATTATGGACGCCATGTTCCGATATGCCAAAGAGATAGGCTTGGAGCGCATTGCAGACCTCACGGGCGCGTTGAGGATCTGGTAGAAGGGAAGGACGCGATGGCAGCAGACGGCGACCCCATCCTCGAAGGTCTCTTCCGGACCGAAGCGGTCCAGGTCAGTCCGGCGGACGCGCCGTTCTGGTACACGTCCGGCAAGTTCGGTCCGTATTATGTGAATACGCATTATCTCCTCGGCGGCCGGAAGGCGGCGGAGGAGATGCTGGCGGCGATCGATGCGGCCGTCGCGGACAAGGTCTCCTGTCCGGGCGTCCTGCTGCCGAAGTTCCGCGCTGCCTATCGGATGAACGCGACCTACCGGACGACGATCGATGCCCTCTGCGACGCAGCCCGCGCGATCTCCGCCCGGACCCCGATCGGCGGCGTCTCGGGCGGGGAGAGGCGCGACTGGTATTTCAGCCTGATGATGGCCGAAATCCTCGGCCTGCCGCATGTCAGCCTGTTCAAGGACGGCTCCGCGGTGCGGACGGAGCCCGGTTCCACTCCCAGGATCCTTCTCGCAGGCGCTCTGTCGGGCGTCCGGGTCCTGCACGTCGTCGACATCGTCACCGAGGCTTCCAGCTATGTCCGCGCCTGGATTCCATTCCTGCAGTCGCTGGGCGCCGTCTTCGAGGACACCCTGTCCGTCGTCGACCGCGACCAGGGCGGTTCCGAGGTCCTCTCGGCCCACGCCGTCCGTCTCCACAGCCTCGCCCGGATCACCCCCGACCTGTTCCGTGCCGCCGCAACGGCCGGCCTGATCGCCCGGGACCAGTACGAAATGATCGTCGGCTTCACGAAGGACCCGGACGGATTTTCGAAGTCCTTCCTCGCCACGCACCCCGGCTTCCTCGAACGCACGCTCGACGCCGGCGGGAAGAACGCGGAGAAGGCCCGGCTCGGCATCGAGAAGGGCCTCTATGCCTGACTTCTCCCTGCCCGATCGCTCCCGTCCGCTTGCGTACGAAGTCGTCCGCTCCCGTCGCCGGACCATCGCCCTGCACATCCTTCCGGGCGGACGCCTGGAGGTGCGCGCCCCGCTTCGGGCTCCGTTGCGCCTGCTGGCCGAGTTCGTCGAGTCCAAGCGGACATGGGTCGAGCGCACCCTGCGCCGCCAGAAGGACGTCCTGCTGCGGATCCTCTGGCCGGACCGGCCCCTGTCGGACGGCGACGTCGTCCACCTCCGCGGCGTCACCCTTGTCGTCCGGCTTTCGCCGCAATCTGGCCGGGTCGTCGAAGCCTGTCGGCTGGCCCGGAACGACGACGACACGGGCGACGTTCTCGTCGTTCCCGTGCGGGAAGGCGCGGATGCAGCCCGGGCGAAGGTCCTCGCGCACTATCGCGCGGACCTGGACGCGCGATTGGAGGGGATGCTGCCCGACTGCATCCGTCGCGTCGGCCGGAGCCCCGCCGCCCTGACGTACCGCCTGGCCCGGTCGCGGTGGGGAAGCTGCGGGCGTGCCGGCCGCATCAGCCTCAACGTCCTATGCGCCGCGCTGCCGGACCCGCTGCTCGAATACGTGCTGTGCCACGAGCTCTGCCACCTCCTCCACCTGAACCACGGGCGCGCCTTCTGGGCCTCGTTGCAGCGCGTGATGCCCGATTGGGCCCCCCGCCGGAAAGAACTCCGGGAGTGGCACCTGCAAGCGCCCATCTGATATCATGGGGGAAGTCGAACCAGAGATCGGAGTCGCCAGCGCAACGACGTGCAAGAGAAGCGGATCATCGTCCCGACCGAGGAGATCGCCCGCCAGAGGCGGGTGATGGCCGCCGTGCGCGCCTACGCGGGGCCGCTCGGCCTGCGCTACCACGTGCTGACCTTCGGCTGCCAGATGAACGACAACGACTCCGAGAAGCTGGCGGGCATGCTCGTCGAGATGGGATACGCCGAAGCGGACGCTCCCGAGGACGCCGACCTGGTCGTGGTCAACACGTGCAGCGTCCGCGAGCATGCCGACGGGAAGTTCTTCGGTCACCTCGGGATCCTGCACAGCGTCCGCGAGAAGAAGCGTCCGGGCATGATGATCGCCGTCTGCGGCTGCTTGATGCGGCAGGCGCCGGTCGTCGACCGCATCCGGAAGAGCCACCCCTTCGTCGACCTCGTCTTCGGCCCGTCCGACCTCCACCGGTTCCCCGAAATGCTCCGGCTCCGGCTCACGGAACGCCGCCGCGTGTACGACGTCGGCACCGAGGACACGATCGCCGAAGGGCTGCCGGTCCTGCGCGCCTCCCGCACCCGCGCACGGTCCACCATCATGTACGGATGCGACAACTTCTGTACCTATTGCATCGTCCCCCATGTCCGGGGCAGGGAGAGGAGCCGGCCGATGGCCCTCGTGCTCGACGAGCTCCGCGCCCTGGCGTCCGACGGATACCGGGAGGTCCTGCTGCTCGGCCAGAACGTGAACCGGTACGGAATGGACACGGGCGACGGGGACTTCGCGATGCTGCTCGAGGAAGTGGGTCGCATTCCGGGCTTGCGCCGCGTGCGGTTCATGACGTCGCACCCCAAGGACGTCTCCCGTCGGCTGCTCGACGTGATGCGGGACAGCCCGAACGCATGCCCGCACCTGCACCTGCCGCTCCAATCGGGAAGCGATGCGGTGCTGCGGCGAATGAACCGGGGCTACGACCGGACGCGGTTCCTGCAGCTCGTCGAGGAGGCGCGCGACCGAATCCCGGACCTGGCCGTCACTACGGACCTGATCGTCGGATTTCCAGGGGAAACCGACCGCGATTTCGACGATACGCTGGACGTCATGGACCGCATTCGCTTCGACAACGCCTTCACGTTCCAGTTCTCCCCCCGGCCCGGAACGCCCGCCGCCGACATGACGGACCCGGTCGACCCTTCCGTGGTCACCGAGCGCTTCGACCGGCTCGTCGCGCGGCAGAACGAGCACATGCTGGCGCACCACCGCCGCCTCGTGGGCACGGTGCAGGAAGTGCTCGTCGAAGGTCGCGACCCCGGGGGAATCGGCCGCGCGTCGGGCCGCACGCCGCACAACCGCCTGCTGCACTTCGGTGTGCCCGTGGCGGGAGCCGGTCCGTCGGGGATCCTCCCGGAGGGTACCTTCGCCCGCGTCCTGGTGACCCGGGTCACGACCTTCACCCTCGAAGGCGAATGGAAGGAGACCCTCCCATGACGAGGAGCGGCCCCGCACCAGCCTCCGCGACCGGCGCCGCGCCGAACACGCCGATGATGCAGCAGTACTTCGAATTGAAGGGCCGCTGGCCCGACTGCATCCTGTTCTTCCGGCTCGGCGACTTCTACGAGATGTTCTTCGACGACGCGAAGACGGCTTCGCGGGAACTCGAACTCACGCTGACCGGCCGCGATTGCGGCATGGAGGAGCGCGCCCCGATGTGCGGCGTTCCGTTCCACGCAGCCGAGGCCTACGTCTCGCGCCTGGTCGCGCGCGGGTACAAGGTCGCGATCTGCGAGCAGGTCGAGGACCCCGCCCTCGCGAAGGGTCTCGTGCGGCGCGACGTGATCCGCGTCGTGTCGCCGGGCACCGTCATGGATTCCGCCTCCCTCGACGAGCGGCGAAACAACTGGATCCTCGCCGTGTTCCGCAGCGGACGGTGCTTCGGACTGTCCGCTGCCGACCTGACGACCGGGCTGTTCGATGCGACCCTTCTCGTCACGGGAGCGACCGAAGCCAAGCTCTTCGACGAGATCGCCCGGTACGCGCCGTCGGAAATCCTCGCGAACCCGGCCTTCCATGAGGACGAGGGGCTCGTCGCGAAGCTGTCCGCCCGCAGCGGCGCCTTCCTGACCCGCCTTGCGGAGGGATCCTTCTCCGAGGAGGCGACGGATCCGGTTCTCCAGAAGCTCCTCACGACGGCACAGCGAGAAGCCTTCGCCGCGAATCCCTCCTCGACCGTACTGTGGGGACAGGCGGCCGGCGCCCTCGCGGCCTACCTCGCCGAAACGCAGCGCACGGACGTCTCGCACCTCCAGCCCTTGCGCATCTACGCCGTCGACGACTTCATGACGCTCGACGCCTCGGCCCGCCGCAACCTCGAGATCACCGAATCCCTGCGGGACCGGTCCCGGAAGGGCACGCTCCTCTGGTCCCTGGACCGTACGGTCACCTCCATGGGCGGACGCCTGCTGCGCCGTGTGCTGGAGCAGCCGCTCCTCAATGTCCACGACATCCGCCTGCGCCAGGAGGCCGTCGCGGAACTCAAGGAACGCTTCCTCGACCGGCAGGAGCTGCGCGAGGCGCAGAAGGGTCTCGGGGACATCGAGCGACTCACGGCCAAGTCGGCGCTGGGCGCCATGAACGCCAGGGAGGCCGTCGCCCTCCGCATGACGCTGTCTCGACTTCCCTATCTCAAGGGGATCGCCGCGCGCTTCGAAGGCGAACTGCTGCGGTCGCTCCAGGAATCGCTCGACCCCCTGGCCGACCTCGCGGCCACGCTCGACTCCGCCCTCGCGGACGACCCGCCGATCGGGCTCAAGGAGGGCGGGCTCCTGCGAAAGGGGTTCGACGCCGAAGTCGACCGCCTCCGCTCGGCCGCGACCGACGGAAAGGACTGGATCGCCGCCCTCGAGTCGTCGGAGCGCGAACGCACCGGCATCCGGAGCCTCAAGATCGGATACAACCGCATCTTCGGCTACTACATCGAAGTCACGAAGTCGAATCTGGCGCAGGTGCCGGACGACTACGTCCGGAAGCAGACCACGGCGGGAGGGGAGAGGTACGTCACTCCTGCACTCAAGGAGATGGAGGACACCATCCTCGGTGCCGAACAGAAGTCCATCTCGCTCGAGTACGACCGCTTCGTCGCCCTGCGCGAGGCGATCTCGTCCGAATCCCCGCGTCTCCTGGCCACGGCCTCCGCGCTTTCGAACCTCGACCTGTTCGGTTCGTTCGCCGAAGTTGCCGACCGGGAGGGGTACTGCCGCCCCGAAGTCGACCTCTCCGACGCGCTCGACATCGAGGACGGTCGCCACCCGGTCGTCGAGCAGGTCCTCGGAGCCGGCCGATTCGTGCCGAACCACACGGCGCTCGACCTCGAGGACAACCGCCTGATGATCCTGACCGGTCCCAACATGGCCGGCAAGTCGACGTACATGCGGCAGGTCGCCCTGATCGCCCTGCTCGCGCAGACGGGGTCCTTCGTCCCGGCGAAGCGCGCCCGCATCGGCGTCGTCGACCGCATCTTCACGCGCGTCGGCGCCTCCGACGACCTGGCTTCCGGGCAGTCGACTTTCATGGTCGAGATGACCGAAGTCGCCACGATTCTCGCCAACGCCACGCGGCGCAGCCTGCTCGTCCTCGACGAGATCGGCCGCGGGACCAGCACCTACGACGGCCTGTCGATCGCCTGGGCGGTGATCGAGTACGTGTCCGACCCCGACCGGATCGGCGCGAGGACGCTGTTCGCGACGCACTACCACGAGCTCACGGACCTCGAGGGGCTCGTGCCCGGCGTCGTGAACTACCGCGTGGCCGTCGACGAACATGCCGGCGAGGTCGTCTTCCTGCACCGAATCGAGAAGGGCGGATCCGACGACAGCTACGGCATCGAGGTCGCACGTCTGGCCGGCGTCCCCGAACAGGTCCTCCTTCGATCGAAGGAGCTTCTGGCGATCCTGGAGAAAGAACGCGGCGTGCGCGACCGGCTCAAGGTCCGCAAGGGGGCCGCGCGTCCGATGGACGGGCAGATCGACCTGTTCTCCGCCTCGATGGCCCTCCGGGACTCCGATGGGCTGCTCGACGAGCTCCGCGCCCTGGAGGTCTCGAAGATGACCCCCCTCGACGCGCTCAACGTCCTCTACGACCTGCAGCAGCGCGCTCGGCGCAATTCCCGGAACGGATAGGAGGCCCGCCATGGGCAGGATCCGCTTTCTCGACGAACTCACGGCCAACAGCATCGCCGCCGGCGAGGTCGTCGAACGGCCCGCCTCGGTCGTCAAGGAACTGTGCGAGAACTCCGTCGACGCGGGCGCTTCGGTCATCGTCGTCGAGATCCGCGGCGGTGGCATCACGGAGATCTCGGTCACGGACAACGGTGCCGGCATGGACGACGAGGATGCGCTGGCCGCGTTCGGTCGGCACGCCACCAGCAAGATGACGCGCATCGACGACCTCGACAGCATCGGCACCCTCGGGTTCCGCGGAGAGGCCCTCGCCAGCATCGCGGCGGTATCGCGCGTCGCGCTGACGACGCGCCGCATCGAGACCCCGACCGGCACGGTCGTGCGCATCGAAGGCGGCAGGCTCCTGCTGCACGCCCCGACGGGCTGCCCCGAGGGGACGCGCATCGTGGTCGAGGGCCTGTTCTACAACACGCCGGCCCGCTACAAGTTCCTGAAGAAGGACGCGACGGAGGCGGGACAGGTCTCCGATGTGATCGGACGGATGGCCCTCGCCTGTCCCGGGATTTCGTTCCGCCTGCTCTCGAACGGCGCCGAAGTGCTCCACACGCCGGGCAACAACGACCTGAAGAGCGCGATCTTCGCGGTCTACGGCCGGGAGGCGGTCGAGAACCTCGTCGAGGTGGACGGTCGGGACGACGTCGTCCGCACGACCGGCTACGTCGGGCTGCCGGCTATCGCCCGCAAGTCGCGCCAGACGCAGACGCTCTTCGTCAATGGCCGCCTCGTCCGTTCCCGCACGGTCACGTCGGCCGTCGACCGCGCGTTCGAGACGCTGCTCATGAAGGACCGCTACGCCTTCACCGTCCTCAACCTCACGATGCCGCAGAATCTGGTCGACGTGAACGTGCATCCCCAGAAGATGGAAGTGCGGTTCTGGAACGACGGGGCGGTCTTCTCGGCGGTCCATTCGGCCGTGCGAAGCGCTCTGCAGGCCGGTCTGCACATCCCCGGCCCCTCGGACGCCCAGGAGTCCCCGGACCCGGCATCGGCGCCCGCGCCCTCTCCTTCCGCCGCGAAGCCGTCCTTCTACGAGCAGGTCCCGCTCGCGACGCTGCCGTTCCGCGAGCCTGCGGCATTCCCTGTCCAGACGGTCCGCAGCGCTGCGGCCGACTCCAGTACGGCACCCGCTCCGGCGCCTTCCGCGTCGATTCCGCCCCGCGTCGACGACCTGCGCGACGCCCGTCCGGTCGGCAAGCTGTTCAATACCTATCTGCTGCTCGAACTCGGCGACGACCTCCTCCTGGTCGACCAGCACGCCGCTCACGAACGGATCCTCTACGAGCGCCTGCTCCAGCGCTTCGAGCGGCACGTTGCCCTTTCGCAGCCGCTGCTGGCGCCGCTGGTCGTCGAACTGTCACCGGCCGACCTGAATGCGGCGGTCGACGCCGCCGAGGTCCTGAAGGGCCTCGGCTACGATTTCGACTCCTTCGGCCCCCGCTCCGTCATGCTGCGCGCCGTCCCTGTCCCGTACCGGGGCATGGAGCCGCGCGCCGCCTTCCTCGCGGCGGTCGACGGCCTCGAGTCGCTGGCGCCCTCCGACCCCGAATCCATCCGCGAACTCCTCCATACGGTCGCCTGCAAGGCCGCCGTCAAGGCGCACGACACGCTCGACGACGCCGAGGCGGAAGCGCTGCTCGAAGACCTTCGCGGGATCGAGAACCCGTATACCTGCCCGCATGGTCGCCCCGTCATCATCCGCATTCCCAAGTACGAGCTGGAGAAGCGGTTCAAGAGGATCGTCTGATGCTCCCACGGGTCATCGTGGTGACGGGACCCACCGCCAGCGGCAAGACCGCCGCGGCCGTCGAGCTCTGCCGGCGGATCGGCGGCGAGGTCGTCTCCGCGGATTCCATGCAGGTCTACCGCGGCATGGACATCGGTACGGCCAAGCCGACGATCGAGGAGCGGAAGGGAATTCCGCACCATCTGATCGACGTGGCCGATCCACGGCTACCGTTCAGCGTCGCCGACTTCGTCGCCCTCGCGCGTCCGGCGTTGCGGGACATCCTCCACCGCGGGCTCGTGCCCGTTATCTGCGGGGGAACCGGCCAGTACATCTCCGCACTGGTCGACGAGCTGGTCTTCCATTCCGCACCACCGGACCCGAACGTCCGCGCCCGGCTTCTGGAAGAAGCCGAACGGAACGGCGGCGCCGCGATGCTCGCCAGATTGGCCGGCATCGACCCGGAGGCCGCCGCAAGACTGCATCCGAACGACCGCAAGCGGATCCTCCGGGCCCTGGAGGTCTTCGAGACCACGGGCGAGATCGTGACCGAAATGAACCGCAGGTCGCGGTCGGCTCCTCGGGAGTTCGACTTCCGGACCTTCGTGCTCGATCCGGACCGCCCGTCGCTGTACCATCGATGCGATCTGCGCGTCGGACGGATGGTCGAGCTGGGGCTGGAAGACGAGGTCCGCAGGTTGGAGGAGGGCGGGGTGCCTCGCTCGGCCATCGCGATGCAGGCGATCGGCTACAAGGAGATGGCGGCCCATCTGGCAGGGGAGTGCGCGAGGGAAGAAGGAATCGAGGCGATCCGCCAGGCGACGCGCCAGTACGCGAAGCGTCAGCTGACATGGTTCCGCGCCATGAAGGATGCGACGTGGCTCGACGCGTCCACTGCAGGTCCTGATTCGGTTGCGGAATCCATTGCGGACGGGATTGTTACATAGGGACGTCATGACGACGTGCTGCGGACTTCGGGATCGAAAGAAATTCCGGTGCACCGTACAATGTTACGGGTGGAATCGATAATCGGCTTCTCGATGGCTGTATAATGGCGCTACGCCCACCCGACGGGTGGAGATGTATCGTATGGAGGTAGCGCTATGGGTACAGGAAGCATGAACGTCCAGGATGTCTATCTGAACAAACTCCGTCGAAGCGAAGCCCCGGCCGAACTCGAACTGATCGATGGGACGAAGAAGACCGGAAAGGTGGTCGTGTTCGATGCGGCCGTCGTGCTGCTCCTGATCGGAGACAAGGAGATCATGCTCTACAAGAACAACATCATCGGGGTCATCCCGACAGCAGCCGAATTCCGCGTATTCTCCGACGACCAGAAGCCCGAATGGGCGAAGAACCACATCTATGGACCGGAACAGAAAGGGGAGACCCCGGAAGGGGGATTGAACCTCGGAGAGAAGGGGACCTATCGGATGCCGATTCTAAAGGGTCCGCACGAGCCGCACTACCCGTCCTAGGATCCGCGTTTCGGCATCGACCGGAATCGGCGCGAAGTCGGGGTTCCGAGGCTGGAGGACGAAATCGTCGCCTTCCTTGGAAAGCACCTTGACCGTCGCTTCGTCTCCGATCAGTGCGACGACGATATCGCCGGGGGAAGCCTGGTTCTGCCGGCGGACGAGGACCAGGTCCCCGGTCAGGATCCCGGCGTCGCGCATGCTGTCGCCGCGGACCTGCAGCAGGAAGGTCTCCGCGTCCTGAGGGACGAAGGACGCAGGAAACTCGTAGTAGCGTTCGATGTTCTGTTCGGCCAGAATCGGTACGCCGGCCGTGACGATGCCCAGTAAGGGGATCTCCGAGATCCGCGAGTCCGTGGGCGCTCCGAGGCTGATCGCACGCCTGCGCCCGCTGGCGACTTCCAGGCGGCCGGATTCGTTCAGCCGCTGCAGGTGGCTGTGCACGGTCGACGTGGAACGAATGCCCGTTGCGTCGCAGATCTCGCGCACGGACGGCGCGTAGCCCTCCTGGCGGACGAATTCCGTGATGAAGTCGAAAATCAGCGTGCCCGTGGAAGACAGATTCTTCCTCGTGAACGGCCGTGTCGTCATGAAAGCCTCCAATCCAGCCTTGAGGGCCGCTCCGCAGGGTTCCGAAGGATCGATGCAACCCCATTATATCGAAGCGGCTGGCCGGGGTCAAACATATGTTCGGATTCGAAGCCCGAAGGTGCGATGTCGTCTCCCGCCGTGTCTGGTATAATCCCATTGGACCGAGGGTCGCTTCCTCGGTACCGATGGTCCGGGGAGGTCTCGCAGCATGGAGTCCACGCAGGTTCCGAAATCGCCGTCTCTTGCGGTCCAGTGGAAGAGGCGCCGAGATGACGTCCTCCAGAGGAGGGTCGCTCTCAGGCTGGCCAGGAATCTCCCTGAAATCGACGGCGAGAAGAGGTTTTCGCTGCGTCTCTATCTGCCGGTCGGCAGACCGCGCGTCTATCGGCTCCGTGGCTACACGACGCTCAAGAAGGTGAACCGCAAGCTCACGGCCGGCCGTGCGCAGCGGGGACTGTGGAGGCTCCTGATCTTCGCGCTGGTCCTTCTGACCGTCGCATATTTCCTGCTCCAACTGAATCCGTTCACGAACCTGCCCGAGATCTTCCGGATGATCGGAATCCAACCCTAAAAAGATGGGACCGTACCAAGTCGACGGACGGTCATCGGGGAGTTGCCATTCATCGCTCCTTCTCTATTAGTCAAAATTATCATTTTACGCAATACGTGCAGAATCGATGCAAGCAAAAGGCGAAGGCTTCCGCCTCCGCCTTTGGGGTCCGACAGGACTCCTCCCTATTTCCGGACGATGTACTTCAGATGGACCAGCAGTTCGGCGGTCAGCACGGCTCCGCCGGCTGCGCCCCGCAACGTATTGTGGGATAGGCAGGCGAACTTCCAGTCGAAGATCGGGTCTTCCCTCAGTCGGCCGATCGAGACGGCCATGCCCTTCTCGACGTCGCGGTCGAGTAGCGGCTGCGGGCGGTTGTCCTCTTCAAGATAGCGGAGGAACTGCGCGGGAGCGCTGGGCAGTTTCGCCCGCTGCGGAATCCCCTGGAATTCTTTCCAGAGCTGTAGGATCTCCTCCTTGGACGGCTTCCGGTCGAAACGGACCGAGACGGCCGCGGTGTGGCCTTCGGCGACGGCGACGCGATAGCATTGCGCCGAGATCTTCGGGGCATCGGCCTTCGTGAAGGATCCGTCCTTGAATTCGCCCCAGATGCGCAGCGGTTCCTGCTCGCTCTTCTCCTCTTCCCCACCGATGAAGGGAATGAGGTTGCCGACCATCTCCGGCCAGTCCTGGAAGGTCTTTCCGGCGCCGGAAATCGCCTGGTACGTGCTGGCGAAGACCTCCTTCAGCCCGAAGACGCGCAGCGGGTGCAGCGCGGGCACGTAGCTCTGGATCGAGCAGTTGGGCTTGGCGGTGATGAAGCCCTGGCGCGTGCCGAGACGTCGGCGCTGGGCTTCGATCGCGACGGCGTGCTCCGGGTTGAGTTCCGGGATGATCACGGGGACGTCGGGCGTCCAGCGGTGCGCGGAGTTGTTGGAGACGACGGCCGTCTCGTGCAGGGCCATCTTTTCCTCGAGCGCCCGGATCTCGTCCTTCTTCATGTCGACGGCGCAGAAGACGAAGTCGACGTCGTCGCAGAACGCGTCGATGTCGGCGATGCTGCGCACGATCCGTCCCTTCGCGCTGTCCGGCATCGGCCGGTCGATCTTCCAGCGGCCCGCCACGGCCTCTTCGTACGTCTTGCCTGCGGAGCGCTCCGACGCTGCGACGCCCACGACCTCGAACCACGGGTGGTCATCCAGGATCGACAGGAACCGCTGTCCCACGAACCCGGTGCCCCCGACGACGCCGACTCTGAATTTCCTCTGTGCCATCTCTCGTCTTCCTGCCTTTCCTCGGCCCGGTGTGTCCACGTAGTGCGGACAATCGTCCGCCGTAGGCGTATTCTATCATATTGTAGGACCTGTATGCAACCATTCTAGCCGAAAATCTCCATAAAATCGAAGGAGGGAAGATAGGGTTCCCTCGTTTGGTACAATGGGACCAGAACCGGAAGGAGGCCCGCATGGACGACCGCGGCATGTTCCCCATCCTCGACGGGTTCCTGGGATACCTGCAGGCCATCCGCGGTCGCTCCGCGCTGACGGTCCGGGAATACCGATACGACCTGCAGATGTTCTTCCGCTTCCACAAGCGCCTCCTCGACCCGTCCCTGGCGGCCGCGCCCTTCGCCGAGACCCCGATCGACGATGTCGACGAGGCGTACTTGCGGACCATCTCGCTCAACGACCTCTACGCCTTCGTGACCTGGCTCAGCCGCGATCGAAAGGCCGCCGCGGCGACCCGCGCGCGCAAGGTCGCGTCGCTGCGCGTCTTCTTCAAATACCTGAAAACCAAGGCGCGCCTTATTGCCGACGACCCGGCTTCGGAACTCGACACGCCGAAGCTGATCCGTCGCCTTCCCCGCCACTTGAGCCTCGACGAGAGCAAGCGCCTGCTGGATTCCGTCTCGACCGTCGAACCGCCCTTCCCCGAGCGCGACTACTGCATCCTGACGTTCTTCCTCAACTGCGGGCTGCGCTTGTCGGAACTCACCGGCATCGACATGAGCCGCATCCGCGACGACACCCTGACGGTGGTCGGCAAGGGCGCGAAGGAGCGCACCGTCTACCTGAACGGCAGCTGCCTCGAGGCGCTCGACCAGTGGCTCGCCGTGCGGAAGAACCTGAACCCGAAGGGCGGCGGCCGCGACGCGCTGTTCGTGAGCCGTCGGGGCAACCGGATCAGCACCAAGATGGTCCAGGTCATCGTCAAGCGCACGATCCGCTCCGCCGGCCTCGACCCGAGCCGCTATTCGACGCACAAGCTGCGCCACACGGCCGCCACCCTGATGTACAAGTACGGCCACGTCGACATCCGGACGCTGCAGAAGATCCTCGGTCACGAGAGCATCGTGACGACCGAGATCTACACGCATGTCGACGAGGATCAGCTCCACCAGGCCGTCGAGAGCAACCCGCTGGCCTCCGAGCGCCGCAGGCGCCCGAAGTAGGCTCCGTCTCCCTTCAGCCGTTCGGGAAGTCCGGCGTGAACCGGGCGGAGGCGCTCTCCTTTTCCTGGACCCAGAGATTCGTGAACCCGAGGGCCTCCGCGCGCGCAACGACCTTGCGGTATTCGTGCGTCACGAGCCGCCGGGACAGCGCGGGATAACCCGGAACGCCCTCGACGGCGCGGTGCATGGGCGTGTACTGGCGCATCAGGGAGATCGGAGTCGCAAGCGGAAGGTTGTGGGCCATCCAGTCGAGCAGGGCCAGCGAGTCGGGCACGAGGCCGGGCAGGCACAGGTGGCGCACGGCGAGGCCTCCCGCGAGGCGGTCGACGTGGTAACGCGCGGGACCGGCGATGCGCAGCATGGCCCGGACCGCCTCGGACGCCCGCGCGAAGTAGTCCGGCGCCCCGCAAAGGTCCTTGGCGACCTGCGGGTCGAAGTGCTTGAGGTCGGGCAGGAAGACGTCCACGACGCCGGCGAGCCGTTCGAGCGTCTCCGGCTTCTCGTAGGCGTTGGAATTCCAGACGACGGGGACGGAGAGGCCTCTCCCCTTCGCGATCCGCACGGCATCCGCGATGCCGGGTGCGAAGTGCGATGGCGAGACGAGGTCGATGTTCTCGGCGCCCTGCGCCTGCAGGGACAGCATGCGCACCGCGGCCTCCTCGGGCGTCAGGTCCTCCCCGACGTCCCTCGTGCTGATCGCGTGGTTCTGGCAGAAGACGCAGCGCAGGCTGCAGCCCGTGAAGAAGAACGCGCCGCTGCCCCCCTCCCCTGCCAGGAACGGCTCTTCCCAGCGGTGGACCATCGTCCGGGCGACGCGAAGGACGGAAACGGGAGCGGAGGTCCGGCAGGTGCCCGGAACCCCGCTCCCGCGGTCCGCCCCGCAGTCGCGGGGGCAGAGACGGCAGAAGGCCGCGTCAGACGGCTTCGATGAAGCGCTTGTAGGCAAGGTAGGTGTAGTAGACGTCGATCTTGCTGGTCACTTCGAAGGGGCCGTGCATCGACAGGACGGCGACGCCGCAGTCGAGGACCTCGATGCCGTAGTCGGCCATGTACTTGGCGATCGTCCCGCCGCCGCCGAAGTCGACCTTGCCGAGTTCGCCGGTCTGCCACGGAATGCCGGCGGACTCCAGCGCGCGGATCACCTCGGCGTAGAATTCGGCGTTGGCGTCGCTCGCGTCGCTCTTGCCGCGATGGCCCGTGTACTTCTCGAGCACGATGCCGCGGCCCAGGTACGCGGAATTCTTGGGGTCGGAGACGCTGCCGAAGGTGGGGTCGTACCCGACGCTCACGTCGGCGGACAGCATCTTCGAGTTCTCGAGGCACTTCTGGAAGCCGATTTCGTCGTAGCCGCCGGACGTGCGGGCGTAGAGGTCGGAGAGGAAATTGACGTAGAGGCGGGACTTCGCGCCGGTGTTGCCTTCGCTGCCGATCTCCTCCTTGTCGGAGAGGATCGCGACGCAGGTCTTGTCGGGCTTCTCCTGGTCGGTCACGGCGACCAGCGCCGGGAACGAGCAGACCCGGTCGTCCTGGCCGTAGGCGCCGACGAAACTGCGGTCGAAGCCGAGGTCGCGCGAACGGAAGGCCGGCACGATCTCGAGTTCGGCGGACACGAGGTCCTGCTCCGTGATGCCGTACTGGTCGTTGAGGAGCTTCAGGAGACCCAGCTTGAAGCGGCTGGAGGTGTCCTTGTCGCCGTACGGGAGGCTGCCGACCAGAAGATTCAGTTCCTCGCCCTTGACGGTCTCGTTGGCCTTGCGGGCCATCTGCTCCGCGCCCAGGTGGGGCAGCAGGTCGGTGATCGTGAAGACGGGGTCCTCGTCCTTCTCGCCGACGCAGACCGACACCTTGCTGCCGTCGCCGCGCACCACGACGCCGTGCAGCGAGAGGGGGAGCGAAACCCACTGGTATTTCTTGATCCCACCGTAGTAGTGGGTCTTGAAGAAGACCATGTCGGCCTCTTCATAGACCGGGACGGGCTTGAGGTCGATCCGGGGGGAGTCGATATGGGCGCCCAGCAGGTTCATTCCCGCGCTCGCGGGCTTCTTCCCCACCACGGCGCAGACGAAGCCCTTGCCGCGGATGCTCTTGTAGACCTTGGCTCCGGGCTTGAGGACCTTGCCGGCGGTCTCGATGTCGACGAAGCCGAGGGACTCGACGGTCTCGATCGAGGCGATCACGACCTCCCGCTCGGTCTTGCCGAGGTCGATGAAGCGTCGGTACTCCTCCGCGAACGCGTACGCGGATTCCACGTCGTCCGTCGAGGCCTTGTCCCACAGGTTCGGGTAGTCCTTGAACAGCTTCTCCTTCAGTTCCTTCACGGCCTCCTTGGCGTCCTTCGCGTCCTTCGCGGCGGGAGCGGCCCTGCGGGTCCGAACGGTCTTCTCTGCGGCGGCAGGCTTGGCAGCCGGGGTCTTTCCGGCTGCGGGGGTCTTCTTGACGGCCATCGGGAATTCCTCCTTCAAGGGTCTCATCTGTCGCTTCAAGCCTGCCGAGCGAGCCCGGAGGGGTTTGCGCGTCCGTTCATTATAGAGTATTTTCAAGTACGGGAACAAGGGAGGCCGCATCGATGCGCTACGATACGCACACCCACACGAATCGGTTCTCCAGCGATTCCAAGCTGGAGATCGAGGTCCTCGTCGACCGGATCGCCGCCCTCGGATTCGACGGCGTCGTCGTCACCGACCACTACGAGCCGGACTACCCGGATCCCCGGTTCTCCACCGTCTTCGACATCCCGGAGTACCTGGACTCCCTCCGAGCGGCCG
This sequence comes from uncultured Eubacteriales bacterium, assembly GCA_903835065.1. Classification (GTDB taxonomy): domain Bacteria; phylum Bacillota; class Clostridia; order Saccharofermentanales; family UBA5734; genus CAILLO01. Next base: position 52,439 of record CAILLO010000001.1, read on the forward strand.
ACCGGTCGTCCCGAGGCGGCCCGAAGGTCCTGAGGGGTCTCGAGTTCGGCTTCCTGCCGTTCCACGGTCCCCGCCTCGACGAGGTCGCCCGGACCGGCGCCTTCGACCACATCATCTCGTCCGTCCACATGCTCGACGGACTGGACCCGTATTTCTCCCGCGAGGTCTACGACGCCGGCCGCAAGGCCGTCTACGGCGGCGTCCTCGAGCGGATGGCCGACATGCTCCGGATCACGGATTCGTTCGACGTCCTGGGGCACTACGACTATTTCTCTCGATACGCGCCCTGGAGCGACCGGAAGATGCTCTACCGCGACGCCCCGGACGCCTTCGACGAAGTGCTGCGGCTCTGCGCGGGAACCGGGCGGGCGCTCGAGCTCAACACGCGCACGGGCTATCGGATGATCGACGAGGGGGCGACGGACTTCCTTCCCGATCCCGAGATTCTCCGCCGATACCGGGAACTGGGCGGCGAACTCGTGAGCGTCGGTTCGGACGCCCACCAGGCCGAGACGGTCGGCCGCGTGTTTCCCGAATACCTGGAATTCCTTCGGAATCTGGGCTTCCCCGGCTTCACCGTCTATTTCGATCGCCTGCCCCGGGTGATTCCCTTCTAGGGTTCCTCGATCCGGGCGACCGGACGACGGGACCCGCGGAGGCGCGGTCTATTCGCCGTCGTGCTCGTGGTCCTCGGCCTCGGCGAAGATCGCGCGGTTCGAGTCGTCGATCAGCCCGTGCTTCTCGTAGTATTCCTTGAGAGCCGCCTTGACCGCCTGCTCCGCCAGCAGCGAGCAGTGCATCTTCTGCGGGGGTAGACCGTCCAGCGCTTCGGCGACCGCCTTGTTCGACAACTGCAGCACCTCGTCGATCGACTTCCCGATGATCATCTCGGTCGCCATGCTGCTCGTCGCGATCGCGGAGCCGCAGCCGAACGTCTTGAACTTCGCGTCGACGACGATGCCGTTCTCGATCTTCAGGAAGATGCGCATGATGTCGCCGCACTTGGCGTTGCCGACCGTGCCGACCGCGTCCGCGTTCTCGATCTCGCCCATGTTCCGGGGGTGCATGAAATGGTCCATGACCTTTTCGCTGTACATCTATTACTTCTTCCCTTCTGCCTTCAGATACTCGTCATACAGGGGGGACATCTCGCGCAGCCGGTCCACGACCTTCACGAGGGCCTCGAAGAGCGGCTCGATGTCGTCGAGGCCGTTCTCCTTGCCGAAGGTGACGCGCAGCGAACCGTGGGCGATCTCGTGGACCAGCCCGATCGCGAGCAGCACGTGCGACGGGTCGAGCGACCCGGACGTGCAGGCGGAGCCGGAAGAGCAGGCGAATCCGTACATGTCGAGCAGCAGCAGCAGCGACTCGCCCTCGATGAACTGGAACGAGAAGTTCGCGTTGCCGGGCAGGCGCTTCGTCGGATGCCCGTTGAGGCGGACGTGCGGGATGCCGCCCATGATGCGGGCGATCGCGGCGTCGCGGATCTCCGTCAGTCGCGCGGCGTTCGCAGGCTGTTCCGAGGCCGCGAGTTCGAAGGCCCGGCCGAAGCCGACGACGCCGGGGACGTTCTCGGTGCCGGCACGGCGCTTGCGCTCCTGGCCGCCGCCGTCGATGAAGACCGGCAGGCGCACGCCCTTGCGGATATAGAGCGCGCCGACACCCTTGGGCCCGTAGATCTTGTGCGCGGAGAACGAGCAGAGGTCGACGGATAGCATCTTCATGTCGATCGGCAGTGCCCCGGCCGCCTGCACGGCGTCGGTGTGGAACCAGACGCCCTTCGCGCGGCAGATCCGGCCGATCTCGTCGACGGGCTGGACCGTGCCGATCTCGTTGTTGGCCATCATGATCGTGACCAGCACCGTATCGGGGCGGATCGCGCGCTCGACGTCCGCGGGATCCACGATCCCCTGGTCGTCGACGGGTACGTAGGTGACTTCCCAGCCGCGCTTCGCCAGCGCTTCGACGGAATGGAGCACGGCGTGGTGCTCGATCGCCGAGGTCACGATATGGCGGCCCTTCTTCTCCAGCGCCTGCGCGACGCCCTTGATCGCCCAGTTGTCGGCTTCGGAGCCGCTTCCCGTGAAGACGATTTCGGAGGGTTCTGCGCCGATCGCGCGCGCGACCTTCTCGCGTGCGAGTTCGACGGCCTTCTTGGCGTCGCGGCCGACTTCATAGAGCGACGAGGGGTTGCCGTAGTGTTCGGTGAAATAGGGCAGCATCGCCTCCAGGACTTCCGGCCGCATCCTCGTGGTCGCGGCGTTGTCGAGATAGACGAACTTTCTTTCCTCCTGGGCCATCTTGATTTCCTTCCCGTGCGGGACCCTCTGAATGGGGCTCCGGCGTGCGTCTTTCCACGGGTCAACTGTACCCTTGAGGGGTCGGACCCGGAGTAACCCCAGTTACATGGAGCCCTCTCAGAACCTCGAGGAAGGCTGCAGCGGGTCCCTACGCCAGGGCCGGAAGCGTCGAACCCGCATGGGACATGACGATGACGCCGGCGCCGGTCCCGTGGGAGCGCAGGGCCTCGTCGACCGCGGCCTGGAGGTCGCGGAAGGGTTCCATCATGCCGAAGCAGGGGGATCCGTCCGGCAGGTCGGAGACGAGCAGGATCCGGCACTTGGCGCGGACCATCGCGATGGCGGCCGCCTTGTGCCCTCCGAGCTGGAATTCGCGGCGGATGCGGGCGATCGTCTCGTCGGGGTCGCAGGACCCGCGCAGCCATTCCTCGAAGACCGGTTCGCCGGGACCTTCCGTGCAGGCGGCGGCGAGGACGATGCAGCCGCCGTCCCGGACGGCGTGCTGGGCGTTGTCGAGCGCCTTCTGCGCCTGATAGAGGTTCAGGTCCTTCGGGAAGCCACCGGGCGACGCGACGACGACGTCGGCCTTCTGCGGAATCGCGACCTTGTACATCGAGTCGAGGAATCGGCAGCCCTCGCGGTGCGCCAGGACGGGGTGTCCGGCGACGGCACGCACGACGCGCCTGTCCTCGTCGAGGACCACGTTGAGGATCCAGTCGGCGCCGAGCAGCGCGCCGGCCTCCTCGATGTCCTCGCGGATCGGGTTGCCCGCCAGGCGCCCGGCGACCGCCGTCGGCTCCACCATGCGGGAGTGGTTCGCCTGGATGGCCGAATGCGTCGAGACGCCCGGCATGATCGCCTTGTAGCCGCCACTGTAGCCGGCGAAGTAGTGCATCTCGATGTTGCCGAGGAGGATCCTCCGGTCGGCGCGCGCGACGGGGCCGAACACGTCGACGGGCGTCCCGCGCGAGGTCGTCCCGAGGTGCACCATGTCGGCGGCGTCGCTGTCGAGCAGGCGCACCGTGCCGTAGATGGCCGGTCCGACCAGCTTCCGGTGCTCCTCCTCGGTTTGGGGGCGGTGGATGCCGAGGCCGAAGACGACCGTGACCCGGTCGCGCGTCACGCCCGCCGCCGCGAGTTCCTCGAGCAGCGCGGGCAGCACGAGCGCGGTCGGCATCGGGCGCGTGACGTCGCTCGAAACAATGCAGACCGATTCACCGGGACCCACGACGTCCCGGAGGAGCGGCGCCCCGATCGGTTCCGACAGGGCGCGGCGGACTTCGGGCTCGCCGACGAGCCCGGCGGGCACCGGGTTCGCCTTCATCTCCAGCAGCAGGTCCTTTTCGTCGAGGGTGAAGGAGCGCGTGCCCTTCGCATATCCGAGTTCGATGGTCCGCTTCGTCACGCCTTCGCTCCCCTTTTCTTGTCCAGCCACTCCTTGATCCGGGCTTCGTATCCGTTGACGTCGGGCTCGTAGTAGCGGGTGTCCTTGACTTCGTCGGGCAGGTACTGGAGGTCGACGATGTGCCCGGGGAAGTCGTGCGCGTACTGGTACCCCTTCCCGTAGCCGAGGTCGGCCATCCCCTTCGCCGGGGCGTTGCGCAAGTGCATCGGGACTTCGCCGGTGCGCCGTGAGGCGACGTCCCCCATGGCCTTCTCGATCGCGAGGTACGACGCGTTCGACTTCGGGCTGGTCGCGACCATGATGGCGGCCTCCGAGAGGATGATGCGCGCCTCGGGCATGCCGATCGCCATGATCGCCTGGTAGGCGGCCATCGCCACCTGGAGGGCGGACGGATTGGCCATCCCGACGTCTTCGGCGGCGCAGATCGTGATGCGGCGCGCGAGGAACTCGATATCCTCGCCGCCGTGGAGGGCGCGCGCGAGGTAGAAGACCGCGGCGTCCGGGTCGCTGCCGCGCATCGACTTGATGAAGGCGCTGATGTTGTCGTAGTGGCTCTCGCCGTCGTGGTCGAAGGCGATCGAACGCTTCTGCATGCAGTCCTCGAGCACCGGGACGTCCACGTGGATCCGCCCGTCCGCCGACAGCGGCGTCGTCACGGCGGCGAGCTCGAGGCCGTTCAAGGCGATGCGCGCGTCACCGTTGCAACGGTCGCACAGGAAGTCGAGCGCCGCCTCCTCGAAGTCAATCGGAACGTCGCCCAGGCCGCGTTCGCGGTCCGCGAGCGCGAAGGCCAGGATGCGGCGGATATCCTCCTTCGTGAGGGGCTGCAGCTGGAAGACGGTCGAGCGGGAGATCAGCGCCTTGTTGACCTCGAAGAAGGGGTTCTCGGTCGTCGCGCCGACCAGGATCAGCGTCCCGTCCTCGACGTGCGGCAGCAGCGCGTCCTGCTGGGCCTTGTTGAAGCGGTGGATCTCGTCGATGAAGAGGACCGTGCGGCCCGAAGGGTTCATCAGCAGGTTCTGGGCGTCGGAGATCACGCGCTTGATGTCGGCGACGCCCGACGTGACCGCGTTCAGCTTCTGGAATCCGGATCGCGTCGTGCGGGCGATCACGCGCGCCAGGGCGGTCTTGCCGGTGCCGGGCGGGCCGAAGAGGATGATGGAGCTCAGGCGGTCGGCCTCGATCATGCGGCGCAGCATGCGCCCGGGGCCGAGGATGTGGTCCTGGCCGACGTATTCGTCGAGCTTGCGGGGGACCATGCGGTAGGCCAGCGGTTCCTTGCGGTCCGTCGCGCCTTCCATGGGTCCTCCTTTCCGCCGGCCACCGCCGGCCGGTCCAGAGCGTCGTGCGCGGACTATAGCTCCGGGTACAGCGGGTACTTGGACAGGAGCACCGCGACGCGTGTGCGGATCTCGTCCTTCTTCGCGTCGAAGTCGGAGTGGGCCATCCGGATCAGGCGGGCGACCTCGCGCATGTCGTTCCCGTCCATGCCGCGGGTCGTGACGGCCGGGGTGCCGAGCCGCAGCCCACTGGTCACGAAGGGCGACAGCGTCTCGTTCGGGACGGTGTTCTTGTTGCTGGTGATGTCGACCTCGTCGAGCCGCAGCTGCAGCTCCTTGCCCGTCACGCCGGTGCCGGTCAGGTCGAGCAGCATCAGGTGAGTGTCGGTGCCGCCGGAGACGAAACGGAAGCCTTCGTCGAGCAGGGCCTTCGAAAGGGCGGCCGCGTTGTCGAGGATCCGGCGCTGGTAGGCCTTGAATCCCGGCTGGAGAGCTTCGTGGAAGGCGACGGCCTTGCCGGCGATCACGTGCATCAGGGGTCCGCCCTGGAGTCCGGGGAAGATCGCGGAGTCGATCTTCTGTGCGTATTCCTTCCGGCAGAGGATCATGCCGCCGCGCGGACCGCGCAGCGTCTTGTGCGTCGTCGTCGAGACGACGTCGGCGTACGGGACCGGGTCGGGGTGGAGGCCCGCCGCGACGAGGCCCGCGATATGGGCCATGTCGACGAACAGGTAGGCCCCGACGGAGTCGGCGATCGCGCGGAACCGCGCGAAGTCGAGGGTCCGGGGATAGGCGCTGGCGCCTGCGAGGATCAGCTTCGGCCGGTGCTCGAGGGCGAGGGCCTGGAGGTGGTCGTAGTCGATCGTCTCGGTCCGCTTGTCGACGCCGTATAAGACCGGGTGGAAGTACTTGCCGGAGATGTTCTTCGGCATCCCGTGCGTCAGGTGTCCGCCGTGGGAGAGGTCCATCCCCAGGAACGTGTCGCCGGGCTCGAGCAGCGCGAAGAACACGGCCATGTTCGCCTGGGCGCCCGAATGCGGCTGGACGTTGGCGTGTTCGGCGCCGAACAGTTGCTTGGCGCGCTCGATCGCAAGGGTCTCCACGACGTCGATGTACTCGCAGCCGCCGTAATAGCGCTTGCCGGAATAGCCTTCCGCGTACTTGTTCGTCAGAGGCGACCCGACGGCTTCGAGGACGGCCTCGCTGACGAAGTTCTCGGAGGCGATCAGCTCGATCTTGTTGCGCTGGCGGCCGATCTCGGACGATACGGCGCGGAAGACGTCGGGGTCGGTCTGCTTCAGGTGCTGGAAGTCCATGGTATCCTCCTGGCGTGTCGTGGGATTCCTTGAGATTCTATCACAAGGCGGCGAACAATTCGTCGGGCCCGGGCGGTTCGAGAGGGCGGTCCCGCTCACCGTCCCGCAGGGTTCGGCGAAGGTCTTCGGTCAGCGTCCCGATCCGGACGGCGGGCACTCTTTCGTGCGCAAGCGCTGCGACCATACCGTCCGGACGGTCCGTCGCGATCAGCATGGATCCGCTGGAGATGAGACGCAGGGGGTCGATTCCGAGGACGGCGCAGATCCTGCGGGTCAGCGGGTCCACCGGAATCGAGCCGGCATCGAGAACGCATCCGAGGCCGGAGGCCGCCGCGAGTTCCCAGGCGGCGCCGAGGATGCCGCCCTCGGTCGCGTCGTGCATGGCGTGCGCCCCTTCCCTTCCGGCCGTCGTCCCGTCGCGAACGACGCTGATGCGTTCGACGAACCGTTGCGCTTCGTCGAGCTCTCCCTGCGTCAGGGTCGCGGACAGCGTCCGGGCCCGGTCCGCCGCGAGGATCGCGGTGCCTTCGAGTCCGGCCGAGCGGGTCATCAGGAGGGCGTCCCCGGCCTTCGCGCCGGAGGAGGTGACGACCGGACGCCCGTCGGAGAAGGCGAGCGCGGTGGTGTTGACGACGAACCGCCGCACGGCGTCGCTGACTTCGGTGTGCCCGCCGACGATCTCGACGCCGAGGGACTCCGCGGCGGCCGCGGCCTGGTCGACCAGCGCCGCGATCGATTCCGGGGTGCAGTCCGGCGGGGCGATCAGCGACAGCAGGAGGCAGCGCGGGGCGAGCCCGGAACTGGCGACGTCGTTGCAGGCGACGTGGACGGCGATGCGGCCGATGTCGGCCGCGGCGCCCGTGATCGGGTCGCACGTCAGGACGACGAGGCCGCCGCCGCCGCGGACGACGGCGCAGTCGAGGCCGGAGCCGGGACCCGTCAGGGTGTCCGGACCGGACTTCGGCAGTCGGTCGAGCACCAGGCGGTGCAGGTCGGAGTCCGAAAGCTTGCCGATTTTCATGGCTCGAGCGCCACCTTCCGCGTCACGAGGCCCAGCAGGGCCTCCTCGATCAGTCCGGCGAGCGGCAGGTCCTTCTCCAGAGCGTCGCAATCGCTCCGGTGCGGCCGCGTCTTCGGGTGTTTGGCGACGAAGACCGTGCAGCAGTCCTCGTAGGGTTGGATCGAGGTCTCGAACGTGTCGATGCGCCGGGCGACCTCGATCGTGGCATCCTTGTCGAGGCCGATCAGCGGCCGGAAGACGGGCATGTCGACGACGGCGTCGGTCACGGCGAGGGCGTGCAGGGTCTGGCTGGCCACCTGCCCGAGGCTTTCCCCCGTGACCAGGGCCTTGCAGCCGCGCTGGCGGGCGATGCGCTCGGCGACGCGCATCATGGCCCGACGCGTCAGCAGGGTCAGCATGTCCTCGGGGATGCGGTCGCGGAGCATCGTCTGGATGCCGGCGAAGGGCACGACGTGGACCTGGAGGCGGCCCGTGTAGAGGGACAGCTTGCCGGCGAGGTCCATGACCTTCTCGAGCGCCCGCTCGCTGGTGAACGGCATGCTCTGGAAATGGACGCATTCGAGTTCGAGGCCACGGCTGGCCATCATGTAGCCGGCGACCGGACTGTCGATGCCCCCCGAGAGGAGCAGCAGCGCCTTTCCGGCGGTGCCGACCGGGAGTCCGCGGTGTCCCCGGACCGTGCGGTCGAAGATCAGGTGGGTGTCGCGGACTTCGACGCGCAGCGTCACGTCCGGGTGCTTCACATCGACGGTCAGCTGGTCCGGGTAGGCCTGGAGCAGTGCGGCGCCGACGTCCCGGCTGATCGCAGGGGATTCGAGGGGAAAGCGCTTGTCGGAGCGGCGCGACTCGACCTTGAAAGTGCGGGGCCTGCCATCGGCCAGAACGCCCGCCATGTGGTCCACGCTCTGGGCGAGGATCTCCGGCATGCCGCCGCCGAAACTGCGGGCCGGGTTGACGGAGACGATTCCGAAGACGAAGGTGGTCCGCCGGATCGCCTCCTCGAAGTCGAAATGGTCCGGGTCCGAGGGTTCGATGCGCAGGATCGACTGGGAGCGGACGACGCGCAGGTCGCCGAGGCTCTTCAGCCTCCGCTGGAGGTTCGCGGCCAGCTTGCCCTCGAAATCGCCTCGGTTGAGGCCCTTCAGGGAGATCTCGCCGATCCGGGCGAGGAGGATGCGGTCATGGGGAAGCGGCATGGGGGTCTCCTTCTTCTGGTCCATCCTACCGTCTGGGCAGGATCAAGGCAAGGGATTCCGACAGGGCGGACAGGAATGCCTCCGCTTCGGCCGTCTCGTTGAGGACCGAGGTCGAGATGCGCAGGGCGCTGGATGCAACGGCCTCGGGAATTCCCATGGCGAGGAGGACGTGGCTGGTCAGGTTGCGCTTCGCGGAGCAGGCGGAGACCGTCGATACGAAGAAACCGCGTTCGGAGAGGGCGTTGACGAGCGTCTGCGGCTTCACACCGGCGAAGGAGACGTTGAGGATCGCGGGGAGGCCAGCGGGCGGCGACAGGACCGCGACCGGGACGCGGTCGATCCGCGCGAGCCCGTCGAGCAGGATGCGGCGGATCGCGGCCGTCTTCTCGAGGTATTCGTCGTGGCGGCGCACGAAGACGCCGGCCGCGGCGGCCATGCCGAGCACGCCCGGCGGATTCTCGGTCCCGCTGCGCATTCCACCCTGCTGGCCGCCGCCGAGCAGGAGCGGCTCGAGCCGGGACCCCTTCGCTGCGTACAGGAGACCGATGCCCTTGGGCCCATGGAACTTGTGCGCGCTGAAGGAGGCGAACCGCACGCCCCAGCGGTGGAGTGCGAGAGGGACCTTGCCGAAGGACTGGACGCAGTCGAGGTGGAGCGCGGTCTCCGGCGCGACGCGGCGGAGGAGGGAGGCGATCTCGTCCATCGGCTGGACGGCGCCGGTCTCGTTGTTCACGTGGAGCAGGCTCACGAGCGAGGTCGGCGTGCCGAGCGCGCGCTCGAGCTCGTCGAGGCATACCGTGCCCTGCCGGTCGACGCCGACCAGAACGGTCTCGACGCCGCGGGAGGCCAGTCGCTCGAGCGTCCTCAGGACGGCGGGGTGCTCCGCGCCGGTCGACACGATGCGGGCCGGCAGGCGCGGGTTGGCCGCGAGATGGCCCGACAGGACCGTGTTGATGGATTCCGTGCCGCCCGAGGTGAAGATCAGCTCTTCCGGGAGGACGCCCAGTTGTCGGGCCAGGCGTTCCTTCGCGTCCTTGACGGCGCGCTCGGCGTCGAAGCCCGCGCGGTGGGGCGAAGCCGGGTTGCCGAAGAGGTCGCGCATCGCGGTGGCGACGGCGTCGACGGTCTCGGGGAACGGTGGAGTCGTGGCGGCGTTGTCGAAGTAGACCATCCGCGCGCCGTCAGTTCCGCCCGGCGTCCTGCACGATCGCGCAGCGGTCGGAGCGGAGGACCGCGACGACGTGTTCGCAGAGGTTGCCGCTTCGGGAGGAAAGGTCGGACGTCGCGACGATCACGGCCTGTCCGCGCGCGATGTCGAGCGACTCGGACTCCTCGGGGGAGGCCGAACGGACCTCGAGGCGCAGGTGCGTGCGGGTCGGCAGGAACGCGTACTTGTTCGCCGTGATGTCGAGCATGCGGCGACCCAGCCGGAGGTCGTCGATCAGGTTGGGGAACATCCAGAGGGGGACGTAGGAGACGCAGTGCGCGTAGGGGGCGTCCTTCTCCTGGATGACCCAGGTCATCCTCGCATACGCCTTGTCCGTCGACAGGGGCATCTGCCCGAAGATCCGGTCGAGTTCGTCGGATTCGCCCTCGATGCGGTCGATGGAGCGGAATTCGCGCGTCTCCTGGCTGTCGCTCGCGAGGACCGAGAACTGGAATCCGTTGAAGCCCTTGAGCTCGATCGACTCCGGGCGTTCGGCCAGGTAGGTCCCCTTCCCCTTCACCTTGACCAGCACGCCTTCGGCGACGAGTTCGGCCACGGCCTGCCGCACGGTCGGACGGCTGAGGAGGGTCATGTCGCAGATCTCGATCTCCGATGGGATCCTTCCGTCGGCGCCGAGGCGTCCTGCGCGGATCCCTGCGACGAGGGCGTCCTTGAGCTGCGCGTAAAGGGGGATGTTGCTGTGCTTGTCGATTCGGATCACCATTTCGGCCACCTCCTGGTCCATACATGCTGACAGGTCCATTCTACCATTCCGGGCGACGAAAAGGGCGGCCGCAGCGAGTGCGGCCGCCCTTAGGGGCAGATGCGGAGGGGGTCAGTCGATCGCCTTGGGCTGGCCGTAGGAGTCGGCCGCGCCGGGGAGTTCGACGGTTCCGAGCGTCGAGAAGTCGGTGAGCGAAGTGGTCTTGACCATTCCGCCGGAGATCGTGTAGAGCGTGTCGCCGACGTACAGGCCGCGCGTGATCGTGCGGGCTCCATAGAGGGCTTCGGGGTCGGCTTTGGCGTTGATATCCTCATAGGACTTGAACACCTGCGTGAAGTCGACGTTCTTGTTGGAATGGGTCACCAGGCCGCGGACGTAGAGACCGCCCGCCGCGTCGTATCCCAGGACCGCGAACCCCTGCCAGACGGGCTGGCCGTAGGCGATCGGGTCGGAGGCCTGGTCCTGCGGGACGCGGTTAATCGTGATCGGGATGCCGATCAGGTTCTTGTCCTTGGAGAAGAGCAGCGCCTTCTGGTTGTAGCTGATCTCCGAGTCGGTGCCGCGGTCGCCGAGCGACAGCTTGGTGATCTCCTTCGGGCTGGACGGGTCCGAGACATCGTACATGGAGAACTTCATGCCGAGGTAGTAGGCCATGTCGCCCTGGACGAGCGCATCCTTGCCGAAGCCGAGCAGCAGCGTATCGGAGTAGGGGTGCAGGTATTCGCTGTAGCCCGGGATCTTCAGTTCGCCGACGACCGCCGGAGTCGTGGGCTTCGAGAGGTCGACCACGAACAGCGGGTCGGTGGTCTGGAACGTCACAAGATAGGCGCGGTCGCCGATGAAGCGGACGGACTTGATCGTCTCCCTGGAGGCGAGTCCTTCGACCTTGCCGACGGTCTTCAGGTTCTTGTCGAGGACGTAGAGGTTGTTCATCGAGGTGTACTCGTCGTTCCTCCACGCATCGCCGACGGTCGTGGCGATGCGGAAGTAGCCGCCGGATTCGTCCATCGCGAACTGGTTGAGCGCGTATCCGGGCACCGAGCCGACACCGGCTTCGGTGACGGTGGCGTCCGAGATGCGGAAGCGGAAGATGTCGGTGACGGTGTCGACGACGGGCATCGGCATCATCGTGAAGACGTCCTTGGAACCGGTGGAGACGGTCGCGTCGCCCGTCGGATCAGGGGCGGTCGTGACGGTCTGGTCCGGCGCGGTCGGGTCGCCGGTCGGTTGCGGACCGGAAGTCGGATAGACCTGGGTCTGCTTGGGGTCGAGGACCAGATTGCCGTCGGCGTCGAGGACATAGACCTCGAGGCGGTCCGGCATGTAGATCTCGCGGCGGACGACGACCTTGTCCTTGAGGAAGTCGACGATCTTGCTCTGGCCGTCCTCGCTGGGATAGGAATTCGTGGAATCATAGAACGGAGGCTCGGGGGTCGTGGCGGCGACCGTGCCGGAAGACCCGGCGGAGCCGGAACCGGTGCCCATGTCGGACGCCGGAGTCACGGTGGACTCCTGCTGCACCCAGCGGGTGGCCGCCACGTACAGGTAGTCGGAAGAGGCGTAGAGCACGCTGCCAGCGCCGAGAAGCGCCTTCGTGTCGACCGCCTTGCCCGTGTCGACCGTGTCGAGGCCGCTGACGACGAGGAAGCTGGAGTAGTCGTTGGACTTCACGATGCCGATCGCGGAGGGGGCGATCGTGGCGAACGTACCGCTGCCGTTGCGCACGGAGGGAATCATGCTCGCGACGGTCACGCTGGCGTCGTACCAGGTGTATCGGTTGGTGATCAGGTAGACGTCGGCGCCGATGCGGCGCGAAGAGAGGTAGTTGCCGTCCTGCTCGAAGTTGCGGACGAGCGAGGGCGAGGCGGGGTCGGCGACGTCGTAGACGCGGACTTCGGTCGTGGAAATGCCGAAGTATCCGCGCCAGATGGCCATCTTGCTTTCGACGGAGACGCCGCTGCCCGACGTCGCGGGTTCGACGCCCGGCGTCGAGGCTCCCGTGGTCGGCGAAGGCTCGGTCGCGCGATAGGACCCGACGATCAGTGACAAGCGGTGGTTCTCGGTGTCGAGGAACATCTCGATCGGATATTCGTTCGTCTTGCTTGAGAAGGTGATGTCGGAGACGACCTTCATGGCGGCGGGGTCCCGCGCATCGACGATCAGGAACCGGTTGTTGGCGATCAGGTAGAGGTAGCTGCCGTCCGTCTTGACGATATCGGCTTCGTCGACGCCGGCCACCTGGACGTTCGTGGTCGAGTAGTCGTTGCCGCTCTTCGAGGCCGCGTTCGTCTCCGGAGCTCCGGCGGCCGCGAGGTCGCGCGTGTATTGCAGATCGTGTCCGCCCGCCTGCTTGAGCAGCGCAATGATCGCGGCGTAGTTCTTCAGGTGCTGGATCGAGCCGGTCTTCAGGTTGCGGTCGGCGTTCGTGGAGGGCGCTGCGCACGAGGCGAGCACGAGGGCGAATGCGAGAAGGACCATGAACAGAACCATCATCCCGCGTTTCATCGGAAATCCTCCTTCGGAACGCGAGGCGAATCCCCGCGGTTCACTTCCGAGGTATATACGAATCCACGGGGAGGAAGGTTCCATCAGACGCGGAGTTCGGGCGTCCTCGCGTCAAGGACGTCCTTGTTGCGCTCGAGGACCGGCTTCACGACCTCCTCGAGGTACTCGTCGACCTGCTCGGGACAGCGGCCGATGTGGAGCGACGGATCGAGCAGCGCGTCGAGCTCCTCCCGTCCCATACCGAAGGCGGGGTCGGCCGCGAGCCGTTCGATCAGATCGTTCGGAAGCCCGTTGACCTTGACGGTCGCGCCGGCCTTCATGGAGTGCACGCGAATCCGCTCGTGGAGGACCTGGCGGTCCCCTCCCCGCTTCACGGCCTGCATGAGGATGTTCTCCGTGGCCATGAAGGGGAGTTCCTCCGCGAGGTGGCGCCGGATCACGCTGCGGTTGACCACGAGCCCGCCCGCGACGTTGCGGTATAGGGACAGCACCGCGTCGACCGACAGGAAGGCTTCGGGGACGGAGATCCGCTTGTTCGCCGAATCGTCGAGCGTGCGTTCGAACCACTGGGTCGCCGCGGTCATCGCCGGGTTCATCAGGTCCGCCATCACGTAGCGCGACAGCGAGGCGATCCGCTCGCAGCGCATCGGGTTCCGCTTGTAGGGCATCGCGCTCGAACCAACCTGCTTCTCCTCGAACGGCTCCTCGATCTCCTTCAGGTGCTGGAGGAGGCGGATGTCGTTGCTGAAGCGATGGGCGCTCTGGGCGATCCCCGACAGCACGGAAAGGACCCGGAAGTCGGTCTTGCGCGAATAGGTCTGCCCGGAGACCGGCACGACGCCGGGATAGCCCATCTTCTTCGCGATGCGCCGGTCGAGCTCGCGGACCTTCGCGTGGTCGCCGTCGAACAGCTCGAGGAAGCTGGCCTGCGTGCCCGTCGTCCCCTTGCTTCCCAGCAGGAGGATTCCGGACCGGACGTGGTCGAGGTCGTCGAGGTCGGAGAGCAGGTCCTCGATCCAGAGGGTCGCCCGCTTCCCCACCGTCACCGGCTGGGCGGGCTGGAAGTGAGTGAAACCGAGGGTGGGGACGGCGCGGTACCGCTCGGCGAAATCGGAGAGTTCCGCGACGACCGAGAGCAGCCGCGCGCGCAGAAGGTCGAGGCCCTCCGCCATCAGCATCAGGTCCGTGTTGTCGCCGACGTAGCAGGAGGTCGCGCCGAGGTGGATGATGCCCCTCGCGGTCGGACACTGGTCGCCGTAGGCGAGGATATGGGCCATCACGTCGTGCCGCACTTCCCGTTCGTGCGCGTCGGCGGACTTGTAGTCGATCTCGTCCGCGTGGTCGCGCAGTTCCTGGATCTGGGCCTCCGTGATCGGGAGTCCGAGCTCGCGTTCGGCCTCGGCCAGCGCGATCCAGAGACGGCGCCAGTTGCGGAACTTGCGGTCGGGCGAGAAGAGATACAGCATCTCGCGGCTCGCGTAGCGGGAGTTCAGGGGCGTTTCGTAGGCGGATCCCATGACGTCACCATCCTTCCGCCTCGATTATACCCTATCGGGACGCTTCGGTGGCTCCGCGGCGAGCGGAGGCGAGCCGCACGCAGGTGCAGAGGACCTCGATCGCGGTCACCAGTTCCGACGTCGGCGGGAACGACGGGGCGATCCGGATATTGCGGTCGTTCGGGTCCTTGCCGTAGGGGTACGCGGCTCCGGCGGGCGTCAGTTCGACGCCGACGGACTTCGCGAGGGCGACGACCTCCTTCGCCAGACCCTTCTCGACGAAGAGGCTGATGAAGTATCCGCCGCGCGGAGCGATCCAGGTGGCGATTCCCGGCTCCCGGAGCTCCGCGTCGAGGATGCGCAGGACGGTCTCGAACTTCGGGCGCAGGATCGCGGCGTGGCGCTCCATGTGCTTCTCCACGCCCGCCCTGTCCTTGAGGTAGCGCACGTGCCGCAGCTGGTTGATCTTGTCGTGGCCGATCGTCTGGATGCCCATGTTCTTCCGGATGTGCTCGATGTTGGCCGGACTCGTGGCCAGGGCGGCGACGCCGGCGCCCGCGAAGGTCACCTTGGACGTCGAGGCGAACATGTAGACGCGGTCGGGGTTCCCCGCCTCCGCGCACAGGGCGGTCATCTCCGGGACCGACGGCTTGTCCTCGGGATACAGATGGTGCAGGAAGTACGCGTTGTCCCAGAAGATTCGGAAGTCCGGAGCTGACCGCATGGCGGCCAGGCGGCGGCAGGCCTTCTCCGAGTAGACGATCCCGTCGGGGTTGCTGTACACGGGCACGCACCAGATGCCGCGGATCGAGGCGTCCATCGCGCACAGGCGCTCGACCTCGTCCATGTCCGGACCTTCGGGCGTCATCCCGACGGGCAGCATCTCGATGCCCAGTTCCTTGCAGATCGCGAAGTGGCGGTCGTAGCCCGGGGACGGGCACAGGAACTTGACGACGGGCTCGCGGGACCACGGGCGATCCGCGCCGGGGACGGCCGTGAGCATCGCCCGCGCGACGGCATCGTACATGAGATTGAGGCTCGAATTGCCGCCGACGATCACCTGTGCGGCGGGCACGCCGAAGAGGCTGCCGAAAAGGGCGCGGGCTTCCGGAAGGCCCTCGAGCAGGCCGTAGTTGCGCGTGTCCGTGCCATCGGCGCCCTTGACGTCGGACGGACCGAGGACGGCCATCATCTCGGACGCCAGGTCGAGCTGCTCCTTGCAGGGCTTTCCGCGGGCCATGTTGAGGCTGAGCTTGCGCGCCGCGAAGGCGTCGAGGCGGAGCTGCTGGGCTTCGGCCTCCTTGAGGAGTGCGGCACGGTCGAGGGACGAATATGACGGCATGTGAGCTCCTCCTTGCAGAACGTTCCGCGCAGGCCGTTTCCCGCGCCCGACTCGTTCGATTCATTATATGAAACGTTCCCTAGGCTTTCAACCGCCTTCGCGAGGGAACGTTCAATCGAAAGGGAGAATTTCGATGCAGGATACGCGTCCATCCGATTCACATTGCACGGAAGCGGCCAGGAACCGGACTTCTCGGTCCTCCAGTCGGCGTTCCTGCAGGAAGCAGGCTGCGATGCGGCGGATCCGGCGGACCTTGGCCGCGGTCACGGCCTCGGCGGGCGAACCGAATCGGTCCGAGGAACGCGACTTCACTTCCACGAAGCAGACGGCGCCCCGGTCGGCGACGACGAGGTCGATCTCCCCGAGGCGGTGGAAGCGGTAGTTCCTCGCGAGAAGGGACATGCCGCGCCGGAGGAGTTCGTCGGCGACGGCAGCCTCGGCCGCCTTCCCCTTCGACACGTTTCCCGCTCGGGCGTCACGCATCGTCGAGACCCGTGGTGAAGCTGAGCCGGTGGATCGGACAGCGGCCGTACATTCGGAGCGCTTCGTAGTGCTCGGGCGTGCCGTATCCCTTGTGCTTCACGAAGCCGTACTGCGGATAGACGCGGTCGTATGCCTCCATGATCCGGTCCCGGTGGACCTTGGCGAGGATCGAGGCCGCCGCGATCGAGACGCTCAGCGCATCCCCCTTGACGATGGCGACGACGGGAATGCCGGTGCCCTCGAGATCGACCGCGTCGACCAGGAGGACGTCGGGCGGGACGAGCAGGCCTGAAACGGCGTTCGCCATCGCCCTCTTCGTCGCGTTGAGGATGTTGATCCGATCGATCTCGAGCGCGTCGACCTCCTGGATGCAGGAATCCGCGCACTCGTCGAGGATCCGTTCGAACAGTTCGTCGCGCCGGGCCGGGGACAGCTTCTTGGAATCGTCGACTCCCAGGACGCGGCGCGCAGGGTCGAGGACGCAGCAGGCCGCGACGACGGGACCGGCGAGGGGGCCTCTTCCCGCTTCGTCGATGCCGCCGATGCGCATCCGGCCCTGCAGCCAGCAGCGGCGCTCGTATTCGAGCATCGCGTCATACTTCTCGTCCGGCTTTCGACGGGCTGCGCGGGGCATGGCGCTACGCGTCCTCCTGGGGCACGTCCGATGGGCTCTCCAGGGTCATCCTGCCCAGGACGCCCCCTCGGACCTCGTCGAGGAAGAGGACCGAGAACCGCGTCAGGTCGGCGCGGTTCCCCGGAAGGAGGCACCCGCGGCGGCGCGCCGCCTCCTCCAGGAGCAGAGGCGCGGACGGCGCGAGGTCCTCGAGTTTGTAGCGCTTGCGGAGCAGGTCGGGATACCGGTCCACGAGCAGGCGCATCGTCTCGGTCGCCAGTTCCTCGATCGCGATCACGTCGTCGCGGATCGCGCCGGTCGCCGCGAGGCGGAGACGGCGGTGCGCGCTGCCCAGCTGCGGCCAGAGGACGCCGGGCATGTCCATCAGTTCGAGCTGTCCCTCGCCGCGGATCCACTGGGCGCCGCGCGTGACGCCGGGACGGTCCTCGACGAGGGCCGCCTTGCGCCCGGTCAGGGCGTTGATCAGCGTCGACTTGCCGGAATTCGGGATGCCGACGACCATCGCGCGGACCGGACGGAAGATCCGTCCGCGTTCGGCGGCGCGCTCCAGCCGGGCCGAGCAGAGGTCGATCGCGGCGGCGCGGACGCGTTCCAGTCCCTTGCGGTGCAGACTGTCGACGGGGATCGCGCGACAGGTGTCCTTCGCCAGATAACGGATCCAGTCGGTCGTTCGGCCCTCTTCGGCCAGGTCCGCCTTGTTCAGGACGACGAGACGCGGCTTCTGACCGATGATCCGGTCGAGTTCCGGGTTGCGGCTGGAGAACGGAATCCGGGCGTCGCAGGTCTCGATCACGAGGTCGACCTGGGAGAGACGCTCGGCGATGCTGCGCATCGTCTTCGTCATGTGTCCCGGGAACCAGCTCAGGTCCTTCATGTCCATGCCGTCACCTCACCTCGAAAAGAAAAGAGGACCGTTTCGGGTCCTCTTCCTGGTTTGGGGCCTCAGGTGGGCTTCACCAGTTTTTCCTTGACCTTGGCCGACTTGCCGACACGGTCACGCAGATAATAGAGCTTTGCGCGACGGACCTTGCCCTTGCGGACGGTCTCGACGTGGTCGATGCGCGGCGAATGGACGGGCAGGATCCTTTCGACGCCGACGCCGTACGAAATGCGGCGGACGGTGAAGGTCTCGCTGAGTCCGTGCCCCTTGCGGGAGATCACGGTCCCTTCGAAGATCTGGATCCTCTCGCGATTCCCTTCCTTGACCTTCAGGTGGACCTTGACGTAGTCGCCGATGTCGAGGCTGGGGAGATCGCTCTTGAGCTGTTCCTGCTCGAGTGCCTTGATGATGTCCATATGCGTTCCTCCTTTCATCCCAGGATGTTCATGCACGCAGTGGGCAGCGGACCATCCGTAATTGCTCCAGTAATATAACACAAAGGTCGGCGGAGGTTCAATCCGTTCCGGAAAGAAATTCCGCCAGACGCGCCCCTTCGCCCTTTTCCAGCTGGATCCGGCCGAAGAGGTCGGGCCGCTTCTTCATCGTCGTCGTCAGGGCCATCAGGCGTCGCCACTGCACAATACGCTCGTGATGTCCTGACAGCAGCACGTCAGGCGCCTTCTTCCCGTGCCATTCGGCGGGCCGCGTGAAATGCGGATACTCGAGTAGGCCGTCCGAGTGGGACTCCTCGAGGTAGGCGCTCTCGTCGGGCAGTACGCCTGGGATGAGTCGCGACACCGCGTCGATCACGGCGAGCGCGGGAATCTCCCCGCCCGTCATCACGAAGTCACCGAGCGAGATCTCTTCGTCGACGATCTCGTCCAGAACGCGCTGGTCGATCCCCTCGTAGTGCCCGCAGAGCAGGATGAGGCCGGGCAGCTTCGACAGCTCGGCGGCGCGCGACTGGTCGAAGGTGCGGCCCTGAGGGGACAGGAAGACCGTGCGGGGATGCGTCTCGCCGCTTCGCGCGACGGCTTCCCGCCATGCGGCGTGGACCGGTTCGCACATCAGCAGCATGCCTCGGCCGCCCCCGTAGGGAGAGTCGTCGATCTTGCCGTAGGCGTTGCCTGCGAAGCTCCGGATGTCGATCGCGTCGACCGAAAGCAGCCCGGCCTGGATCGCACGTCCGACGATGCTGTGGGAGGCGACCGCGCGGATCGTGTCGGGAAACAGCGTGAGGACGGTGAAGCGCATGGAAACTCCCTCCGTGCCGTCCGTCAGTCGCGCAGGCCGTCCGGCAGGACGACCCGCACGAGGCGGCCCGCGATGTCGACGGAGCGGACGACGGTCTTGAGGGCGGGAACGAGCAGGTCCTTGGTGTCGGGCCGCTTGACGAGATAGACGTCGTTGCTGCCCGTCGGCAGGACCTCTTCGAGCGTCCCGAGGTCCTCTCCGTCGAGCGTCACGACGCGGCAGCCCACGAGGTCGCAGATGAAGTAGGCGTCCTGCGGAAGCTTGACGGCGTCCTTGCGGTCGACGAGCAGATGGCGGCCCTTGAGCTTCTCCGCCGCGTCGCGGTCGTCGACGCCGGCGAGACGCAGCAGGACGATGCCCTGCTGGTGCCGCACGCCGAGACATCGGACGGACGACGGAGGCGACCCGGGCGCTCCTTCCAGAAGGCAGGCCTTCAGGCGTTCGAAGCGCGTCGGGTCGTCCGTGAGCGGATACACCCGGAGTTCCCCGCGGATGCCGTGGGGACCGAGGATGCGGCCGATCTGGAGCTGCTCGGGGAGCACGGCCCGGTACCTTCCGTCAGATGATCTTCACGTCGACCCGGCGGCCATCGCGGGCGGCCCGGGCCTTCATGACGGAACGGATCGCCTGGGCGATCCTTCCCTGCTTGCCGATCACCTTGCCCATGTCGTCGGGTGCGACGCGCAGTTCGAGGACCACGAGGTCCCCCTGGTCGTAGCGTTCCACGACGACGGCGTCCGGCTCGTTGACGAGAGAGCGGACGATCGTCTCGAGAAGATCCTTCATGTCCGGACCTCCCTTCCTGTCAAAGGACTCCGGCCTTCTTGAGCAGGGCGCGGACGGTGTCGGTGGGCTGCGCGCCGTTGCCGATCCACTTCTTCGCCTTCTCGGCATCGACCTTCACCGTCGCCGGGTCGGTCTTCGGGTCGTAGGTGCCGATCTCCTCGATGAAGCGGCCATCGCGCGGGTAGCGCGCATCGGCCACGACCACGCGGTAGAACGGGGTCTTCTTCGCGCCGATTCTCTTGAGACGGATCTTGACTGCCATGGTGGGTTCCTCCTATGGGTCCTCTTGGGTCTTCTGGTCCTGCTTCGCTTCTATGCACAGGGGCTAGAACGGGAATCCCGGCATGCCGGCGCGCCCTCTCCGTCCCCTCGACATCGACTGGAACTGCTTCATCATCTTCTCGGTCTCCTCGAACTGGCGCACGACGCGGTTCACGTCCTGGACCTGCACGCCCGACCCGGCGGCGATGCGCTTGCGGCGGCTGGCGTTGAGGAGGTCCGGGTTCATCCGCTCGCGGACGGTCATGCCGCGCAGGATCGCGACGGTGCGGGCCACCTGCTTCTCGTCGACCTGCGCGCCGGCCATCTTCTTCTTGTCCATGCCGGGGATCATCTCCAGCATGCTGTTCATGTCGCCCATCTTCACGACCTCTTCCATCTGGGAGAGCATGTCCTGGAGCGTGAAACGGTTCTTTCGGATGTTCTCGAGGGTATCGCGGGCCTTCTTCTCGTCGACGGCCACGGTCGCGCGCTCGATCAGCCCGAGCACGTCGCCCATCCCGAGGATCCGGGAGGCCATGCGGTCGGGATAGAACTCCTCGATGTCGGCGATCTTCTCTCCGACGCACGCGAACTTGATCGGACGGCCGGTCATCCGGCGGATCGACAGTGCGGCGCCGCCGCGGGCGTCGCCGTCGAGCTTGGTCATCACGAACCCGTCGACGCCGATCTCCTTGTCGAAGGCGGAGGCGATCGTGACGGCTTCCTGGCCGGTCATCGCATCTACGACCAGCAGCGTCTCGGTGGGGCTGACGGCCTTGCGGACCTGTCTGAGCTCCTCCATCAGTTCGGCGTCGATCGTCATGCGGCCGGCGGTGTCGAGGATCAGCGTGTCCTGGAACAGGTACTTCGCGCGATCGACGGCCTTCCTGGCGACCACGACGGCGTCCTTCTCGTCCGGCATGAGGAACGAGGTCAGTCCCGCCTGCCCTGCGAGCACCTCCAGCTGCTTCGCGGCCGCGGGGCGGTGCACGTCGCAGGAGGCGAGCATGGGCTTCTTGCCCTTCTTCTTGAGGTAGAGGCCGAGCTTCGCGGCGGTCGTCGTCTTGCCCGCGCCGTTGAGGCCGCAGAGCAGGATCACGGTGAATCCGGAGGGAGAGACGGCCAGGCGGCCCGGCGTCGTGCCGAGCATCGCGGCGAGCTCTTCGTGGACGATCTTGACGACCTGCTGGCCGGGGGTCAGGCATTCGAGCACGTCGGAGCCGCGGCACTTCAAGGCGACTTCGTCGACGAACTGCTTGACGACCTGGAAGTTCACGTCGGCCTCGAGCAGCGCGAGACGAATCTCGCGCATCATGTCGCGGATATCCACCTCGCTCACGCGGGCCTTGCCCTTCATGCGGGCGGAGATCGCCTGGAGCTTGTCGGAGAGGCTGGCGAAGAAGGCCATGCGTGCGTCGTTCTCCTTGTTCCTAGAGTTGCTCGAGCAGGGACCGGAGCTTGCGGGAAGCGTCTTCTTCCCTGCCTTCGCCGATCAGGCGGAGGGCTTCCTCGACGAGGCGGCGCTGGGTGCCGAAGCGGCCGATCAGACCGAGCCTGGCCTCGTATTCCTCGAGCTGGGCCAGCGCGCGCGAAACGCCGTCGTGGACGGCCTGGCGGCTGATTCCCAACTGCTCCGCGATCTCCGCGTAGGAAAGGTCCTCGTCGAAGTGGAGTTCCATGAGCCGACGGCTCCTCTCCGAGAGGAGATTCCCGTAGAAGTCGAGGCGGAGGCTGGCCTCCACGCTCTTTCCGACTGGGCTGGTGTCATCGGCCATGGAAGGAGAATACGGGAAAACGGGCGAGGTGTCAAGTGATTCGACTTGACATCAAGGGGTCGGAAGCAAGGAATCCACGAACGAGGCGGCGTCGAAGTCGACGAGATCGTCGACCTGCTCCCCGAGTCCGGCGAGCAGGATCGGCACGCGGGTCTCGTAGGCGACCGCGATCGCGACCCCGCCCTTGGCGTTGCCGTCGAGCTTGGTCAACACGACGCCGTCGACGGAAGCCGCCTCCTTGAAGAGGCGGGCCTGGACGACCGCGTTCTGTCCGGTCGTCGCGTCGATCACGAGCAGGGTCGTGCAGCGCGCGTCGGGCGCCTCGCGGGCGATCACGCGACGGATCTTGTTGAGCTCGTCCATGAGGTTCTGCTTGTTGTGGAGGCGTCCGGCCGTGTCGACGATCAGGACGCCGGCACCGCGCGCCTTCGCCGACTGCACGGCGTCGAAGACGACGGCGGCGGGGTCCGAACCCTCGGAATGGTGGATCAGCGGGGTGCCCGTCGCCTTCGCCCAGTGCTCCAGCTGTTCGATGGCGGCGGCGCGGAAGGTGTCGGCGGCGGCCAGCACGGTCCTTCGGCCTTCTGCGGCGAACCGCGCGCAGAGCTTGCCGGCCGTCGTGGTCTTGCCGGTTCCGTTGACGCCGACCATCAGGACGATGTTCAGTCCGGAGGGGGCGAGCTCGAGACGCGACGTGGGTCCGAGGAGATTCAGCAGCTCGTCCCGCAACATCTGGAGGACCTGGGCGCGGGAGACCTGCCCCGACTCCTTCATCCGGCGGCGGAGCGATTCCATGGCGGCCGTCGCGGCGGGGACGCCGGTGTCCGCGGAGACGAGCAGCATCTCGAGCTCGTCGAGCATCGACGCATCATAGATGCCGAGCGAGGTGGCGAGACGGTTGAAGCCTTCCGAGAAGGACGTCCGGGTCTTCTCGAGGCCCTTGCGGAAGCGGTCGAACAGCGCCATGGCTTCCCTTCCTGCCGCGGAGGCGGGGCTAGTCGCCGAGGTGCATCGACAGCACCTTGGAGATGCCGCGTTCCTGCATCGTCACGCCGTACAGGCGGTCCGAAGCCTCCATCGTGCCCTTGCGGTGGGTCACGAGGATGAACTGGGACGCGTTCGAGTAGCGGTGGATGTATTCGGTGAAGCGGAAGACGTTGCTGTCGTCCAGCGCCGCCTCGATCTCGTCGAGGACGCAGAACGGCGTCGGCCGCAGTTTCAGGATGGCGAACAGCAGGGCGATCGCGGTCAGGCAGCGCTCGCCGCCCGAAAGCAACATCATGTTCTGCAGCTTCTTGCCGGGGGGTTGCGCCTTGATCTCGATGCCGCACTCCAGAACGTTCTCCTCGTCCTCGAGGGCGATTTCGGCCATTCCGCCGCCGAAGAGCTCGGAGAAGACGACGTTGAAGTTGGCGTTGATGGCCCGGAAATGCTCGACGAACAGCGTCTTCATCTCGTCCGTGATGTCGCCGATCACCTTGCGCAGCTTGCCGCGGGCTTCCTCGATGTCGTCGCGCTGCGCCTTCGTGAAGATCAGCCTCTCGTTCACCTGGTCGTACTCCTCGATCGCCCCGACGTTGACCGGTCCGAGGTCGCGCATCTTCAAGCGCAGCTCGGTCGTCTGGCGCTGGGCCGCGACGACGCTCTGGATCTCCCTTCGCCAAGGGGCGGCGGTCTCGCCGGTGAGTTCGTATTCCTCCCACAGGCGGTTCCGGACGTCGTCGAGCGAAGTTTCGAACTTCTGCCGCTTCATGTCGATGCGACCCAGGTCGTTCTGCAGCAGCGTGATGCGCGCCGAGAAGGCCTCCAGGCGTTCGGCGTAGTCCGTATCGGCGACGTCCTGGGCTTCCTTCTCGGCGGCCAGGGCGCGGATGCGCTCCGCAGCGGCGGTGCCCTCGTCCTTCTTCGCCAGCAGGTCCCGCTCGAGCACCAGGATCCCCTCGGCCAGGCGCGCGGTCTCCGCCAGTCCTGTCGCGCGCTCTTCCGCGCGGCGCTGGATGCTGGTCTCGTGGGTCGATTTCTCGCCTTCGATGCGGAGGGACATTTCGCGGGCGGAATGGAGGCTCTCCTCGATCGATCCGACGGAGATCTTCAGCCCCGAGATCGTCTCGCGGAGGTCGTCGCGGCGTTCCTGCTCCTGGCGGTTCCGCGTCTCCGCGGCGCCGAGCTGTTCCCGGATGCCGGCGATCTCCCTGGCGATCGCCTCGGACTCGGCGTCCAGGGCGTTCGCTTCGAGGACGATCGAATCGCGCGTCGACGCGAGCTGCTCGTCTTCCGCCCGCAGCATGCCCATGCGCGAGGCGTCGCGCTGCATGTCGGCGTCGAGGCGGGCGACCCGGGATTCCTCGCGGATCCTTTCATGCGAAAGGTCGGTCGATTCCTGCTCCAGCACCGCGATCCGGCGCGCGGTCTCACCCAGCGAGGCCTCCTTCTCGGGCAGCGCGCGCTCGTGGATCCGGATCTCGCCTTCGAGCGACGCGACCTCGCCCTTGAGGGATTCGATCTCGCGCGCACGTCCGAGCAGTCCGGAGACGTTCTGGCGGGAATAGCCGCCCGAGATCGGCCCGCCGGTCGAGACGACGTCGCCCTCGAGGGTGACGATGCGGAAGGAATAGCCGCAGGCTCGGGCCATCGGGATCGCGGCGTCGAGGTCCGTGGCCACGGCCGTGCGGCCGAGGAGGTTCTCGAGGATCGGGCGGAGGTCCGCAGGGCATTCGACGAGGTCGGAGGCGACGCCCTTGTACCCCTTCATCCCCTGCAGCTTCTGGACGTGGACCTTCTCGAGCGTGCGGGAGGAGATCGACGAAATGGGAAGGAACGTCGCGCGACCGAAGCGGCCTTCCTTCAGGTAGGCGATCAGGCGGGAGGCGGTCGCCTCGGCGTCGACGACGATGTTCTGGACGGCGGGACCGAGGGCGATCTCGATCGCGGTCTCGATTTCCTGCGGCACTCGAAGGAGGTCGCCGAGCGTGCCCCGGATTCCGGTCGAGAAGGCCGCATCCGACTCCGCCTGTCGCAGGAGCGAGCGCACGGCCTCGCTGTAGCCTTCATGCGCTTTCTCGAGCTCCGTGAGCGTCTTTATGCGGTAGTTGCGGTTGGCGACGTCGAGCTTCTTCGTTTCGAGGGCCATCGCCGTCTGCGTGCAGTCCTTCTTGAGGGCCTCGAGGGACGTGCGCTCGGCGCCCAGCGTGCCCGCTCTCCGGTTCAGCCCCGCGGTCGCCTTGTCGACGAGCGACTGGGCTTCCTCACGTTGTAGCGAAAGCCGGTCCGAGTCGCTGACGATTGCGGCGATCTCCGCGGAAATGCTGCGACGGCGCTGATCCACCATCGTGGTCTGGCCGCGCGTCTGCTGGGCCAGGGACCGCTTCTCGAACTGGGTCTCCTGCAGCGACTCGAGCCGTCCGCGGAGTTCTTCGTGTTCGCGCTCGGACGCGTCGAGGCTTTCGAGGATGACGCGCATCTCCTCCTCGAAGCCCGAGAGCTTCGCCTCGTATCCCTGGAGCTGCGTGGCGAGCTGGGTCTCCTTGAGGCGCTTGGCCGCCAGTTCGGCTTCCAGCCGCTCGATCGCGGCGGTCGTGTCCCGCTCTTCGAGGTCGCCGCGCTGCGTTCGCTCCTCGATCTGGCGGATGCGCTCGCGGTCGAGGACGATGCGGCCCTCGAGCTCCGACATCGAGGCCTGGATGCGGGTCTGGTCGCCGCGGGCGGTTTCGAGTGCGGCCTCGAGGCCGCGCTGGCGCTCCGACGACTCCCGGTGGCGCAGCTTGGTCTCCTCGAGCCTGCCGGTCTCCTCGTCGAGGTCCTGTCGGACCGTCGTCCATTCGTTCGCCGTCTCCTCGATCTTCTTGAGGAACCCGTCGACGTTCTCGAGGAAGAGGGCCACCTCGATCCCCTTCAGTTCGTCTCGCATCTGCAGGTAGGCCTTCGCGGCCGTCGAGGCGGCTGCGAGCGGAACGACGCGGGCGTCGAGCTCCAGGAGGATGTCGTTGATGCGCACGAGGTTCTGCTCGGTCGAGAGGAGCTTGCGCTCGGCCTCGTCCTTCCTCGTCTTGAATTTCATGATGCCGGACGCCTCTTCGAACACGCGGCGTCGGTCTTCGGACTTGCTGCTGAGGATCTCGTCGACGCGGCCCTGCCCGACGATCGAGTATCCGTCGCGGCCGAGGCCGGTGTCCATGAAGAGCATGGCGACGTCCTTCAGACGGCAGGAGACCTTGTTGATCTGGTATTCGCTCTCACCCGAACGGAAGAGACGGCGGGTGACCTGGATCTCCGTGTAGTCGACGGGCAGTCGGCCATCGCTGTTGTCGATCACGATCGTGACTTCGGCGAAGCCCATCGCGCGGCGCGTCTGCGTACCGGTGAAGATCACGTCCTCCATGCGGGCGCCGCGCAGCGCGCGGACGCTCGTCTCCCCGAGGACCCAGCGGATGGCGTCGGTGATGTTCGACTTGCCGCTTCCGTTGGGGCCGACGATGGAGGTGATTCCGTTGTGGAACTCGATGACGGTCTTTTCGGGAAAGGACTTGAATCCTTGGATTTCCAGAGACTTCAGATACATCGCGGCCCCCCGGGGCTTTATTCCGACACATTATAGCATACGGCGCCGGAGCGGACGGAAGGCTGGGAAGGCGTCAGGACAGGCCGAGGGAAGCGAGCGCGGCGACGGCGGCCATCCGTTCCGCCTCCTTCTTGCTGGGCCCCGCGCCGGAGCCGGCGACTTCGCCATCGACCAGCGCCTCGGCCGTGAAAAGCCGCTCGTGCACGGGACCTTCCTCGCGGGTGATCCGGAAGGTGACGGCGCGCTGGGGAACCAACGACTGGGCGGCTTCGATCAGGCGGCTCTTCGCGTCGATCGTGCGACGCTCCGCGACGGCCTGGCCGATGCGAGGTCCATAGAGGGCGAGGACGGAGCGCTCTGCGGCCTGCCATCCACCGTCGAGGAATACGGAGCCGACGAGGGCTTCAAGGGCGTTGCACAGGTTCGTGGATTTCTCGCGCCCGCCCGTGGACTCCTCGCCCCGTCCCAGGAGCAGGTGCGCCCCCAGTCCGATCTCCCGGGCGATATCGGCCTGCATGCGTTCGCAGACGAGCGTCGCGCGGATGCGGGTCATCTCCCCTTCCGGCAGCCGGATCGGCCAATCGTGCAGCGCCTGGGCGACGGTCAGCGCGAAGACGGCGTCCCCGAGGAATTCGAGGCGCTCGTTGTCGTCCGGGGCGTCGGTGGGGTTCTCATGGGAATACGTTCGCTGCACGAGGGCGAGACGAAGGAGTCCTGGGTCCTGGAACCGATATCCGAGGACGGTTTCCAGTTCCTCGGCCCCGGAGGCCTCGAAGCGGCCGGGAGCGTCCATGCTCCTCCTCCTTCGGATTTCCCCGATAAGCCAAGAAGCCCCTCTTGAGGAGGGGCTTCTTGAACATCGTGCGTCGGAAGTCAGGTGTTGTTGCGGATGAAGTCGACCGCGTCGCCGACGGTCTTGATCTTTTCGGCTTCCTCATCGGGAATCGAGATGCTGAATTCCTGCTCCATCGCCATCACGAGCTCGACGATATCGAGGGAATCGGCATTGAGGTCGTCGATGAAGTTGGACTCCATCGTCACGGCGTCGGCCTCGACTCCAAGCTGTTCGACGAGAATGTTCTTGACCGAGTCGAAGATTGCATCGCTGGACATGTTTTCTACCTCCCTTGGTGGTTGCGTCAAGTAGTTTGTAATCGATACGCGGGAAATTGTCAAGCCTATCAAAGTATTTTGAGGTCGGTCAGGAATCGACGAGCGCCTCCGCATGCTTCACGACGTACTCCACGCCCGAATAGAGCGTGACCAGGACGGCCAGGAAGTACACGAATCCCGCCAGGACGGGCAGGAACGGCGCCAGGTCCTCGAACATCAGGAGCAGGATCGCGACGATCTGCAGGACCATCTTGACCTTGCCCATCACGCCGGCGGCGATCACGATCCCCTTGTCCGAGGCGACCATGCGCAGGGCGGAGACGACGAACTCGCGCAGCAGGATCACGATCACACCGAGGGCGCCGACGCGGCCCAGTTGGACGAGGGCGACCAGGACCGACGCGACGAGGACCTTGTCCGCGATCGGGTCGAGGAACTTGCCGAGATTCGTGACGAGCCCCCGCTTGCGGGCGATCGATCCGTCGAGCGTGTCGGTCAGGGCGGCGACCAGGAACAGGGCGCCCGCGATATAGAGACCCGCGCCGTCCAGGAACCGGGACCAGCCGTGGAGCGAGTCTGCAAGGCCTTGCAGGCCGTTCTGGCCCAGCCAGGCGATCGTCGACGCCTGGGGAGGCAGCATGAAGAGAAGGATGAAGGGAACGAGCAGGATCCGGGAGATCGTGAGGCGGTTCGGCAGATTCACTCCGTCGTCACTCCTGTCAGTTCATAGTCCGTTGCGTCGACGATCTCCACGGGGACGAGGTCTCCGAAGGACAGGGGGCCCGATCGGCCGGCCACGTGGATCGGCGGATCGATCTCGGGCGCCTCGCCTTCGCTGCGACCTAGGTAGAATACACCATCTTCGGAGACGGATTCAACCTGCACGAGCAGGGTACGGCCGATCTTGGCCTTTCCGATCTCCCGCGAGATCCGGTTCTGGAGCTCCATCACCTCGCGATAGCGACGCTGGGCCGTCCGCTTCGCCACCTTCGGCTTCATGGTCGCCGCGGGCGTTCCCTCCTCCGGGGAGAAGACGAAGGCACCGAGCCGGTCGAAACGGACTTCCGCGAGGAAATCGAGCAGTTCCTCGAAGGCTTCCTCCGACTCACCGGGGAAGCCGACCAGGACGGTCGAGCGGAGGACGATCCCGGGAACCTTCTCGCGCAATCCGCGAAGGATCGAGAGAATCTCGGCACGATTTCCTCTCCGGTTCATGAGCCGGAGGACCACGTCGGAAGCATGCTGGACCGGAATGTCGAGGTATTTCGCGACCTTGGGGTTGTCGGCCAGTTCGGCGACCAGTTCCGGGTCGATTCCGTCCGGGTAGGCGTAAAGGACGCGGAGCAGCCGGACGCCCTCGATTCCCGACAGCGCGCGCAGCAGCTCGGGAAGCCGGCGGCGGCCGTAGAGGTCGGTTCCGTATCGGGTCGTGTCCTGCGCGATCAGGACGAGTTCGGAAGCTCCTTCGGCCGCGAGCCGCTCCGCTTCGGAGACGAGGTCCTCGAACGGCCGGGACGCCAGGGGACCCCGGATATCGGGAATCGCGCAATAGGAGCAGCGGTTGGAGCAGCCTTCGGCGATCTTCAGGTAGGCGTACCCTTGGGTCGAGGTCGCGCGCTTCTTCGTCAGGTGTTCGGTCGTCGGACCCTTTCCGCAGTCGGAGAAGCGCGTCGGATCGGCCTCGAGGCGCTTCACGGCGTCCGCGATCCGTCCGTAGGCCGACGTCCCGAGTACCGCGTCGACTTCGGGCATCTGGTCGAGGATCTCCTGCGGATAGCGCTGCGCGAGGCAACCGGTCACGACGAGGAACCGGCAACGGCCGGTCGGCTGCTTGAAGTCCGACATCGCGAGAATCGTGTCGATAGCTTCCTTCTTGGCGCTCTCGATGAAGCCGCAGGTGTTGACGACGATCACGTCGGCCTGCGCGGGGTCCGGCACGAGGCGATACCCTTCGGTATCGAGGATTCCGGTCATGCACTCGGAGTCGACCAGGTTCTTGGGGCAACCGAGGGAGACGAGGGCGATATCGGGCACGCGACTATCCATCGAAGCGTTCCAGTGCCTTTCTGACGGCTTCTTCGGCCGTCTCGGCATCGTAGCCGCGGGACGCGAGGAAGCGGACCATCCGGACGGCCATCCGGTTCGCGTCGGAGGGGGTCTTCAGGGCGTCGAGCCGGGATTCCGGGAACTGGACGCGCAGGAGGGACGATGCGGACACCCTGTCCTCCTCGGCGTCTCCAAGAACCTGCTCGGAGACGTCGGACGGCACGCCGCGCCGGGTCATGCGATCACGAAGCGCATCGCGCGACTCGGCCAGTTTTCCGCCGGACCGCGCGAGCAGGGCGCGCGCGATCTCCTTGTCCTTCAGGTAGCCGTCCTCGCGCAAGGAATCCACGACGCCGTCCACGACTTCCTCGGCGTACCCGGAACGACGAAGGGACGCGGCCACGGCACCTGAAGTCCTTGCGGAGATCCCGATGAACGCGACCGCGTCTTCCCTCGCCTTCCGCAGAAGGCCCTTCCGTTCTTCGGCCTCAGGTTTCCCCGAGCCCAAGGACGTCGTCCTCCGTATCCTCCACGCCGGTCGCGACCGGCGGCGGAGCGCCGACGGCGGGCGTCGTCTTCTTGTAGGCTTCGCGGATCCGCTCCTCGATCTCGTCGGCCATCGGCTTGTTGGCCTTCAGGAACAGGCGGACGTTGTCCTTGCCCTGCCCGACGCGCTGACCCTTGTAGGAGAACCAGGCCCCGCTCTTGTTGATGATGTCGAGGTTGACGGCCAGGTCGATCAGGCAGCCCTCCTTGGAGATCCCTTCGCCGTAGATGATGTCGAACTCGGCCTCCTTGAAGGGCGGGGCGACCTTGTTCTTCACGACTTTGACGCGCGTGCGGTTGCCGATGATGTCGGTGCCGTTGCGCAGCGTCTCGGTCTTGCGGACGTCGAGGCGGACCGACGCGTAGAACTTGAGGGCGCGGCCACCGGGCGTCGTCTCGGGGTTGCCGAACATGACGCCGACCTTCTCGCGGAGCTGGTTGATGAAGATTGTGACGGTGCTGGACTTGCTGATGATGCCGGCGAGCTTGCGCAGCGCCTGGGACATCAAGCGGGCCTGCAGGCCGACATGCGCGTCGCCCATCTCGCCGTCGATCTCGGCCTTGGGGACGAGCGCCGCGACCGAGTCGATCACGATCACATCGATTGCGCCGCTGCGGACGAGGGCCTCCGTGATCTCGAGGGCCTGCTCGCCCGTGTCGGGCTGGGAAATGATCAGGTTGTCGATGTCGACGCCCAGCTTCGCGGCGTAGGCCGGGTCGAGGGCGTGCTCGGCGTCGATGAAGGCCGCGGTGCCGCCCGCCTTCTGAGCTTCGGCCACGATATGGAGCGCGACCGTCGTCTTGCCAGAGGATTCCGGCCCGAAGATCTCGACGACGCGTCCGCGCGGGACGCCGCCGACGCCGAGGGCGATATCGAGGGAGAGCGCACCGGTCTTGATCGCTTCGATCTGGGAGTCCGGGCGGTCTCCCATCTTCATCGCGGCGCCCTTGCCGAACTGCTTCTCGATCTGTCCGAGGGCGATATCGAGGGCCTTCTTGCGGTCGGCGGCGACGCGACTGAGTTCAGGACCGGCCTTCGAGGGGGGTTTCTCGGTCTGGTTCCTGTTGTATGCCATGAATGCGACCTCCTATCGAACATATGTTCTCATTTGATTATAAGGTTCCTGTCCGGCACCGTCAACGGTCGTCCGGGTTGTTCATCCGTCAATCTCCGCCCTTTTCGTGGATTTCCCGGCAAAACGCCGCAGGATGCGGTCGAGCGAACTGTGGAACTCCGGCAAGCCCAGCGCAGCGGCGAGGCCCAGGTATACCCCGGCCGCGACCGCGATCCGGACGCCGATCCAGAGGAACTGGCCGACCTTTCCCGCGGGCGACAGAGGAACGAGGTCGACCAGCGCGAGCGCACCGGCCGTGGCCAGCGCGGCGAGGCCCGACTTGACGAGGAAGGGCGTCAGCGAACGGGGCGAGTTGTGCGGATGCCGCCGCTTCAGCCAGAGGAAGAGGACGAAGGCGGACAGGACGCTCGAGATCGAGTAGGCGAACGACATGCCGGCGACGCCGAGTCCCGTCCAGGTGGAGAACGCGAAGCAGAGCAGGAGATTCGAGCCCAGCGAGATCAGGCCGGCCAGCAGCGGGATGCGGGTCTTCCCCATCGAATAGAAGGTCATGTTGAGCAGGAACACGAACGTATGGCTGACGATGGCGATGCAGTAGTACGCGAGCACCCCGGCCGTCATCGCGACGGACTCGTGCGACATCATCGTGTTCCACTGGAAGAGCGCCCGGATGAGGTCCTCCCGCAGGAACAGGATCGCGACCGCGGAGGGAATGGTGAGGAACAGCGCGCCGCGCAGGCTGGCGGTCAGCATGCGGCGGAACTCGGCGTGCTCGCCCGCGGCGAACTTGGCGGACAGGGACGGGAGCATGGCGCTGCCCACCGCGACCGCGAAGATGCCGTAGGGCAGCTGCCAGATCGTGATGGCCAGGTTCATCGCGCTGACCGCGCCCGAGGCGAACCGCGCCGCGAAGGCGGAGAGGACGATCAGGTTGACCTGGACGATCGAGGCGGAGAAGATCGTCGGGATCGCGGTCTTCACGATGCGGCGGAAACCGGGGTCTTTCGCGTCGAGGGACGGCACGTAGTGGGCGAACTCGCGGCGCGCGAGGAAGAACTGGAGGACGAAGTAGGCCGCGGCGCTGAGCAGGATGCCGCCGGAGACCTTCACGACGGCGGAGGAATCCGGATGGCCCAGAAGAACCAGCGCGGCCATGCACCCGAGATTGTAGAAGGTCGGGCCCCAGGCCGAGGCGGAGAAACGCCGGTAGGAATTGAGGATGCCGATGCAGAGGCCGGCGAGCATGATGAACACGACCGAGGGAAACAGGACACGGGCGACCTCGATGGAAAGCGAAACGACCAGAGCGGAACGGGGGCCCGCGATCAGGGGCAGCAACCAGCCGATCGACGCCTCGCCGATGGCGACGGCGCCGACCATCAGGAGCATCGTGTAGTTGATGAAGATGCTGACGCTCCGCCAGCCCTTCCCTTCCTCCCCGCGCTCGATGCTTCCCGCCAGGAACGGGGTGAGGGCCGCGAGGATCGACCCGCCGACCAGCAGCTGGTACATGAGGTCGGGAATCTGGAAGCCCAGGAAATAGGCGTCGGACAGGTCCCCGAGGCCGAAGCGCGCGGGGATCAGCATCTGCCGGAAATACCCGGTCAGTCGGCTGAGGACCAGCGAGACCATCAGAATGAAGGCGGCCCCGGCGATGTTGTGGCGCGTCGACGCCTTCGTCCCCGGCAGCCTACCCGGGCCGCCGCGCCCCGCGGGGCCGTTGCTCATCGGAGGAGGCTCCTCCGGACCAGGTCGAGGGCGTTCAGGGCGGACACGCTGCGGATCCGGTCGCGCCCGTTGCGGCCGTGGAACGTGCGCACCTCGACGCCGTGCGCGTCGGCCAGGGCGATGTAGACGAGGCCGACGGGCTTCTCCGGCGTGCCGCCGCCCGGGCCCGCGATGCCGGTCACGGAGACGGCGAGGTCGGAATGGAAGCGCTCCCGGCACCCGACGGCCATGGCGGCCGCGGTCTCCTCGCTGACGGCGCCGTGCGCCGCGAGCGTCGAAACGGGGACGCCGAGCAGTTCGGTCTTGACGGTGTCCGAATACGCGACGACGCCTCCCAGCAGGGCCTTGCTGGCCCCGGGCACCGACGCGAACATCGAGGCCGCGAGGCCGCCCGTGCAGGACTCGGCGAAGGAGACGGTCCTCCCCTTCTCGATCGCGAGCGCGACCACCACTTCCTGCATCGAGCGGGGACCGGTCTCATAGATGTATTCGCCCAGCCGGGCGCGGACCTCGTCGACCAGGGCCGGCCGCAGGTCGGGTTCGTCATCGCTCGTCACCCGCTGCGTGATGCGGAACATGACTTCGCCTTCCGAACAGTAGGGGGCGATCGTGGGGTTGGTCTGGCGTTCGATCAGGTCGGACAGGCGGCTCTCGGCCGACGATTCCCCGATGCCGATCATGCGCAGGTAGGTCGAGCGCAGGCGGAAAGGAGCGCGCGCCGTCAAGTACGGCGCGGCCTGCTTCTCGAACATGTCCTGCATCTCGCCCGGAGGTCCGGGGAACAACAGGAGGGCGGCCGGCCCGGCGGCGGAGTCGGGCAGCTCGACGATGCAGCCCGGAGCGGTGCCGCGGGCGTTGGGCATGATCCGTCCGCCCTGCGGGAACATCGCCTGCTTGCGGTTGTTGTCGGTCATCTCGCGTCCCATCGCGACGAAGTGGCCTTCGAGGGTCGCGAGGCTATCGGCGTCGAGGAGGAGAGGGCGCCTGGCGTAGCGCGAGGCCGCCTCCATGGTGATGTCGTCGCGGGTGGGGCCGAGGCCGCCGGTCATCAGCACGCAGCCGGAGCGCTCCACCGCCGTGCGGATCGCGACGTCGAGGCGTTCGAAGTTGTCGCCGACGACCGTCTGGTGGAAGGACGGGATGCCGAGCTCCGCGAGGCGGCGGGCGAGATAGGCCGCGTTCGTGTTGACGATCTGCCCCATGAGCAGTTCGGTCCCGACGGACAGGATCTCGCAGGACCGGAAGGGGGCCGGAGGGACGGAGGTCCCATTCATCGCGGCAGCCGTGCGGCGGCCTTCTCGGAGCGCACGAAGGCGTCGAGGGTGTTCTTGAGCAGCATCGCGATGGTCATCGGTCCGACGCCGTTCGGCACGGGCGTGATCGCCCCCGCCACCGGCAGGACGCTGTCGAAGTCGACGTCGCCGACGACCTTGCCTTCCGCGTTGCGGTTGATGCCGACGTCCACCACGACCGCGCCGGGCTTGACCATGTCGCCGGTCAGGAACTTCGGGCGGCCGATCGCGACGACGACGATGTCGGCGCGCCGGACGACGGCCGGCAGGTCCTTCGTGCGGGAGTGGCAGATCGTGACCGTTCCGTTCTCCTTGAGCAGGAGCTGGGCGACGGGCTTGCCGACGATGTTGCTGCGGCCGATGACGACGCATTCCTTGCCCGCGACGGAGATGCCGGCGCGGCGCAGCATCTCCATGACGCCGGCCGGCGTGCAGGAGACGGGGCCTTCCTTGCCGACCGTGAGCAGGCCGATGTTCATCGGGTGGAGCCCATCGACGTCCTTGGCCGGGTCGATCGAGCAGGTCACCTTGAATTCATCGAGGTGCTTCGGCAGCGGGAGCTGGCAGAGGATTCCGTGGACGTTCGGGTCTCGGTTGAGCTGGTCGATCAGGGCGAGCAGGTCGGCCTCGGCCACGTCGGCCGGCAGTTCGTAGCCGAACGACTTCATGCCGCATTCGACGGTCGACTTCTTCTTGTTGCGGACGTAGATCGCGGAGCCGGGGTCCTCCCCGACCAGAATCACGGCCAGGCCGGGGACCTTCCCGCCCGACGAAAGTTGTTCCACCTGGACCCGGATCTCTTCGCGGATCGCCTCGGCCGTCTCCTTGCCTCGAATCACCTGTGCCTGCATGTTCATCTCCTCCGTCCGTTCTCGTTGCGGTTCCTGTCTTCTCCTGCCCTTCGCCCGGCCGTCGGCGGGCCTCCGCCGCGCGGCCGCACGAGGCACTTCGGGCCGTACCCGATCAGGTCCTCGCGTCCCGCCATGCGGAGCGCCTCCTCGACGAGGGCGTGGTTCGCCGGTCGTGCGTACTGCAGCAGCGCCCGCTGCTGCGCCTTCTCCCGTTCGTCCGGGACATGGACGCGCTCGAGGGTGAAGGGGTCGAGCCCAGTGAAGTACATGCTCGTGGACGCCGTTCCGGGTGTGGGATAGAAGTCCTGCACCTGTTCGGGGTCGACGCCCTGGTCGTGCAGCGTCTCCGCGAGGAGGACGGCGTCGGTGAGCCCGCTGCCGGGATGGCCCGACATGAGATACGGGACCAGGTACTGGTCCTTGCCGACCTTGCGGTTCATCGCCGCGAAGTCCCGGCGGAACTTCTCGTACGCCTCGGGGCCGGGCTTGCCCATCAGCGCGAGGACGCCGGGCGAGACGTGCTCGGGCGCGACCTTGAGCTGGCCGCTCACGTGGTGGGCGCACAGTTCCTCCAGGAAGGTCGGGTCCTTGTCCATCTGCAGGTAGTCGAAGCGGACGCCCGAGCGGATGAAGACCTTCTTCACGCCGGGGAGCGCGCGCACCCTGCGCAGCATCGCGACATATTCGGAGTGGTCCGCCCTGAGCTGCGGGCAAGGCGCGGGGGCGAGGCAGCGGCGGGTCCGGCAGACGCCGCCCTTGGCCTGCACCTCGCACGGGGTGGCCCGGAAATTGGCCGTCGGACCGCCGACGTCGTGGATGTAGCCCTTGAAGTCGGGATCGCGGGTCATCCCCTCGGCCTCCTGCAGGACGGACTCCGGGCTGCGGCGCTGGATCAGACGGCCCTGGTGCAGCGTGATCGCGCAGAAGGAGCAGCCGCCGAAGCAGCCGCGGTGGCTCGTGATGCTGAAGCGGACCTCCTCGAGGGAGGGGACGCCGGCGGGACCGTACATGGGGTGCGCGCGGCGCTCGAAGGGCAGCGCGTGTACGGCGTCGAGCTCCTTCGTGGACATCGGGCGCTGCGGCGGGTTCTGGACGAGCAGGCGGGCGCCGTGGGGCTGGACCATCGTGCGGCCCTCGAGCGGGTCCTGCTCGTAGAATTGGGCGCGGAAGGCGACGGAATAGGCCAGCGGGTCGGACGCGACCTCCTCGAAGGACGGGAGGCGGAGATGTTTCCCGTCGTCGGGCAGAATCCTTCCGAGCAGCTGCCGCGTCGTCTTCGAGGCGGCCTGCAGGCGGAATCCGGCGTTCGCCTCGACGAAGGCGGCCAGCTCCTTCGGCATCGCTTCGGGCTTCACGAAGACGCAGGTGCCTCGGAGGTTGACGATGCGCTGGACCGGCACGCCTTTGCGCAGCAGTTCGGCGATGTCGACGATCGGCTTCTCCCCCATCCCGTAGACGAGCAGGTCGGCCCGCGTGTCCTGCAGGATGCTGCGGCGGACGTCGCCGCTCCAGTAGTCGTAGTGCGCGAACCGGCGCAGGCTCGCTTCGACGCCGCCCACGACCAGCGGCATCTTCTCGCCGAACTGCGCGCGCACGAGGTTGCAGTAGCGCGTCAGGGCGCGGTCCGGACGTCGGCCGCCCTTCCCGCCCGCGGAGTAGCGGTCGTCGCTGCGGCGGCGCTTCGCGGCCGTGTAGTTATCGACCATGGAATCGACGACGCCGGACGTCACGAGCACGCCGAGTCGCGGAACGCCCATCGCGAGCAGGCCGTCCTTCGCGAGGACGTCGGGCTGGGCGAGAACGCCGACGCGGAAGCCTTTCGATTCGAGGACTCGCGTGATCACGGCCGTGCCGAAGGAGGGATGGTCGACGTAGGCGTCGCCCGTGACGAACAGGAAGTCGAGGGAATCCCAGCCCCGCGACTCCATGTCGGCGCGGCTGACCGGCAGGAACGGCATCTCAGAGTCCTTCCTTGGCCTTGTACTCGAGCCACTGGGACATCGAGATGAGGACCTTGCGGGGCTTGCTGCCCTCGAACGGGCCGACGAAGCCCTTTTCCATCATTCGGTCGATCAGGCGCGCGGCGCGCGGGTATCCGACGTTCATGCGGCGCTGGATCAACGACACGGACGCGTAGCCGGCCTCGACGACGATGCCGACCGCCTGGGGCATCAGCTCGTCCTCGTCCGCCTCGTCGGGCATGCCGATCGAAGCGGTCACGGTGCCGATCGCCTCGGCCGTGTCCTTGTCGTATCCCTCCGCGTTCTGCGCCTTGAGGAAGGCCGTGACGCGCTCGACCTCCTTGTCGGAGACGAAAGCGCCCTGCGCGCGGACGGGCTTCGAGGCGCCGATCGGGAAATAGAGCATGTCTCCCTTGCCCAGCAACTTCTCGGCGCCGCCCATGTCGAGGATCGTGCGCGAATCGACCTGGGAGGAGACCGCGAAAGAGAGGCGGGACGGGATGTTGGCCTTGATCACGCCCGTGATCACGTCGACGGAGGGGCGCTGGGTGGCGACGACGAGGTGGATTCCGGCTGCGCGGGCCATCGCCGTGAGACGCGCGATCGCGTCCTCGACCTCGGTCGGCGACGTCGCCATCAGGTCCGACAGCTCGTCGATCACGACGAGGATCAGCGGGAGCCGGTCGTATCCTTCGGTCTCGGCGGCGGCGTTGTGAGAGTTGATGTCGCGGACGCTGCGTTCGGCGAAGACGCCGTAGCGGCGGGTCATCTCGTTGACGGCCCAGAGCAGGGCGCCCGCGGCCTTCTTCGGGTCGGTGACGACCGGCGCGAGCAGGTGCGGAATGCCGTTGTAGACGCTGAGTTCGACGACCTTGGGGTCGATCATCAGCATGCGGACGTCCTCGGGGCGGGCCTTGTAGAGGATCGCCATCAGCATGGAGTTGATGCAGACCGACTTGCCTGACCCGGTGGCGCCGGCGATCAGGAGGTGCGGCATGCGGGCCAGGTCCGCGATGACGGCGTTGCCGGGGATGTCGCGGCCGAACGCGACGGTCAGGGGCGAAGTCGCGGCGCGGAACTCCGGCGCTTCGAGGATGCGACGCAGCAGGACGGGGGCGGTCTCGCGATTGGGCACCTCGATGCCGATCGCGGCCTTGCCGGGGATCGGCGCCTCGATGCGGACGCCCATGGCGGCGAGATTCAGGGCGATGTCGTCGGCGAGACTGACGATGCGGCTGACCTTGACGCCGGAGCCGGGCGCGAGCTCGAACCGGGTGATCGCGGGACCGGTGGTGATGTTGACGACCTTGGCCTCCAGGCCGAAGCTCGCCAGGGTCTCCTCGAGCTTTCGGGCCATCGCCTCGACGGAACCCGGCGCGGTGCGCCCGGAGCGGGGCGGTTCGACCGCGAGGAGCTCGAGCGGCGGGAACACGTAGGGCCGCATCGTATGCTCCTGGCCGGACGCCGCGGAGTCCGCGGTCCCCGGCACGGGGCCGTTGCCTTGGGTCATCCGGCTTCCGGCCGGGTGCAGGGGGCCCATGTCGACTCGGGTCGGCCGGAATCCGGTCTGCGGCGCGTCGACCGGTTCGCCCTCGTCGTCCTCCTCGAACGGTTCCGACAAAGGCGCGGGCGTCGCGGCGGGCGCGCCCTTCTTCGAGTCCTTGCGGCCGGAGAGGAAGGAGGGCACGTCGAACGGACCCGCGTCATCCTCCGCGATGGAAGACTTCGGCTCCCCGACGCCCTTCTTCTTCCCGTTCGCCTTGCCGACGACCATGTCGTAGGACGCGGCAGGCTTCGCGGACGAGTTGCGGATCGCGGTCACGCCGGTCGAGATCGCGCTGCCGACCTTCTGGCGGGTCGCATCGATGGCCCGGGTCAGCGAGATGTTGAACAGGATCACGATTTCGGCCAGAACAGCTCCGACGAGGAGAATCGCGGCGCCGGTCCGTCCGATGACGGCCTGCAGCCCCTCGGCGATCACGCCGCCGCCGAGTCCCCCGGGAATCGCGCCCACGGGCAACCCGATCAGGACGGTCCCGGAACCCAGGTTCCACAGGAGTTCCAGGCTCTTCGACGCGGAGAGGCCGAGAGTCCCGATCGTTCCGAATGGCACGGTGAAGAGGTGCAGCAGCGCGGAGACGGCGGCGAGGAGGACGGTCACGTGGACGAAGCGGAGCCGCGTGCGGCTGGTCTCGCGCTCCAGGAAATAGTCCATCGCCATGTAGAGCAGCAGCGCGGGCACGGCCCAGGCGGTCTTGCCCAGGAAGCCGCGTCCGACATCCAGCAGCGCCTGGCCGAACATGCCGGTCGAGCCGGGGAAATAGAAGGAGACCGCGAGGACCACCGCCGCGGCCAGATAGAACACGCCGAAGACCTCGCGCGTCTTGTTGAACTTGCGGCCACCCTCGTCCATGGGTCCCTCCCGTCTAGTGGCCGGACAGGCGGCGAGCCGTCGCCAGCAGTCCGACCACCGTCTTCGAGTCCAGGATCGTGCCGTCGTCGACCATCCGCAGGCAGTCTTCGAAGGGATGCACCTCGACCTTGAGGAATTCGCCCTCGTCGGCGCAGGAATCGCCTTGCGAAAGCTCGGTGGCGAGGTAGAGGAACAGCTTCTCGTCGCTGTAGCCGGGCGTCGTGAGGATCGCGGAGAGCGGCTCGATGCGGCCCGCGGTCAGGCCCGTCTCCTCGAGGAGCTCGCGGGTCGCGCAGGACAGCGGATCCTCGCGGGGCTCGAGCTTGCCCGCGGGGATCTCGAGGGTCTCCTGGCCGATTGCGACGCGGAACTGGCGGACGAGGTGGACGTTGCGGTCCGCGTCGAGCGGGACGACGCAGGCGCCGCCGTTGTGACGGAGGACGTCCCGACCGGCCGTCTTCCCGTCCGGCAGCCGGACGGTGAGGCTCTCGATGCGGAACACCTTGCCCCTGTAGACCGTCTCGTTCGTCAGCGGGTGCTCCCGCAGGTCATCCAGCATTTCCTTCGTTTCCTTCCTTCGGCGGTTCCGGAGCCCTGAAGCGGCGGACCTCCTCGACGGCGAGCCTGTCGCAGCGGTTGTTCCCTTCGTTGTCGGCATGGCCCTTGACCTTGACCCATTCGATCCGGTGCATTCCCGCGAGCCGGTCGAGCTCGGTCCAGAGGTCGATGTTGCTGACGGGGTCGCCGCCCGCGTTCTTCCAGCCGTTGCGCTTCCATTTCTCCATCCACTGTTCCTTGAACGCGGAGACGAGATAGGCGCTGTCGCTGAAGAGCCGAATCGAGCAGGGGCGCTTCAGGACCTTGAGGGCCTCGATCGCGGCCGTCAGCTCCATCCGGTTGTTGGTCGTCGCCGCGGTTCCGCCGGACAGCGTCTTCTCGACGTCCCCGAAACGGACCAGGGCGGCCCATCCCCCGGGGCCGGGATTCCCGGAGCACGCACCGTCCGTATGGATCTCGACGACCGGCCGTGTCCCGCTGTCGGGCTGCGTCATGCGCGCTTCTCTCCGG
Source organism: uncultured Eubacteriales bacterium (assembly GCA_903835065.1). GTDB lineage: Bacteria > Bacillota > Clostridia > Saccharofermentanales > UBA5734 > CAILLO01. The sequence goes on from CAILLO010000001.1 coordinate 92,956, forward strand.
TCTTCGCGGCCATCTCCGCGGAGCGCTGGGCGGAGGCGCAGACCGCCTCGAACGTCGCGGAGCGGAATCCGTTCCTCTCGAGCGACCGGACGGCTTCGATCGTGGTGCCGCCCGGCGAGCAGACCTGGTCCTTGAGGACGGCCGGGTGGACGCCGGTCTCGAGGACCATCTGCGCGGACCCCTTGACCATCGCGGCGGCGAGCCGGATCGACACGTCGCGCGGCAGACCGAGCTGGACGCCGGCGTCGGACAGCGCCTCGAGGAAGAGCATCACGTAGGCCGGTCCGCTGCCCGAAAGGCCGGTGACGGCATCCATCATCTTCTCCTCGACGCGGATCGCGATGCCGACGCCCTCGAAGAAGGCGAGCACTTCGGCTTCGTCCGCCGACGAGGCTCCGTCGAAGGCGACGGCGGTCGCTCCGGCCCCGACCATCGCGGGCGTGTTCGGCATCGCGCGGGCGATCGCGGGAGCGGCTCCGGCGAATTCGCGCAGCCGCGCCAGCGTCACCCCGGCCGCGATCGAGACGAGGACGGTCTCCTTCGTCAGGAGCGGCGCGAGCGACCGAAGGGCTTCCGGCAGGACCTGGGGCTTGACGGCGAGGACGACGAGGCGGGAGCCTTTCACGGCATCGGCGGCGTCCCCGCAGGACATGCAGCCCGTCGCGTCGCAGAAGGCCCGGGAACGCACGGAATCGACGTCGTGGACGCGGACCTGCGCGGCGTCGCCGGGGTGGTTCGACAGGTATCCCTTGGCGAGCGCGGACCCCATGTTGCCGATTCCGATGAAGGCGACCGCCATTCTTCCCCTCCTGGCCCGAAAGCCTTGAAATGCAATGCAGTGGCGAATCAGGACAAGGAAAATATAGCATTGATGTTGACACTGCGCAAACCAGCACGGTATACTCCATTTGCTCCTAGGGGAGTAGCTCAATTGGTAGAGTAGCGGTCTCCAAAACCGTTTGCTGCGGGTTCAAGTCCTGTCTCCCCTGCCAGTCCCGAAGAAGTCCGCCGGATCCAGCGGGCTTCTTCTTTTTTTTTGCTTTCTCGACGACGGCCGCGTCCGTCCGCGGACCCGGGCGCCGGATTCCCCGAAACAAAAGACCGTTCCGACTCCTTCGAATCGGAACGGTCTGGTCGGAGTGACACGACTTGAACGTGCGACCCCCTGCACCCCAAGCAGGTACTCTAGCCACCTGAGCTACACCCCGACGGGCGGGTATGAGAATATCATACCCGCTGGAGACTGTAAACGGGGAACTATTGGTCGGTGTTCGGACGGTCGGTGTTGGGACGGTCGCTGCGCGGGCGGTCGCCGTAGTTGGGACGGTCGCCATGCGGGCGGTCGCCGCCATGCGGACGGTCGCCGTAGGGGCGTCCACCGCCGGGACGGTCGCCATGCGGGCGGTCGCCGTAGGGACGGTCGCCGCGCGGTGCACCGCGGGGTTCCTCGGGACGGTCCACGTAGCCTTCCGGCTTTGGCATGCAATCGCGATGGGACAGGTTGATGCGGCCCTGGCTGTCGATCTCCATGACCTTGACGTCCATCGGGTCGCCGACCTGGCAGAAGTCCTCGACCTTCTCGACGCGCTTCCAGTCGAGCTTGGAGACGTGGACGAGGCCCTCCTTGCCGGGCAGGAACTCGACGAAGGCGCCGAACGCCATGAGGCGGGTGACCTTGCCGGGGAAGACCTGGCCGACCTGCGGGTCGTTGGCGATGCCCTGGATGATGGCGATCGCGCGCTTGGAGGCCTCGATGTAGGGCGTCGCGACGAACACGCGGCCGTCCTCCTCGATGTCGATCTGAACGCCGGTGTCGGCGATGATGCGGTTGATCACCTTGCCACCGGGGCCGATGACTTCGCGGATCTTGTCGACCGGGATCTGGATCTGGACGATCTTGGGGGCGTAGGGAGAGAGTTCGGCGCGCGGTGCCGCCAGACAGGGCAGGATCACCTCTTCGATGATCTGCATGCGGCCCTTGCGGGTCATTTCGAACGCCTGACGGATGATCTCGTAGGACAGGCCGTCGACCTTGATGTCCATCTGGATCGCGGTGATGCCGATCTCGGTGCCCGCGACCTTGAAGTCCATGTCGCCGAAGAAGTCCTCGATACCCTGGATGTCCATGAAGACGAGGAAGTCGTCCGGGTTCTCCTCATCGACGATCAGACCGGAGGAGATGCCCGCGACGGGCGACTTGATCGGGACGCCTGCGTCCATCAGCGCGAGGGTGCTGGCGCAGACGGAGCCCTGGGAGGTGGAGCCGTTGGACATCAGGATCTCCGAGACGAGACGGATCGCGTACGGGAATTCCTCCTCGGTCGGGACCACCGGCACGAGGGATCGCTCGGCAAGGGCTCCGTGGCCGATCTCGCGGCGACCGGGCGAGCGGGGGGCCTTGGCCTCGCCGACGCTGTAGCCCGGGAAGTTGTAGTGGTGCATGTAGCGCTTCTCCTCGACCGAGTCGAGACCGTCGAGGCGCTGCACGTTGGACAGCGGACCAAGGGTGACGGAGGTCAGGACCTGCGTCTGGCCGCGCTCGAACAGGCCGGAGCCGTGCACGCGGGGCAGCAGGCCGACGGCGGCGGACAGCGGGCGGATCTGGTCGATCCCGCGGCCGTCGACGCGCTTGTGCTCCTTGAACAGGTACTCGCGGACGACCTTCTTCTCGAGCTTGTAGATCGCGTCGCCGACGCGGCCCGCCCACTCGGGGTTGACCGACTTGACGTGCTCCAGCGTGTCCGCCGTGAGCTTCGCGACATTGGCGTCGCGGACGCTCTTGTCGTCCGAGAGGACGGCTTCGCGCATGCGGCCGTAGGCGAAGGACTTGACTTCCGCGAACATGTCCGCGGGGACGTCGGAGGAAATGTAGGCGAACTTGGGCTTTCCGATCTCGCGGACGATGCCTTCGATGAAGCCGCAGAGGTCCTGGATCGCCTTGTGGCCTTCGATGATCGCGTCGAGCATCGTCTTCTCGTCGACTTCCTTCGCTCCGGCCTCGATCATGACGACCTTCTTCGCGGTGGCGGCGAGGGTCACGTACATGTCGCTGACTTCGCGCTCGGCCTCGGTCGGGTTGATCACGACCTTGCCGTCGACGAGGCCGAGGATCACGCCGCCGATCGGGCCGTTCCAGGGAATGTCGGAGGTGGCGACCGCGATCGAGGTGCCGATCATGGCGGCGATTTCGGGAGAGCAGTCCTGGTCGACCGAGAGGACGAGGTTCACGGCGACGACGTCGTTGCGCAGGTCCTTCGGGAACAACGGGCGGATCGGGCGGTCGATGTTGCGGGAGGTGAGGATCGCGTTCTCGGACGGACGGCTCTCGCGCTTGATGAAGCCGCCGGGGATCTTGCCGACCGAGTAGAGCTTCTCTTCGTATTCGACGCTCAGCGGGAAGAAGTCGATGTTGTCGCGGGGCTTGGCCGAGGCGGTCGCGCTCGACAGGACGACGGTTTCGCCGTAGCGGACCAGGCACGAGCCGTTGGCGAACTGGGCGAGTTTGCCGGTCTCGATCGTGAGCGGCCTGCCGGCGAGGGTGTATTCGAACTTTCGATTCATGGGAGTTCCTCCTTCAAGGGGATTTTCATGACGGAATCGATTCCGTGTGTCCCCCGGAGGAAGTAGCTTGTAGATTCCGCGTCCGGACGGCCCCTCGCGTACGGGCCGGGCGTGCAATCTACGATCTACTTTCCGACGAAGGCCGGAATGGCGGATGTTCCCGAGGGGTCTTGCGGAAGGCGGCGGTCCTGGAGGGCCGCCGCCTTCTGTCAGAGCCTCACTTGCGGATTTCGAGCTTCTCGATGATCGTGCGGTAGCGGTCCATGTCGATGCGCTGCAGGTAGTTCAGGAGACCCCTGCGCTGACCGACGAGCATCAGCAGGCCACGGCGTCCGTGGTAATCCTTCTTGTGCTCCTTCAGGTGCTCGGTGAGGTGGTTGATCCTCTCCGAAAGGATCGCGATCTGCACTTCGGGGGATCCGGTGTCGCCCTCGTGTAGGGCGAAGTTCTTGATCGTGGCGGCCTTGTCCATTCGTGTCCATCCTTCCTTCTTTGACGGTTCCATCGACTGCGTGCGGGGTCGGACGATCCTCGGACCCGGTCGACGGCGATTCCAACGAGTAAATCTAGCACATGGCGTCCGGATTTGCAAGACGAGCGGCCTCCACGGCCTCCTCGACCGCCCTGGCCAGCTGGTCGGCGCAGGAGGTTTTCCGGTGCCCGCAGCGGATTCCCTTGAGGAGTCCGACGAGCCGGTCCGCCTCCATCCCCTCCACGAGAACGCCGATCGCCTTCAGGTTGCCGCTGCACCCGGAATGGAAGACGGCATGCCGGACGCGGCCGTCCTCGAGGTCGAACTCGATCCGCTCGGAGCAGGTGCCGACGGGCATGAAGGTCCGCTTCGTCTTCACGCGTAGACATGCTCCTCGCCGCTGTCGCGGACGACCACACGGTTCCTGCCGTCCGGCGAGGCCTCGACATGCCCGACGATCTTCGCTTCGATCCCGTGCCGGCCTGCGGCGGCGACCGCCACCGACGCATCGGACGGGTCGCAGTAGGCTTCCAGGCGATGACCCATGTTGAATACCTGGTACATCTCCCCGTGGTCGATGCCGCCCGATGCGCGGATCGCCTCGTAGACCGGGGGCGTCGGGAACAGCGAATCCTTGACGTAGGTCAGTCCGCGGCCGAAGTCGCGGGCCTTGCCGAGACCGCCGCCCGTGCAGTGGATCAGCGCGTGTGTCAGGCCCGGATGCATTCCCAGCAGGTCGCGCACGACCGGTAGGTACGTCCTCGTCGGCGAAAGCAGCGCCTCTCCGACCGTCATCCCGGAGCCGGGCAGCCGGTCGTCGACGAAGTATCGACCGCAGTAGGCGTCTTCCTTGGCCATCGTGTCGGAGAAGCTCTCCGGACAGCGGTCGCGGTATTCCCCGCGCAGCAGGAGGTGGCGGGCAGCCGTGAGGCCGTTGGAGCCCATGCCCGAGTTTTCCGCGTGTTCGTACGAGGCCTTTCCCGTCGAGGCGAATCCGACGATCGCATCCCCGGGTCGAATGGAATCTGTCGTCAGGACGTCCTGACGACGCATCCGTACGACGATCGTCGAATCGACGATCAAGGTGCGCACGAGGTCTCCGACGTCGGCCGTCTCCCCGCCCGTCATCTCGATGCCGATGCCGAGCGTCCTGAGCTTCTCCAGGAAATCCTCGTATCCGCCGATCACGGCCGCGACGCAGGCCCCGTCGACGCGGTGGGCGTTGCGACCGATCGTGTTGGACAGCAGGAACCCGCCGACCGCGCCGATGCAGGCCAGGTCGTCGGTGTTCATCACGACGGAATCCTGCGCGATACCCCGGAACCACTCCAGGGAGCCGGTCTCGCGGTACATGAGGAATGCGGCGGACGATTTCGTGCCGGCGCCGTCGGCGTGGACCGCGATGCACCGGTCCGGGTCGCCGGCGATATCCTCGACGACCTTGCAGAAGGCTCCCGGTACGAGTCCCCTGGACTGCCCGGAAACGGCTTTCTTCACGTCGTCCTTGGTCGGCGAGACGCCTCTGCGGAGATAGGCTTCCGAAGTCATTCGTCCTCCTGCGGATCCCTGGCCGTCCTCCTGGCGGAAAGGTCGCCTTCCGAGCGGACCTGTAAGCCGGGTTCTGTCTTGAACAGCCATCTGTCTACGCCTGCTGTTCCCAGCAGGCTCCAGCCACCTCCCCGGGACCGGCGGGCCGCCGTAAGTCCCTCCACGGTGTTGCTCCAGGTGGGGTTTGCATAGCCGGCGCGTCGCCGCGCCGCTGGTGAGCTCTTGCCTCGCCTTTCCACCCTTGCCGGCCTTGCGGCCGGCGGTATCTCTCTGTTGCACTGTCCTTGAAGTCGCCTTCACCGGGAACTGCCCGGCACCCTTGCCCTATGGAGCCCGGACTTTCCTCGTGCGGGGCCTTTCGGCACTCCGCCCGCGGCTGTCCGGTCCGCTCGGAAAGCATACTCATTATATGTCAGGGCATCGATCCGGGCAATCAGCGCCTGCCGTTCCGAGAATCCGGTCCGGTCCTCGGGTCCGTCCGACCGGGAAAGACCCCGGCATTCCTTCTCGAGCCGGCGACGGATCCAAGCCGCATATTCCTTGAGGAGCGCCGGACGCCGTGCGAGCAGGTCCCGCCCCAGCAGCGCCTCCAGCTCGTCGAGGACGGGCTCGGGGCGTTCCTGCGGGTCCAGGGGCCTGCATCGCAGCGCGATGTAGAACCGGCCTGTGTCGCGCACCAGGTCTTCCCTCTCCACGAGGAACCATGACCGCTGGAGGAATCGACGAAGGTCGGGCAGCGACTTCATCGGCTGCAGCACGAGCATCCGTGCGGAATGGGCCGCGGTCGGGCTGCGGTCCAGGATGTCGGCGGTCTCGAGGCCGCCGAGGCCAGCGACCACGACGACGTCGTCGCGGGTGCACGCCAGTCCTTCCAGACCGTCCGCGATCTCCATTGCGATCCGGTCGGACAGGCGCGCCCGGGCGACGTTCCTCCGCGCAACGGCGACAGGACCGGGACGCAGGTCCCGGGCCAGTGCCTTCGCGCATCGTCCGGCCGCGACGAGGGCGATCGGAAGCAGGGCATGGTCGGTGCCGACGTCGATCAGCCGCCGGCAGTCCGGCACAAGGCCGGCCACGGCGGCGAGCCGGACGGACAGCGTCGGCGGCAAGGGCGGGTCCTCCCTAGTCCAGATAGTCCTTCAACTTCTTACTGCGGCTCGGGTGGCGCATCTTGCGCAGCGCCTTCGCCTCGATCTGGCGGATCCGCTCGCGGGTCACGTTGAACTCGCGTCCGACCTCCTCCAGCGTGCGGGCGCGACCGTCGTCGAGCCCGAACCGGAGGCGCAGGACCTTCTCCTCGCGGGACGTCAGGCCCTTCAGGACCTCCATGAGCTGCTCCTTGAGCAGGGTGAAGGCGGCCTGGTCGGCCGGGGACGGGGCGTCCTCGTCGGGGATGAAGTCGCCGAGGTGGCTGTCCTCCTCCTCGCCGATCGGCTTTTCGAGGGAGACCGGCTCCTGGGAGATCTTCATGATCTCGCGGACCTTCTCCACGGTCATGCCCATCTCCTTGGCCAGCTCGTCGGCCTCGGGCTCGCGGCCGAGCTCCTGGATCAGACCGCGCTGGACGCGGATCAGCTTGTTGATCGTCTCGACCATGTGCACCGGGATGCGGATCGTGCGGGCCTGGTCGGCGATCGCGCGGGTGATCGCCTGGCGGATCCACCACGTCGCGTAGGTGCTGAACTTGTAGCCCTTCGTGTGGTCGAACTTGTCGACGGCCTTGATCAGGCCGAGGTTTCCTTCCTGGATCAGGTCGAGGAACTGCATGCCTCGGCCGACGTAGCGCTTCGCGATGCTGACGACCAGGCGGAGGTTCGCCTCGCACAGGCGGTTCTTCGCTTCGGTGTCGCCCTCGAGCATCGCCATCGCGAGCTCCTTCTCCTCGTCCGCCGTCAGGAGGGGCACCTTGCCGATTTCCTTCAGATACATGCGGACGGGGTCGTCGATCCCGATCCCGTCGACGCCGGCCAGGTCGATTTCCGCTTCCGGCGCGGGCGTCTCCTCGGCGTCGGACGTGTCCGGCACGACCTCGATGCCCATCGATTCGAGCTTGTCGAAGATCTTCTCGGTCTGCTCGAGATCGACGTCGGACGACTCCGCCGCGCTCATCACCTCCCGGTAGCTGATCCGGTTGCCGTTCGCCTTGGCCTTGTCGACGATCTCGCTCAGCAGGCCCTTCTTCTTTTCCGTCGCCATCCTTGCTCCTTCCGCATCCGCGCGATCCGCGGCGCTTTGTCTATTCGGGGTTCTTCATCTCCGAGAGTCTTCTCGTCAGCGTCAGCAGTTCGTTCTTCAGGTCCGGCAGATCCGGCGGGGCGGGCTCGCGGGCGATCCGGGCCGCGATCTCCTCGCGCCGGGCGCGCAGCCGCGTCCTGCGGGCGCGGACCAGGTGCTGCCGGGCCATCAGGACCGCATTGTCGAAATCGGACGTCTCGCCGAGGGTCATGCAGGCCTTCGCGGCCAACGCGGTCACCGGGTGCCCGAGCAGCGTCAGGCCCTCCGAAAGGGTCAGCATCTCCGAGACGCCGCACCGGCCGGCACGGACGGCGTCGGTCACGGCGGACGCGAAGGACCGCATCGCCCCCTCCGTGAAATCCTCCGGGACCGGCGGATCCGGCATTGCGGCCAGGAGTCCCGGCACGGTTCCGACCATGCAGGTCAGGAGGAATTCCTCCTTGGTCGCCTGGGCGCCGGTAACGGACGCGTCGGGAGCGTCCTCCTCCTCGGCGAAGGCGTCCGCGCCCGGCGGATTCCTGGCTTCGGACGCAGCGGGCCGGTCGGGCTTCTTCCCGGAGCGCCGCCGTTCGGTTTCCTGCATCACGCTGTCGGGCGAGATGCCGCACCGTTCGGCGACCTTGTCTGCGTAGAGCTCGCGGACGATCGCGTTGGGCTCGGCCGCGAGGATGCGGCAGGCCTCGTCCTGGTAGGAGAGGATATCCAGCTGGCCGTCCTTCGTCGTCTTCCGTTCGGCGACGAGCAGGCGGAAGTCCATCAGCGGCAGCGCCTTGTCGATCAGAGCGCGGAAGGTCTCCGGTCCGTTGCGGCGGATGAACTCGTCGGGGTCCTTCCCTTCCGGGACCTGGAGCACGGTGACGCGGCAGCCCTTGGCGGACAGGATGTCGAGCCCGCGAATCGCGGCGGCCTGGCCCGCGGCGTCGGAGTCGTACGCGATCACGATCTCCTCGGCGTACTTCCGGAGCGTCGTCGCCTGGGCGTCGGTCATCGCCGTGCCGAGCGAGGCGACGGCGTTGTCGACGCCGGCCTGGTGCATCGAGATCGCATCCATGTATCCTTCGACGACGATCAGCTTCTTCTCGCGGCTCGACTTCGCGAGGTTCAGGGCGAAGAGCTGGCGGCCCTTCGTGTAGATCGAGGTCTCGGGAGAGTTGATGTACTTCGGCATGCCGTCGTCGAGGACGCGGCCTCCGAAGGCGACGATCCGGCCCATCACGTCGAGGATCGGGAACATCAGGCGCCCCCGGAAGAGGTCCGTCATGCTCCCGCTGGTCCGCTTCGTGAAGAGTCCCGACTTGCCGAGCAGCTCGTCGTCGTATCCCTTCGCCCGGAGGTGGTGGTGCAGGCCCTCCCATTCGTCCGGCGCATAGCCCAGTCCGAACTTCCGGGCCGTCGCGGGCTGGATCCCTCGCCTCTCGAGGTATTCCCGGGTCCTGCGGCCGCCCTCGTCCAGGAAGGACCGGTAGAAATAGCGGGCCGCCTCGGTCGAGACCGCGTACAGGGACTTGTTGAGCTCGGAGCGCCGGCGGTATTCGTCGTCCTCGGGCTCCGGCAGGCGGATCCCCGCGCGGTCGGCCAGCAGGCGCAGGGCGTCGAGGTAGCCGACCTTCTCGATGTCCTTCACGAAGCCGATCACGTCGCCGCCCTTGTTGCATCCGAAGCAGTAGTAGATCTGCTTGGTCGGCGAGACGCTGAAGGAAGGCGTGTTCTCGCTGTGAAACGGGCACAGGCCGAAGTAGTTCTGGCCGCTGCGCTTGTCCAGGTGGACATGCTGCTCCACGACGGAGACGATATCGTTCCGCGCCTTGATCTCCTCGACCAGGGTATCGGGAATCAGACGACCGGGCGTCATTCGGACCTTCCGAGTTTCTTCATGCTGTTGATTTCGACAAACGGAGCACGGTTTCCTGCAACCTCGGACAAATCAGCGCAATCAGCACGAACAGTCGGGATTGATGGAACGGATGGATCAGAGGACCGGGGGTTCCTCCGCCTTGGCCGCCTTGAGCCAGAGCGCGCACTCGAGGCGCTTCTTCTGGAGTTCGCAGCCGATTCCGTACAGACCGTCGATGCTCCCGCTCGAATGGTAGGAATTCGCGGCGCAGCCACCGCTGCAGAAGTACCGCGCCCAACAGGAGCGGCATTCCTCCTTGTTCGGCACCAGCAGCTCCCGGAAGCGGGCGCGGAGACCCTGATCGAGGACGACTTCGCCGTCGTCCCCGGTCCGGTTCACGTTGCCCATCCGGAATTCCGGCAGGCCGACGAACTGATGGCAGGGGTAGACGTCGCCCTCGGGCGTGACGGCCACGTATTCGGCGCCGGCGCCGCAGCCCTTGATGCGCTTGAATGCGCAGGGGCCGCCCTCGAGGTCGATCTCGAAGTGGAAGAACCGTAGGGAGCTGCCGTTCTTGCAGGATTCGAGGCACTGGACGGCGAGGCGTTCGTATTCCGCGAGGATCGCGGGGAGGTCCTCCTCGCGGATCGCGTAACTCGCCTCGGGCGGCGCGACGACGGGCTCGAGCGAGACGGGGCCGATGCCGAGGGACTCGATATGGGCGACGTCCGCTGCGAAGTCGAGGTTGTTGCGCGTGAAGGTGCCGCGGACATAGAACGGGCGGTCCCCGCGCTTCTCCGCGAACTCGCGGATTCTCTTCGCGACGCGTTCGTAGGAACCCTTGCCTCCCGCGAACGGCCGCATCCGGTCATGGGTCTCCGGACGACCGTCGAGGCTGAGGACGACGTTGTCCATGTGCGCGTCGAGGAAGTCGATGCGCTTCTCGTCGAGGAGAAGGGCGTTCGTGGTGACGGTCAGGCGGATCCGGTGGCCCGTCTCCTGCGCGCGGCGCTCGCAGTAGGCCGTCAGTTCCTCGACGACCCCCATGTTGAGCAGCGGTTCGCCGCCGAAGAAGTCGATGTCGAGGTTCCTGCGGCCCTTGGAGGCGCGGATCAGGAATTCGACGGCGTTCTTCCCGGTCTCGAGGTCCAGATGCACGCGTCGCCCCGTGCCGAAGTCGCCGGTTCCGGCGAAGCAGTATTCGCAGCGGAGATTGCAGTCGTGGCTGGCGTGCAGGCACATCGCCTTGATCGGCGAATCCTGCGGGTACAGGTCCTCGACGGCGGGCATCGCTGATTCCGAGAACAGCGTTCCGTCCGCGACGAGACGGTCGATCTCGTCGGCGACTCCGGCCGTGTCGGCGTCGTCCGGAAGCGAACCGCCCGACGGTCGGACGCCTCCGTTGGCGGCATAGGCCTCGAGCACGCGGACGCCGAGGTCGTCGAATTCGAAGAGCGAGCCGCTCTCGACGTCGAACGCGAGATTGCGCTGCAGGAGACGGAAGATGTAGACCACGGGCTTCTCCTTCGCAGGAAAGAAGGGAGCGGACGGCGCCAGGCGCCTCCGCTCCCCTATTCCGGCCGCGCGGGCGGCGCGCCGGGACCGACGTCACGCGGGCGGGTCTACTTCGAGACGCGCTCGCACTTCTGGTTGGCGACGGTGCAACTTGTCTTGCAGGCGGACTGGCAGGAGGTCTGGCATTCGCCGCAGGCCCTGCCGTCCGAGGGGATCCGGATCGAGGAAGTCGCGATCGTCTTCACGTGGGTCATGTTCGGCCTCCTTCTGGGCTTCTGCGATCTAGTCGGAAATCGGCTTGATCACGGTCGCGATCGCGCTCTTCTTGAACGTGATCTGGGTCTTCGAAGGACCGGTCGTGAGCGTGATCTCGTCGTCCTTGATGTTGTAGACCTTGCCGATCACGCCGCCGATCGTCACGGCGTCGTCGCCGACCGCCATGGTGTTGACGAGGTTCTTGAGCGCCTTTTCCTTCTTCCTCTGGGGCCTGATCAGCACGAGCCACATCACGCCGAACATCAGCGCGAAGGGCAGGACCAGTCCGAGAAGCTGGGTCGTGGCGTCGCCGGTGGCCGCGGTGGTCGGGGCGGCGGTCGCAAGGGAGAAGAGGGGATTGATCATCGGGTTTTGCTCCTTCTTGAGGGGCGCCCGGAGGCGCATTGAAAACGGCTTTCTTGCCGACAAGCATCATACCATTCGCAGGAGCCGGAGTGCAAGCCGGCACGATGGGCGCCGCCGTCCGGCCCGGATAAGGCCCTAGGGCTTGACCTTGCGGTGGTGGTACCCGGTCCGCTCGAGGTATTCGTCGCGGAAGTCGAGCAGGCGGTTCTCCGAGATGGCCTTCCGGACGTCCTCCATGAGGCGGAGCAGGAACCAGAGGTTGTGGTAGGAGGCGAGGCGCAGGGCGAGCAGCTCGTTCGCCTTGACGAGGTGGCGGATGTAGGCGCGGCTGAAGGTGCGGCACGCATAGCACGTGCACTCGTCGTCGAGGGGGTGCGGGTCCTTGGCGTAGATCGCGTCGCGGATGATGACCTTCCCCTTGGAGGTCAGGACGGTGCCGTTGCGGCCGATGCGGGTCGGAAGGACGCAGTCGAACATGTCGATGCCGCGGACGGAACCCTCGATCAGGTAGTCGGGCGATCCGACGCCCATGAGGTAGCGGGGCTTGGCCGTCGGCAGCAGCGGGACGGTGTGCTCGAGAATGCGGTACATCTCCTTGGCGGGTTCGCCGACGCTGAGTCCGCCGATCGCGATGCCGGGCGTGTCGAAGGCCATGACCTCGCGGGCGCTCTGGGCGCGCAGGTCCTCGTGCATGCCGCCCTGGACGATGCCGAACAGCGCCTGGTCGCCGGGGCGCCGGTGGGTTTCCAGGCAGCGCTCGAGCCAGCGGGTCGTGCGCTCGAGGGAGCGCTTCGCGTAGGCGTGGTCGGCCGGGTACGGGATGCATTCGTCGAAGGCCATCGCGATGTCCGAGCCGAGGATGTTCTGGACCTCCATCGACCGCTCCGGGGACAGCATCTGCTTCGAGCCGTCGATATGGGAGCGGAAGGAGACGCCCTCCTCGGTGATGTGGCGGAGGTCGGACAGGCTGAAGACCTGGAAGCCGCCGCTGTCGGTCAGGATCGGGTGGTTCCAGGACATGAAGCGGTGCAGGCCGCCGAGCGCCTCGAGCACTTCGGTGCCGGGCCGCATCCAGAGGTGGTAGGTGTTCGAGAGGATGATGCCGGCGCCCATCTCCTCGAGTTCGGCCGGCGACATCCCCTTGACCGTGCCCTGGGTGCCGACCGGCATGAAGGCGGGCGTATCGAAGGAACCGTGCGGTGTGTGGACCCGCCCGAGGCGCGCGCCCGACTGGGTGCAGACATGCAGCAGCTCGAAGCGGACGGGCGGTGCGTTCTCGGCCATCAGGCGTTCCCTCCTGGTTCTCCGTCCGCGGCTGCGACATTCACCGCGGGTCCTTCGTCGCGCTCGAGCAGCATGCAGTCGCCGAAGCTGAAGAACCGGTACTCCCGGTCGATCGCCTCCCGATAGGAGGCGAGGATGCGCTCGCGCCCCGAGAAGGCGCTGACGAGCATCAGGAGGGTCGACTCGGGGAGGTGGAAGTTGGTGAGCAGGAGGTCGACCGCCTTGAAGCGGTATCCGGGATAGAGGAAGATGTCGGTCCAGCCGGTCGCGGCGCGCACGGCGCCGTTCTCGTCCGCGAGGGTCTCGAGCACGCGGCAGACGGTCGTGCCGACCGCGACGACGCGGCCGCCGGCGGCGCGGGTCTCCGCGATGGCCCTTGCGGTCTCCTCGGGCAGTTCGAAGAATTCGCTGTGCATGACGTGGTCGCGGATATCGTCGGTTTTGACGGGACGGAATGTCCCCAGGCCGACATGGAGTGTCAGGTCCGCTATGTGCACGCCCATGCTGGAGAGCCGGGAGAGCATGTCGGGCGTGAAGTGCAGCCCGGCCGTGGGCGCGGCGGAGGAGCCGTCGTGGAAGGCATAGACGGTCTGGTATCGCTCCCGGTCCTCGAGGCGTTCGTGGATATAGGGAGGCAACGGCATCGTGCCGAGCTCGTCGAGGAGGGTCTCCCAGAGGCCGGCATGGTGGAAGCGGACGATCCGGTTGCCGGTATCCAGCACCTCGAGGATCTCGGCTTCCAGGAGCACGCGCCCGTCGGCGCCGGGGAATTCGACGCGATGGCCCGCACGCGCGCGATTGCCCGGCTTCACGAGCACTTCCCACTCGTCGGTGCGGAGGCGCTTCAGGAGGAGCAGTTCGACGGGCGACCCCGTTTCCGGTTTGCGGCCGATCAGGCGCGCCGGAATCACGCGCGTGATGTTGCGCACGAGGCAGTCGCCCGGGCGGAGGAGCGACGGCAGGTCGGCGAACGCGAGATGCCGCGGGGCGGTCGCGCCTGCGGGCAGGTACAGCATCCGGGACGCTCCGCGGTCCGCGAGGGGCTTCTGGGCGATCCGCTCGGGCGGAAGATGATAGTCGAAGTCGCTTTTTTTCATGGCATAATATATATCATGGTTTGACGGTGAAGTATAGCGGTGGTATCATCGACGGAAATCCCAGAGTGCGCATGGAATGGGCCTTTCCGGTTCGTCCGGGTCGAAGGTCCGCGAGGAGGGCGGGACCATGAAGAAGCCAGTGTTCACCGGTGCGGCCGTCGCGATCGTCACCCCGTTCCGCGAGGACGGCGTCGATTTCGACCGACTGGGCGCCCTGTGCGAAATGCACGTGGCCGCGGGGACCGACGCGATCGTCGTCGCCGGCACCACGGGCGAAGCCTCGACGATGCCCGACGAGGAACACCTTTTGGTGATCGCCTACGTCGTGAAGAGGATCGCCGGCCGGATTCCCGTGATCGCGGGCACCGGCAGCAACGACACGGCCCACGGCGTTCACCTTTGCAAGGAGGCCGAGAAGCTCGGCGCCGACGCCCTGCTGCTCGTGTCCCCCTACTACAACAAGGCCTCGCAGAAGGGCCTGTACCTGCATTTCAAGGCGATGGCCGACGCCGTCCGCATCCCGATCGTCCTCTACAACGTCCCCTCCCGCACCGGCGTGAACATCGCGCCCGAGACCGTCGCGAGCCTGTCGAGGATCCCGAACGTCGTGGGACTGAAGGAATGCAACACGGCCCAGGCGCCCGAAGTGGCGCATCTCTGCGGCGACGGCATCGTGCTCTATTCCGGCGAGGACGGACAGGTCCTGCCGATTCTCTCGCTCGGCGGCAAGGGCGTGATCTCCGTGATGGCCAATATAATCCCCGCCGACACGCACCGCATGGTGGCCTCGTATCTGTCGGGCGACCTCGCCGAGGCGCTGCGTCTGCAACTCGCGACGGTCCCTCTCGTCAAGGCGCTCTTCTGCGACGTCAACCCGATTCCCGTCAAGGCCGCTCTGAACCTGCTCGGCCACCCGGTCGGCGAATGCCGCCTGCCGCTGTGCGCGATGAGCGACTCCGCCCTGGCCGGTCTGCGGGCCGCCCTCGTCGGCTACGGCCTTCTGAAGGCATGAGCCCGTCGACTTCCCCGCTCCGGATCCTTCTCGTCGGCTGCAACGGCCGGATGGGTCGCACGATCAGCGCCCTCGCCCAGACGAGAGACGACCTTGCCGTCGTCGGCGGCGTCGACCAGAATCCGGTCGCGCTCTTCGAATACCCCGTCTTCCAGACGTTCGACTCCTGTGGCGTCGTTCCCGACGTCGTGATCGACTTCTCGAACCCCTCCGCCCTTCCCTCCCTGGTGGATTTCTGCCTCGCGCACGCCCTTCCCGTGGTCGTCGCGACGACCGGGCTGGAAGCGGAGCATCGCGAGCGGCTGCAGGCGGCTTCGTCCTGCATTCCGGTCTTCACTTCGGCCAACATGTCGCTCGGCATCAACCTGATGCTCGACCTGGCCGCGAAGGCCGCCGCCGTGCTCTACCCGGAGTTCGACATCGAGCTCGTCGAGGCGCACCACAACCAGAAGCTCGACGCACCGTCCGGCACCGCGCTGATGATCGCCGACCGCGTCAACGAGACGCTGGAGAACCGCCTCGAGTACGTGTACGACCGCCACTCCGTCCGGGCGAAGCGCGAGAGGAAGGAACTCGGCATCCACTCGATCCGCGGAGGTTCGATCGTCGGCGAGCACACGTTGCTGTTCGCCGGTCCCGACGAGGTCGTCGAGATCCGTCATTCGGCCGGTTCCCGCGACGTCTTCGCGCACGGCTCCCTCAAGGCGGCCCGCTTCCTCGCCGGACGCGCTCCCGGCGCCTATACGATGAAGGACCTGATCGCGTCGATGTGACGCGGACGTTTCGCGCCTGCAACGAAACGAAAAGGGCCGCCCGGAAGGGTGGTCCTTTTCGTCGCTTGCAGGGGCAGCGCGGGGGTCGGGCGAAGGAATCAGCCCACGGCGTGGAAGTCGTCGTCGGGCGTATTCGGATAATGCTTCACGGTCGGCGCGGCGGGCGCCTTGTCGAGCATGAACTTCCGGAACTGGCGATACACGAAGAAGTTGTTGAGGAAGAGCGTCAAGGAGAACGCGAGCAGGCAGTAGAAGATGATCATGAAGATCACGACGCCCTGCGGGAGGAAGATCGCGAACAGGATCGGGAGGACGAAGAGGAGGAAGAAATCGAGCGCGAGGATCCCGAGGTTGGGCAGGAAGCGCGCGACCGTCAGGAGAAGAGCGTTGCGGAACATCTTCCCGAGCGGCAGCTTGAAGGTGACGATCATGGGGTAGAGGTACATCAGCATCATCGTGGCCAGCAGCGAAAGCACGAGGATCAGCCCGGACAGCAGGCCCTGGATCACCGGGCTCGCGAGGCCGGAGAAGAAGTTGTAGTCGAAGGCCAGCAGCAGGATCGCGACCAGGCTGATCAGTCCGACGATCGAGGACTGCTTGAAGTTGGACTTCGCGCTTTCCTTGAAGTCCATCCAGACGAAGGCGTGCTCTTCACGGGCGTAATTGCGGAGCAGGTACGTGACGCCCGCCTGGACCGGACCGACGACGACGTACGAGAGTCCGACCGACGTGACGCTGACGATCACGTAGATCAAGGCCATGTAGTAGCTGGCGGCCGAGGCCAGGTCGGCGGCGGTCGTCGACGTCGTGGCCGAATCCTTCATGAGGGTCTGCAGGCTGTCGAGCGTGAGTCCCGGCACGAAGAACTGGAGCAGGATCGGCGTGACGAGGAAGAA
The DNA here is from genome assembly GCA_903835065.1 of uncultured Eubacteriales bacterium. Lineage (GTDB taxonomy): Bacteria > Bacillota > Clostridia > Saccharofermentanales > UBA5734 > CAILLO01. Next base: position 109,804 of record CAILLO010000001.1, read on the forward strand.
GGCGATCAGGAGCGCCGGGATGCTGAACACGACGTACATCAGGTTGATCGTGACAAGCTTCCAGAACTTGCGGAAGAGGATCTCGAAGAAGAGCTTGAAGGGGCCCTTGACCGGTGCGTTCACGGGAACGCCGGGACCCTCCTTGGTGTAGTCGAAGAAACCGAAAATGCCAGGCATGGGAACCTCCAGAACCTTGGGGGACGGAAACGCGCGTCCTTGGATTATAGCGCATCCACCGGGGAGCGGAAAGGTGGCAGTTCCGCGGCGAGCGACGTGGCGACGGAAAGGGATTCCTCGATGGTGGCGCGCACCTTGTCGTCCTTCCTGCGGGATCGGCCCTCGGGGACGCGGATCAGGCCGAAATTGGCGTTCATCGGTTCGAAGGCGCTCGACCGTTCGCCGGAGACGTAGGCGGACAGAGCTCCGATGGCGGTCGAGGGCGGAGGAACGAACGGGTCCAGGACCAGCAGGCGGCGCGCGAGATTGATGCCCGCGAGGAGCCCGGACGAGGCGGATTCGACGTAGCCCTCGACGCCGGTCATCTGGCCGGCGAAGAAGAGGTCCGGGCGAACGTTCGGCAGAAGCGGTCCGGTCGCGGAATAGTCGGCGGCGAGTCGACCCGGAGAAGGCAGGTAGGTGTTCCTGTGCATGGCGCCGAACCGCTCGAACTCGGCGTGGGCGAGGCCCGGAATCATCCGGAAGACGCGCATCTGCTCCTTCTGCTTGAGGCGGGTCTGGAACCCGACGAGATTGTAGAGGCTTCGTGCCGCATCGTCCTGTCGGAGCTGGACGACTGCGTAGGGCGTCCTTCCCGTCCGGGGGTCCGTGAGCCCCACGGGCTTCAGGGGACCGAAACGGATCGTGTCGAGGCCGCGGCCGGCCATGGTCTCGACCGGCATGCAGCCCTCGAAGACCGCTCCCTTGTCGAAGTCGTGGATATCGGCGGTCTCGGCGGTGACGAGCGCTGCATGGAAGGCCAGGTACTCGGCCTCGTCCATCGGGCAGTTCAGGTAGTCGTCGCCGCCCTTGCCGTAGCGGGAGGCGCGGAAGGCGATGGAGAGGTCGACGGAGTCCGCGGAGACGATCGGCGCCGCGGCGTCGAAGAAGTGGAGCGAACCGTAGCCGAGGAACTGGACGATGTCATCTGCGAGCGGGCCCTCCGTGAGAGGGCCGGTCGCGATAATGGAGGGCCCGTCGGGAATGGACTCGACGAAGGCCTCCCGGATCTCGATCAGAGGGTCCGCCCGCAGCGCGCGGGTGACCGTTCCGGTGAACCCGTCGCGGTCGACGGCCAGTGCGCCGCCCGCCGGAACGCGGCAGCGGTCCGCCGCTGCCAGGATCAGCGAGCCGAGCGTTCGCATCTCCTGCTTCAGGAGCCCGACCGCGTTCTCAAGGCGGTCGGAGCGCAGCGAGTTGCTGCAGACGAGTTCCGCGAAGGTGTCCGCGTGGTGCGCGGGCGTCTTCCGGCCGGGTTTCATCTCGAGCAGAAGGACGGGAACTCCGTGCCGCGCCAGCTGGAAGGCGGCCTCGCATCCGGCGAGCCCCGCACCGACGACGACCGCACGGGTCGGCACGGCGGGTTCAGGCATCGGCGGCCGGGGACGCTTCCGCGGAGACGGCCTTCTCCGCCCGCGCGCTTCCCTTTTCCCGCTTCTGGTTGGTCGGGCACTCTCGGTTGCCGCATTTGGGGAAGCCGCCCTTGCCGTTGAAGCTCCGCCAGACCATGTAGCTGCCGCACGTCTCGCACGTGCGGCCCTCCATCGGGAGATCCCAGCTGATGAAGTCGCAGGCGGGGTCGCTGCCCTTCTTGTCGCAGACGTAGAAGCGCTTGCCGCGGAACTTCTTCGAGATCCGGACGACCAGCCCCGAGCCGCACTTCGGGCAACTGCCCCTGACCGTCTGGTCGACGTTCTTCTTGTACTTGCAGGTCGGATAGCGGGAACAGGCGATGAACTTCCCGTACGAGCCGTCCTTCAGGATGAGGTCGCCTTCCCCGCACTCCGGGCATTTCTCTCCGGTCGGCACGCCCTTGGAGACGTCCGGCTCCGTCGTCGTCGTGCCGTCCGGTCCGGTCACGGACTTCAGGATCTTTTCCGTGTGCTTGCACTTCGGATAGTTGGAGCAGCCGATGAACTTCCCGAACCGCCCTTCCTTCTCCTGCAACTGGCCATCCTCGCAATCGGGGCATTTCCCGACGACCACCGGCGGCATCTTGTCGCCGTCGCCGTCCTTCGCCTTCTCGACCAGCTTGTGGAAGCCGGGATAGAAGTCGTCCAGGACCGCGACCCAGCCGCGCTCCCCCTGCTCGACCGTATCGAGCGTCCCTTCCATCCGAGCGGTGAACTTGACGTCGACGATGTCCTCGAAGTTCTTGAGCAGGTAGTTCGTCACCTTGGTGCCGAGTTCCGTCGGAAGGAGGAACTTCTTGTCCTTCTCGATGTACTTGCGGTCCAGGATCGTCGAGAGGGTCGGCGCATAGGTCGACGGGCGTCCGATCCCCTCCTCCTCCAGCGCCTTGATCAGCGTCGCTTCGGTATAGCGCGCCGGAGGCTGGGTGAACTTCTGTTCCTTCAAGATGCCGGACAGGTCGAGGGGCTCCCCTTCGACGAGTTCGGGAATGCGCTCCTTGCCGTCGTCCTCGTCCGATTCCTCGTCCTTCTCGACGTCCTTTTCTCCGAAGGCGGCGAGGAATCCGTCGAAGCGCGGGGTCTCGCCGACGGCACGGAAGACCTGGCGGCCGGCTGCGACGTCGAGCGTGACCACGTCGAACTCCGCCGGGGGCATCTGCGAGGCGAGGAACCGCTCCCAGACGAGCCTGTAGAGGCGGAACTGGTCGTTCGAAAGGGAGGCGCGCACGGACTCGGGGGACAGGTCGAAATGGGCGGGACGGATCGCCTCGTGGGCGTCCTGAGACGTGTTCCGGTTGGCGTAGCGGCGGGGGCTGGAAGGCACGTATTTCGGACCATAGGTCGATCCGATCAGACGCCGCGCCTCCGCGACGGCCTCTTCCGAGACGCGCACGGAATCGGTGCGGATATAGGTGACGAGGGCCATCGTGCCCTGACCGGCGAGTTCGACGCCTTCATAGAGTTGCTGGGCGACGCTCATGGTCTTCTTCGAAGGGAAGCCGAGACGACGGGAGGCCTCCTGCTGGAGGGTGCTGGTCGTGAAAGGAGGCTGCGGGGAGGGCTTCTTCGTACCCTTCTTGATGGAGAGGACGGAGAAGGCGGATTTCTCGACGTCCGCGAGGATCCGCTCCGCGGTCTCCTTGTCCTCCACCTTGACCTTGCGGGGACCGCCGTCCGCCTTGCCGGTCTTCTTCGGCGCGTCGGGGAGCTCGCCGAAGTACCTCGCCTTGAAAGTCCGCTTCGCGGCCTTCTTCGCGAGGACCGCCGTCAGCACCCAGTATTCTTCCTTCTTGAAACCCAGGATCTCGTTCTCCCGGTCGACCACCATGCGGGTCGCGACGGACTGGACCCGTCCCGCGCTGAGTCCTTTCCGGACCTTGCGCCACAGGACGGGGCTGAGTTCATAGCCGACAAGGCGGTCCAGGATGCGGCGGGCCTGCTGCGCGTGGACGAGGTCCATGCCGATCGGGCGCGGACTGGCCACGGCGGCCCGGACGGCCGGCTCGGTGATCTCGTTGAAGGAGATGCGGCATGCCTGTCCCTCCGGAAGACCCAGGACCTCGGAGATGTGCCAGGCGATCGCCTCCCCTTCGCGGTCGGGGTCGGTCGCGAGGTAGATCGTGTCGGCCTGCGAGGCTTCCTTCTTGAGTTCGGCGACGACCTTCTCCTTGCCGTCCTTGATGACATAGGAGGGCGCGTACTGCTTCTTGACGTTGACGCCGGTCTTCTTCTCGGGCAGGTCGCGGATATGGCCGACGGAGGCGGTGATGTGGTAGTCCTTGCCTAGGTACCGTCCGATGGTCTTCGCCTTCGCCGGGGACTCGACGATCACGAGCTTTCTTGACATCCGTCCTCCTGTGCCGGGCTCTCCGCATCCTGTTCGGGGACGGGGGCTCCGGCTCGACTTACTTTATAGCCGAATGCCGCGAGTTTTGTCAAAAGACCTTTCGGCTCGCACGATACCGTCCGTTCTCCTTTCGGACCCGATTCTCGATCTCCAGGCGCACCAGCGCGATCGAGACTTCCTGGATTCCGAAGCCGAGCCTACGCGAAAGGGAATCGGCGTCGAGAGGTTCTGCACGCAGCAGGTCGAGGATGCGCTCCTCCGGATCCCGACCTTCTCCGGAGGGATCGCCGACCGTCCGGCCCGGCGTCGCGAACCCGCCCAGTCGGAGGCTCGCGGGCAGCCGCTCCAGCAGGTCCTCGGAATCGGTCAGCACGAAGGCGCCCTCTTTCAGGAGCTGATTGGTACCGTCGCAACGGTCGCTGAAGATGCTGCCCGGCACGGCGAAGACGTCGCGCCCCTGGTCGAGCGCGCATCCCGCTGTAATCATCGTTCCGCTCCTCGCGGAGGCCTCCACGACCGCCGTGGCGTCGCAGAGCCCGCTGATGATGCGGTTCCTCGCCGGGAAGAGATTGCTCTTCGGGGGCGTACCGGGCGGCAGTTCGCTGAGCAGGACGCCGTTTCCGCGGATGCGAGCGGCAAGCCCTTCGTTCTCGCGCGGATAGACCGAGTCGATTCCGTTGGCCATCACCGCGACGGTGGGTCCGCCCGCTTCCAGGGACCCCTCGTGCGCCATCGTGTCGATCCCGTGTGCGAGCCCGCTGACGACCACCACGCCGTTGCGCGCGAAATCCCTGGCGAAGCGGACGGCGGCTTCTTCTCCGTAGGGAGTCGGTTCGCGCGTGCCGACCACGGCGACGCACGGCCGCTCGAGAATCTCCAGGGGCGAAGCGAGGGACGACAGGTGGAACAGGACCCGCGGAGGCCCGGCGATCGATCGGAGGCGCTTCGGATAGGAAGGGTCCTCCTGCCAGACCGCGCCGCCGCCGATCGCCTCGATTCGTTGTGCGGAACGCCGCGCCTCCTCTCTTCCCTCCTTCAGAAACCTTCCCAGCGATTCGACGGCTTCGGGCGGGCCACCGAGCAGTTCCTTCAGCGTCCGGTCCGAAGCCTCGAAGAAGGCTTCCGGCCGTTCCAGCCGACCCTTCATCCGTTCGAAAGCGGCACCCCGGATCCGCGCCTTCGCCATCAGGAGGGACACGAAGACGAGAGCCTGCAGTCGCGTCTCCATCAGTCCCTCCCCCGGTCGTACTCGGCCAGGCGGTAGTCCAGCGCCTCGAGCACGTGGTTTCCCGCAACGGCGGGCGTCCCATCGAGGTCCGCCAGCGTCCGGGCGACGCGAAGCACTTTCTGGAAGCTGCGTACGCTCAGCTTCTTCGCCTCCGCGAGCCGGGCCGCCTCCGCGACGGTGCCGGGTGCCGACCCGAGCACCGCCTCGAGTCGGTCGCCGGGAATCCTCGCGTTCCAGCAAGCCTCCCCTAGGACAGCGGCGTTCCTTTCCTTTTCCAGCGCGGCGGCACGCGCCACGCGCTCCTTCATCGCCACGAGGTCCTCCCTTCCGGAATCCCGTACCGTCTCTTCCATCGACTCGGCGGCGACGCGCAGCACCTCCACCTGGAGATCCATCCGGTCGATCAGGGGTCCCTCGATCCGGGACGCATACTTTCGGACCGAAGTGCGGGAGCACCGGCAACCTCCGTGGGGCTCGAGGCGAGCGCCGCACGGACAGGGGTTCGTGGCGCCGACGAGGACGAACTCCGCGGGAAATACGAGCTGCGCTGCGTTGCGCGACATGCGGACCACCCGCTCCTCCGCAGGCGTCCGCAGGGATTCAAGGACGTGCGGGCTGAATTCGGCGAGCTCGTCCAGGAACAGGACGCCCTTGTGGGCGAGCGTCACTTCGCCGAACCGAGGCCGTCCTCCGCCTCCGACGAGCGTGGCGGCCGTGGCGGAGTGGTGGGGCGAACGGAAGGGACGCTCGCGCATCCGGCCGATTCGAGGCGGAAGAAGTCCTGCCGCGCTGTAGACCCGGGTGACCTCGAGCGACTCCGCCGCATCGAGTTCCGGCAGGAGGTACGGAAGCAGCGACGCGAGCAGGGTCTTGCCGGACCCGGGGCTGCCGACGAGGAGGAGGTTGTGCATGCCCGCCGCGGCGATCTCCACGGCCCGAAGCGCCTTGAGTTGGCCGCGGACCACCGCAGGTACGACAGGTGGCTCGGACGGAGGTTCGAGAATTCCCTCGCGGGCGGCCCGGGAATCCGCCGTCTTTCCCGACAAGACCCCGATCGCCTTGCGGAGGCTCCGCACCGGCAGGATGCGGAGTCCGGTCAGCATCCCGGCTTCACTTCGGTTGTCCCATGGGACGAGCACCGTGCGGATTCCGCCTTCTTCCGCGACGCCGGCGCGGTTGACCGCCCCGTTCACGCCGCGTACCTCGCCGGTCAGCGACAGTTCACCGAACGACAGGACCGAAGGTCCCGCCGGCAAGGGAGGGATCTGACCCGAAGCGGCCAGCACTGCCAGCGCCAGCGGCAGGTCGAAGCCGGTCCCTTCCTTGTGGATCCAGGCCGGCGCGAAGTTCGCCGTGATCCGGCCGCCGGGAAACTCGAGCCCGCTGTTGCGCACGGCGGCTCGCACCCGTTCCCGGGCCTCGCGCACGTCGGACCCCACCCTTCCGACGATGTCGAAGGACGGAATGCCGTTCTGGATCGACACCTCGATCCGGACGAGCGTCGCATCGACTCCCTGGAGCCCGCTGCCGATCGCCTCCGCATATCTTCCCGCCATGAATCCGTCCTCGCCTTCCCGTTTTCTTCAGCATACGGAGCGACGCGCGGTCCGGCTCCGTGCGACTACGACAATTTCCACGCATTCGCTGCGAATTCCTCCTGAAACGGCCTCGGATTCGTCGGCGGTAAGCCGGTTCTCCGCTTCCGATTGCCATCCGCAGGACGCGCGGTCTATAATCCAACAGGAAACAAGGAGGGACCTGCATGCGTCTCGGAATCGTCGGACTGCCGAATGTCGGCAAAAGCACCCTGTTCAACGCGATCACCCAGGCTGGGGCGGCCTGCGCGAACTATCCGTTCTGCACGATCGAACCCAACGTCGGCATCGTCGCCGTCCCGGACCCCCGGCTCGGCAGGCTGGCCGAGATCTTCAAGCCCGAGAAGATCACGCCCGCCGTGATCGAATTCGTCGACATCGCGGGTCTCGTCCGCGGCGCGAGCAAGGGCGAGGGCCTCGGCAACAAGTTCCTCTCCCATATCCGCGAGGTCGACGCGATCGTCCACGTCGTCCGATGCTTCGAGGACCCGGACGTGATCCATGTAGAAGGCACCGTCGATCCGAAGCGCGACATCGAGACGATCGACCTCGAACTGGTCCTCGCCGACCTCGAGTTCATGGAGCGCCGCGTCGACCGCACGCGCAAGATGACCAAGGACGGGGGAAGCCAGCACGCCGACGAACTCGCTTGCTACGAGCGGATCCTGCACGCGCTCGAACAGGGCCGATCCGCCCGCGCCCTCGAATTCCCCGCCGAGGAACTCGCCTTCGCGAAGGCGCTTCCGCTGCTCTCCATGAAGCCGCTGCTCTACGCGGCCAACATCGCCGAGAAGGAAGTCCCCCTGCCCGAGTCGGCGGCCGTGAAGACCGTCCGCGACATCGCCGCGACGGAGTCCGCCGAAGTCGTCCCGATCAGCGCCCGCATCGAGGAGGAGATCGCTTCCCTGCCCGAAGAGGAGCGCGCGATGTTCCTCCAGGAGCTCGGCCTGCACGATTCCGGCCTCGACCGCATGATCACGGCGGGCTACCGCCTGCTGGGCCTGATGTCGTTCCTCACTGCCGGTCCGACCGAGGTGCGCGCCTGGACGATCCCGATCGGCACGAAGGCCCCCCAGGCAGCCGGCAAGATCCACACCGACTTCGAACGCGGCTTCATCCGCGCGGAAGTCGTCGCCTATCGCGACCTCGTCTCCCTCGGCTCCTATCCGGCGGCGCGCGAAAAGGGCCTCGTCCGGTCGGAAGGCCGCGAGTACGTCATGCAGGACGGCGACGTCGTCGTCTTCCGCTTCAACGTCTGATTCCGATCCGGAGCCAGGGTCCGTTCAGGTCTGCCGGTCCTTCGGGAGCCGGATGCCGCGCGTCGTGAGCGTGTCCTCGAGCAGCCGGTCGACGTGCCGTTCCAGCTCGTCCCGGTCCCCGTCGTTCTCCAGGACTTCGTCCGCGAGGGCGAGATAGTCCTCCTGCGGAATCTGCACGGCGATCCTCCGCCGCGCCTCGTCTTCCTTCATGCCCCTCGCGACCAGCCGGGAGATCCGCACCGGCTCGCCGGCGTGCACGACCCAGATCGAATCGCAGACGTCCACGAACCCGTTCTTCACGGGAATCGGCACGTCCAGCGCGACGACCTTCGCGCCCTTCTCCTTCAGCGCCTCGAGGCGCTCGCCCATCACGGCCAGCACGTGCCGGTGCACGATCGCGCTCAGCCGGTCCAGGGCCATCCGGTCCTTGAAGACGAGCTGGGCCATCCCCTTGCGGTCCAGCGAACCGTCGGAGCGCACGGCCTTCCGGCCGAACGCCTCGAGGATCTCGCCCATCGCGCGGCCCTCCGCGGCCGTCAGCTCGTGGGAGATCGCGTCGGCGTCCAGCACGGGCACCCCGCGCTGCGCGACGCGCGCGGATACCGTCGACTTGCCGCTCCCGATTCCCCCGGTGATGCCGATCACGAACATGCGTTCCCCCTACTTCGTCTCATACCAGCTGGAGCCGGCGTGGACGTCGACCCGGAGCGGCACCGCGAGGTCCGCGGCCGTCTCCATGCATTCCTTCAGGATCCGGGTGGCCTCCTCGACCTCCGCTGCGGGAGACTCGAGGATCAGTTCGTCATGGACCTGCAGGACGATCCGGGTCTTCATCCCGAGCGCCTTCAGCCGGTCCGAGGCGCGGACCATCGCGATCTTGATGATATCGGCGGCGGTCCCCTGCAGCGGCGTGTTCATGGCGGCGCGCTCACCGAAGGACCGCATGGCGCGGTTCGGGGACGAGAGCTCGGGCAGCGTCCGGCGTCGGCCGAACAGGGTCTCGACGTAGCCGGTGCGCTTGGCCTCCTCGATCGTGTGGTCGAGGTACCGTCGGATTGCCGGGAACTGGCGGTCGTAGTCGTCGATGATGCGGCGCGCCTCCGGAAGCGTGGAGCCGATGTCCCGGGAGAGGCTGTATTCCCCGATCCCGTACAGGATGCCGAAATTGACGGCCTTCGCGCGCGAGCGCATGACCTTCGTGACCTGGTCCAGTGGAACGTGGAAGACCTTCGCGGCGGTCTCCGCGTGGATGTCGACGTCGTCGCGGAAGGCGCGGATCATGTCCTCGTCCATCGAATAGTGGGCCATCAAGCGGAGCTCGATCTGCGAATAGTCGGCGTCGATCAGCAACATGCCGGGTTCGGGGACGAACGCCCGCCGGATTTCGCGCCCCTGTTCCATACGGACGGGGATGTTCTGCAGGTTCGGGTCGGAACTGCTGAGGCGCCCCGTCGCGGTCGCCGTCTGGTGGAACGTCGAGTGGACGCGTCCGTCCGTCGGCGAAACGAGACGCAGCAGGCCATCGACGAAGGTCGCCCTGAGCTTCGACACCTGTCGGTACTCGAGGATCTTCGGCACCGCCTCGTGGCGGTCGGCGATCCCTTCCAGGACCTCGGAATCGGTCGAGAATCCGGTCGCGGTCTTGCGCGCCGACGGGAGCGCGAGTCGGACGAAGAGGACTTCGGCGAGCTGCTTCGGGGAGTTGATGTTGAAGACCGTGCCGCACAGGCGGTGGATCTCCGCTTCGAGTTCGGCCTGCCGGACGCTCAGCTGTCCGGACAGCGCCTGCAGGACCTCCGTGTCGACGCGGAACCCGATGCACTCCATGTCCGCCAGGACGCCGGCGAGCGGCATCTCGACCTCCTCGAGCAGATATTCCAGCCTGCGCTCCGAGATCTCCTTCCGCTGCAGCTCCGCGACGATGCGCGCTTCGACGGCCTCCGCGGCGGCCTCGAGCGCGGCGTCCGACGGACGGCCCTCGTCGGGGGCGCGGGACGCGGCGGCCGGGTCGGCCATCCCGAGCGAGAACAGGTCGGTCTGGGGAGGTGTCCTGCGGTCGTCGGCCGTGGGAGCCGTCCCCGGATTCCGGAAATCGATCGGTGCCTTCCCCGTCGCGGTCTCGTACAAGGAGGAGAGGCTCTTTCTCGTGCTGCCGGAGTCGAGGAGATAGGCCGCGATGCCCGGGTCGAACAGACGGCGCGCGAGCGGCGGCGTCGATTCGGTCAACGCGAAGGGTCCCTTCAGCAGGTCCTTGCTGCCGTGGCAGGCGACGTCGCAGACGAGACGGAAGGAGGGAGCGGACTCCAACGGGGCCAGAACGGCTTCCAGGCCTCGGGCGGCCTGTTCGGACGTCAGCATGACGGCCGGACCCTGCTCGAAAGAGACCGCCCAGGACCCGTCACGACCACCCGACAGGCCGACGGGGCCCGGATATTCCTTGCGGGCGCGCAGCAGTTCATCGAGTCCCTGGACCGGCGCATCGACCCCGTGGACCGCCTTCGGGTCCTCGACCGGTCGCAGCGAGAACCGGTCGAGGAAGCTCCGGAAACCGAGTCTCTGGAACAGCGGGACGACCCGGACCGGATCGAGCGGGTGGAGGAGGAAGGTTCCGACCGGCACGTCGACCGGCACGAACCGGTCGATCGTGGCCAGCCATCTCGATTGGTAGGCGGTCTCCCGCTCGGCGGCCAGTTTCGCGCCGATCGCCGGCTTCTCTCGCTCGATCTCCGGGAGGGCGGCATACACGCCGTCCAGAGATCCGTACTTCTGGACGAGCGCAAGGGCGCCCTTCTCCCCGATTCCCTTCACGCCCGGGATGTTGTCCGACACGTCTCCCATGATCGATTTCAGCTCGATCATCTGCTTCGGAGCGAGGCCGTACCGTTCCCGCACGGCCGCCACGTCATATCTTTCGGTCTCGGTTCGACCTTCGCGCGTCGTCGGGACGAGGATCTCGACGCGGTCGTCGACCAATTGCAGCGCGTCGCGGTCTCCGGTCAGCACGAGTACCCGCAGGCCCCTTTCGGCGGCCAGGCGGGATACCGTGCCGATCAGGTCGTCCGCCTCGAAGCCTTCCTTCTCGATCCGCGCGACGCCCATGGCGTCGAGGATGTCGCGGATCAGCGGCATCTGGACGGCCAGGTCGTCCGGCATGGGCCTGCGCTGGGCCTTGTAGGAAGGGACCTGCAGGTGGCGGAAGGTCGGCGCCTTGAGGTCGAACGCGGCGCAGGCATGCGTCGCGCCCGTTTCATGGAGAAATCTCCAGTAGATCGTGAGGAAGGCGTACAGAGCGTTCGTCGGGGTCCCGTCGGGAGCCCGGAGCGCATTCCTGCCGGTCAGGCCGAAGAAGGCCCGATTGAGGATGCTGTTGGCGTCGATGAGGAGCAGCGTTTCCTGGGTCAATTCCCCTTACCTTCCGAGGTCCACCTTCAGGAGGCGGAATCCGTCTCCGGTGTTTCCGGACAGGAAGGCGTCCGCGTCGGCGATCCCGAGCGCCGTGAACGTGCTTCCGATATCCCTTCCGTCGATTATCTCAATACGGAAGGGGGAAGCGCAAGGGGCGAGGGTCGCGGAAATCGCATCGGCACGGTTCTGGATGGCGTTCGAGGCATAGAGGAGCAGGAGGGTCAGCGTGCCATCGCCGTTGCGGTAGCCTCGGAACGCGGCAGGCGAGCCCATCGCGCCGGAGGAGACGAGCGTCGAATATGCCGTGTAGGAACCGGTCGAGGCCTTGAGGGTGACGGACGGAAGCTGCGCGACCTCCGTCAGGACGAGACGCGAAGCGGCCGTCAGGCCTTCGCCCCCGGTCAGCGCGTCCTGCGAATCCACGGCCGTTCCGCTGGGAGATCCGGTCATCGTCTGCGGAGCGAAGGAGCTGTCCTTCGACGCGGGGGTGATCGAATGGCCTGCCGTCAAGGAAGTAACCAGTCCGCCCGCGACCAGGGAGGCGAAGACGCCGAAGGCCAGGAAGACGGCGAGTGCCGCGGCGACGGGCGCGTAGCGGCGCGTGGAGGGACGGAGGAAGAACGGAACGGTGCGTGGATTCGAGGAAGCGACGGCTTCCTGCTGGATCCGGGCGACGATCCGTGCCGTGAGGTCTTCGGACGGCACGGTGGTGCGGCGGCCTCGCACCAGCGGCTCGAGGGAGTCGCGCAGAGCGGCGCGGTCGGCGTACCAGGCGGAGCAGGAAGCGCAGGACGCGGCGTGGCCCCGGAGTGCATCCCCGGACGCTTCGTCCGGAATCCTGCCCTGCAGGTCCTCGACCTGGTCCCTGAACTTTCCGCAATCCTTGTCCATCGGTTCTTCCAGCCTCCTTGACGATGTTTATACGAAGGGCTCAGTACAATGGTTCCATTCCGCGCAGGATCGCGACCAGGGCCGCTCGCGCCCGGGCGAGCCTGGACTTGACCGTTCCCTCGCGGATGCCGAGGACGGCCGCGACTTCCTGGTAGGTCAGTCCCTCGATGTCGCGCAGGAGCAGCACGGTGCGGAATCCTTCGGGAAGGGTGCCGATCGCTTCGCGCACCTTGTCCGCGGACCAGCGCGCGGCGATCGTCTCGTCCTGCAAGGGCGCCTCGTCGGCGACTTGGAAGGCGACGCCGCCGTCTTCCTCCTCGATCTCCGCGTCCATGGAGACCCAGGGGCGGCGGGCGCGCTGACGGGCCATGTCGATGCAGGTGTTGCTCGTGATGCGGTAGAGCCAGGTGGAGAAGGACGCCTGGTCCCGGTAGGTGCCGATCGCGCGGAACGCCTTCAGGAAGGTCTCCTGTGAGGCGTCCTCGGCGTCCGCGTGGTTGCCGAGCAGACTGAAGCAGAGTCCGAAGACCTTCGGCGCATAGCGGACGACCAGCTCCTCGAAGGCCTCCCGGTCTCCGTTCGCCGCCTGGGCGACCCATGCCGCGTCGTCCGGTCCGGTCCTACCGTCCAGCAAGCGCACCTCCGAAGGCTTTCCCTGGTCCACTTCCCGTGGAAATTATACCAGAGACGACGAAAAGAGAGCGCTGCGAAACCGCGGCGCTCTCTTCCGAGTCCATGGATCGATGATGTCAGGATTCCGAGGGGGTCTCTTCGGGGATCTCTTCGGGAGTCTCCTCGGCTGTCTTGGGCTCCTCGACGAGCTCGCCGGCGTTCGGCGGGTCGACCGGCTCGACGTCCTTGATGCTGATGCTGATGCGGCGGGCTTCCGGATTCACGTCGAGCACGCGTGCGTCGACTTCCATACCTTCGTTCAGCACGTCGCCGGGCTTCGTCAGGCGGTAGTTGGAGATCTGGGAGATGTGGCAGAGGGCGTCGACGCCCGGGGCGATCTCCACGAAGGCGCCGAACGGGAACAGGCGGACGACCTTGCCGTGCACGATCGAGCCGACGGGGAACCGCTCCTCGAGACCATGGTAGGGGTCTTCCTCGGTGCGCTTGAATCCAAGGGAAATGCGCTTCTTCTCGGGGTCGAAGTCCTTGACGTAGACGTCGATCTCCTCGCCGACCTTGACCACTTCGGAGGGGTGGCGGATGCGCTTCCAGGAGAGTTCGGACACGTGCACGAGACCGTCCACGCCGCCGATGTCGACGAAGGCGCCGAAGTCGGTCAGGCTGCGGACGACGCCGCGGTATGTGTTCCCGCGCTCGAGCGTCGACCAGACCTCGTCGGCCTTGGCCTTGCGCTCGGTGTTGAGCAGCGCGCGGCGGGAGCCGGAGACGCGGAGGCGCTTGCGGTCGGGATCGTACTGGGTGACTAGAATGTCGAACTCGCGGCCCTTGTACTCCTCGAGGTTGTCGACGGGGCCCATCTCGAGCTGGGTTCGGTGGATGTAGATGTCGACGCCGCCGTAGGTGGCGATGATGCCGTCCTTGACGACGTTCACGACCTTGACCTTGATCGGCAGCTTGTCGCGGTAGGCTTCCTCGACGAGGGCCTTGTACTTGCCGAAGTCGACGCGCGCCTTGGACAGGAGGATCTCCTTGCCCATCTCGGTGTTGCGGATGCTGCGCACGTAGACGTCGATCTCGAGGTGCTCCTTGGCGGCCACCGCGAGGTCGAAGTCCGGATCCCCGTCGAATTCATGCTTCGGGATCTTGCCTTCGGACTTGTCGCGGACGTCCACATACACGCTTTCGTTGTCGAAGCGGATGATGACGCCCTTGATGGTGGCTCCCCTGTGGATTTCCGGGATGTTGTCGATGAAGTCGGTGAAACTGACGTCTGCGTGTTCCTGACCCATGGGCTCGTGCTCACTCATTGTTCGGATAACCTCCCCGATCTTGCGTTCGGACGTCGAAGCCCCCGCCGTGATACCGACCGTGGCTTCCCTCGGCACTCCTGCCTTAAGAATGGGTTCCACGTCGCCTGTGTTCTCGATGAGGTATGTCGCGTCGCAACCATTCCGGCAGACCTCAAGGAGCTTCATCGTGTTGGAGCTGTTCCGGCTCCCGATGACGAGCATCACGTCCGCTTGAGAGGCGATGATGCGCGCTTCTTCCTGTCTGTCCTCCGTGGTCAAGCATATTGTATCAGAGATTGCCAGATTTGCAATTCGATTCTCGAGGACCTGCCGTATTTCACGCCATTTCGAGGTGGCGAAGGTCGTCTGGGCGACCAGCGCGTAGGAGGTTTCCGTCGGAACGTACGATTCCGCCTCCTCCGCCGTCGAAATCACCGTGCAACGGCCCTCGCACTCGCCGAGGATTCCTTCCACCTCGGGGTGTCCTTTTGCGCCTGCGATCAGCACGAAGTCTCCCCGATCGATCGCCTTGCGGACGATCGTGTGGATCCGGGTCACGAACGGGCACGTGCAATCGACGACGTAGGCCTCCTTGCCTTCGAGCGCCCTCCGGGTCGCGGGCGAGATGCCGTGGGTGCGGACCAGGACGCAGGCGCCCTCGGGGACGTCCTCGACGCGGTCGACGAGCGTGAAGCCCTGGCGGGTAAGGTCGCCGACGACTTCCTCGTTGTGGATCAGCGGGCCGAGCATGTAGCGCGCCCTCTCCCCCACCGCCTTCGCGTCCTCCGAGCCGTCGACGAGGCCGTAGGCCTTCTTGACGGCATGGTCGACGCCGAAGCAGAAGCCGGAGGACTTCGCGATCAGGAAGCGCAATGCCGGACCCTCCGCAGGATCGTCTCGACGACATCCTCGACCGAGAGTCCGGTCGTGTCGACCAGCGTGGCGTCCGCCGCCTTCGCGAGCGGCGCCAGGGCGCGGTGGGAGTCGTTGTGGTCCCGGTACTCGATGTCGCGTCGGACGGCGTCCGCATCGACGACTTCGGCGCCCCGTTCCTCGAGCTCCCGGCACCGGCGTCGCGTCCGCTCCTCGATCGTGGCGGACAGGTAGATCTTGCAGGAGGCGTCGGGAAGCACGAACGTGCCGATGTCGCGCCCGTCCATCACGACGTCCCGCTCCGAAGAGATCTTCCGCTGAAGCTCGACCATCCGGAGGCGGACGGCCGGAATCGCGCTGATGTCGGAGGCGGCGACGGAGACGGGAGGCGTGCGGATCAGGGCCGTGACGTCCTCGCCGTCGAGCAGGACGTGCTGCGTGCCGTCGACGAAGGCGATCGAGACGTCGGTCGAGGCGATCAGGCCGGTCACGCGCGACGCGTCGCCGGGCGGGACGCCGAGGCGGAGGGCCTTGAGCCCAGCGGCGCGGTACATCGCGCCCGTATCCAGGTACAGGTATCCGAGCCGACGGGCCACGAGCTTCGCCACGGTGCTCTTCCCGGCTCCGGCGGGTCCGTCGATCGCGATCGCGGTCCGCACTAGTCGGTCCCTCGCCGCCCGGGAAGCGGAAGTTCCTCGTCCTTTTCGTAGACCTGGTAGTCGTCCCAGATCCGTTCGAGCTTCTCGAAGGTCTCCGCGACGTGTTCGCGGCGCTTCAGGCCGACCGCCACGATCAGGGCGTTGATCAGGCTGAGGGGCGCGACCAGGGAGTCGACGAAGGAGGCCATCTCGCTGGGGGCGAGCAGGCAGCAGTCGGCGGTGCGGGCGATCGGCGTGTCGGCCTTGTCGGTGATCGCGACCACCGACGCGCCGCTGGTGCGCGCGAAGGCCATCGCCTTGACGGTGCGCTTGGAATAGCGCGGGAAGCTGATGCCGAGCACGACGTCGCCCGGTCCCGCGGAGAGGATCTGCTCGAACATCTCGCTGACGCTGGTGGTGTGCACGAGCCGCACGTTCTCGAAAATCAGGTTGAAGTAGAAGCCCAGGAAGGCGGCGAGCGGCGCGGAACTGCGGACGCCGAGGATGTAGATCCGGCGGGCGTCGAGGATCATCCCGACGGCCCGATCGAAGGAAGCGGCGTCGACGGTCTCGTGGATCGACTTCAGCTTCTCGAGGTCGGACTGGATCACGCTGTGGAGCACGTCCTTCTCGTCGGCGACCATCACGGACGCGTTCAGGCGCTGCACCGCGGTCAGCCGGCCCTTCATCTCCTCCTGCAGTGTGCGCTGGAAATGCGGGTATCCGTCGAAGCCGAGCTCCATCGCGAAGCGCACGACCGTCGACTCGCTGACGCCGGCCTCTTCGCCGATCCGGGCGGCCGTCATGTAGGCGGCACGCTCGTAGTGGTCGATCAGGTAGCGCCCGATCGCCCGGTGCCCCTTGCTCATGCGCGGCAGTCCGGTCTCGATCTGGCCGATCAGGTTGGCGTTCGTCCTATCCATGTCCCCTCCGCATTCCAAGATTATATCGGAAAGCCGGAATCAAGGGAAACCCGCGGTACGACCGGATTCCATCAGCGACTCGACTTCGTCGTCCGTCAGGGGGCGGCTCTGGCCCGGGTAGAGCGAGCCGAGGCGCAGGGGGCCGTACCCCGTGCGGCACAGGGCGAGGGCCGGGTGGCCGACCGCTTCGAGCATGCGGCGGACCTGACGGTTCCGTCCCTCGTGGATCCGGAACTCGAGCAGGGCCGTGTCGCGGTCCGCGCGCAGCAGCGTGACGCCAGCCGGGGCGGTCGGCGTATCGTCGAGCAGGATCCCCTCCCGGAGCGCACGGATCGCCTCCGTACCGGGGATGCCCTGGACGCGTGCCTCGTAGGTCTTCACGACCTCGCTGGACGGGTGGGTCATCCGGTGGGCGAAATCGCCGTCGTCGGTCAGCAGCAGCAGGCCGGACGTGTCGAAGTCGAGCCGGCCGACCGGATAGAGCCGTCTCCCCTGGGTATCGACCAGGTCGAGGACGCACATCCGCCCTTCAGGGTCGTGGACGGTCGTCACGGTGCCGACCGGCTTGTACAGGAGGAGGTGCACCGGCTGAAGGACCGGTCGCACGGGCCGGCCCTCGAACCGGACGTCGTCCGATTCGGAGACGTCCCGCGCCGGGTCCTGGACCACCTGCCCGTCGACCGTGACCTTGCCATCGGCGATCAGGCGCTCGGCCGCGCGCCGGGAAGCGACACCCGCATGGGCAAGATACTTCTGCAGCCTCATGCGCCCTCTTCTTCCGCGCCGAAGAGCGCGCCGGACAGATCCAGCATCTCCTGCGGATCGGGCGGCGGCATCGCAGCGCCGTCGACCGGAGGTTCCGCAGCGGCAGGTGCGATCTGGTCGATCGTAATCTGGTTGTCCTTGCGGTTGCCGGCCGCCTCCTCGAGTTGTACTTCGATCTCGCGGAGCGTGCCGTACATCATCATCTCCATCGACGGCAGGTCGTGGACGCTGCGCAGTCCGAATTCCTGGAGAAACTGCTCCGTCGTCTCGAACAGGGTCGGGCGGCCCGGGGCATCCAGCGTCCCCGCCTCCTGGACGAGCCCCCGCTCGATCAGGCGGACGACGATGCTGTCGCTGCCGACGCCGCGCACGTTCTCGATCTGGGCGCGCGTAGCCGGCTGGTTGTAGGCGATGATCGCGAGGGTCTCGTAGGCCGCCTGCGTGAGCGGAGGGCGGTTGCGGGGCTGGAACAGCCGGCGCACCGGCTCGACGACGGAGGGCTTCGTGGACAGGAACCAGCAGCCGTCCGCTTCGCGGAACATCAATCCGCGGCGGGGGTCGGCCGCGCTCCTCTCCTCGAGGTCGCGAAGCGTCCTGAGGACGCGGTCCTTTTCGAGCCCGGTCGCTTCCATCAGACGCTCGAGTCCGATCGGTTCGCCCGACGCGAACAGCAGCGCCTCCAGGGCGGCGGGCAGGTCGAGCGGGTCGATGGCGTAGGGCGCGGCGCCGGATTCCGCTTCGGCCTCCGCCAGTAGCGCGGCGACCTCCTGGTATTCGAGTCCGGCCCGTTCGACCGGGTAGGGGTTCTCGATCGGATCGGTCGGGGCGTCGTGTTCCTCGGCCATCACAGGTACTCCCTCCAGTTGTCGTCCGGCTTGCCGTCGACGGCGTCGAACCAGTCGTGCCCGGGTCCTTCCGCCGGTCTGGCCTCGAGGCGGATCGGCGAGAACGGCTCGTCCTGCTCGGCTTCGATGCGGCCGAGCTTGAGGAGCTCCAGCACGGCCAGGAATCCGTTCACGCGGTCCATCTTCGGCGCGGTCACCGGGAAGATGTCGCTGAACCAGGCGCGGGTCCTGCCGACCAGCTCGCGCCACAGTGCCCGCATCTTGTCGCGGACGGACACGCGCTCGCGCTTCAGAAGGTGCACCACCTTGTCGCTCAGGTCGTTGAACCGGGTGCGGTTGCGTTCGGCGACGTCGGCGCAGGCGGAGTAGAACGACTCGCGCTGCACGGGAGGCGCATCTCCGCGCTCGACCAGCAGGCCGAGGTGATCGGGCGTCTCGGGCAGCTTCCGGAGGCAGGAACCCCAGGTCTCCTGCCGCCTCTTGAGCTCCAGGGCGAGCGTCCTGCAGCGCCGGTATTCGAGCAGGCGCATCACGAGCTCGTCGCGGGGGTCCTCGCCCTCCTCCCCGGAATCCTTCGGAGCGCTGGGCAGCAGCATCCGGGACTTGATCTGGAGCAGCGTCGCGGCCATCAGCAGGAACTCGCTCGCGACCTCGAGGTCCATCTTCGCGAGGCCGGAGAGGTAGTCGATGTACTGGTCCGCGATCGAGACGATCGGGATGTCGTAGATGCTGACGCGGTTCTTTTCGATCAAGTGGAACAGGAGGTCCAGGGGACCCTCGAAGTCGGCGAGCCGGAAAGAGGGAGCTTCCTGGACGTCGTTCGCCATCAGAAGTCCACTTTCATCGCGCTCCGGACCCGGACCATCGTCTCCTCCGCCTGGACCTCGGCCCGCGCGGAGCCCTGGAGGAGCATCTCCCGGAGTCGCGGCCGGTTCTGAAGGAGGGCGGTACGCTTCTCGTGGATCGGCGTGTGGAATGCGGCGACCCGCGCGGCGAGGTTCTTCTTGCACTGGACGCAGCCGATCTCTCCCTTGCGGCAGGCCTCGCCGATCGCGTCGGACTCCCCTTCGCTGAAGACCTTGTGGAAGGCGTACACCGAACAGACGTCGGGGTGCCCGGGGTCGTCCTTCCGGATGCGCGCCGGGTCGGTGATCATGCACATGACCTTCTGGCGGACCGCCTCCGGGTCGTCGGCGAACGCGATCGTGTTGCCGTAGCTCTTGGACATCTTGCGTCCGTCGATGCCGGGCAGGACCTTCGCCGGCGTGAGCAGCGCCTGCGGTTCGGGCAGCACGTCGCCGTAGAAGTGGTTGAACCGGCGGGCGATCTCGCGGGTCAGTTCGAGGTGCGGCAGCTGGTCCTCCCCGACCGGCACGAAGTCGGCGCGGTACATGAGGATGTCGGCGGCCTGCAGGTTGGGATATCCGAGGAAGCCGTAGGTGGCGGACGATTCTTCCTCGTTCTTCGCGAGGTAGTCCTTGTAGGTCGGGCAGCGCAGCAGCCAGGAGAGCGGCGTGCTCATCGAGAAGAGGAGGTGAAGCTCGGCGTGCTGCTTCACGGCGCTCTGCAGGAACAGGACGCTGCGCTCGGGGTCGAGGCCGCAGGCGAGGTAGTCCGCGTAGATGCCGTAGATGCTGTCCTTCACGCCGGACGTGTCGGCGTAGCCGGTCGTCAGCGCATGCCAGTCGGCGATGAAGAAGTGGCAGTCGTAGTCGTCCTGGAGGCGGACCCAGTTGCCCAGGGCGCCGAAGTAGTTGCCGAGGTGGATGTTGCCGGTCGAGCGGGTGCCGCTCAGCACGATCTTCTTGGTCATGGTGTCCTCCTGGGGGGCTTCGTTCGACTCGTCCGGATCAGGCGAAGAGGTTGAAGAAGGCGATGATCGGGGTCAGGATCGCGTTCTCGATGGGGTTCGCGAAGAAGTAGAGAACGTTGGACAGGACGCTTCCGCCGAAGATCACGAGGACGAGGAAGACGAGGCCGATGTACTGTTCGTAGCGCATCAGCGTGTAGTAGATCCGGTTCGGGAGGACGGCGCCGAGGACCTTGTATCCGTCCAGCGGCGGGATCGGCAGGAAATTGAAGATCGCGAGGGTGATGTTCAGGGTGAACATGGCGAGCAGGAGGCCGTAGGACGTCAGGCTCCCCGACGTGGAGACCGCCGCTCCGAGGAGGTCGCGGGCCATCCCCGCCGGGAAGAACATCATGACCGGGACATACAGGATCGCGGACCCGACGGCCAGGATCAGGTTGGATGCCGGTCCGGCGAGGCTGACCAGCACGATGCCGCGCTTCATCGGGCCGCGGAACTTGACCGGGTTCATCGGGACCGGCTTCGCCCAGCCGATGCGGGCGACGATCACCATGAGCAGGCCGAGCAGGTCGATGTGCGAGAGGGGGTTCATCGTGAGGCGGCCGGCGAGATAGGCCGTGTCGTCGCCCAGCTTCCAGGCGGCCCAGGCGTGGGAGCGCTCGTGGAAGGAGATCGAGAAGACGAAGGCCAGGATGAAGATCAGGGTCTGGAGCAGATAGGACGGGTCGAGGAAGTTCGAAAACATCGTTCACTCCTGTCCGGACGCCCTTGCCGGGTGTCCGGGGTGTTCCTGGAGGTCGGCCGGGACGACGTCGTTCCGGACCAGGTCGTCGAAGGTCTCGCGGCGGACGATCGTGCGGGCCTTCCCGTCCTTGCAGAGGACCATCGCGGGCCGCGTGTTCCGGTTGTAGTTGCCGGCCATCGAATAATTGTACGCCCCGGTCGCGAGGACGGCAAGAATGTCGCCGGGGCGGCACTCCGGCATCCAGAGGTTCTCCTGGATCAGGTCCCCGGACTCGCAGCACTTGCCGGCGATCGTGATCGGCGCGGTGCGGGGGGCCAGCGGGCGGTCGGCCAGCACCGCGTCGTACGGGGAGTCGTAGAGGGCGTAGCGCGGATTCTCGAACATGCCTCCGTCGACCGCGACGTAGGTGCGGATGCCGGGAATCGTCTTCACCGCTCCGACCGTGTACAGCGTGATGCCGGCCGACGCGACGATCGAGCGACCCGGCTCCATGCAGATGTACGGGACGGGCAGTCCGTGCTCGGCGCACTTCGCGCGGACGGCCTGCGCGATCGCCCCGATATAGGCGCCGAAGTCGACCGGGTCGTGCTCGTCGATGTAGCGGATGCCGAAGCCGCCGCCGAGGTTGAGCTCCTCCAGCGTCTCGCCGGTGCGTTCGCGCACGGCGGCGATGAAGTCCATCATGACCTGCGCCGCCTCGAGGAACGGGTCGACGTCGAAGATCTGGGAGCCGATGTGGCAGTGGATGCCGACCAGCTTCACACCCGGCAGCGAAGCGGCCCTGGCGGCCAGTTCGATCGCCTCGCCCGTCTCGATCGCGACGCCGAACTTGGAGTCGATCTGGCCCGTGCGGACGAAGTCGTGCGTGTGCGCCTCGATGCCGGGCTTGATGCGCAGCGAGATACGGGCGGTCCTCCCCTTCGCCGTGGCGATCGTGGAGATCCGGTCGACCTCGAGCGCATTGTCGGCGACGATGCGGCGCACGCCCGCGTCGATCGCGGACTCGAGCTCCCCGGGCGTCTTGTTGTTGCCGTGGAAGTAGATCCTCGACGGATCGATGCCGGCCCGGAGGGCGGTGAAGAGCTCTCCGCCCGAACAGACGTCGATGCCCATCCCTTCGGAGTCCGCGACCTTGAGCATCGCGATCGTGCACAGCGCCTTCGAGGCGTACAGGGCGAGCCCGTAGCCGTCGTAGCTCTTCCGGATCGAGTCGACGTAGAGGCGGCAGTTGCGGCGTACGGTCTCCTCGTCCATCACGTACAGCGGCGTGCCGAACTCGCGCGCGAGCTCGAGACAGTCGCAGCCGCCGATCGTCAGGTGACCGTTCCGGCCGGCCTTCAGGTTGTCGCAGACGAAATCGGACATGGTCCCTCCCTCTCCGTCAGGCCTTCTCGACGGACAGCGTGCAGGTCTCTCCATTCAGGTCCCAGACCTTCGAGAACCCGGACGTGCCCTGTTCGATGCGGACCGCCAGCACTTCGGCGGCGACCGTGTCGCCGTTCCGCGCGAGCACTCCCTCGATCGCGGGATTCCCGGAGCACCGGAGCACGATGCGGTCGAGGACCTCGAAGCCGGCCTCCTTGCGCATCGTCTGCACCTTGCTGACGATTTCGCGGACGAAGCCCTCCTCGACCAGCTCCGGCGTCAGCCGGGTGTCGAGCGACACGGTGAAATCGCGGTCGGATTCCGTCGAAAGTCCCTCCGGCTGGACCGTCTCCACGAGCAGGTCCTCGAGGACGAGGCGGACCTCCTGTCCTCCTACGCTGACCTCGATCGCGCCTTCGGAGCGGAGCCGGGCCATCGCGTGGCGCCCGTCGAGCGAGGAGAGCACCGGCCCGACCTGCGAGACGAGTTTGCCCAGGCGCGGGCCCAGGGTCTTGAGCTGCGGCTTGAAGCGGTAGTCGACGAGCGCCGACGCGTCCTGCACGTAGGTCAGGCTCTTCACGTTGAGCTCGTCGAGCACGAGCGCCTCGTACTCCGGCGGCAGCGGCCGCGGCGCGACGACGCTCATCCCCGCCAGCGGCTGGCGGTTCTTGAGGACGGCCGCGTTGCGGGCCGCGCGTCCGAGCACGACGATGCGCAGGACATCGTCCATCACGCGCTCCAGCTTCTCGTCCAGGTACGTGGGGTCGACGGACGGAAAATCGCACAGGTGGACGCTCTCCGGCGCCGTCGGGTCCGCCTCGCGCACCAGGCTCTGGTGGACCGATTCCGTCACGAAGGGCACGAACGGCGCGGCTAGGCGGTTGAGCGTCTCGAGCACGGTATAAAGCGTCATGTAGGCGTCGACCTTGTCCGGCTCCATGCCCTTGGCCCAGAAGCGCTCGCGGTTGCGGCGCACGTACCAGTTGGACAGCTCGTCGGCGAAGTCGGAGATCGCGCGCCCTGCGCCCGTGATGTCGTAGCCGGCGAGACCGCCGTCGACCTTCGCGATCAGAGAATGCAGGCGGCTCAGAATCCAGCGGTCGATCGCAGGGAGACGCGCGCGGTCCAGCCGGTGCGCCGACGGGTCGAACCCGTCGAGGCTCGCATACAGGCTGAAGAAGGCGCACGTGTTCCAGAACGTCCCGATGAACCGGCGCTGTCCCTCCCCGACCGCCTCCTCGCTGAATCGGCTCGGCAGCCACGGCGCGCTGGCCGTGTAGAAGTACCAGCGGACGGCGTCGGCGCCCTGCTTGTCCAGGACGGTGAACGGGTCGACGACGTTGCCCTTGTGCTTGGACATCTTGACCCCGTCCTTGTCCAGGACGAGACCCATCACGATGCAGTTCTTGAAGGAGGTCGCGTCGAACAGGAGCGTGGAGATGGCCATCAGCGTGTAGAACCAGCCGCGGGTCTGGTCGATCGCCTCGGAGATGAAGTCCGCCGGGAAGCAGCGGTCGAACGTCTCCTGGTTCTCGAAGGGGTAGTGCCATTGCGCGAACGGCATCGAGCCGGAGTCGAACCAGCAGTCGATCACTTCGGGGACACGGGTCATCGTGCCGCCGCACACGGGGCAACGGAGGTGGACGGCGTCGATGTAGGGCTTGTGCAGCTCGATTCCGTCCGGGCAGTCCGGGGACATCTCCTTCAGCTCGGCGATGCTGCCGACGAGGTGCCGGTGCCCGCAGTCGCAGGTCCAGATCGGCAGTGGCGTGCCCCAGTAGCGCTCGCGGGAAATGCCCCAGTCGATCACGTTCTCGAGGAAGTTGCCGAACCGGCCGTCGCGGATCGTCTCCGGATACCAGTTGACGGTCAGGTTGTTCGCCACGAGGCGGTCGCGCACGGCGGTCATCTGGACGAACCAGGAGTGGCGCGCATAGTAGATCAGCGGGGTGTCGCAGCGCCAGCAGAACGGGTAGCTGTGCTCGTAGGGAGCCTTCTTGATCAGGTGCGCCTCGCGGGCGAGCCGCCTGACAAGACCGGGGTCGGCCTCCTTGACGAAGACACCGGCGAAGTCCTCGACCTCAGCGGGCATCGTGCCGTCCTCCTTGACCAGCTGGACGAAGGGCAGGTCGTAGGTCCGGCCGACGCGCGCATCGTCCTCGCCGAAGGCCGGCGCGATATGGACGATGCCGGTGCCGTCGGACAGCGTGACATAGGAGTCCGCCGTGACGACGAAGCCTTTCTTGCCGGACTCGGCGACGAGGGAGGTCGCATAGGGGAAGATCGGTTCGTAGGTCCTGCCCACGAGTTCGGAGCCCTTCATGCGGGCGAGGATGCGGAAATCCTGCTCAAGGACGACGGCCGCGAGGACGCCGGCGATGTAGTAGCGGGTCGGGCGCTCCGTACCGTCGAGGTCCCGGGCGACTTCGGCGAGGACGTACTCCTCGTCCGGGTTCACGCAGAGGGCGACGTTGGAGGGCAGGGTCCAGGGCGTCGTCGTCCAGACGGCGAACCAGGCGTCCTCCCCGACGGCCTTGAAGCGAACGTAGACGGAGGTCTCCTTGACGTCCTTGTAGCCCTGGGCGACCTCGTGGCTCGACAGCGAGGTTCCGCAGCGCGGGCAGTACGGCACGACCTTGTAGCCCTTGTACAGGAGGCCCTGGTCCCAGATCCTGCGCAGCGCCCACCACTCGGACTCGATGTAGTCGTTCTCGTACGTGACGTAGGGGTGCTCCATGTCGGCCCAGAAGCCGACGCGGTCGGACATCTCCTCCCACGCCGCCTTGTACTTCCAGACGCTTTCCTTGCATTTCTGGATGAAGGGCTCGACGCCGTAGGCCTCGATCTGGGGCTTGCCGTTGATGCCGAGCGCCTTCTCGACCTCGAGCTCGACGGGCAGGCCGTGCGTGTCCCAGCCGGCCTTGCGCAGGACGTGGCTGCCCTTCATCGTGTGGTAGCGGGGCAGGATGTCCTTGATCGCACGGGTCAGGATATGCCCCATGTGGGGCTTTCCGTTCGCCGTCGGGGGCCCGTCGTAGAAGGTGAACTCCGGACCGCCCTCGCGGTTCTCGATCGACTTCTCGAAGATCCGCCGTTCCTTCCAGAAGGAGAGGACCTCCTTCTCGCGCGACACGAAATGCATGTCGGTCGGCATTCTCCTGATCATGTCCACACTCCCCTTCCGTCCGTCCGGAAACAAAAAAAGCCCCGTCGTTACGGGGCGCGGGGTTCCGCGCGGTGCCACCCGGCTTCGGGAATCCGACGACCGAAGTCCGTCAGGGAATCCCCTCGACAGTGATAACGGTGCAGCCCCTTCCGGGGGTTACCGGCCCTTCCTACCGGCTCGGCCTCTTCGAGGCGGAGCGTTCGTCGGGCGGCTCTCGGGCGATCTTCGTTCGGGTCGTCCCTGCGCGGTTCCCAGCCCCCCGCGCTCTCTGGAAAGGACGACTCCGCCTACTCTTCCGGTCGAAGCCTTTTTCTAGGAT
The DNA here is from genome assembly GCA_903835065.1 of uncultured Eubacteriales bacterium. GTDB lineage: Bacteria > Bacillota > Clostridia > Saccharofermentanales > UBA5734 > CAILLO01. The sequence goes on from CAILLO010000001.1 coordinate 135,528, forward strand.
TGAAGTGCATTATAGGCGGAAACGGCCGCATTTGCAAGTTGAGCGGGCGACTCCGGCGGCGCGGGCCGAGGGCTCATTCCACGCGGTTCCGCCGGCCGCCGGCCAGGAAGTCGGAAATGTTCCGGACGATCTCGTCGACGCAGCGGTTGCGAGCCTCGACGCTGGCCCACGCGACGTGCGGCGTGACCAGGAGGCGGCCGCAGTCCAGGACGGCGCGCAGCGGGGACAACGCCGACATGGGCTCCTCGGAAAGCACGTCGAGTCCGCAACCCGCGAGACGGCCGGCCTGCAGGGCCCGCGCGAGAGCCGCTTCGTCCACGATGCCGCCGCGTCCGAGGTTGAGGAGGAACGACCCCGGCTTCATGAGCGCCAGTTCCCGGTCGGCGACCCGGCCGCGCGTGCGTTCGTCGAGCGGCGCGTGGATCGAGACGACGTCGCAGGACCGCAGGAGCTCGTCGAGGCCGAGGCGCCGAGAACCGGGGTCGCGGTCGCTGTCCGTCGACGACCAGTAGACCGTTTTGCAGCCGAAGGCCTGCGCGACGCGGGCGACCTTGCGGCCGATGGCCCCCATGCCGAGAATGCCGAAGCGCCGGCCGGCGAGTTCGTGGAAGGTCCAGTCCAGATAGCGGAAGGCCGTGTCTCCGACATAGGCGCCGGAACGGGTGTATTCGCCGAACCGGCCGGTGCGCTCCATGAGCTCGAACAGCATCGCGAACGCATGCTGGACGACGCTGTCGGTGGAGTATCCCCGGATGTTGCAGACCCCGATGCCGCGGTCGCGACAGTAGTCCCTGTCGATCGCGTCGGTGCCGGTTCCGGTGACGCAGACGAGTTTCAGGAACTCCGCCCCGGCGAGGTTCCCGGCGTGCAGGCGCGTCTTGTTGCAGACGGCGATGTCGGCCTCGCGCAGACGCCCGGCGATTTCCTCCGGCGGCGTGTATCCATGGACCTCGACCTTCCCGAAACGGGCGAACGGCGAGAGGTCGAGGTCCTTGCCCAGGGTGTCCGCGTCGAGCACGACGATGCGCATCGGTGGCCTCCTTCGCGGCTGCTCCGCCCCTCCAATGTAGTAGAATGGACCGAAAGGCGCAAGGCACCGCGGAAGGGACTCGAACCGAATGGAAGGTCGCACCCGGATGAAACGGATCCTGCTCGGCGTGGCCGCGGTGCTGACCGTCGCGCTGCTCGCCGCTCTGGTCGACGCGTTCCTGTACGAGCCGACCGCCTTCGTCGCGAACCGCGTGACGCTCCATTCCGCTCGATTGCCCGATTCCTGGGTCGGCCGGACGATTCTGGTGTTCAGCGACACGCACCTGGGGTTCGGGATGACCACGAAGGACGTCCAGCGCTTCGGGGACCTGATGAAGACCGAGACTCCGGACCTCGTGCTCTTCCTCGGCGATTGCGTGGATGCGACGACCCCCGACGACGAGGCCTTCCTCGAAGCCGCCGGGAAGGCCTTCGGCCAGGTCCGGGCGCCGCTGGGCAAATACGCGGTGATCGGCAACCACGACGACCGGCGGGACGAGGAACTGGGCAAGTTCCGCACCGTCATGGATGCCGCCGGATTCACGGTGCTCGACAACCGGTCCGTGCCGGTGGACGGCATCCTGCTCGGCGGTCTCGCGGAGTCCTATTCCGGCGACCCCGACATCCAGGCCACCTTCCCCTCCGGAAACGACGGAATGTTCAAGATCCTGCTCGCCCACCAACCGCGCCTCGGCATGTCGGCCCAGGTGCTCTCCTACGCGGCGCCCGACCTCGTGTTCAGCGGCCACACCCACGGCGGACAGATCACGTTCTTCGGCCTGCCGGTCCCGGTCTACGGAACCCTGCTGGGACCCTATATCTCGGGGGCCTGCACGAAGGGAAGCACCACGGTCTTCGTCACGAAAGGCGTCGGAGACTACGGCGTCAAGGCCCGCTTCTACTGCCGCCCGGAATACGTCGTCGTCACGCTGGAGAAATAGGTTCGACCGACTGCGCCGTGCCGTGGTCGATCGTCTCCCAGTGCCGCTTCGGGTGGACGATCGAGAGGAAGGCCACCGCTCCGAGGAAGAACGGGTAGATCGGGAACATGAGGATTCCGCGCCACTTCCGCATCGACAGCTTGCCGTCGAACGCCAGGATCAGCACGGCCGAAAGGAATCCCGAGGCGAGGAAATAGGCGACGCCGGCCAGCATCGTGAGCGGCGTGACCGCCTGCGGACCGAGGATCGCGAACGTGGCCAGAGGACCGAACAGCAGCTGGACGAGCGTCAGGACGCAGAGCAGCGGGAGCAGGAGCTTCACGACGCCAGTCAGGGCGTTGCGGTCCCTTCCCTTCACCCAGCGCCGCAGGACGTCCTTGAAATAGAGGCGTCCGCATTCGACGATGCCGCTGAGCCACCGTCTCTGCTGCTTCCAGAGCGTCGCGAAGCTGTTGGCGTGCTCCGCCATGTATTCCGCCTCGTCGCAGTAGTGGACGCTCTGGCCGGCGAGGATCGTCTGGAGACCGAACTCCGTGTCTTCCACGAGCGACGAGGTGTTCCAGCCGATGCGCCGCAGGTGGTCGACTCGGATCGCGACGCCGGTTCCGTAATTGAGGATCGAGACGCCCTGGTTGGCGAGGGGCAGATGCCAGAACCGGTTGCCGAGCGTGAAGAAGAGGTCGGAGAAGGAACCCGCGAACGACGAATCGGGGTCGTGGGATTCGCATCGCCCCTGCACGACGGCGTATCCGGTGCGGATCCAGCGCTCGACGTGCCGCAGAAAGCTGGGCTCCACGATGTTGTCGGCGTCGATGATGCAGATGGCCTCGCTGTCGCCCGCAAGAAGTCCGCGGTCGTAGAAGGCCCAGGAGAGGGCCTCGGACTTCGTGCAGCGCTCGAGGTCGTACCGCTCGAGGACCTCCGCCCCGCAGTCGCGGGCGATTGCGGCCGTCGCGTCGGTACAGTTGTCCGCGATGACGAAGAGACGGAGCAGGTCCTTCGGATAATCGAGCGCGGCGATGCTGTCCAGCACGCGCCGGATCACGTTCTCCTCGTTCCGCGCGGGCACGACCAGCGAGAAGCGCGTCGTCGGCGCCTCCTCGGGAAGCGGACGGGGCCTGCGGAACGGCGAGAGGAGGAATAGAATCGCGAAATAGGCTCCGATTGCGGTCTGCAGCAGGAGCAGCAGTGCGCTGAACGCCAGGAGGATCCACCCGAGGATGCCGGGATGTACGAACGTCATGGGTGCATTCTATCCTTCCGCGCATGTCGGCGCAATTCGATCGAGGTAGGTGCGGAGGTCGGAGGGAGACACGCGGCGTTCGATGCGCGCCGAGCCCGGCACGATGCGCTTGGTGGTCGCGCCGGCTCCGATGCCGTAGACCGTGCGCCGGTCGCCCATCATCGCGACGTTGTAGAGGCAGGCCGCCCCGGGCCTCGTGAAGCCGGTGTTCTCGAGGCCCCCGACCGTTTCCTTCTGCCGATACAGATAATACGGTTCGAAACCGGCGCTGTCGAGCCGGACGTGCGCCGCATCGACCATGCGGGCGGCCGAGGCTCCACCGGTCCCGACGTCGGGACGTTCTGACGACAGGGGCGAACCCCGTTTTATGGACAGGGCGTGGACCGTGATGTTGTCGGGGTCGAGCGAGAGCACGTCGTCGAGCGAGCGGAGGAAGGCCGGCTCCTCTTCTCCAGGCAGTCCTGCGATCAGATCCATCGACAGCCGGGAGATGCCCGTCGAACGGGCCAGGGCAGTCCATTCGCCGAGTCGGTCGCCGGCTGCGGGACGTCCGATTCGCGCGAGCGTGCCGGCGTCCGTCGACTGGGGATTCAGGCAGAGGCGGTCGACTCCGCCACGGGCGCAGGCTGCGATCTTGTCCGCGTCGAGGTCGTCGCAGCGGCCCGCCTCGAAGGTCGTCTCGGCCCCGTCGCGGAACGGGATGCGCTGTCGAAGCCCCAGGAGAAGGGATCCGATCTCTCGTGCGGACAGGACGGCGGGCGACCCGCCGCCGACATAGAGGCAGGAAGCCCGGCGACCCTGGCAGGACAGTTCCTCCCCCACCCGTCGTGCTTCCCGGAGGAGCGCGTCGAGGTAGTCGGGCAACCGGTCCCGGACGCGGTCGAACGTGTCGGAAGGAAAGGAACAGTAGCTGCACCGCGTCGTGCAGAACGGAATCGAAATGTAGACCGCCGCGTCGGATTCGGGAAACCGCGCGAGGAGTTTCGCCTCGGCCGCCGCGACGCGCACCGCCAGGGCCGCCTTGGCGGCCGAGACGCCGTAGGTCCGCTCGAGCTCGTGGGCGGCGTCGACACCCGAAAGTCCCGCCGTCAGGTACTCTTCGGCGACGAAGGTCGGACGGATACCGGTGAGCGAGCCCCACGGCGGGCGGACGCCGGTCCTCTCGGAAAGCAGGAAGTACAGCTGGCGCTTGAGCTCCCGGCGGACGGGCGCCGGAATCCGGAAGGGGTCGGTCCCGGTCCCCGCGACGGGGATCGTGGCCTGACGGAAGTGGCCGGACTCGAGGTCTCGCATTTCGACGAGACACCCGGACGACGTCGTCCGGAACGAGCTGGAGATGCGGATCGAAGGGCCTTCCGCCTGCACGGCGGGGAGCCCAGACGGGTCGACGCCGAGGGTCGCGCTCCCCGTCGAGAACAACCGGAGGATTTCCTTCAAGGGGTCGGCCAGGTCGTGCCCGTCGAGGAGAATCGAGATCACTGCCCCGACACGCTCTCGGTCTTTTCGTACCACGCGAGGACCAGGTCGACCATCCGGCCATAGCTGAAGATGCCGTCCTTCTGGTCGTTCGCCTTCAGGTAGGCGTCGTTGGTCTTCGAGGAGGCTTCCTGGACCGGTCCCGCGAACTGTTTCCAGTAGGCGTTGGAAGCGGCGAAGTCGCGCCACATGCCGGCCGGGACCTTCGCGCCGATCCGTGCCGAAGCGTCGCCGTCCTTGCCCGAAAGAGCCCCCCAGCAGCTGGTGAACGCGAGGAGGGCGCCGGAATAGCGGACTTCCGGCGCCTGGTTCACATAGCAGGCGAGGAAGGCGATGAAATTGGCTTCGTCCTCGCGGGCGTATCCGAGGGCGTGGGCCATCTCGTGCGCCGCCGAGGCGGGGATCGTGTATTCGGGCACGTCGATGTTGAGATTGGCTTCGCAGTAGAACGGGAAGTACATCCCGACGATGCCGGTGTAGGACCAGTAGTGGGAGAGGACGACGGGCTTGGGCCGCGCATAGACATACGGGCGCAGCGTGGGGTAGTTCCAACCGACGACGTAGTAGGTCTTCCAGAGGCCGTCCAGCGTGTCGGGGATGCCCCGCGGCAACGTCGTGACGCCCGAGACGTCTTCGGTGCACTGCGCCCGGAGCGCGATGCACTGGTCGAGCAGCCACGAGGTCGCCTGCTCGAGCTCCGCGGTGCTGCGCGCCTCCACGGTCAGGCCGGCGGATTCGGCGAAGGGCTCGCGGAGATAGTTGTAGCCGTGCAGGACCATGAATCCGGCGTACCCGACGGAGAGCGCCCCCGCGAGGACGAGGGCCGTCGTGTACAGGATCGCGAGGCGGCGCCCCGTGCGGCGGACCAGGGCGAACGCGAGCAGCACGAGACCGCAGAGCAGGAGGAACGGCAGCGCGACGACGCTGAGCTCGGTCAGCGAAAACGGCAGGAGGCTCGTGATCCACGAGATCGGCGTCGAGATCGACCGGAAGAGGAAGCGGGACCAGACCCGTTCCGTGAAGGCCGGGAACGCGGCCAGCACGAGACGGAATAGATAGGCGAGCAGGGCCGGGATCAGGACGAAGGCGAACGGAAGGAGCAACCGGAGGTTCTTCTTCCCGGCTCTCGCGGATTTCGGGGTTCGTTCGGGTCTCATTCGGTCACGGCCTTTCCTGGATTCCGAAAACGGAGGGGATCTCCTTGGGCGTGTCGAGCAGGACCGCGGCGCCCTCGGTCGCGAGCTCGTCGCGGGATCGGAAGCCCCAGAGGACGCCGACGGGGACGAATCCCGCATTCCGCGCGAAAGCCATGTCGCCGCCCGAGTCGCCGAAGTACGCGACGTCGCCGGCGGACGCCCCGAAGGACTGCAGCGCGGCGCCGGCCGCAGCCGGGTCGGGCTTGCGGGGCACGCCGTTCCGTTCGCCCTCCACGGTCGCGAAGGGCACGTCCGGGAAAAAGTGCGCCGTGAGCTTCTTCGTGAACGGATCGGGCTTGTTCGAGAGGACGCCGAGCGGGACACCCGCCCGGTGGAGCGCCGCGAGCGCCACCGAGACACCGGGATAGGCGCGCGTCGACTTGTCCCAGCCGGTGGCGTAGGTGTCGCGGAAGGTCTCGCGGATCGCGGGAGCAAGCGACCGGGATCGCTCGTCGGCTTCGGTCCCGGGCAGGCCGGCGAGGAGCATCGATCGGCGGGAGGCCAGACGGGCGAGCTCCTGGGCGCCCGTTCCGACCAGGAGGCGGTATTCGGCCGTCGCGACCGGGCCCATTCCGTGCTCCGCCAGCGCCTCGTTCATCGAGCGGGCGAGATCGGCGAGCGTGTCCAGCAGCGTGCCGTCGAGGTCGAAGAGGGCCATGCGGGGCTGGTGGAACATCGACATGCCCTCCCCCTCAGAACGCGCCGAGCGCGTGCAGGAGATACAGGACGCCGAGCAGGACCGGCTGGTGAAGCACGTAGAACGCCAGGGCGTGGCGTCCGACGAAGCGGACGGGCGCCGTGCCGCGCTGCACGGCCGTATTGGCCTGGAGCCGCGGGAAGGCCGACGTGCGCGTGATATACAGCGTGCGGCCGATCACGATGCCGATCAGGAAGAATCCGAGCCAGGGGATCATCGGCATGTAGTCTCCCATGGAGACGGAGATCGCGCCGCTCTGCCAGAAGAACGGGAGGTGCCACGCCGACGGCGGGATTCCGAGGCTGCCCGTCGCTCCCTGCGCCCACAGGACGACGGCGGCGAAGAGGACGAGGAACGCATCCCCGCCCCGGGTCGGCGCCCCGTTCGGCGAACGGCGGCGCTCGATGGCCTCGACGGTGGCGTAGAGGAGCGTCCCGACGGCGAGCAGGTGCAGCACGTTGAAGAAGATGAACTCCTGGTCGCCGGAAAGGACGGAATACACGGACGTCGCGGCGGTGAAGAGCAGCGCGACAACGAGCAGGCGCAGTCCGCGCTTCGCGTTGCTGCGCGTGAAGGATCCGCAGATGCCGGAGACCACGAGGAAGACCATGACGAAGGGCAGGCGCACCCAGTCGATGAACCAGGGCTTCTCGATGAAGGCGAAGAGGGGGAGTCCGAATTCGAAGCGCAGGTCGAACGCGAAGTGGTGGAGCATCATCATGACGACCGCGATGCCGCGGAGGAGGTCGAGTTCGAACGCGCGCTCGCGCTTCATGCCGTCACGCGGTTTCAATCGAGGCCTCCGACTGGAGCCCGAGAAGCTCCACCGCCCATTCGCGGATCTTGTACTTCTGTACCTTCCCGCTCGCGGTCATCGGGAACGAGTCGACGAAGCGGACGAAGCGAGGCGTCTTGTGGCGGGCCATCCGGGTGCGGACGTACTCCTGGATCGACTCCTCGGTGGCGGTCGACCCGTCCTTGAGGACGATGCAGGCGAGCACCTCTTCCCCATACTTGCGGCTGGGGACGCCCACGACCTGGACATCCTTGACGTCCGGGCACGTGTAGAGCAGTTCCTCGATCTCCTTCGGGTAGAGGTTCTCGCCTCCCCGGATGATCATGTCCTTGATGCGGCCGGTAATCTTGTAGTACCCGCGGTCGTCGCGCACGGAAAGGTCGCCCGTGTGCAGCCAGCCGTCGGCGTCGATCGCCGCCGCCGTCGCCTCGGGCATCTTGTAGTATCCCTTCATGATGTTGTATCCGCGGACGACGAACTCGCCGGTGCATCCGAACGGGACCTCCTCGTTGGTCGCGGGGTCGACGATGCGGCACTCGATGCCCGGCAGCGCGCGGCCGACGGTCGCGACGCGGTCCTCCAGCGCCTCGTCCGTGCGGGTCTGGGTGCAGACCGGCGAGGATTCCGTCTGCCCGAACGCGATCGTGATCTCGGAGACGTGCATGCGGGTCACCACCTGCTTCATCACCTCGACGGGGCATGGGGAGCCGGCCATGATGCCGGTGCGCAGCGTCGACAGGTCGAACTTCGCGAAGTCCGGGTGGTCGAGCACGGCGATGAACATCGTCGGGACGCCGTTCATGCCCGTACATCGTTCGGCCTGGATCGCCTGGAGGCACTTCGAGGGCTGGAAGTAGTCGAGAGGGACCATCGTCGAGGCATGCGTCACGCAGGCGAGGATCGAAAGCACGAGCCCGAAGCAGTGGAAGAACGGCACGGGGATCAGCAGCCGGTCCGCCGTCGACAGCCGCATGCAGTCGCCGATCTGGAGTCCGTTGTTGACGATGTTGAAGTGGGTCAGCATGACGCCCTTCGGGAAGCCGGTCGTGCCCGACGTGTACTGCATGTTGATCACGTCGTGCGGCGAGAGGGACGCGCCGATGCGCTCGACCTCGCACGGGTCGACGGAGTCCCCCAGCGCGACAAGGTCCTTCCAGGAGAAGGTGCCGGCGTGAGGGACGGGGTCGATGCAGACCACGCGGCGCAGCAGCGGAAGCCGGACGCTCTCGAGCCGGCCGGGGGCGCAGCGCGCGAGTTCGGGACAGACCTCGTCGAGGATCCCGACGTAGTCGGAGTCCTTGTACCCCTGGATCAGGACCAGCGTCGTGGAATCGGACTGGCGCAGCAGGTATTCGAATTCGAAGACCTTGTAGCTGGTGTTGACGGTCACGAGGATCACCCCGATCCGAGCCGTCGCGAAGAGCAGAATCAGCCATTCGGGACGGTTGGTCGCCCAGACGGCGACGTGGTCGCCCTTCTTTACGCCGATCGCGAGCAGTCCGCGCGCCACGGCGTCGACGTCGGACAGGAATTCGCGATAGGTTCTGTGGTAGGGCGGCTCCATGTAGGCGACCGCGGGCTGGTCGGGGTGGCGCGCGGCGACGTCGGCGAGCAGTCCGCCGACCGTCGTCTCGAGATGGACCGGGGCGACGCCGGCTTCCGTGGCGGCCGGAGCGACCGGGGCGACGATCTCCGCGCCTTCCGCGAGGAACCGCTTCATGTACTCGGCGAAATGCGGGAAGACGACGGCGGCGTCCTCGAGGTCGCGGCTCCAGCGCTTCACCCATTCGAGCGAGACGAATCCGTCGTAGCCGCGCCGCCGGAGCAGCGTGAGGGCCTGCGCGACCGGGACGTCGCCGTAGCCGGTCATCCGGTACTTCAGCTGGCCGTTCTCCATCACGGAGTCCTTGACGTGTACATAGCGGATCGTGTCGCCGAGCTGTTCCAGCGTGGTTTCCGGAGACTCGCCGAAGTACCGGTACGGGTGGTGGACGTCCCAGAGGACACCGACCGATGGGGAGCCGACGCGGTCGACCAGCGCGCGCAGCCGGCGGGTATCGGCGTATGCGCCGTTGGTCTCGACCAGAAGGACGACGCCGCGCAGGGATGCGTGAGCGGCCAGGGCGACGAGGCCTCGTTCGACGGCTCGGTCGTCCACGGCGCGGTCGGGAGCCGGATTCCGGTCCGCGAGGATTCGGACGTAGCGGGCTCCGACGGCGGCGGCGAGGTCGATCGACTCGAAGCCTTCCTCGAGCGCGCTCCGGTCCTCCAGGCCTTCGCAGACGCAACAGGAGGAGGTGATGCAGGAAAGGGAGACGCCGAGGGCGGAGAGGCGCCGCAGGGTGGCCTCGCGCTCGGACGGGCGGAACGGGGCGGCCCTGGCGGCGGAAATCTCCTGTCCAACCCCGCGGACTTCGATGCCGTCGAATCCGAGGTCCTTGGCCATCGAAACGATTTCGTCCCAGGACCAGTCCGGACAGCCAAGCGTCGAGAATGCGGTCTTCATGTCGTTCCTCCTCGGACGTTCCTGCATGGCGGCGGATCTTCAGGTGGCCGAGCCCTGCTCCGGGGAGCACAGGGCGGCGCCGATGGCGGTCGCGTATTCCGCATCGGGTGGTATCAGGAAGCGGGTGTCGTAGAGTTCGGCGAGGCCCTCGAAGATCGGGCGGGACTGCGGCACGATCGTGAGGTTCCCCGTGAGGACGACCTGCAGCGGGTTGCGGTCACGGGAGACCATGGCGGCCATCACGCCGATCGTCTGGAAGACGAGGTTCAGGATGCCGAGTGCGACGTCCTCGCGGCTCGCACCGTCGGAGATCCGTCCGAAGTTGGAGGCCGTCGAAGTCGGGGGCAGTCCGGGGATCTCGTTCTCCGTGATGTCGCCGATCATGAGGTCCACGTGGGACAGGTCCCCGGACGCCGCGAGCTCGACGAGGAGGTCGAAGTCGCGGACGTTGAGCATGCGGTTGGCGAGTCCGAGCAGCGTGCCGCCACCGACGCCCGTGCCGCCCAGGTGCCGGATTCCCTTCTCGTCCGCCTTGACGAAGGCCGTGCCGGTTCCCATGCTCACGACGACGGCCTCCTGGAGACCCGAGAGCCGGAGCCCCCCGAGCCCGATCGCGAGGAACTCGGGTACGCGGATCGTGCGGACGCCGAGGAGGTCCCCCTTCAGGAAGGAGGCGCCGACGCCGGTCGCCATGATTCTCTCGATCCGCCCCAGTTCCAGGTGGTTGACGCTGAGGAACTTGCCCAGCGCGCCGAACGCGGAAGCGACGGGGTCCGTCGCCTTGACGAGGAGTGGAGCGACGACGTCTCCGTCGCGCAGACCGACGATCTTGGTCGTGCTGCCACCGATATCGAGTCCGATCACCATGCCCATGGAGAATCCTTCCTGCCCGGCCGGCTCACGTCAGACCAGCATGTTTCCGGCGTCCGCGATCCGGTATCCGATCCGCGTGACGAACCGTCCGATTCCGCCCTGGAGCCGCGCGAGCGAAACCAGGGGAACCCGAGAGACCTTCCGGTAGATTGCGGGGCGCGTCCTCCTGATCCAGTCGAAGAGGCCGGCCTTCTTCCGCTCCTTGTCGTCGCGGTCGCTCAAGGTGAGCGTCCCCAGGGTCACGACGAGGAACGCCGCCAGGACACCGTCTAGGTACCGTCGCTGGGAACGGACGGCATCGCGAGGGACGCGGTCCATCTCGGCGACCAGGGCGCGGCTGACGCGCATGCGGTCGTCCGTGTGCTTCAGGGCGAAGGACGTCGACACGGATTGGCCGGGCCGCCCGAGGTGGTATACGTAGAGGGGGAACGGAAGGTGGTAGAACCGCTTCGCATGGGCGAGCGGCACGAAAGTGTACAGCGCGTCGACATAATACGTCTTGTGGGGCAGGTGGAGGTGCGAATCGTCGAGGTGCGCGCGCCGGAAGACCAGTGAATGCATCGAGAGGGTCTCGCTGAAGACGAACCTGCCGACGTCCTTCCACCCGAAGGTGCGGTTCGAGGGAATGGCGTGACGGAACCCGCAGTACCGGCGCTTCCCCGTCGATTCGTCCTCGTAGGCCCGCTCGAGCACCAGCGCGTCGATCTCCAGGCCCCGGTCGGTCATCCAGCGGAGGAAGGCCGCGACCTTGCGGAGGGCCCCGGGGAGGACTTCGTCGTCGCTGTCCACGACGAGGAAATAGACGCCTTTCGCGGACTGCCGGGCGTAGTCGACGGCCGAGCCGTGCCCGCCGTTCACCTTCGAAAGGACCTTCAGGCCGGGATGCCGCGTCTCGTATCGAAGAGCGACTTCGGCGGAGCCGTCGGTGGATCCGTCGTCGACGACCAGGATTTCGAGGTCCTCCCTCGGGTACGGTCCGTCGTCGTGGACCAGGGAGTCCAGGCAACGGGAAACGCACCCCTTCATGTTATAGAGGGGTACTCCGACGCTGAGGATGGGGCACTGGGGCGAAGACACCATTCGACGACCTCCGGGTCAGATGATTATATCATAGGAAATGAAAAGGACGGAGCCCGGAATGCGGGCTCCGTCGTGTCTTCGAATGGGCCGTGCGGGCGGTTCGGCGGGTCGTCGTCGTTGTCAGTAGGAGGAAGGGATCCCCTGGGCCCGCACGTATTCGGTCGCGTCGGGCGCATTGTCATCGACGAGCGCGGTGCTGCGGGGTACGGCGACGAAGATCGTGGGCGACACCTTGTGGACCTGTCCGTCGATCGCGTAGGTCGCTCCGGTGATGAAGTCGATGACGCGCTGGGCGACCTTCTGGTCGACCTTCTCGAAATTGCAGATCACGGTCCGACCGGAGCGGAGGTGGTTGCAGGCCTCCTGGGCCGTGTCGATCGCTCCGGGCTGCATGATCACGACCTGCGGCCCCACGGCGGTGCGCATGTCGACGACCTTCGGCTGGCGGCGGAACAGTCCGCTCTTCTCGCGTCCCGACTCGTTCGGCACGGAAATCTCGGCGGCGGGTTCGAACCCCTCGTCGTAGCTGGTCTCTTCGTCTTCGTACGGATCCTGCGAATCCCATCCGGTGACTTTGCTGAAGATCCGGTTGATGAACTCGGCCATTGCAAATCCTCCTTCGGAACGAACCGTCCCATGTGTGATTATAGGAGGGCCAGACCCCGGAAACAACGCTTCGGGGAAGATGTAAGGCACATGTAACCGCTTGGAAACAGTGCGGTTCAGGCTTTGGGAGAGCGACCTCCGAAGATCGCGGTGCCGATCCGGACGTGCGTCGCTCCGCAGGCGATCGCGACCCGGTAGTCCGAGCTCATGCCCATCGACAGGACATCGAAGCCCGAAGCGTCAAGCGGCGGGAGGCCGGCACGGATGCGGGACGCGAGGTCGGCCAGGCCTTCGAACACGGGGCGGACGGTCTCCGGATCCTCGACGGGCGGCGCCATGGTCATCAGTCCGCGCAGCCGGACGCCCGGCATCGCGAGCCCTGCCGCGACGGCGCGCGCGGTCTCCGACACCTCGAAGCCGTGCTTGGTCTCCTCCCTCGACACGTTGACCTGGAGCAGCACGTCGGTGACGAGACCGCGCGCCAGGCTTCGACCGGAGATCTCCGCGAGCAGGTCCAGGGAATCGACCGAATGGATCATGGCGACGCGACCCACGACATACTTGACCTTGTTCTTCTGCAGGGTCCCGATCAGGTGCCACGAAGCGGAAAGGCCGGCCGCGCGGAACGCGTCCTCCTTGGCGACGAGCTCCTGGACCCGGTTCTCGCCGAGATCTCCGGCCCCGGCGCGGAACGCCTCCATCGCGTCCTCGGCGGGGAACGTCTTCGTGACCGCGACCAGCGTGACGGATTCCGGCGCCCGTCCGCAGGAGACAGCCGCATCATCGATCCGCGCACGGACGCTCCGCAGTCTCTCCGCGATGACGGACGTTCCTTCTGCCGGATTCATCCGATGAACTCCCCTTCCACGATGGAGGTGGGGTCCACGACCAGGATGCCGTAGGCCGAGATCGGGTAGGCCGCATCCGGAAGCGATTCGACGATCGCCTCGTCGCGGTCCGCCGCGAGCACCCGCATGTCGGCGAGACGAACGTAGCCGTCCTTGACCACCTTCAGGACCGCCGTCTTCTTCTCCCTGTCATAGGAAACGAACGAGGAGACCGAGACCTTCAGCCCTTCGTCCGTGCGGACGACCAGCAGGACGTCCTCGGTCCTGCGATCCGCGAACCGCTCGACGAGCAGATCCGTCCGCAGAACCAGGAGCACGCCGGACTCCGTGTTCTCGGAGCGCACCACGCGCGCCTCGATCGGTTCGGCCAGGTCCGAAGGGAATCGGACGGTCTGCATCTTCTCCTGGATGAAGGAGGAGGCGTCGACGCCCTGCACGACCATCGCGAAGTACTGGTACGGACCCTCGATCGTTTTCAGGACCGGTACGCCGGCCGCCACTTCCTTCGACCCATCCACGCGCTTCGGAACCGTGGAGAGCCTGGAAAGGATGTCGGCCGCCGTGATGGCGGTCACGCAGTCGAGCGGAAGCGCCGCTTCCAGTCCGTCCGTCTCGTAGGCGACGATTCCGGGTCTGGACGCGAACAGCGAGGTGGAGGCCAGCCCGAGGGCCTGCTCCAGCGAGGTCTTCTTCGCCAGGAGCTGGTCGAGGCGGGCGTCCTGGAAATCGACCGTCGACAGGTCGGCGTCGCGTCGGTCGATCAGGATTCCGATCGACGAGGAGATACGGGAGACGCCCGTCAGGTCCGAGCGGTCGGCCAGCCGCCGGATCCGCTCGGCGAGGACCGCGAGGTTCTGGTCGGCTTCATCGAAGATCGCCCGCGCGGCGGTCCCCTTCCCCCGAAGCATGAGATCCCGCTGCAGGTCGGCGATCTGCTGGGCCAGGTCGTTCAAGTCGGAGAGCGTCGAAAGGCCGTTCTTCGGGGTGAGATAGGCGAGCAGGCCGCCGGTGGCGACGCGCGAACCCTCCGACGTCATAGGGCGGAGCGTTCCCGTCGCGTTCGCGTTGTACACCGTCTCGTCGCGGACCAGAAGGGCCTTGGCGGAATAGGTGCGCTCGAGGGTGCCTACCTTCAGGAAGGCGAGTTGCGGGCGGGCTGTCGCCCCCTGCGCGAACGTCATCGCGACGAAGACGCCCGTGCCCAGCACGAGGAGGACGGAGAGCAGGACCACGACGGCCCTCATGCGCGCCTTCTTCGCCGCGATGCGTTTGAGCGCCTCGTCCACGGGAGGCCTGCGACCGGACGGAGGAGGAGTGCCGCGGCGGACGGGCGAGGCCGCGCGGGTTGCAGGCGGAGTGCGGGTCGGTTCCCTGGGACCGGCGTTGCGCATGGTGCCTCCTCTACGCGGATACGGCGAGCATCGCCGCCGCCTTGACCTGTTCGTAGACCAGCCCGCCCTGCATGTGGGCACGATAGGGCGGCCTGACCGGCCCGTCCGCGGACAGCTCGAGCGACGCGCCCTGGATGAACGTGCCGGCCGCCATGACGACCGGGTCCGCGTATCCGGGCATCGCCCAGGGTTCGGGCGAGACGAACGAGTCGACGGGGGACATGGCCTGCACGGCTCGGCAGAACCTCACGAGTCGCGCCTCGTCGCCGAGCACGAGGGTCTGGACGATGTCGCCGCGCGGGTCGAACGGGCCCGGGTCCGCCGACAGACCGGAATCCTCGAAGAAGGCGGCCGTGAAGACGGCCCCCTTGAGGCATTCCGCGACGGCGTGCGGAGCCAGGAAGAGGCCCTGCGTCATGAGACGCGACAGGCCCAGCGTCGGGCCGACGTGGGCGCCGAGACCCGGGGCGGTGAGGCGCGCGGCCGCCTGCTCGACGAGGTCCTTCCGTCCCGCGACGTATCCGCCGGTCGGACAGATCCCGCCTCCCGGATTCTTGATCAGGGATCCCGCCATCAGATCGGCGCCGACCGCGCCGGGTTCCTCGCCTTCGGCGAATTCCCCGTAGCAGTTGTCCACGAAGACGACGGCGTCGCTCCCGCCCGCCCGGAGCCGTGCGACGAGCGCTCCGATCTCCTCGTTTCGCAGGGACCTGCGGTCCGAATACCCGCGCGATTTCTGGACGTAGATCATGCGAGGACGGTCCGACGCGGCGCGTTCGACGCCGTCGAGGTCGATTCCGCCTTCCGGCAGGAGCTCGAGCCTGCGGAACCGCACGCCGAAATCGGCGAGCGACCCGGCCGTCGCGCCTTCCGATGGACCGATCACGGAGTCGAGGGTGTCGTAGGGCTTCCCCGTGACGGACAAGAGCAGGTCCCCGGGGCGCAGAACGCCGAACAGTCCGAGAGTGATCGCCTGGGTGCCGGCCGTGATCTGGGGACGGACGAGGGCCGCCTCGGTGCCGAACACTTCGGCGTAGGCGGCCTCGAGGGCGTCGCGCGAACGGTCGTCGTAGCCATAGCCGGTGCTCCCTCCGAAGGAGCTCTCGCTGATCCGGGCGTTCCGCATCGCCTGCAGGACGCGCAGCTGGTTGTGCTCGCGGACCGCCTCGATCCGCTCGAAGACGGCCCGGACCCGCCGTTCGGAGCGTTCCGCGCGGTCGACCGTCTCGTCGGAGATGCCGAGGTTGCGGTAGTCCTCCCGGCTCATGCGGTCCTCCCCTTCTCGAACCCTGCGGCGAAGGCCGATTGGTTCATCGCCCTGAGTTTCTCGGGGAAGACGCGGTCGATCGCGGAAACGAAGGCTTCCTTAGGAAGACCGCTGCGAGCGGCGAAGACGCCGATCATGACGACATTCAGGGATTTCGGGCTTCCGTTGGCGGCGGCCAGGGCGGACCCGTCCAGCGCGATCACCTTCGCGCGACCGGCTGCGGCGCGCTCGAGGAGGTCCGGAATCCCCTCCGGGTAGGTCGCGGCGCCGATCGAGACCGTCAGAGGCCGGATCATCAGCGCGTTGACGACGAGGGTGCCCCCCTGCACGAGCGAAGGCGCCCACCGGAGGCCCTCCAGCTGTTCGAAGGCGAGCAGGTAGTCGACTTCGCCTTCGTCGATCAGCGGCGAACCCACGGACGGCGACATGCGGACGTAGGTCACGACGCTGCCGCCGCGCTGGGACATGCCGTGGACTTCGGACACCTTCGCGTCGAGACCCAGCGTCAGCGCGACCTCGCCCAGGATGCGTCCCGCGACGAGCGTACCCTGTCCTCCGACGCCCGCGAGCAGGATATTGCAGGAAAGAAGTGAGGAGGTCATGACGTTGCATCCTCCTTCCGGATCGCGTCGAACTTGCAGAAGCGAGCGCAGAGCCCGCACCCGTTGCACATTTCCGGATCGATCACGACCGGACCGTCGTACCCGCCCGACATCGCGGGGCATATCGCCTTCAGGCAAGCACGGCACTTCGTGCAGGCGGAGGGTTCGACGCGGTACAGTACATCGTCCCTGCAGGCGTCGGGGAGCAGAGCGCACGGACTGCGGGCGATCAGGACGGAGGGTTCGGGCACCGCCATCTCCTCTCGCAGCGCGCGCTCCGTGGCGAACGTGTCGTTCGGGTCGACGACGCGGACTCTCCGGACGCCGAGGGCGCGGCAGAGGGCCTCGAGATCGACCGCTGGAGCGGCGTTGCCGTGGATGTCCTTGCCGGTGGAAGGATTCTGCTGGTGTCCGGTCATGCCGGTGATCGAATTGTCGAGGATCAGCACGGTCGAAGCGCCGCCATTGTAGACGGTGTTGAGGAGACCCGTCATGCCGGAGTGGAGGAACGTCGAGTCCCCGATCACGGCAATCGTCCTCGCCGCGAATTCCCGGCCCGCCGCCATGTCCATGCCATGGGCCATGCCGATCGAGGCGCCCATGCACACGCAGGTGTCCATCGCCTTCATAGGCGGCAGGGCACCCAGCGTATAACAGCCGATATCGCCGCAGACGACGGCCTTGACGCGCGCCAGTGCGAGGAAGACGCCCTTGTGGGGGCAACCCGCGCACAGGACCGGAGGGCGGACCGGAGCCTCCGGAAGCGAGCCGGGAGCGAACGCCGCCGGCTTCCGGTCGTCGTCGCCGAGCGCGCGGCGGAGGGTCGCGGCGGAATACTCGCCGATCCGGGGCAGCAGGCCCTTCCCTTCCAGCTCGATGCCCGCGGCCCGGAGTTCCGTCTCGAGGACGGGATCGAGCTCTTCCACGACGACGAGTCGGTCGACCGTGGCGGCGAAGCGCCGGACGAGACCGACCGGGACAGGCCAGACCATGCCGAGCTTGAGGATCGAGGCGTCCGGCAGCGCCTCCTCCGCATAGGAGAACCCGATTCCGGACGTCACCACGCCCAGGCGGGTCCCTTTGCGAATCCACCGGTGGAGTCCGGCCGACTCGGCTTCGTCCTCGCAGTACCGCGCCAGTTCCGCAATCCTCGATTCGAGGACGACGCGCCTCGCCTTGGCGTTGGACGGCATCATCACGTACTTGGCCGGATCGTGGACGAAGGCGCGGAGCGGCGCCTCGAGGCGCTCCCCAGTCTCGACGGCCGTCCTCGAGTGCGCGACGCGGGTGGTCAGGCGGACCAGCACGGGCGTGTCGAAACGTTCGGAGAGCTCGAACGCCCGGAGGACGAACGAGCGGCACTCCGCGCTGTCCGCGGGCTCGAGCATCGGGACGCGCGCGGCCACGGCGTACCTTCGGCTGTCCTGCTCGTTCTGGGAGCTGTGCATCCCTGGGTCGTCCGCGACCACGACGACGAGCCCCGCGCCGACGCCGGTGTAGGCGAGCGTGAAGAGGGGGTCGGCCGCGACATTGAGTCCGACGTGCTTCATCGCGCTCATCGAGCGGCCGCCTGCGACGGAGGCGCCAATCGCGACCTCCAGGGCGACCTTCTCGTTCGGCGCCCACTCGGTGTGGATTCCGGAATACCGGGCCGTGCTTTCGGTGATCTCGGTGCTGGGCGTCCCCGGATACGAGGACACCACGCGGACGCCCGCCTCGTAGGCTCCACGGGCGACCGCCTCGTTGCCGAGCATGATGCTGCGCATGTCGATCTCCTGTCCCGGCGGCTCAAAGGCGGCCATCCGCCCGCGCCCGGAAAATATTATACACCAGAGGCCGCTTCAAGTTGACACCCCGGGGGTCCATCGATATAATCAGAATGCCTTGGGAAACCCCGTCGCACAAGGCACTTGCGGTCGTGGCGGAACTGGCAGACGCGCACGTTTGAGGGGCGTGTGGGCAACCGTACGGGTTCGAGTCCCGTCGACCGCACCAGATGAAAAGGACCCGTCGGAAACGACGGGTCCTTTTCCATTTCGCGGATGGAATCCTTCACGGGGATACCTCCGCGAGCACGCCGTCGGGTCCCTCCAGCCGTGCCCGGCGCAGCGCGCGGTCGAACGTGCAGACGATCTCCGCCGGTCCCTCGCAGGGCGTTCCGAAGGCGTCCATGCCGTCCTTCAGGAACCGCCGGAAGACGAGCCGGTCCCCGACCGCCTCGAGCGTCTCGTAATGGCCCGTCCGCAGCACTGGGGTCGAGGCGCGCAGTCGGCCGAGCCGACGGAACGCCGCCAGCATGAGCGTGTCCTCGCGGCCCCACGGATACGTGCGGCGGTTGAACGGATCGCGGTGGCCCTCCATGCCCGCTTCGTCCCCATAGTAGATGCTGGGGGATCCCGGATAGGAGAACTGCAGTGCGGCTGCGACGCGGAGGCGCTCGCCGGCCAGGGTGCGCTGCGCGTCCGTGAGGCGGCTTCCCGCCTGCGCGGCGCGGTCGCCCGGCTCGTCGGCGCCCGCGAGCGCCGTGAGCGAGCGGACGACGTCGTGGCTGCCGAGCAGGGTCATCCCGCCATGGAAGCTCCCCGGAGGGTAGTTCTCGCGGATGGACTCGAGACGCCGGTCCATCGCAGGCGCGTCGAAATGGCCGGAGAGCCAGCCGAGCACGGCCTCACGGAACGGATAGCCCATGACGGCGTCGTGGGTCCTGCCGAGGAGGAAGTCGCGATAGGAGCCGTAGCTGACCTTCCGGCTCGCGTCCTCCCAGACCTCCCCCAGGACGTAGGCATCCGGGCGGCAGGACCGGACGGCCGCCCGCAGTTCGCGCAGGAACATGTCGGGCAGTTCGTCGGAGACGTCGAGCCGGAAGCCGGACGCCCCCTGCGCGAGCCAGTGGGACAGCACGCCCGTTTCCCCGAACAGGAACGCCTTGAACGACAGGTCGTTCTCATGGACCGCCGGGAGATTCTCGAAGCCCCACCAGCTGTCGTAGAGATAGCGTCCGTCCTCGGTCTTCCGGATTCCGTACCAGGAACGGTAGGGCGACCTGCCCTTCCCTTCGGCCTCCTGGTAGGCGCCGACGCCCTCGTAGTGCCCGTATCGGTTGAAATAGCGACTGTCGTCGCCCGTGTGGCTGAAGACGCCGTCGAGCAGGATCCGGATGCCCTTCTCCCCCGCATCCCGGCAGAGCGACCGGAAGCCGGCCTCGTCGCCGAGCACGGGGTCGATCCTGAGGTAGTCGCCGGTGTCGTACCGGTGGTTCGAACGGCTCTCGAAGACGGGATTCAGATAGAGGACTTCGACGCCGAGGTCGACGAGCCGGTCGAGATGCTCGCGGATGCCCTCGAGCGTTCCTCCGAAGAAGTCCGACGCCGTGTAGCCGAGCCCGGGAAGCCCGAGATAGTCGACGTCCTCGTCCCAGCGTTCATGGAAAATCCGGCCCGGGTCGCTGCGGCACGACTTCGCGCGTTCGAGGGAGAAATTCCGTCCCCGGGCGAACCGGTCCGGGAAGATCTGGTACATCACCGCGCCCCGGACCCACGATGGGACGAGGAAGGTCGGTTCATAGACGGTGACCTGGAACGGCAGCCGGTCGGAGGAGGACTCCGCCGAGAATTCCGGCGGCAGGGCGCTGATCCGCCCTTCGCCGCCGAGCCGGTCCTGCGGACCGATCAGGAAGAAGGCGCCGGCCGCCTCGGCGTGTGGACTTTCAGGTCGGATCTCGAACCAGTAGAAGAGCAGGCAGGGTTCCCCCGGCATGCGGAGGGTCGTCGTGAACCGGACGGCGCCCGCGGACGCCACCGGGTCGGCGCGCTGGACGCTCTGGACGAACCGTTCGAGGCCGTAGACGTAATGAACGCGCACCTCGACCCCGGAGGCGTCGAGATGCTCATCACGTTCGAGTTCGCAGGCGAGGACGACGGAGGAGCCACAGGGTACGGCGCCGAAGGGGGTGCGGTACCGGAGGTCCCGCGTGTCGTGGCGGATCCTCATCTATCGGGCCTCTTCGGAGTCCTGCGGGGTCCGAGCAGCGTTTCGTAGAGTTCGGCGTAGCGCTCGGCCGAGCGGCGGAACGAGAAGTCCTGGGACATGGCCTGCAGCACCAGGCGCGAGAAGGCCTCCGGGTTCTTCTTCCGGAGCTGGACCGCGAGATGCACCACGTCGAGCAGCTCGCACGCGAAGGGATTCCGGAAGTAGAAGCCGGTGCCTTCGCCGGTGAATTCATTGTAGGACGTCACGGTGTCGCGGAGGCCGCCGGTCTCGCGGACGACGGGCAGCGTGCCGTACCGCATCGAAATCATCTGCGAGAGGCCGCACGGCTCGAAGCGGGACGGCATCAGGAAGAGGTCGGCGCCGGCGTAGATCCGGTGCGCGAGTCCTTCGTCGAAGGCATTGACGAAGGCGACGCGGCCGGGGTGTCGTTCGACGGCCTGGCGCAGGGCGGCCTCGTAGCCGGGGTCGCCGCTGCCGAGCACGGCCAGCTGGACGCCTTCCGCGACCAGAAGGTCGAGCACCTCGAGGACGAGGTCGACGCCCTTCTGCGAATAGAGCCTCGTCACCATGCCGGCCACGGTAGAGGCGTCCTCCTTCAGGCCCATCTCCTTGCGGAGGGCCTTGCGGTTGGCCGTCTTGCCGGGGAGGACGTCGGAGACGCCGTACTTCACCGCCAGATAGGGGTCGGTGGAGGGGTCGTACGAGACCGTGTCGATGCCGTTGAGTACCCCCGACACGACCGAGGCGCGGGAACGGAGCAGGTCGTCCATGCCCTCGCCGAACTCCGGCGTCATGATCTCCGCCGCGTACGAGGGACTGACCGTCGTGATCGCGTCCGAATACCGGACCGCGGCCTTCAGGGGATTCGTCGCGGGACCGGAGAGGACGCCCTCGTCCGTGAGATAGCGGGCGGGGATGTCGAACAGGTCGGTGCCCAGGTCCTTCGCGTGCAGCCCCTGGTACATGAGATTGTGGATCGTGAAGACCGTCCGCAGGTCGAGGTGGTACCCCTTCGGACGGAACTGCGACTCGAGGAGGAAAGGTACCATGGCGGCCTGCCAGTCGTTGCAGTGGAGGACGTCGGGCAGGAAGTTCATCGGGTCGCCGAGCGCGTCGAGGACGGCGCGCTGATAGAAGGCGTAGCGCTCGATGTCGAACCCGTATTCGACGTATACGCGGTCGTGTCCGAAGTAGTACTCGTTGTCGACGAAGTAGATCGGCACGCCATCGTGGTTCATCACGTAGAGGCCGCTGTACTGGGAGCGCCAGCCGAGACGGACCGTGCGTTCGTCGAGCAGGGTCATCCGGTCGATGAAGCGGCGCTTGATCGGGGCGTAGAGCGGAAGGATCACGCGCGCGTCGATCCCGATCCCGCGGAGCGCGCCCGGAAGGGTGCCGATCACGTCCGCGAGACCGCCGACCTTCGCGAAGGGGGCCATCTCGGAGGAGAGGAAGAGGACCCTGGTTCGGCTCATACGACGGCTCCCTTGCCGATGACCACGGGATAGGCGGCCTGACCGACCAGCTTGACGCCGGGCCGCAGGAAGCAGTTCTTGTCGAGGATCACGTTCTCGAGCTCGCACCCCTCGGAGATGTAGGAGTCCTGCATGATGATGCAGCTCTTGACGCTGGTCTTCGCCCCGATCGTCACGGCGCGGAAGATCATGCTGTCCTCGACGTGCCCATACACGCGGCAGCCGTCGGAGATCATGCTGTTAGAGACGTCGCAGCCGCAACAGTAGTGCGAAGGCGCCTCGTCCTTGACCTTCGTGTAGACCGGGAGGTCCGACCAGAAGAGCGACTTGCGGACGGACTTGTCGAGCACCTTCATCGTCGCGGAGAAGTAGCTCTCGACGGAGTGGATCTTGAGGCAGACGCCCTCGAAGGGGTAGGCCAGGATGCGCAGGTGCGTGTGGCGACGCATGATCTGGTCCATGGAGAACTCGTTCTCTCCGCGGGCGATCGAGTCGGACAGCAGCTCGATCAGGAGCTGGCGCCGCAGCACGATCACCCCGAGGGAGTATTTCGCTCCCGCGCGGCTTTCGGGTCCGATCAGGATCTCCTTGACCCAGTTCCCCTTGTCCGTCTTGAGCACGGTGGTCGTCCGGGCGGTCTCCGGGCCATCCTGGTTGAACAGGATCGAGATGTCGGCGCCTGCCTCGACGTGCTTCTTGTAGAAGTCGTCGAAGGTCGTCGTGAAGACGTTGTTCGCACCGCTGAGGATCACGTGCGTCCAGTGGCTCGTGCGGAGCAGGTCGAGGACGGCGGTCATGTCGCCGATGTCGCCGCCGCTCGAGAGGCTGTCGCTCAGGACATTCGGAGGCAGGATGAAGAGGCCCTTGTCCTTGCGGCTCAGGTCCCACGCCTTGCCGGATCCGAGGTGGTCCATCAGGGAGCGGTACTTGTTGAACGTGACGACGCCGACGCTCGAGATGCCGGAATTGACGAGGTTCGAGAGCATGAAATCGATCAGCCGGTACCGGCCGGCGAACGGGAGGGCGGCGAGCGCGCGCTTCTGCGTCAGCTCGCCGAGGCTGAGCTTGCGGTTCTCGGCGAGGATGAGACCCATCGCATCGATGAACATGTGTGCCTCCTTATCGGACCTGGGTCCTGCGTTCGATGACGTTGTCACCGACGATGTCGTCCCGATATTCCACCATGCAGTTCCCGGGGACCTCCGCCCCCTCGCGGATCCGGACGCCGCGCTCGACGACCGTGATGTCGTCCGAGCAGATGCGGCTGAGATAGGGGCTGGAACCGACCGACGAGTAGCCGATCCGGGCGCCGCGGGAGATCACGGCGTTCGAACCGATGATCGCCTTCTTGACGTAGGCGCCCGCCTCGATGACGACGCCGGGCATCAGGACGGAGTCCTTGACGATCGCGCCGGCCTCGACGACGACGCTGTGGAAGAGGACGGAGTGGTCGACGTCGCCCTCGACGATGCATCCGTCGGTGAGACAGCTGTTCTGCAGGGTCGCGCCCTTCGCGATGTAGTGGGCGGGCTTGACCGGATTGCGGCTGTAGATGCGCCAGGAGCGGTCGTAGAGGTTCAGGTCGTCCGGGCAGTCGAGAATGTCCATGTTGGCCTGCCAGAGGCTCTCGACGGTCCCCACGTCCTTCCAGTACCCGCTGAAGCGGTAGGACTGCAGGTTCGCGCCTTCCGAAAGAAGACGCGGGATCACGTCCTTGCCGAAGTCGTTCGTGGACTTCTCGTCGGCCTCGTCCGCGACCAGCGCCGCCTTGAGGACGTCCCAGCTGAAGATGTAGATTCCCATCGAGGCCAGGTTGCTCTTCGCCTTGGCGGGCTTCTCGGCGAACTCGACGATGCGGCCGTCGGCGTCGGCCTCCATGATGCCGAACCTCGACGTCTCCTCCCACGGGACCTCGATCACGGCGATCGTGGCGTCCGCGTTCTTGTCCATGTGGGCGCGCAGCATCTTGGCGTAGTCCATCTTGTAGATGTGGTCGCCGGAGAGGACGAGGAGGTTCTTCGGCTCGTAGCTGTCGATGAACTCCGCGTTCTGGTGGATCGCGTTCGCCGTGCCCTTGTACCAGTCGCTGCGGCTGGACTTCTGGTAGGGCGGCAGGATGAAGGCTCCGCCGTCGTTGCGGTCCAGGTCCCAGGGCTGGCCGTTGCCGATATAGGTGTTGAGGACGAGCGGCTGGTACTGGGTCAGGACGCCGACCGTCCCGATGCCGGAGTTCGAGCAGTTGCTCAGGGTGAAGTCGATGATCCGATAGCGGCCGCCGAACGGGACGGCCGGCTTGGCCAGGTGCTTGGTCAGCGCCCCGAGGCGGCTGCCCTGTCCCCCGGCGAGAATCATCGCGATGACGTCTCTTCTTGCCATGCGGTACCTCCTTGTTTCTGACGTATCAGTTCCTGGCGTCCGGAACCGTCGGCGCACCCTCGGCGCGACGGATCAGGATGCCGGACAGGGGTGGAAGCGTGCAGTCGATGCTGAAGGGCTGTCCGCCGGCGGGGACCGGCTCGGCCTCGTAGGACTGGGATGGGCGGCGGTTCCCGAGATAGTCGCTTCCACCGTAGAGGGAGGCGTCGGAGTCGAGGACCACGCGGTACGTACCGCCGGTCGGCACTCCGATCCGATAGGAATCGAACGGCCCGGTGAGGAGGTTGAGGGCGGCGACGGTGACGTCCGAGGGGTCCCTCCCCTTGCGGAGGAAGGCGACGACCGAATGTTCCGCGTCATTGACGGACAGCCAGGAGAACCCCTCCCAGGAATCGTCGACCTCGTGGAGCGAAGGCTCGTGACGATAGACGAGGTTCAGGTCCCGGACGAAGCGCTGGATTCCCGAATGGATCGGGTACGCGAGCAGGAACCACTCGAGGGACTCGTAGAAGCGCCATTCGATGAACTGCCCGAACTCCGCGCCCATGAAGAGCAGCTTGGCGCCCGGGTGCGCGTACATGGCGACGTACATCGCCCGCAGCGCGGCGGCCTTCTGCCAGTTGTCGCCCGGCATGCGGCCGATCAGCGAATGCTTTCCGTGCACGACCTCGTCGTGGGAGAGCGGCAGGATGAACTTCTCGGAGAATGCGTAGACCATCGAGAACGTCAGCTGGTCGTGGTGCCAGCGCCGGTGTGCATAGTCCCGGGCGTGGTAGTCGAGCGAGTCGTGCATCCAGCCCATGTTCCATTTGTGCGTGAATCCGAGGCCGCCGCACTCCGTGGGGTGCGTCACCTTCGGCCAGGCCGTCGACTCCTCGGCGATCCGCAGCACGCCCGGGAATCGCTCCGCCATGACGCGGTTGAATTCCTGCAGGAACGACACGGCCTCGAGGTTCTCGACGCCGCCGTACTGGTTCGGGGAGAATTCGGTCCGCCCGTAGTTGCGGTAGAGCATGCTCGACACCGCGTCGACGCGGAGCCCGTCGGCGTGGAACACGTCCATCCAGAACACGGCGCTCGAAAGGAGGAAGGAGCGGACCTCTGCGCGGCCGAAGTCGAAGACCAGCGTCCCCCACTCCTTGTGCTCGCCGAGCCGCGGGTCCTCGTATTCGTAGGTGCACGAGCCGTCGAACCGGGCGAGACCGTGGGCGTCGCGCGGGAAGTGTCCCGGCACCCAGTCGAGGATCACGCCGATTCCGAGCGAGTGCAGGTGGTCCACGAAATAGCGGAAGTCGTCGGGAGTACCAAAGCGGCTCGTGGCGCTGAAGAAGCCGGTCACCTGGTATCCCCAGGAATCGTCGAGGGGGTGTTCCATCACGGGCATCAGCTCGACGTGCGTGAACCCCATCCCGGAGACGTACTCCCCGAGCCGGTGGGCCAGCGTTCGGTAGTCGAGCACCGTGCCGTCGTCGTTGCGCCGCCAGGAGCCGAGGTGCACCTCGTAGATCAGCAGGGGTCCGGCACGCTTCTTCGCGCGGTCTTCCAGGAAGACGCCGTCGTGCCACTCGTACGAAGGGAAATCGTACAGGATGCTGGCATTCGCGGGCCTCGTCTCGCAGTGCACGGCCATGGGGTCGGTCTTCTCGAAGGAGGAGCCGTCCGGGCCGACGAGCTGGTAGCGGTAGCGGTTCCAGCTACGGGCCGCCGCGACCGTCCCCGTCCAGATCCCGGTCGAGCCGAGGGCCGAAAGGCGGTCCTGTCCGGCCGTCCATCCGTTGAATTCGCCGACGACCGATACGGAGCGGGCGCGCGGTGCCCAGACGGAGAAGGCGTATCCGTCTTCCTCGGAGGCGCCGGTCCTTCGGGACCCGAGCAGGCGGTAGCACATGCAGTCGGTTCCCTGGTTGAAGAGGTAGGCCTGGGTGATCCAGTCGTCCGGCACGGATTCGCCCCCTCGCCGCGCTCTGGAGCGCTTTTCTCCATTATATCGGTATTCGGTCGATAAAGAATCTCCCCGGTTGTCGCCGGGGAGACGGAACGGTCATTTCGGTGCGGCGGAGCGTCCGAGATCGAAGGCCTTCATCTCTTCGGGAATCAGCCCGTGTTTCGATTTCGGCAGGATCTCGGACAGGGCCCTTTCGAAGCTGTCGCGCCGGAATCCTCCGGTCGTCTCGGAGACGGCTCCGAGGAGGATCACTCCCGCGAAGGTCATGTTGCCCATCGCGGAGGCCGTCTGCGACGCCTCGATCGCGATGACTCCGACATCGGCACGCGTCGGGTCCTCGGGGACCAGGGTGCGGTCGAGTACGATCCAGCCGCCCGGCCGGACCATCCCCTCGAACTTCTCGAGAGACGGGCCGTTCAGCGCGACGAGGCAGTCGCATTCGTTCAGGACCGGCGACCCGATCGGCTCGTCGGCGACGATCACGTGGCAGTTGGCGGTGCCGCCGCGCATCTCGGGGCCGTACGACGGCAGCCAGGAGACTTCGTGGCCTTCGAGCAAGCCCGCGGCCGCGACGAGGCGGCCAGCGGAAAGGACGCCCTGGCCGCCGAAGCCCGCGAGGACGATCTCCAGCGACTTCACGTCTCCACCTCCAGGTCGGCGCCCCGGAAGACGCCCAGCGGATACTGCGCGGTCATCGCGGAATCGACCCACTGGAGGGACTCCACCGGAGACTTGCCCCAGTTGGTCGGACAGGTCGACAGGACTTCGACCAGCGAGAAGCCGAGTCCCTTCTTCTGGACGAGGAACGCCTTGCGGATCGCCTTCTTCGCGGCCCGGATCCCCTTGATCGAGGTGACCGAGACGCGTTCCACGTAGACGGCGCCGCGCAGCGTCGCGAGCATCTCGCAGACGTTGATCGGGTATCCCTGCGTGGCCGCGTCGCGGCCGAAGGGCGAGGTCGTCGTGACCTGGCCGAGCAGCGTCGTCGGGGCCATCTGGCCGGACGTCATGCCGTAGATCGCGTTGTTCACGAAGATCGTCGTGATCTTCTCGCCGCGGGCCGCAGCATGGACGATCTCGGCGGTGCCGATCGCGGCGAGGTCGCCGTCCCCCTGGTACGTGAAGACGGTGGCGTCCGGAAGCACGCGCTTGATGCCGGTCGCGACGGCGGGCGCCCGGCCGTGGGCCGCCTGCTGCATGTCGCAGGCGAAGTATTCGTAGTTGTTGTACGTGCAGCCGACCGGGGAGACGCCGACCGTCGAATCGAGCAGGCCGAGTTCGACGAGGACTTCCGCGACAAGCTTGTGCACGATGCCGTGCGTGCAGCCCGGGCAGTAGTGGAACGGGACGTCGAGCAGTCCCTGGGTCCTCTGGTAGACGAGCGCCATCGTCACTTCCCCCCTTCGCCGCGCACAATCGCGCGGATCGTGTCGAGGATCTCCCGCTGGGTCGGGAGCATGCCGCCCATGCGGCCGTGGAAATGGACGGGCTTGCGGCCGTTCACGGCGAGACGGACGTCCTCGACCATCTGGCCGGCGTTGAGCTCGACGGAGAGGAAGGCCTTGACGCTCTCCCGTTCCGCGGCTTCGGCGACGATCTTCGTGGGGAACGGCCACAGCGTGATCGGCCGGATCAGTCCGACGCGGATTCCCTCGTCGGCGGCCATGCGGACCACGTTCTTCACGATCCGGGCCGGCGTGCCGAAGGCGGTGACGACGATGTCGGCACCCTCGAGACCCACCGTCTCGCAGCGCACCTCGTTGCGCTCGATCTCGGCGTACTTGGCCTGGAGCTTGAGGTTGTGCGTCTCGAGGATTTCCGGATCGATGTAGATCGAGGTGATCACGTTGTGGGGGCGCTGGCCCTTCGTCCCGGTCGTCGCCCAGTCCTTCGTGGCGGGGCGGGGCGCGTCGTCCTCGCGGTAGAGGACGGGCTCCATCATCTGTCCGAGCGTGCCGTCCGCGAGAATCAGGCAGAGGACGCGGTAGCGGTCGGCCAGCGCGAAGGCGTCGACGGTGAGCTCGTAGAGCTCCTGGACGGAAGCCGGCGCGAGGACGAGGTTGCGATAGTCGCCGTGTCCGCCGCCCTTGGTCGCCTGGAAGTAGTCGCCCTGCGCGGGCAGGATTCCGCCGAGGCCGGGTCCGCAGCGCTCGACGTTGACGACGACGCAGGGCAGTTCGGCGCCCGCGATATAGGAGAAGCCCTCCTGCTTGAGGCTGATGCCGGGGCTCGAGGAGGTCGTCATCGCGCGGGCGCCTGCGCCCGCCGCGCCGTAGACCATGCTGATCGCGGCGATCTCGCTCTCGGCCTGCACGAAGACGCCGCCGACGTCGCGCATGCGCTTCGCCATGTAATGGGAGATCTCGGTCTGCGGGGTGATCGGATATCCGAAGTAATGGCGGCAGCCGGCGCGGATCGCGGCTTCCGCGATCGCCTCGTTGCCCTTCATCAGGATCCGGTTCGACAAGCGGCCCACTCCCCTTCCTACTTCTCGACTTCGATGACGCTGTCGGGGCAGATGACCGCGCAGAACGCGCACCCGATGCACTTGTCCATCTCGTCCACGCCCGCGGGGTGGAATCCCTTGCAGTTCAGGACGTCCTCCCGGAGGAGGATGATCTTCTTCGGGCAGACGGAGATGCAGAGGCTGCATCCCTTGCAGCGGTCCTCCCGGAATTCGACTCTCGGCATGTGTCGGGCCTCCATCCTCGGTCGCCGGGGTCGGTCCGGCGCCGCTTCGGGTTTCGATGTCTCGTACCATTATACTCATCGCGTCCGCGATTTCCATCGCCGCGCGGGAGGGTCAGGCGTGCCTCGGATCCTCCTCGTAAGGGTAGCGGAGCAGGCGCTCCATCCGGAGCAGCGGCGTGCCGTCGGGCAGCGCGTCGCGCCATTCGATCGGCACGTGCTCCGACACCGCGGCGGCGAAGGCGACCGGGATTCCGCTGGTCCGGGACGCCTCCCCCAGCGTGGGCAGCGAGTCGAGCAGCATCCGGGCGTCGCTGTAGCCGAGCAGGTTGGTGTTGTCGACGAACCCGTCGATCGGGAGACCGGCGGCGGCCGAGAGCTCCGCGGCCATCGCGGAGATGCGCTCGGCGTCCGCCGTGAAGGGCCGGTTGCAGTTGACGACCATCAGCACGACGACGTCGGGACCGGAGAGCCGGCTACGGAAGGAGGAGACGACGCGAGCGCCCATGTCCTCCCCGCCGATGTCGAGCACGGCGGAACCGGTTCCGTCGAAGACCGACATCACTTCGGCCGGCACGGCCGGGACGTCGACGTTGGTGCCCGCCGTGGAAGGGGCGACCACGCGGACGCCGGACGCCTCGAGCCTTGCGCGGGCGTCCGCGGAGCGGAAGTAGGGGTTGATCGTGTCGAGGTCGACCAGCGTGACGTCGTCGGATCCCTGGCGCAGCCGCAGCGCGAGGTTCACGGCCACTTCTGACTTGCCGCTGCCGTAGGCTCCGAGTACGACGAGGACCCGCGCGGCTTCGGTTCGGCCGCCGGGTCCCGGCAGGAACGGTCTGGAATCGGATGACATCCTCATGGGGCGATTATAGCATGAGGGAGGCGGTCCGTCGGTTGCGCCCCTCGCTCCGCTATGCTAAAAGTGGGTAGGGCTCCGGCACGAGTCGGCGCACGGAGGAGGCTTCCATGACCCTCATCGCGACGAAGAACACGAAGTTCCTGGTCCTCCTCGGCGATGGGATGGCCGACCTGCCCGTCCCCGAACTCGGAGGACGAACGCCTCTCCAGGCCGCGCGGAAGCCGGTGCTCGACGCCCTCGCCCGACGTTCGGTCTGCGGGATGGTCCGCACGGTGCCCGAAGGGATGCCGCCGGGCAGCGACACGGCCAACATGTCCGTCATGGGTTACGACTCTCGTCTGTACTACACGGGGCGGTCCCCCATCGAGGCCGTCAGCATGGGCATCCGGCTCGCGGACGACGACGTCGCCTTCCGATGCAACCTCGTGACCCTCTCCGGCGAGCCGGCCTACGCGGACCGCACGATGATCGACTACTCCTCCGACGAGATCCCGACCGACGTCGCGGCGGAATTGATCCGCGAGGTCGAGCGGCGGCTCGGCGGCGACGGCGTTTCCTTCTACACGGGAAAGAGCTACCGGCATTGCATGGTCTGGAGCGGTGGGCCGCTGGAGACGCGCTTGACTCCGCCTCACGACATCCTGACCCGACGGATCGCCGCCTACCTTCCGGAAGGCCCCGGCTCGGAGCGGATCCGGATCCTCATGGAGACCTCCGCGGGCTTTCTCGAGGAACTGCCGGCCAACCGGGCGCGCGTCGCCGCCGGACACCGTCCCGCCAATTCGGTCTGGATCTGGGGACAGGGGACGCGACCGAAAGTCCCGCCTCTCGCCGACCGCTACCCGCTCCGCGGGTCGGTGATTTCCGCGGTCGACCTCGTCAAGGGTCTCGGAATCTGCGCCGGCCTCCGCGTCGTCGAGGTCCCCGGCGCGACCGGCACGCTCGACACCGACTTCGAAGGCAAGGCCGCCGCCGCGATCGCCGAGTTCGCTTCGGGCCAGGATTACGTCTATCTCCACGTCGAGGCTCCGGACGAGTGCGGCCACCGGCACGAGGTCGACGGCAAGGTCCGGTCGATCGAGTGCATCGACGGCCGCGTCGCCGCTCCCCTCCTCGACTGGCTCGAGCGCAACCGCGTCGCGACCGGCGAGGAATACCGCGTCCTCGTCCTGCCCGACCACCCGACGCCGCTCGCGCTTAGGACGCACACGAGCGACCCGGTCCCCTTCCTGCTCTTTGCGAGCGACCGGGTCGGGACGGAGCGCGCCGCTACGGCGTACGATGAAGAAGCGTGCGCCCGCACCGGCTGCTTCGTCGCCGAGGGGCACACGCTGTTCGGGTCGTTCGTCGAAGGGACGCTATAGTTCCGCGCGTCTTTCCAGCGGGACGTTCCATGTGCGATGCCGGTTCGGCACTACGGAGCTACCCTCGTGCCCAGCGGGCACTCGCCCGCTCCGGGAACGTCCGGACGCTGGAAAGCCGCTATAGTTCCGCGATCGTGACGCCGCTGTCGCCTTCGCCGTAGGCCCCGGCACGCCACTTCCGCACGCGGCGGTCGCTCTTCAGCATCTGCTGGACCGCGGAGCGAAGCGCCCCGGTCCCCTTCCCGTGCACGATGCGCACGGACTCCAGTCCGGCGAGCACCGCGTCGTCCAGATACCGGTCGAGGACCTGCGTCGCCTCGTCCACGGTCATCCCGAGCAGCTGGACTTCGCCGTTCATGTTCATTCGGCGGGACATCGCGATCTCGCCCGCTCCGGAACGGCCCATCGTACCGGTCGCCCTCGTTCCGCGCTTCGCGGGCTGCGCGGGGCGGGATCCAGGGAGGCGGAGCGACGCCGCAGGCACGTTGACGCGCATCGACCCGTTCGTGAGCAGGCAGTTTCCCTTCGCGTCGGGTGCGGAGGCAAGCCGTCCCGTCATGTCCAGCGCCGGAGCGTAGTATTCGGAGCCGACGACGAGCCGTTCCGGAACGCCTTCGCCCGGCGCGTTCTCGAGCGTCGCGCGCCCGATCTGCTCCTCGATGCCGGACAGCCGCGCGCGCAGCGTGCGGCGCATGTCGTCGGCGAGAGACTTGGCTTCCCGCGCGTCCTCGGTCTGGATCGCCTCCTTGAGAGAGGACAGCACCTTGTCGACTTCGCCGACCGCCTCGTCGAGCCAGGCGCGCGCCTCCTCCCTCGCCTTCGCGAGGATCGTGTTGCGCTTCTCCTCCAGCTGGCGCCGCAGCTCCGAAGCCTTCGCGGACTCCTCGGCCGCGCCCGCCCGCAGGGATTCCGCTTCCCGCAGCGCGCGGTCGGCCTCGACGCGGCTCCGCTCGAGCCGCTCGACCAGCGCTTCGAACGCGATGCCCTCGTCCGTCAGGAAGGTGCGGGCCTTCTCGATGATGGTCGAGGAAAGTCCGAGGCGGCTCGAGATGATGAAGGCGTTGCTGACGCCGGGCACGCCGATCAGAATCCGGTAGGTCGGGCGCAGGGTCTCCGGGTCGAACTCGCAGCATGCGTTCTCGACACCCGCGGTGCGGAGGGCGTAGCCCTTCAGCTCCTTGTAGTGCGTCGTCGCGACCGTCGTGCAGCCCTTCTCGCGGAGATGGTCCAGGACGGCCATGGCGAGCGCGGCGCCCTCCGAGGGGTCGGTCCCGGAACCCAGCTCGTCGACGAGGACCAGGCAGGACGGCTGGGCCGCCTCGCTGATGCGGACGAGCGTGCGCATGTGGGAGGAGAACGTGCTCAGGTCCTGTTCGATGCTCTGCTCGTCTCCGATGTCGGCGAGGACCTTGCGGAACACCGAGATCTCGGAGCCGTGGCGGACCGGGACATGGAGCCCGGACATGGCCATCAGCGTGAAGAGCCCGCAGGTCTTGAGCGATACGGTCTTCCCCCCCGTGTTCGGGCCGGTGACGACCAGCGTGTCGTAGGTCGTGCCGATCGCGAAGTCGATGGGGACGACGCGGTCCTTCGGGATCAACGGATGCCGCGCCGATTTCAGGCGGATGCGGCCGACAGCGTTGATCTCGGGGGGCGTCGCGTCCTGGACGAGCGACAGCCGGCCCTTGGCGGTCAGAAAATCGATGCGGGCGAGCAGCGCGGCGTCGTGGCGCAGCAGGTCCTCCTCCGCGGCGACGAGGCCGGAGAGGTGGCGGAGGATGCGGTCGATCTCGTCGCGCTCCTTCACCATGAGTTCGCGGATCCGGTTGTTGGCCTCGACGACCGCCATGGGCTCGACGAAGAGCGTCGCGCCGCTCGAGGAGGCATCGTGGACGATGCCCGGCACGTCGCCGCGATATTCGGCCTTGACGGGCACGACGTAGCGGTCGCCGCGCATCGTGACCAGCGATTCCTGCAGTGCCTTGGAGAACTGGGGCGCGCGGATGATGCGTCCGAGACTCTCCTTGACGTCCGCCTGCGCCTCGCGGATGCGGCGTCGGATGCCCGAAAGCTCGGGACTCGCGTTGTCGAACAGCTCGTCCTCGCCGGCGATGGAGGCGGACAGCGTCTTCTCGAGCGCCTTGGCGGGCTTGAGGCGTCCGATCGCCGCATAGACCCGGTTGTCGCTGCGGCTGGCCGCGGTGGGCTTCTCCGGCAGGATCGCGAGCACGCGGTCGACCGTGCGCAGGAACGTCCCGATGCGGAGCAGTTCGCCGCAGACCAGGGTCGCGCCGGCCGATGCGCGGCCGACGGAGGGTCCGATCTCGGCGATGCCGGAGAGCGGAGGTTCGCCCTTCTCCATCAGAACCGCGACCGAGTCGGTCGTCTCCGCGAGCCGTTCGACGACCTCGACGGCTTCGGTGGAGGGTTCGAGCGCCGCGCACAGCGCGCGCCCTCCGTCGGAGAACGCGAGCCGCGTCAGTTCGGCGAGGATCTTGTCGTATTCAAGGACTCTGAGGGTCCGCGGGTCCATTCCTGTCGCCTCGAATCTGCGGGAGGAGGTTCTCCCGCCCGTACTGGATGTAGGAGAAGATGGCCAGGAGAATCGGCACGAGGAAGAAGAATCCGGCCAGCCGCTCCTGCCCGGGGCCTATGAAGAGGAGCGTCGCGGCGAAGGCGCACGCGAAGAGGAAGGTCGCGGCCTTGCCGTACCACTTCGCGTAGACCACGAGTTTGTAGCGCTTCAGGAGGTACAGCCCGCCGACGATCATCAGCGCCTCCTTTACGAGGATGAAGAGCGGGACCCATAGCGGCAGGCGATGCGTCAGGAAGAGGAGCGCGGCGGTCATGAAATGGAAGAGCTTGTCGACGAACGGGTCGAAGAGCTTCCCGAATTCGGAAATCTGGTGGAAGTGGCGCGCGATGAACCCGTCGACCATGTCGAGGAGGGCGAGGGCGGCGAACAGGGCGAAGGTCGAAATCCGGTCGCGAGCGGGGTCCAGCAGGAACCAGGCCAGCACCGGGAGTGCGAGGAAACGGACCAGGGTGATCAGATTCGGAATCGTGAGGATCCGGTTCGTCCCGAGGGGCGATGGGTTGGTGCCTTCCAGGCTCGGCTGGGTCATGGCTTGGGGCCCTCCTGCGGCTGTGGATCGGATTTCCTGCGGTTCGAGATCCAGATCAGGATGCGTTCGCTGAAGAAGAAGGCGGGGACGGCGACGACGGCGATCGCGGCGAAGATCAGCACCGCCTTGCGCGTGTCGCCGGCCGCGAGGCTCGCGCCTACCCACGTGGAGCTGAGCAGCGACGGGATCCGGGCGACGAGCGAGACGAGGAGGAAGCGGAGCGCGGGGTACTCGGAGAGACCCGCGGCGTAGGCGACGAGGTCCTTCGGGATCCCTGGGATGAAGTACAGGACGAAGACGACCGTGTCGGCCCGACGGCCCTGGACGAGGCCGCGCACCTTCTCGAGCTTCTCCGGCTTGACGAAGACGGCGAGCGCCTTCGCGCCGAGGGTTCGCCCCAGGACGTAGTTCACCATCGTCCCGACGGTCAGTCCTGTCAGGCAGACGAGCCCGCCGCCCAGAGTCCCGTACAGGATGCCGGCGAACAGCTGCAGGGCCTCGGCGGGGAGCACGGGCACGACGACCTGAAGGCCCATCAGTCCGGCCAGCGTCGCGACGCCCAGGGCGCCCGACGACCGGAGCCGGACCAGGAAGGCGTCGCGTGCGGCCGCGTCGGTCGCGATGCGGACCATCCACGGCATCAGGAAATAGGCGACGACGCCGAGCGCGACCCCCAGCAGGACGATTGCGGCAGGATAGAGCCAGCGCTTCGTCTTCGTCTCCAACGAGCGAATCCCCCTCCGCACCCGGCTACATCGACAGGATGCTGGCGGCGCGGAGCTGTTCGGGAGTGATCTCCTTCTTCATCTTCATCGCCTCCTCGATGTCGAGGTCGACGACCTGGCCGCCCTGAATGGACACGATCCGGTTCACGCGTCCCTGCACGACGGCCTCCACGGCGCGCACGCCCATCAGGCTGGCCAGGACGCGGTCGCGCACGGTCGGACTGCCGCCGCGCTGGATGTGGCCGAGGATAGTGGCGCGCGCCTCGATGCCGGTCGACGCCTCGATCCGGGCCGCAATCTCCATCGCGTCGCCCTTCCCTTCCGCGACGATCACGATGAAGTGCTTCTTGCCGCGGTTGCGCGCCTCGAGCAGCGCCTTGAGCACGTCGCGGTCGAAGTCGGTCTCCTGCTCGGGGATCAGCACGATCTCCG
Organism: uncultured Eubacteriales bacterium; assembly: GCA_903835065.1. Taxonomy (GTDB): domain Bacteria; phylum Bacillota; class Clostridia; order Saccharofermentanales; family UBA5734; genus CAILLO01. The sequence continues at coordinate 171,058 of CAILLO010000001.1, forward strand.
CGCCGCAGGCCATGCCGACGTTGAGGGCGATGTAGCCTGCGCCGCGGCCCATCAGCTCGATCACGCTGCAGCGCTCGTGGGAGGACGCGGTGTCGCGCAGCTTGTCGATGGCCTGCATGGCCGTGTTCATCGCCGTATCGTAGCCGATCGTGTATTCGGTGCAGCCGATGTCGTTGTCGATCGTGCCCGGCATGCCGATCACGGGCAGCCCGCGGTGCGCCAGGTCGAGCGCGCCCTTGTAGGAGCCGTCGCCGCCGATCACGACGACCGCCTCGACGCCGAACACGCGGGCCATGGAGATCGCCTTCTGCATCCCCTCCTCGGTCATGAACTCCTTGGAGCGGGCCGTCTGGAGCAGCGTGCCGCCGCGCTGCAGCGTCTCGGACACGGACCGGTTGTTGAGGATCTCCATTTCGCCGCGAAGCAGTCCCTGGTATCCCTTGTGGATCCCGTAGACCCTGAGCCCGTAGAAGTTGCCGGTGCGGACCACGGAGCGGATCGCCGCGTTCATGCCCGGTGCGTCGCCGCCGCTGGTGAGGACCCCGATGCTCTGGATCTTCGCTTCCTTCTTCTCTTCCATTTCCTTCATCCTTTCACGTAGTCAAGAAACACCAGTACAGGATACCTCATAGAAAGGCGAGATTGTCGATTCCATAGATCCGGGCGAACTCGGCGAGCGTCGCGTCGTCCGTGCGGACGGCGCAGGCCGGTCCCGGGTCCGCGATCTCCCCGGACGGCTCGAGCCGGACCAGGCAGGAGGTCGTGCCGGTGAAGTAGCGCAGCGTCGCGAGCAGGCGGAGATAGCCCGCGTCGTCTTGCTCGCCGAAGTACCGGATGCAGAGGGTGCGTCGCCCGGAAGCGGCGGGCTCGGACGGATCCGGTCGCCGCGGCTTCTCCGGTCCGGCGTCGCGTTCGAGCAGGCGGACCTCCTCGGCGATCAGCTTGGGCTCCTCCTCCTCGCGAACGCTCGCGCGCCCCAGGACGAGGACGGGAGTCCCCTCCGAAAGCAGCGCGGTGCACCGCTGCAGCACCTTCGGGAAGACGAGCGCCTCGATCCGCCCGTACAGGTCCTCGAGTGTCACGAAGGCCATCAGGTCGTTGGACCTCGTCGTCTTGTTCTTCCGTGCGACGACCATGCCCGCGAAGGCGACCCGGGCGCCGTCGGCGATCCGGTGCGCTTCGGGCCGGGGGAGAGATGCGTCGGCGTCGGGGTCCGCTTCCTCCGCGCCGCGCTGCGCGAAGTCGCCGCTGTCGCAGTTCGAATGCGCGCGGATCGCGTCGGCGTAGGCGTCGAGGGGATGGCCCGACAGATAGAGTCCCAGCATCTCCTTCTCCATGGCGAGGCGTTCACCGAACGAGAACTCGGGTTGGTCCGGGTACTCCGGTTCCGTGAAGGCGCCCTTGTCGGACGGCGCCGAGCCGGACAGATCGAAGAGGGACAGCTGCCCCTCGAGGTTGCGCTTGCGCTCCGACGCCAGCCGGTCCAGCGTGCCGTCGAGCACGAGCAGCATGCGCGAGCGCGGAACGCCGAACGAGTCCATCGCGCCGCAGCGCACCAGCGACTCGAAGACCTTGCGGTTCATGTCGCCCGACGACATGCGCGCGAGGAAGTCGCCGAAGCTCTTGAACGGCCCGTTCGTCTCGCGTTCGCGGATCATCCCGTCGACCGCCGCGGCGCCCACGTTGCGCACGCCGGCGAGCGCGAAGCGGATCCTGCCCCCTTCCGGAGCGAACTTCGTGAAGCCGCGGTTGACGTCCGGGGGCAGGACCTGGATGCCCATGCCCTTGCAGACGCCCACGTACCAGGCCGCCTGGTCGAGGTTGCCCATGTAGCTGTTGAGCATCGCGGCCATGAAGGCCACGGGGTGGTGGATCTTGAGCCAGGCGGTGTAGTAGGCGACGACGGCGTAGGCCGCGGCGTGCGATTTGTTGAACGCATAGCCGCCGAAGGACATGAGTTCGTCGAAGATCCGCTCGGCCGTGGCGATCTCGACGCCTCGCGCGACCGCGCCGTCGACGGCGTGCCCCTTCTCGTCCTTGCCGCCGTGGATGAAGAGTCCCTTGTACTTCGCGATCTCCTCGGGCTTCTTCTTGGACATCGCGCGGCGCACGTTGTCCGACTGGCCCATGGACAGGCCGCCGAGGTCCCGCACGATGCGCATGACCTGCTCCTGGTAGACGATGCAGCCGTAGGTGACGTCGAGGATCGGCTCGAGCAGCGGCGTGTCGTACCGGATGCGCTCCGGGTGGTGCTTGGCGTCCACGTAGCGGGGGATCTGCTCCATCGGGCCCGGCCGGTACAGGGCGACGCCGGCGATCAGGTCCTCGAGGCATTCCGGCTGGAGTTCCTTCATGAACGCGGTCATCCCGCGGCTCTCGAGCTGGAAGACGGCCTCGGTCCTCCCCTCCCCGATCATCGCGTAGACCGCGGGGTCGTCCATCGGCATCGTGTCGTAGTCGATCGGGGCGCCGCCGGCCGCGACGGCGAACGCGGATGCGTCGCGCATGACGGTCAGCGTGCGCAGGCCCAGGAAGTCGAACTTGAGCAGTCCGATCCGCTCGACGTTGTTCTTGTCGAACTGGACGACGATCGAGTCCTCGTTGCGGGACAGGGGAGCGATGTCGGTCAGGGGACCGCGCGAGATCACGACGCCGGCCGCGTGGGTCGAGGCGTGGCGGGGCAGCCCTTCGAGCCGCAGCGCCATGTCGATCACCTGCCGCGTCAGGGGGTTCGCGTCGTACTCCGCCTTCAGGTCGGCCGACTGCTCCATCGCCTTGGCGAGCAGCACCTTCGGTCCGAACGGGATCATCTTGGCGATCCGGTCGGTCTCGGCGTAGGAGACGTCGAGGGCCCGGGCGACGTCGCGGATCACCTGCTTGGCGCCGAGCGTCCCGAAGGTGATCACCTGGGCGACGCGGTCCTTGCCGTATTTCTCCGTGACGTAGTCGATGACCTCCTGCCGGCGCTCGTAGCAGAAGTCGATGTCGAAGTCGGGCATGCTGACGCGGTCCTCGTTGAGGAAGCGCTCGAAGATCAGGGAGTAGCGCAGCGGGTCGATGTTCGTGATGCGCAGGGCGTAGGCGGCGAGGGACCCGGCGCCCGAACCGCGGCCGGGGCCGACCATGATGCCCTGCTCCCGGGCGAAGCGGATGAAGTCCCATACGACCAGGTAGTAGTCGACGAAGTGCATGCGCGCGATCACGGACAGCTCGACATCGAGCCTTCGACGGTATTCGTCCACGGCGACCGGGTCGACGGTCCCCGAAGCGGCGATACGGTCCGCGAGGCCGGCCTCGCAGAGGCCGCGCAGGTACTCTTCGTCCGTGCGCCCGTCCGGGACCTTGAATTCCGGCAGGTAGGTCTTGTCGAACTCGAGCTCGACACTGCACATCTCCGCGATGCGCACCGTGTTCGCGACGGCCTCGGGAATCGACTCGAAGGCCTTCTCCATCTCCTCCGGGGACTTCACGTAGAAGGCCTCGGTCGGCATGCGCATGCGGTCGGGATCGCTCATCCGCTTGCCCGTCTGCATGCAGAGCAGGATTTCCTGGGCCTTGGCGTCCTCTTTGAGGAGATAGTGGCAGTCGTTGGTCGCGACGAGCGGAATGCCGGTCTCCTTCGACAGGTCGATGAGCGCCGCGTTGACGAAGTTCTGTTCGGGGATCCCGTTGCTCTGGACTTCGAGGAAGAAGTTGCCGCGGCCGAAGATCCCGTCGTAGCGCAGGGCGGCGGCACGGGCCCTGTCCGGGTCGCGGGCGAGCAGCGCGGAGGCGACCTCGCCGCTCAGGCAGGCGCTGAGCGCGACGAGGCCCTCGGAGTGCCGGGCGAGGATCTCGAGGTCGATGCGGGGACGGTAGTAGTACCCTTCGACGAACCCCGCCGAGACGAGCTTCATCAGGTTCACGAGGCCGGTGTGGTCCTTCGCGAGCAGCACCAGGTGCGCCGGCTCCTTGTCGAGTCCGACGACCCGGTCGGTGCGCCCGCGCGGGGCGACATAGCACTCGCAGCCGATGATCGGCTTGACGCCCTTCTTGCGGCAGGCGAGGTAGAAGTCGATGATGCCGTACATCGCGCCATGGTCCGTGATCGCGCAGGCGTCCATCCCCAGCTCGACCAGACGGACGGGCAGGTCCGCGATGCGGATCGCCCCGTCGAGAAGGCTGTATTCGGTGTGAAGGTGGAGGTGGACGAATCCCATCGGCTACTGCGCCAGGCGATCCCGGATCAGCCCGACGACGGTCTCCTTCAGGGCGGTGAGCCGGACGCGGCATTCCGCCTCGACCGGTCCGTAACAGCCGAAGTAGATCTTGATCTTGGGTTCGGTGCCCGACGGACGGACGCAGAACCAGTCGTCGCCCGAAAGCCGGTACCGGAGCACGTCGGAAGGCGTGAAACCTTCGATCGGCACGGTCTTCTCCGCACACACCGTGCGCGTGAGCGTCAGATAGTCGTCGATCGCGAGCACCGGGACGCCGCCGAGGTCGCCGTCCTTGTCGGCGCGCATCCGCGTCATCACGCCGGCGATCCGTTCGACGCCCTCGCGGCCTTCCAGCGTGATCGACACGGTATCCTCGGCCGCGAAGCCGAACCGTTCGTTGAGCGACCGCAGCCGGGCCCTCACGGACGAGCCCGCGTCGCGGGAGGAGGCGGCGAGTTCGGCGAACAGCATCGAGGCGACGACGGCATCCTTGTCGCGGACGTCCGTGCCGCAGAGATACCCGAAGCTCTCCTCGAAGCCGAACTGGAAATGCATCGTCCCGTTCTCATCGAGCTCCTTGATCTTCTCCCCGATGAACTTGAACCCGGTCAGCGTGCGCAGCACCTCGACGCCGTAGGCGCGGCCGATCGTGTCCGCGAGCTGGGTCGAGACGATCGTGGTGACGCAGAAGGAGCCGGGAGGCAGCGTGCCCGCGGCCTTCCTCGCAGACAGGACGTACTCCATGAGCAGCAGGCCGATCTGGTTGCCGCTCAGCACGGAATAGGCGCCGTCCGGTTCGCGGAGGGCGATGCCCATCCGGTCCCCGTCCGGGTCGGTCGCGATCACGAGGTCGGCGGACTCGCGCCCGGCGAGGTCGATTGCGAGCTGGAGCGCGCTGCGCTCCTCGGGATTGGGGAAGGCGACGGTCGGGAAAGCGGAGTCCGGCATCTCCTGTTCGGGCACGACGAGGACGTTCCGGAATCCGAGTTCGTCCAGGATCCGACGGACCGGCTTGTTGCCCGCTCCGTGGAGCGGAGTGTACACGATCTTCATCCCTGCCTGGCGCGAAATCGCGCCCCGGTCGATCGAGAGGGGTTCGAGGGCGGCCATGTAGGCGTCGTCGAGCTCCCTGCCGAACAGGCGCAGGAGCCCCTTCGCCTCGGCGTCCGCGCGCCCGGTCCAGCGCAGGGTTCGGATGTCGTCGATCGAGCGGATCGCGTCCAGGACCTTGTCCGCGGCCTCGGGGGGCAGCTGGCCGCCGTCCTCGCCGTAGGCCTTGTACCCGTTGTACTTGGCCGGATTGTGGCTGGCCGTGATCATGACGCCGGCGGCGGCACCGAAGCGCCGGACCGCGAAGGAGAGCATCGGGGTCGGCCGCAGCTCGTCGGACAGGAAGGCCGGAATCCCATGCGTCGCGAAGACGAGGGCGGTCACGAGCGCGAAGTCGGACGAGTGCAGACGAGAATCGTAGGAGATCGCGACGCCGCGCTTGTAGAACGGTTCACCTTCGGAAAGGAGATATCGCGCGAACCCTTCGGACGCCTTGGCCACGGTGTAGACGTTCATCCGGTTGAGGCCGGCGCCGAGGATTCCCCGGAGCCCTCCGGTGCCGAATTCGAGGTCCTTGTAGAAGCGCTCCTCGATCTCGTCTTCCTGGCCGGCGATCGAAAGGAGCTCCGCGCGCGTCGCATCGTCGAAGAAGGGGTCGGTCGACCAGAGCCGGTAGCGATCCTGGGTGGCGCGTTCCATGGCGAAGCCTCCTCGGCCGGAATCTCCTCGGGGAATCGGTCGACGCCCTTCGGAAGGCCATGAAAAATTATACCATAGAGGTCCGGTCGTGACCGGGCGGCGGGGTCGTCGCGAGGCGTCCGAAGACTAGGGGACGAGGCGGCCGCGGACGACGACGAGCAGGTCGCGGAGACGCGCGGCCTCTTCGAAGGCGAGCTTGCGGGCAGCCTCCTTCATTTCCTTCTCGAGGCGGACGGCGAGCTTCTCGAGCTGCTTCGGCTTGAGGCGCGACAGGTCGTTCGGCACGGCGCCGCCCTCGAGAATCCGGTCCGCGTCCGAGCGGTCGAGACCGGCCTCCTCGGCGGCGTCCTCCATCGTGTCGATCACGTCGCGCACGTCCTTGTGGATGTTGGTCGGGACGATGCCGTTCTCCGCGTTGAACTCCGACTGGATCGTGCGGCGCCGGTTGGTCTCCGCGATCGCGCGGTACATCGAATCGGTCACGTCGTCCGCGTACATCAGGACCTTGCCCTTCACGTTGCGCGCGGCGCGGCCGATGATCTGCACGAGCGAGGTCGTGGAACGGAGGAATCCCTCCTTGTCCGCGTCGAGGATCGCGATCGTCGCGACCTCCGGGAGGTCGAGACCCTCTCGCAGCAGGTTGATGCCGATCAGGATGTCGAACGCGCCCATGCGCAGGTCGCGGAGAATCTTCATCCGCTCGACGATCTTGACGTCGGAGTGCAGGTAACGGACCTTGAACCCCTCTTCCTTGAAGAAGGACGTGAGGTCCTCGGCCATCCGCTTGGTGAGCGTCAGCACGAGGGCGCGCTCGCCGCCGGCGACCGTGGCGCGGATCTCGCCCATCAGGTCCTCGATCTGCCCCTCGATCGGGCGGACGTGGATCTCGGGGTCCACCAGGCCGGTCGGGCGGATCACCTGCTCGACGACCTGCTTCGTATGCGCGGCCTCGTACTTCGACGGCGTCGCGCTGACGAAGAGGGCCTGCCCCATACGCTGCTCGAACTCGGCGAAGGTCAGCGGGCGGTTGTCGAACGCGGACGGAAGCCGGAAGCCATAGTTGACGAGCGCCTCCTTGCGCGAGCGGTCCCCGTTGTACATCGCGCCGATCTGCGGAATCGACACGTGCGACTCGTCGCAGATCAGGAGGTAGTCCTTCGGGAAGAAGTCGATCAGCGTGAAGGGGGCGGAGCCGGGGGCGCGTCCGGCCATATGGCGCGAATAGTTCTCGATGCCCTTGCAGAAGCCGGTCTCGCGCAGCATCTCGAGGTCGTAGCGGATGCGCTGCTCGAGCCGGTATGCCTCGACGAGAGCGCCGGCGGCGCGGAATTCGGCCAGGCGGGCGTCGAGCTCTTCTTCGATGTCGTGCAGGGCCTTCTCCATCTTCTCGTTCGTCGTGACGTAGTGCGACGCCGGGAAGATCGAGACGAACGTCCGGAATCCGCGCACCTTGCCGGTCAGCGGGTCGACCTCGGCGATGCGCTCGATCGTGTCGCCGAAGAAGGAGATCCGCAGGAGGTGGTCCTCGGCGGAGGACGGCCAGATCTCGAGGGTGTCGCCACGGACGCGGAAGGTGTTGCGCTTGATCTCGTAGTCGTTCCGGTTGTATTGGATCCGGACGAGCTCGCGGATCACGACGTCGCGGTCCTTCTTCATGCCCGGGCGCAGCGGAACCATCAGGTGCTTGTAGTCTTCGGGGTCGCCGAGCCCGTAGATGCAGGAGACGGAGGCGACGACGATCGTGTCGCGGCGCTCGAGGAGCGACGACGTGGCGGAGTGCCGGAGGCGGTCGATCTCCTCGTTGATCGCGGAGTCCTTCTCGATATAGGTGTCGGTCGACGGGATATAGGCTTCGGGCTGGTAGTAGTCGTAGTAGCTGACGAAGTACTCGACGGCGTTCTCCGGGAAGAAGGCCTTGAATTCGGCCGCCAGCTGGGCCGCGAGCGTCTTGTTGTGGGCGACGACGAGCGTCGGGCGCTGCACGCGCTCGATCACGTGGGCCATCGTGAAGGTCTTGCCCGACCCGGTCACGCCCAGGAGGGTCTGGCAGTCCATCCCCTCCTCGAGCCCTCGGACGAGGGCGTCGATCGCGGCGGGCTGGTCGCCTTTCGGGGTCATGTCGCTGTGGATGCGGAATTCGGCCATATCGTTCCTCCGAATGAATTATATCAGACCAACGGCCCGGGATTCCTTGTCGCTGGCGGGTGCCGCGCCTATAATGATGGGAACGAAAGGGAGGTGCGAACCATGATGCCGGAGATCAGAATCGAGAGGACGACCACGCCGAAGGCGAAGCCCGTCGACCAGACCCGCCTCGGATTCGGCCAGCTCTTCACGGACCACATGTTCGTGATGGACTACGTCGAAGGCCAGGGCTGGATCGATCCCCGGATCGTCCCCTATGGCCCGATCCCCCTCGACCCCGCGACCTCCGTCCTCCATTACGGCCAGTCGATCTTCGAGGGCCTCAAGGCCTATCGGACGCCCGACGGCCGGGTCCAGCTCTTCCGGCCCCACGCGAACATGCGCAGGATCAACCAGTCCGACGAGCGCATGGTGATCCCGCCGATTGACGAGGAGTTCTGCGTCGCCGCGGTGAAGAAGCTGGTCGACCTCGAGCGCGACTGGATCCCGACGGCGCCCGCGACCTCGCTCTACATCCGCCCCTTCATCTTCGCGACCGACCCGTTCCTGGGCGTCCGCGCCTCGAAGACCTACAAGTTCCTCGTGATCCTCTCCCCTTCCGGAGCGTATTACCCGAAGGGTCTCGCCCCCGTCGACATCTACATCGAGAACAAGTACGTCCGCGCCGTGAAGGGCGGGACCGGCGCCGCGAAGACCCCCGGCAACTACGCCTCGAGCCTCAAGTCCCAGACGGAGGCCTACGCGAAGGGCTTCGTCCAGGTGCTCTGGCTGGACGGCGTCGAGCGCCGCTATATCGAAGAGGTCGGCGCGATGAACGTCTTCTTCGCGATCGGCGACGAGCTCGTCACGCCGGCGCTCGAAGGCAGCATCCTGCCCGGCATCACCCGCGACTCCGTGCTGACCCTGGCCCGCAACTGGGGACTGAAGGTCTCCGAGCGCCGCCTCTCGATCGACGAGGTCGCCGAGCAGTACGACAAGGGGCAGCTCCGGGAAGTCTTCGGCTCCGGCACGGCCGCCGTGATCTCTCCCGTGGGCCGTCTGGTGTGGAACGACAAGGACATGGCGATCAACGGCGGACGGATCGGCGCGCTGAGCCAGAGATTCTACGACACGCTCACGGGGATCCAGTACGGGACGCTTCCGGATCCGTACGGCTGGATCGAGCCCGTCTGACCAGGAAGCCTTCTGCCTCCGCCTCTTCAGCAAGCCGTGCATGCGCCTCCGCCTGCACGGCTTCGTAATAGGGCGCAAGAAAAAGGAATCCGGTGCCGCAGACGAGCAGGGACGAAACCGCCCAGCCGGCGAAGGAGAGGTCAAGGAGAAACAGGTCGAGGCGACGGCCCCGGGTCATCCTCTCGGACAAGCGGACGACCTCGCGGGGGGCAAGTCCCGGCAGCGCGGCCAGGATCCAGGGTATGGGCCGGAAGGCGTAGTTCCGGATCCAGACCGGAATCAGCCCGGCCGCTACGGCGAGGATCGCGAGGAGGACCGGCAGCGCGAGCCCGGCGAACGAGTCCACCGGCAGGACGGGGGCGCCTTGGAGCCATGCCGGTTCGGTGGCGTAGCGGAGCGCCACGAACATCGACGCCGCCACGGCCACGACCGCGGCCGGCAGGAAACAGGGGGCGATGCGGAGCGTTTGGAGAGCGAAGGTCCGCACGGCGATACCGTAGCGCCCGGCGCGGAAGAACGAGAACAGCGTCCGGAACGGAGCGTCGAGGCCGGACCGGTTCAGCCGGTACCAGTCGCTCGATCCGGCCGACAGGGGCAGCACCAGCAGCAGGAGCGCCGCGAGGAATCCGACCGCAAGGGTACCCGCCAGCACGGCCTGCAGTGTCCATAGAACCAGCACGCCCGCGAAGACGGGTTCGAGCGGGGTGCCGTTTCTGGCCGCGAGGACGGAGGCCAGATTGCGGATTCCGTCCGCAGCCGGCCCGCCGAGCAGCGGCAGGATTCCCGGAAGGTGCCGCACGAACCCGATGCCGACGGCCGCACCCGCACCGACCGCCGCGACGGAAGGCGCGAGACGCAGGACATGGGCGAGGAGCCCCCTCGTGTAGCGGCCTCTCGTCAGTGCGAGGATCGCCGCGTCCTTGAGGCCGATCCGGAAGGGGACCCCCACCCGTCAGCCCGCCGCCTGCTTCAGGATCTTCTCGTACTTGCCGATGGCGTCCGGGCCGCCGTTCCCTTGGTCGACCGCCTGGAACTCCTCCTCGAGCCGCCCCTTCTCCTCGTCCGTCAGCGAACGTCGCAGCAGCGGCAGCAGGTAGGAGTGCTCTTTGTGGATCCGCGTCCGCATGCAGTCGTGGTAGTCGCGCAGCGCGTCACGGATCGGGTCGACCGTGCCGGGAACGTTGAGTTTGAATTCACCGGCCGCCTCCGACAGGACGCGGATCAGCCGGGCCTCTTTCTCGAGTTCGCGGGCCATCTCGTCGAGCTGGAAACGGCTCGCGGGATTCCCGTGCTCCTTGATGTGGACGAAGAGGTGGTCCTCCTCCTTCTCCCGGTGGGCGCGGTCCTCGAAGTTCCGTGCGTAGTCGAGCAGTTGGTGGAGTCGGACGATGTCCGGGCGGCCGGTCCTGCGGATCAGGACCAGTTCCCGTTCGACCGCCTGCAGGGCCAGTTCCTCCAGACGTACTTCGCGGTCCAGGGTCTCGAGCGCATCCATGCAAACGCCTCCTCTCGGGGTCCTGCAAGGACCTTCCCGCGGGAGGAGGCGAAGAACCCCGACCCCGGCCGGGAGAAGTCTCTTGCCTGTACGGAATCGATTATACGCTGATCGCACCGACGGAGGGAGGGTCCGCCTGTACGGAATCAGCGGGGCAGCCGCAGCGGCGCTCCGATCAGTTCGAAGGATCCGGAGACCGGTCGGGCGCCGGCGAGCGCGACGCTGCGTTCGTCCGGCTGCGAGCCGCCGACGTGCCAGACGTGGCGTCCCGGGACGACCTGACGGTTCCCTTCCCCATCGAAGACGGCCATCTCCTCCGGGCCCAGGTCGAACGACACGTCCGTCGAGGCGCCGGGTGCCAGCCGGACTGTCCGCAGACCGCGCAGGGACCACCTCGGGGTCGGCGCGGGAGCGGCCTTCACGGCCAGATAGAGCTGGACGGTCTCGATGCAGGGGCGGTCGCCCTCGTTGACGAGACGGGCCGAGCAGCGCACGGTTTCGCCGATTGCCAGGCGGTCCCGGTCGGACACCGGCGTGGAATAGACGACGCGCGCGTAGCCGATACCGTAGCCGAACGGATAGAGCGGTTCCTTCTCGAGATACCGGTACGTCCTGCCCTTCATGGAATAGTCGCGGAAGTCGGGCAGGTCGTCGGTCGAACGCGGGAAGGTGACCGGTAGACGGCCGCTCGGCTCGGACCGGCCGAACAGCAGATCGGCGACGGCGCGCCCGCCCTCGGCGCCGGGATAGAAGACCTGGAGCACGGCGGGGACGTTCGCGTCAGCCCAGCTCAAGTCCATCGCGCTGCCCGAGACGTGGACGAGCACCACCGGCTTCCCTTCCGCAGCCGCGAGGACGGCCTCGAGGAGGCGCGACTGGAGTCCGGGGAGGGACAGTCCGGGCTTGTCGCCGTCCCCGTATCCGTTCTCCTTTTCGAACTGTTCGCCTTCGAGGGTCGCGTCGAGCCCGAGGCAGACGACGACCGCGTCGGCCCGCGCAGCTGCCGCGACGGCTTCCCGGATCCGGTCCCCTTCGTGTGCGAGGCCGTCCGCGCGGTCCTTCCAGATGTGGCACCCCTCCGCGTACAGGATCCGCGTGCCGTCGCCGCAGGCTTCCCGGATGCCCGCGAGGATCGTGTACGATGCGGACGGCGTTCCGTTGTAGTTGCCGAGCAGGGCGGGCACGCTGTCTGCGTTCGGACCGACCACGGCCAGCGTCCGCAGCGACGACGGGTCGAGAGGCAGGGTTCCGTTCCGGTTCTTCAGCAGCACCAGCGATCGACGGGCCGCTTCGCGCGAGAGTCCGCGGTGTTCCGCCGTGTCGTTCTCCATGTAGGGGATAGAAGCGAACGGGACCCGGTCGTCGGGGTCGAGCATGCCGAGCTTGATCCGCGTGCGCATCAGGCGCTCGACCGCACGGTCGATCGTCTTTTCCTCCACGAGGCCTTCCCGGACGGCGACGAGCAGGTTGCCGAACAGACTGCCGCAGTTCAGGTCGCAGCCGCTGTTGACCGCGAGCGCCGCCGATTCGGGCGCGGTCCTCGTGACGCCGTGCGTCAGGTGGAAGTCCTGGAGGGCCCAGCAGTCGGACGTCACGTGTCCGTCGAAGCCCCAGTCGCCGCGGAGGATCTCCCCCAGCAGGCGCGGGCTGCCGCAGCAGGGCTCGCCGTTGGTCCGGTTGTAGGCGCCCATCACGGCCTCGACGCCGGCTTCGCGGACTAGCGCGCGGAAGGCGGGCAGATACGTCTCCCAGAGGTCCTTCTCGGAGACGCGGGCGTCGAACGAGTGCCGCTCCCCTTCCGGACCGCTGTGCACGGCGAAGTGCTTGGCGCAGGCCGCCGTCTTGAGCCACTTCGGGTCATCCCCCTGGAGTCCGCGCACATAGGCGGCGCCGAGGCGTGACGTCAGCCAGGGGTCCTCGCCGAAGGTCTCGTGTCCGCGCCCCCACCGGGGGTCCCGGAAGATGTTGATGTTCGGGGACCAGAAGGTCAGGCCCTTGTAGATGTCGCGGTCGCCGCGCCGCACGGACTCGTGGTGCTTCGCGCGCGCCTCCGTGGAGACGGTTGCGCCCACGGTCCGCACCAGGTCCTCGTCGAAGGCCGCAGCCAGGGCGATCGCCTGCGGGAACACCGTGGCGGTGCCCGCGCGCGCGACGCCGTGCAGCGCCTCGTTCCACCAGTTGTAGGCCGGGATGCCGAGACGCTCGACCGCGGGCGCGTCGTAAAGCATCTGGGAGACCTTCTCGTCGAGGGTCATGCGGGAGACGAGACCTTCGGCGCGCCGGCGGATCTCCTCGGCGTTTTCGGGCGGACGGGCCGGGATTTCCATGGGGACCTCCCTCTAGACCTGCATTCTCACGCAGATTCCCTTCGAGGAACTCTCGAAGGCGGCGTCGATGACCCGCAGCACCCGCAGGGCCTGTTCGGGCTTCACGATGAGCTCCTCGCGGCCCTCGACCGCTGCGAGCACGTTGCGGTAGTAGTCGGCCCAGTCCGTCTCCACCTTCGGCAGCGGCAGTTCCTCGATCGACTCGACGGGGCGCGGCGCCATGGTGCGCGTCGGACCCGCCTTCGTGTACACGATGCCCTCCTCCATGCGGAATTCGACCGTCTTCGCCTTCACGACGCGGCCCTTGCAGCTCCAGTCGTCGACGACGAGCGTGCCTGCGTCGCCGGAGACGTGCCAGCGGGGGAGATTCGAGAAGCAGAGCGTGTCGACCTGGACAAGCGCCGACAGGCCGTTGCCGAACTTCATCAGCAGCTTGAAGTTGTCGTCGACGTCCGGGAACCGGACGCTGAGGAGGTGCGCGTAGACCTCGACGACGGGACTGTCGACCATCCAGAGGATCTGGTCGATCAGGTGGACGCCCCAGTCGAGGATCATCCCGCCGCCGGCCTCCCTGACGCAGCGCCAGTCGCCCGGGATGCCCCGGGAGCCCTGGACGCGGCTCTCGATGTAGAAAGGCGTGCCGATCGCGCCGTCCTCGATCGTCCGCCGGACGATCCGGTAGTCCTCGTCCCAGCGGCGGTTCTGGTGCACGGTGAAGACGAGTCCGGCGCGACGGGCGGCTTCCATCATCTCCACGAGCTCCTGCGCGTCCATGCCGACGGGCTTCTCGCAGACGACGTGCTTCCCGGCCGCGAGAGCGGCGAGCACGTGCTCCTTGTGAAAGTCGTTGGGCGTCGCGACCGTCACGAGGCGGACCCGCGGATCCGCGAGGAGCTCCTCGAGCGAGGCGTAGTTCCGGATGCCGGACGCCGCGGCGAGTTCGCCGCGCATCGGCTGGACGTCGTAGGCGCCGACGACTTCGATGCCTTCGACGCGCGCGAGATTCTCGTGGTGCCAGCGTCCCATGCCGCCGTATCCGATGAGTCCGAGTCCCATGGCCATGATGCGTCCTCCCTGGTCATGTAATCCGTTACACGTTGTCAACGTCAGTGTACCAGAAAGGTGTAGCGGCGCAAGGGAGGCGCGAGGAGAGTCGAGCTAGCGGAGTGCCCTGCGCATCTTCGAGAAGTCCTTGACGGCGCGCAGGCCGATCTTCGAGATCTTCTTCAGGTTGATCGAGTTCTTGCCCGCCTGACGGGGGCGGAACGTGATCGGGACGAAGAGGACGCGGTCCTTGCCGCGGCGGGCGAAGAGGATCGTCAGGATCACGTTCGGAAGGTTGTAGCCGTCCGGGATCTTCCTCTGGAACCCGGCGAGCAGGTCGGCGCGCATCAGGCGGAACGGCGTGTTGATGTCGGTCAGCCACTGCCCGAAGACGACCCAGACGACGAACTTCAGGACCTTCGTGACGACCTTGCGCGAGAATCCGTCCTGGCGCCCCTTGCGGTAGCCGATGATGGCGTCGAACTCGGCGCGACGCTCCCAGAAGGCAGGGAATTCCCCCGGAAGCGTCTGTCCGTCGGAATCGGTCTGGAAGACGAAGTCGGCGCCGTTCGCGACGGCGTAGGAATATCCGAACAGGCAGGCGCTGCCGTGTCCGCCGTTGGGCTTGTCCAGGGGAACGAGCCGCGGGAAGCGCGGCGCGAGCTCCTTGAGGACGTCACCGGTGCTGTCCTTGCTCCCGTCGTTCACGACCACCAGGCGGGCGTCTCCGCCCACCGTCTCGACGACGGCGTGCCACCCCTCGATGACGGACGGCAGGTTCGCCTCCTCGTTGTAAGCGGGAATCACGATGAACAGCTTGTCCATGGTCGGACCCTCCTTGTGCGGGGCCATCCGGTCCGGAGCCCCGTTCCATTCTATCGCTCCCTTCGCGGCGAGGGAAGCCTGTCGTGCGGGTCTCGCCGCGTGGTACCATCAGGGCAGGGCCCCAGGGCCCGAACCGGAGGAGTTGCCGCATGGAGGCATTCACGCTGCGGGCGATCCGCACGATCCGATCGATTCCGGCCGGCCGGGTCGCGACGTACGGCCAGGTCGCCCGTCTGAGCGGCAGTCCGCGAGCGGCTCGCCAGGTCGTCCGGGTGCTCGTGTCCTGCAGCCGCTCCCATGGCCTGCCGTGGCACCGCGTGGTCGGTGCGCCCTGCCGGATCGCCCTGCCCCGAGGCGTGGAATTCGACTTTCAGCTCGCGCTGCTCTCGTCGGAAGGCGTGGAGGTCTCGGACGACGGGACGATCGAGCCCGACCGTTTCCTCTGGCGGCCGGAACCCTCCGCCTTCTTCTTCGAGGCCTGATCGGCGCGGACCGCCTTCCGCTTCGTGGCGTCCGCCGCCCTCATCGTGGATCTCTTCTGGACCGGTCGGGCCGGCTCGCTGCCGAATCGCGCGAGAATCTCCCGGTACTGGCCCATCACCTCTCCGGCGACGGTCGTCCAGGAGCGGTGGAAGTCCCGCTGCGCGCCCGTTCCGGTGCGCTTCAAGGCCTCCGGGTCCTCCAGGACGGCAAGGATCCGCTTAGCGAAGGACTGCGGCGTGTCATCGGCCAGATAGCCGTTGACGCCGTCCTCGACACCCTCGGACACCGTGCTTCCCTCGATGAAGACGGTCGGGCAGAGTGCCGCGGCGGATTCCCGAATCACCAGGGCCGACGTGTCGTATTTCGAAGGGAACAGGAACAGGTCGCTCCGTTCGAACAGCCCCCGGAGGATCTCCCGGTCCCGGACCACGCCGAGGAAGCGCGTCTCCTGCGACAGTCCGTGCGACTCGACGAGTTCCTCGAGTTCCTTCGCCGCGTCGCCTCCTCCGACGAACAGCATGTGGAAGCTGGGCCCGCCGTCCGGGCCCGGATTCCGCCGCGCCCGGAGCAGGCCGTCACGGACCAGGGCCAGGGACTCGACCAGGAGACGCAGGTTCTTCTGCCACACGTGCTGCCCGACATAGAGGAAGACGGGCGTCCCGTCGCGGAGGCCGAGCGCCGCGCAGACCGAATCGCAGGCCGCGGACCTTCGGTGCGAGGGGTCGGCGGGCGTCAGTTCGGTCCCGTTCTGGATGACGGTCACCGGTCCCTTGTATCCGTACTCGCGCAGAGCATCCACCGAGGCGTTGCTGACGGTCCAGACGGAATCGGCCTTGTCGTAGAACCGCACGATCTCGCGGATCATGGCGTCCGCGATGGCCGGAGAACGGACGAACGGCAGGAAGTCGTCGCGGTACTTGGTGTGGAACGACGCGACGAGGGGGACACCGTGGCGACGCGCGTAGCTGGCTGCGATGAGCCCCGAGTTGAAGGGGGTGTGCGCATGGACGATATCGAAGGGAATCGCTTCGAGGCGGGTCCGGAACTGCGCGTCGAGGTGGGGCATTCCGAGCCGGTAGGGCGGCCGGAGCAGGAACGGGAGCGAGGCGTACCGGACGACCTCGAAGATCTCCCGGCTGTCCGTGTTTTCGGGCACGTCGGGCGTCACGACGATGCAGCGGGAATTGAACGAAAGGTCCTTCGTGATCCAGTGGGCGTAGTTGCGCACGACGTTCGCGACACCGTCCGTGATGGGGGGGAAGGATTCGTTGAACTCGCCGATCAGCATGCCGGGGGGACCTCCTTCTTCTTGGAGACGGAACGACCGATCCGGGCGACAAGACGGTCGGCAAGGACGAGCAGCGCCCCCACGATGAGGAAGATCGCCGCGAAGACGCCGACGTTCCTCAGGAAGGCGGGAACGCCGAGCCGGGTGGGGTCGAGGAAGTAATAGGGGTAGGTGCCGAGCCAGCCGTGCAGGGCGGCCGTGAGGCCCAGATGCAGCAGCGGCAGCGCGAGGACGACGGGAATCCAGGAGGCCTGGAAGCGTCCCTTCGGGGCGAAGAGGATCCAGTCGAGGACGAGCATCGCCGGGACGACGGCGTGCAGGAGGAGGTCCCCGAACGCATGCAGGCCCTGGGGTGCCGAGCGGTCGTGCAGCAGCGCGTAGTATCCGCCGGCCGTGAGGATCGACGAGGTCAGGAACGCCAAGTGGAGCAGGGCGCCGAGGTCCGCGCCCCGCGAGGGGTTCGGGGTCCGGGTCGGAGACCGGGCCGCCTGGACGAGGGTCCAGGCGATAGCGGCGAGGCCGCTCTGGATCGTGAAATACGAGAAGAACCGCACGGTCGCCTCGAAGGCGCCGACTATGGAAAGCCTGGCCGAAAGCGACGCATAGAGGAGCGCCGCGACGCCCGTGATCCCGAGCAGTCCGAGCGCGTACTGGAATCCCCTGCGAAGCGCGGCTGCGAGAGCGGTTCTGAAGGAGTCGGTGTCACCCGTCATGTCCCTCTCCTCACTTCCCTTCCCCCGGTCGCTCAACGCGGGCGAGCGTGAAGGTGAACGTCGATCCCCTTCCGGTCTCGCTCGTCACATCGATCTCCTGGCCCATGCCGCGCAGCACCTCGCGGGCGATCGCCAGGCCGAGCCCGCTGCCCTCGCCGGTGCGCCCGCCGCCATCGGCCTTGAAGAAGCGGTCGAAGACATAGGGCAGTGATTCGGCCGGAATCCCCGGACCGTCGTCCGACACCGAGATGCGGTACCGGTCGCCGGACGGTTCGGCGGCGATGCGGACCGTCCCGCCCTTCGGCGAGAACTTGACCGCGTTGTCGACGAGGGCCACGAGCACCTGCTCGGCCCGGTCCGGGCTCCCGAAGGCGAGAGGCTGGTCCGGAGGGAGGTCCTGGATGTCGAGATGCAGCGATTTCTCGGAAGCGGCGCGCTGGAAGCGCTCGCGGGTCTCCTCGAACAGGCGGTCCAGGCGGAAGGGCTTGCCTTCGAACGCGACGGTGCCGCTCTGGAGCCGCGAAAGCTCGAGCAGGTCGTCGATGAGGCGGGTCAGGCGCTCCGTCTCCCTCAGGAGGAACGAATAGTAGCGGCCACGGTCGGAGGCGTCGGTCACGAGTCCGTCGCGAAGCGGCTCCAGCAGCCCCCGGATCGACGACACGGGTGTCCGGAACTCGTGCGAGATGTTCGAGACGTAGTCCCTCCGGGCCTTCTCGAGACGAGCGGCTTCGGTGGTGTCGCGGACCATGGCGACGGCGCCCGCCGTCGTGCCGGTCCCGTCGAAGAGGGCCGACGTCGAGATGCGCAGCGTGAGCGGACCGAAGGGGTTCTCCCGGAGCCGGGAGCTTCCGTCGCGCACGGTTCCCTCGAGGTCCTCGCGCAGGCCCGGGATCCGGTCCACCGCAGCCTCGCATTCGGACGACTCCCGTCCTGCCAGCCGCGCGACGGCCGGGTTGACCCTAGTCACCCCGCCCGTGGCATCCATCGCGACGATGCCTTCCGAGAGTCCGTCCAGCACGAGGGCGAGCTCGTTCCTCTCTTTCGTCAGCTCCCCGATCGTCCTCGACAGTTCCATCGACAGGCGATTGAGCGAAAGGGCGAGCGCGCCCAGCTCTCCCTTCGCCCGTTCGTCCGCCCGGACGGAGAAGTCTCCGCGGGTCATCGCCTCCGCGGCGGCCTGCATCTTCCGGACCGGCCGGATCAGCCGCCGCGCCGCGAAATAGGACGGGAGCAGCATCAGCAGGAACGCGGCGCTCATGGCGAGGAGCAGCGTCCGGTTGAGGCCGCGCATCGCGGCGCGAAGTTCGGTCATGGGCTGGACGAGGACGACGGCGCCGACCGTGACGCCCGCATCGACGACGGGCGTGCCCACCACGATCAGGTCGCCCGTGCTGAGGAGCGTCGGCTGGACGTCGACGACGGGCTGTCCTTCCAGAACCTTCTTCACGCGCGGAGCGAGCATCGCGAGCAGCGAACGGTTGGCGGGGTCGGTGTCGGGGAAGAGCCCGAGGGATTCCTTGCCCGATGCGTCGAAGACGAGGATCGTCGCGTTGAAGTAGTCGGGGCCGGAAGCGACCAGCTGGACGAGCGTGGCGGTCGGCAGCTGCCCGTGGCGGGCCGCGACCACGAGTCCGGCGACCGCCTGGGCCGTCGGCTCCATGTCGGCGGCGCGCATGTTCGTGAAGACGGACTGGGCGAACAGCGAATAGACCAGGGCCGTCAGCAGGGATGCGAGGAGCAGGGTCGCCAGGACGAGGGCGAGCGTGCGGCGGAGGAACGCGCCACGGATCATCCCACGACCTCGAACTTGTATCCGACGCCGTAGACGGTGACGACGGCCCACGGGACGCCCTCTTCGGGAAGTTTGCGGCGGATGCGGCGGATCTGGGTATCGACCGCACGGTCGTCGCCGAAGTAGTCCTCGCCCCAGACCCGGGCGAGGATCTGGTCTCGGGAGAAGACCTGTCCCGGACGGGAAGCGAGAAAGTGGAGGATCTCGACCTCCTTGGGCGTGAGGCCGACGGACTTCCCGTCGACGGTCGCCTTGTAGTGGGCGAGATTGATCTCGAGAGAGGCGAAACGAAGGATCGGCGAAGGCGAAGCGCGCTGCTCCCCGAATCGGCGGAGGACGGCCTTGATGCGGGCGACGACCTCCCGCGGGCTGAAGGGCTTCACGATGTAGTCGTCCGCGCCGAGCTCCAGGCCGAGGATCCGGTCGACCTCCTCGCCGCGGGCCGTGAGCAGGATGATGGGCACGTCGTCGGTCTTGCGGATCTCGCGGCAGACCGTCAGACCGTCCAGGCCCGGCATCATGATGTCGAGGACGAGCAGGTCCGGGCGGTGTTCGCGGACGAGGCGGAGGGCGTCGTTGCCGTTGAACGCGGAACGGTGCTGGAACCCGGCGCGGTCGAGGTAGACACCGAGGGATTCGTGGATCATCGGGTTGTCGTCGCAGACGAGGATCAGCGGTGGGTTCGGGGACATGGGCGTCCCTCCTTCCGGGAGGCGGCCGCGAAGCGCGGGAAGCCTGTGATGGGATTATATGCTAATCCGCGGAATCCGGGCAATCCTCGACGCATTTGCGCCACGATTCTCCACGCGGGCGTCGTCATCCGCCTGCGGACCGCGCGGGTTTGCCGGCGGGAAATGTATAATGGATTCGTTTCGAACCCATCGAGGAGCGTCGTCTCCGGGAGGACCCCATGAAGCGCAAGTCCGTCAGCGAGCTCCGATTGATCCAATGGCTCGCGGTCTTCGTCGTCCTGGTCATCGCGGTGCCGATCGCATGGAAGATGGTCGCGATCGACCGCGCCGCCGTACAGTCGGCTTCCGACGACCGCGACCGGATCCTTTCGACCGTTTCGGCGGGCCGGCTCGACCAGGCCTGGCAATGGTCCACGGACTACCTCAAGAACGAACGCGCGGACGCGGCCTCCTTGAAGGAACTCGGAAGCGCCTTCCTCGTCGCGGGCCGCCCCTCCGCCGCGTTCCTCCTGTTCGACGCCGCCGCGGCCAAGGGCACGGACGGCGCAACCGACGCGCTGCTCGCACAGGCCTGCCTCTCCGAAGGCCACTCCTTCGAGGCCGCTTCGTATGCGGATCGCGCGGTCGGCCTCGGGGCGGGCGGCCCGGAGGGGTACGACCTGCTCGGAGATTGCCTCGCCGCGGCCGGGCAGTATGCGGATGCCATCACGGCCTATTCGAAAGTCCTCGACGGCTATCCGTTCGACGTCCCGGCGCTCCAGGGGAAGGCCGCGGCCTTCCAGGCCATCGAACGCTACGGACAGGCGCACGCCATCTGGGACACCCTGATCCAGAGCCTCTCCTCCGATACGACGGAGGATGGGAAGAAAACCCTGCTCCATGCCGAGCTCCAGCGAGCGTACAGCATCGAGGGCGAGGGCAGGCCCGAAGAGATCCTGACGGCCTGGACCGACCTGCTGACGACGGCCATGGCCGTAGGCGACGTCGAACTCCGTTCGGAGTCGTTGTCCGGTCTCGCACGGCACGCGCTCTCGACCGGCGATCCATCGTCAGCGGTGGTTCTGTACCGTGAGGCGATCCCGCTCTCGACGGGCTCCCGACGGACCTACGAGCGACTGCTTCTCGCGAAGTGTCTGCAGGGCATGGGAGATGCCGCCGCAGCACGCCAGGAGGTCGCCGCTCTCGTCGCCGAGACTCCTTCCGCGGTGGCCACGATTTTCTCGGACGAGGATTTCACGCCCCTACGTGCGTTCTTCTTCTGACGCCGCCCGGTCCGGCTTCTCGTCGAATCCGATCCGCTCCTGCAGGAAGTAGAGCGGTCGCCCCCGGCTCTGCTCGAAGATGCGACCGATGTATTCGCCGAGGACGCCGATCAGGATCAGGATGACGCCGGAGAAGAACAGGTCGATCACGGCCAGCGACGCCCAGCCCGGCGCGGTCTCGCTGCCGATCGTCGTTCGCACCAGCACCCAGACCAGCCCGGCGAAGCTGGCGATCGAGACGGCCGTCCCGAGCCAGGTCGCGATACGGAGCGGCTTGACCGAGAACGAGATGATGCCGTCGGCCGCGAGCTTCACCATCTTCCGCCAGGTGAACTTCGTCTCGCCGGCCGCGCGCGCCTCGCGCACGAATTCGATCGGCGTCTGGCGGAACCCCGCCCAGGACACCATCCCCCGGTAGAACTTGCTCTGCTCCTTCATCGCGACGAGCGCGTCGACGACTTTCCGGTCCATCAGACGGAAGTCGCCGGCGTCGACCGGGATATCCTGGTCGGTCACCCAGCGCAGCAGACGGTAGAAGATGCGGCTCGAGGTCTTCTTCGTCGCCTTCTCCCCCACCCTGGCGGTCCTCCTGCCGTAGACGACGTCCCACCCCTGCCTCCACAGCGCCAGCATGTCGGGGATCAGTTCGGGCGGGTCCTGGAGGTCGCCGTCGATCAGCAGGGCCGTGCGCCCCGAACAGTGCTCGAGTCCCGCGGTGATCGCGACCTGTTGTCCGAAATTGCGGGAGAGGGCCAGCACCTTCACGGAGGAGTCCTCAGCCGCGACGTCGCGCAGAAGATCCAGCGTGCGGTCCCTGCTGCCATCGTCGACGAAGAGGACCTCGTACGGTTCCCCGAGCGCAAGCAGCACGGTCCGGAGCCTCGCGCACGTCGCGGCCAGAACCTTCTCCTCGTTGTAGACGGGCACGATCACGGAGATGAGCGGAGTCTTCATCCTCGTTCCTCCTCGGCGGACGGTCTCAAGCGTCGGATTCCAGATAGGGATTGGGCAGTTCCCGTCGCATCGGCAGCGGAAGTTCGGCGTCGTCGCAGCCCGACGCACCCGGATCCTTGACTGGCGGCGGAAGTCCGTCCGCTTCGATCGCGGCCACGAAATCCAGGACCCAGGTCCGGTCCCGGCACGGCTTCAGGAAGGCGTCCATGCAGACGTCGCTGTGGTGGTGCCCCGGAATCAGGTGGAGTTCGGAGAAGCTCCCATCCGGGGACCAGGCCTTCGCGAAGTCGACGGCCGCGGCCGGACGGATCAGCGGGTCCCGGAGCCCCTGGAGGGCGAGCAGGCGGAAGGTCTGCGGCCGCTGGATCAGGAGGAAGGGATCGGCTTCGGGCCAGGCGCGCGGCTTCCGGATCAGTTCCCGCATCATGGGTCGGATCGATTTGGGATACGGGAGGTCCCAGCGGAGAGGTCCGGACATGGACAGGAGCCCTCGGATGCGGTCGTGGCCGTTGAGGGAGCAGAGTCGCGGGTCGAGCGCCAGGAAGGCGGCGATGTGCGCTCCGGCCGAATTCCCGCCCACGATGACGGGAACGTCGGACAGACCGATGCGGTCGAGCCAGTCGACGGTGGCGGCGTAGGCCGCCGCGGCATCGTTGAGCTGGGCCGGGTGCTTGTGCCGCGGGGCGAGCCGATACGCGGGCATCGCGACGGCGATGCCGCGCCGCGCGAAGAAGCGTCCGATCGCCAGGAAGAACTCCGGTCGGCCGCGACGCCAACCGCCGCCGTGCAGGAAGAGGACGGCGACCCTGCGGACGGGAGCCTTCGGCTCGTAGGCCAGCATGTACTGGCGGGGGTCGTCGCCGATGGAGATCCGCTTCGGGACCGATCCGAAGAGGGACGTGAAGATCAGGCCGAGCAGCAGGCGCGGGTATTGAAGATACTCGCCCGCCATGTGTGCCCGGTCCTTCCAGATGCCCATCCGTCGCGCCTCCTCGCCCGTCCTCGTGTCCATCGTCACAACCTTCATCTTATCACAGGCGTATAATCGAATCGGGACGTCGGAAGGACCTCGTTCGCTTCGCGCGAAGGAAAGGAGACTTCCATGGGCAGGAAGGCAGGACTCTGGATCGATGGAAAGAAGGCCGTCGTCGTCTTCGTCGACGGGACTTCCTCCGAGATGCTCCGGATCCGTTCCAACATCGACAGGCACCCAGGCCGGGTCGTCGGTCCCAGGACCGGTCCCGGAGTCGGCGCGCGGGACTTCCCCGCCAAGGACCACGAGGAGCGCTATTACGAAAAGCAGGTGCGGCTCTACCTGGACCAGGTGGTCTCCGCCTTGAGGTCCTGCGAGGAGCTGTTCGTCTTCGGTCCGGGAGAAGTCCGCGTCGCCTTCGTCGAACGGTTGGCCGCCCGCGGATGCTGGGCTCGCGTCATCGGCGTCGAGAGCGCGGACCGGATGACCGATCCCCAGATCGCCGCGACAGTCCGCCGCCGCTTCGCCGGAAACCTCCCGCGAGGTTCCTAGAGAACTTCCAGCACCGCGTCGATGCGCCGGTGCATCTCCGTCTTCAGCTGGGAGAGGACCGCCCGGCGCTCGTCGTCGGTCTTCGCCGCGCGCAGGCGCGCCCGCATCGCCTCCGTCGCCGCCGAGACCGTCTCCTGCAGGTCGTCCAGCGCCTTCGACGTCGCGCGGACGCCGGTGTCGAGCGCCTGGACCGACGGTACGACGGTCCGCACGGACGACAGGCCGGTCCCGAGGGAGAAGACCTCCCCGTAGTCCGGGATGTGCGTCGGAATCGAGAACCGCTCGGCGATGGAAACGCTGAACTTCTGGATCACCTCGGGCTCCCCGTGGACCAGGAGGATCTCGGCCGGACGCCTCTTCATGGCGCCGATCCACTCGAGCAGGCCGTCCCGGTCCGCATGCCCCGAAAATCCTTCGATCATCTCGATGCGGGCGTTGACCGTGATCTCCTCGCCGAAGATCCGGACGGTCTTCGCGCCGTCGACCAGCATGCGCCCGAGGGTGCCCTTCGCCTGGAACCCGACGAAGAGGACCGTGGAGTCCCGACGCCAGAGATTGTGCTTCAAGTGGTGCTTGATGCGGCCGGCGTCGCACATGCCGCTGGAGGAGATGATGATCTTGCTCTCCGGGCTCTGGTTGAGCGCCTTCGATTCCTCGGCGCTCGCCGTGAAGTGGAGGTTCGGGAAGTCGAGCGGGTTGTCGCCGTTCTCGATGTAGCGGCGGGCCTCTTCGTCGAAGCAGTCCGCGTTCTCGCGGAAGACCCTCGTGGCGTTGACCGCGAGCGGGCTGTCGACGTAGACGGGCGTCTTCAGGAGGACGTTCTTCTGGTCCTTGTAGCGCTCCTCCTCCATGTGGAGTTCGTAGATGATCTCCTGGGTGCGCCCGACCGCGAAGGAGGGGATCACGACGTTGCCGCCCCGCGCGATCGTCTCGTTGATGATCCGCGCGAACCGTTCGACCTTGTCGGCGCCGGTCTCGTGGAGCCGGTCCCCGTAGGTGGATTCGACCACGAGCGTGTCGCAGCCGTCGACGACGGTCGGGTCCCGCATGATCGGAATGCCCTTGTTGCCGAGGTCGCCGGAGAAGACGGTCTTCCGCTCCTTCCCTCCCTCGGTGGAGACGATCTCGAGGATCGAGGAACCGAGGATGTGGCCGGCGTCGCGATAGGTGACGCGCAGGTCGTCCGACGGCCGGAACTCCCGGTCGTAGGCGACGGGCTTGAAGAGCCGGCAGCAGTCGACCGCGTCCTGCATCGTGTAGAGCGGCGGCACGACGGCTCTTCCGGCGCGCTGGCCCTTGCGGTCCTGCCACTCGCCCTCCATCTCCTGGATGTGGCCCGAGTCGGGAAGCATGATGCCGCAGAGGTCCGCCGTCGCCTTCGTCGCATAGACGGGTCCGCGGTAGCCGTCCACAT
The DNA here is from genome assembly GCA_903835065.1 of uncultured Eubacteriales bacterium. Taxonomy (GTDB): domain Bacteria; phylum Bacillota; class Clostridia; order Saccharofermentanales; family UBA5734; genus CAILLO01. Next base: position 196,138 of record CAILLO010000001.1, read on the forward strand.
AGAGCTTGGGCAGGCGGCCGCTGTGGTCGATGTGCGCGTGCGTCAGCAGGACGAAGTCGATCGCCTCCATCTTGAACGGGAACGGCACGCGGTTGCGTTCCTCTTCGTGGAGCTGGCCCTGGTGCATCCCGCAATCGACGAGGAACGAGGTCCTTTCGGTCTCGACGAGATAGCAGGAACCGGTGACTTCCTTGGCAGCGCCCAGGAACGTGATCTTCATGGCTTCATCCTCCTGTTCCGTCCAGTGTCCCATAGCCGGAGCGCGTCCGCAAGCCCGGCGTCGTCCCTCGCGTGGTAGAATCGGAAGAGCGGCGGAGCGCCGGTCCGCAGGAGGTGCCCCATGTCCCGGATCAGTTCATATGAGGATTTCGTCGCTCGAGTCGAGGAACTCGGATTCATGAGCCTGTTCCCCGCGATTCCGGGCCTTCCTTCCGTTGAGGACGAGACGCCGCCGGGAATCTGGTTCCAGGACGACACGACGACGGACCCCTGGAACTGGAAATCCAGGGTCGCGGAGGAGAAGCGGCTCGCCTACGGTTGTCTCCTCGGCGGCATCAAGGGATTCGTCGCGCCGCGGATGTACGGACATTTCCATGCCGCGTTCCACCTCGCCTCCGTGGAGTCCCGCTGGAAGGACGGCGTCCTGTCTCCTCTGGCCTGGAAGGCCTGGTCGCAGTTCGACGCGCGGGCGGGCATCGGAACGCGCGAGCTCTGCGTCCTGTGCGGCGTGAAGAGCGGACGGCTCGATTCCGTGCTGGCCGACCTGCAGCGGACGTACGACCTGACGGTCGCCGGTCGGGAATACCGTCTGGACCGGTCCGGGCGACCCTACGGCTGGCCTTCGAACCGGTACGAAACCGTCGGGTCCTGGGTGCCGGAAGAATGGTGGTCGCTGTCCGACAGCCGGGACCGCAAGGATGCGGCCGAGGCGATCCTCGCGGCCGCGGCCGCGTTCGGGACGGGCATCGACGCGGAGGGGCTGGTCCGACGCTGGAAGCTGGAGGAACATCCACGGAACCTGGTTCCGTAGGAAAGCGCTCCGGTCGGACGCGCATTCAGGAATCGTTCCGCCCCTTCTTCGCCCGGTACATCGCTTCGTCGGCCGCCCGGAGGACATCCGCCATTCTTTCGTCCGCGGAGGACATCGTGGCGATGCCCAGGGAGATTCCCAGCCGGATCGGTCCGACGCGCAGGCCGACGCACGTCGCCTGGATCCGTTCGACCACCTTCTCGGCGGACGATCGAGGGGTTCGGGGCAGCAGGATCACGAATTCGTCCCCGCCCCATCGGAAGACGTGGTCGTCCGGACGACAGCTCGACCGGATCGCCTAGGAGGCGAGGACGAGCATCTCGTCGCCCATCTCGTGCCCCAGCGAATCGTTCACGTGCTTCAGCCCGTCCACGTCGCCGACGAGGACGGAGACGGGGAGATTCTGGGCGGATTCCTGCCGCAGCAGCTCCTCTTCCATCGAGCGCCGGTTCCGCAAGCCGGTCAGCGCATCCTGATAACTTAGGGACAGCACTTCCCGCTCCGTCTGCTTCCGGCTCTCGATATTGCGGCTGACGGCCAGGATTTCGGTCTCGCCCCGGGCGTTGCGGCGGATCCGCGCGGATACCTCGACCCAGATCTCCTGCCCGCTGCCCGTCGGCTGCCGCAGTTCGAGAACTTCGGAGATGGATTCCCAGGATTCTGCGGCCAAGGTTCGCCTGGCTTCCGCGATGTGAGACGCGACGCGCTCCCGGAACTCGGGCGCCAACCCGTCCGACAGCTTCATCTCCTGGAGGCGGTCCATCGGGAAGCCCAGCATCCTGGCGGTCGCGGGGTTCAGGTACGTGAAGCGGTCCTGGTCCAGGTTGTACACCCAGATGCCGTCGATCGTGTTCTCGGCGATCATCCGGTAGAGCTCCTCACTCTCCCGGAGGCTGGCTTCGGCCAGGATCCACTCGTCGATGTTCCGGCTGCTGCCGACGATCTCGACCCGTCGTCGGTCATCGTATCGGTATCGGGCATGGGATTCGACCCAGAACAGGGTACCGTCCTTCCGGACCTGATGAACACGGGCGATAGGGCGTTCCGACCCTCTGCCGGCGAGGAAGTCCGGCAGGGTCGCCGCGATGTACTGCTTGGCCTGGAGATAGGAATCGGGCGTCATAGTGGCGTCCAGCGGCATCGTCAGCGCCTCCTCCGGGGTGAAGCCCCACAGGGTCTCCACGGAGGGACTGACATAGAGGAACCGTTCCGTCTCGAGGTCGAGCACCCAGACCGCGTCCGACGAATATTCGGCGATCAGCCTGTATTTCGCCTCGCTCGCCCTCAGTGAATCCTCCAGGTCCAACCGTGAGGTCACGTCGCGCAGCACGACCAGGATGCCCGCCAGGTCGCCCGATGCGTCGGTCAGAGGATACCGGCCGCAGTCGACGCGGACCGTCCTGCCGTCCGGCATTCTATATGGCACTTCCACGGAAGCCGGCATGCGGGTCCGAAGGACCTCCGCGTCCGCGGCGTTGAACAGGGCGGCCCTTTCGGGCGGGAACAGATCGCACGCGGTCAAGCCCGAGAACTCGCGCTCGGTCCGTCCCATCAGCTGCTCGTAGGCCTTGTTGCAGCCCAGGAAGCGACCCTGGAGGTCCTTGAACGCGACCGCGTCGGTCATCGAATCGATGACCTGCCGGAGAAGTCCGGCCTGCCGGTCCAGTCGAAGTCCCGATTCCAGTGTGTCCCTCATCCGTTCCCTCGCGGTCGTCCCTGTCCGGAATTCCATCAAAGCGGGAAAAGCGGGGAAGGTCGAAGTGCGGGCAGGGTCTCCTAGGTGCGGACCTGGCCGACGATATAGGGCACGACCTGGTCGGGCGCGATATCGAGCGCGAGCGCGAACTCGTTCTGCAGAAGCCGTTCCGCGGCCTTCATCGATTCGGCGTCGCCGCTGGAGATTCCCTTGCCCTTCTCCGTCAGCTCCGAGCGGCGGCGGTGGACGGTGCGGATCAGCCGGATCAGCCCGCGCTGGTCGCACGTCTGCAGGATCTCCTGGAACAGGGCCTTGCGGACCTGGTCGTCGCCGATCCATTCGTTCGTGATGTCGGGCATCGCCTCGATCAGCTCGTGGACCTCGGCCTCGGTGAGAATGTTGCGCATGCGGGCGTTGGGCGAGTCGGTCGGGACGTAGAGCGTGGAGCCCTGTCCGTAAACGGGCTGCAGGACGTAGTATTCGCGGTCGGTCCGGCTTCCGAACTTCTCGCGCCGTATGTCGACGATCCGGCAGACGCCTGTCGAACCGTAGACCACTGGGTCGTCGATTGAAAACATATCTCTCCTCCGGGAAGCCGGCCGGCCTCCGATCAAGCCATTCGCGAACCATCCACTGCGAACGGAATGAAAAACCTTGTGCAACAATCTCCATTGTACCGTTTTCCGGGTCGTATTGCCAGTCGGATTCTTCGTCGGAAGCCGACCCGGACATGCAGGAACCGGCACCTTGTCCTATAATCTACTGGACGAAGGCTTCCTGGAGGATTCGCGCATGGAAACGACGGAAAAGTCATCGCTCCACTGTCCCGACTGCGGAGCGCCTGCGGTGGAAGACGCCGTCCGCTGCGATTTCTGCCACGCGGTCCTGAGCCGGGCCGCCTGCCCTTCCTGCCTGGGTCCCATGTTCCTCGGCATGCGGTTCTGTCCCCGATGCGGGGCGCCCGCCGAGCGCAAGGAGGTGGAGACCGGCAAGCCGCTTCCCTGCCCCCGCTGCGGAGTCGCGATGACGACGGTCGACCTCGCCGGCGCCCGGGTCCGGGAATGCGAGGAATGCGGCGGACTCTGGGTGCAGGAATCGTCCTTCCAGAAGATCGTCGACGATGCGGAGACCCGCGGAAAGGCGATTCTCTATCCTGAGGTCGGTCCGCCTCAGGAGGCTTCCCCCGAGGACCGCAGCGGTCGATTCTACGTCCCCTGCCCCGAGTGCGGAGAACTGATGAACCGGAAGAACTACGCGGGCATCTCCGGCGTCGTCCTCGACGTCTGCAGGGTCCACGGACTCCGGTTCGACCGCAGGGAGCTGCAGGACGTCGCGGATTTCGTCGAGAAGGGCGGACTCGAGAAATCGAGGAAGGTCGAACTCGAGGAGCTCCGCCAGGAGCAGGAGCGGCTGAAGGCGATCCAGAACGCCCCGGCGCCCGGAGGGGTCTCCGATCCCGATGCGGGTCCTTCCTTCCTCGACGCGCTGACGGCGAGCTCCGTGGCAGGCATCGTGCGGACGCTGCTCGACCGCCTCCTCTAGGGAGCGAGGACGTCCGTCGGCCCGGACCTCCCCGGTCCGCAGCACGACTTCGATTTCCGGCCGCTCCCGCAGGGGCAGGGGTCGTTCCGTCCGACGCCCTCCATGCGGCAGCCGCGCGTTCCGCCAGGCGGGCGCGGATCGCAGGGGTATCGGCACCGCTCTTCCGAAGCCGCACGATTTCGTCGAGCACCGGCATGGCATGCCGGAAGAACCTCTGCATCCCCTCGCAGAGAACGCTGATTTCCCGTCCTTCCTCCCCCGTCCGGTCGAAGCGGTCCTTGGGGCAACCCCCGTTGCACAGCGCGAGCCAGTTGCATCCCAGGCACCGCGACGGCAGCAGGTCCCGCTTGTCCCGTCCGAACCGCGTCTGGACCGACGACTCGACCAGCTCGCCGAGGGTGGACGTGGCGACGTCGCCGATCCGGTGCGTGGCGTCGACGAAATGGTCGCAGGAATAGACGCTCCCATCCCGCTCGAGGACGGGCACGCGTCCGCAGGTCGGGTTCATCCAGCACACGCTGGCCGTTCCGCCGGACAGGACCAGCTGCAGTTCGGCGAACAGCTGTACGTCGAGCCTTCCGAAGTCGCGGCTCGACCATTCGTCGAATACGCCGCACAGGAAATCCCCGTAGGTCACGCCCATCACGGAGTCGGCCGTCGTCCGGCCGTCCGGCGTTCGGCGCACGATGGGGATGAACTGGATCCACCCCGTGCCGAGGTCCCGAAGCGCGCGATAGACCGGTAGGGGCTCGCGCGCGCTGTCGGAAGTCACTGTGCACAGAAGGTCGGGCTGGATTCCGTGCGCTTGCAGACGTCGCACCGAGGCGACCACCCGGTCGTAGGACGGCTGGCCCGCGACGTCCCTCCGGTTCGCGTCGTGGAGGGTCCGGGTGCCATCGAGACTCACGCCCACGTCGAATCGGTTCTCCGCCAGGAAGGCACACCAGTCGTCGTCGAGCAGGACGCCATTCGTCTGCAGGTCGTTCCAGCAGGACCAGCCTGCCGGCAGATTCCGTTCCTGATGCGCGACGGCGCGACGGTAGAAATCGATGCCCGCCAGCGTCGGTTCGCCGCCGTGCCAGACGAAGGAGACGACAGGGCCGGGATTCGCGGCGAAGGCTCCGCGGACGTAGTCCTCGAGCAACGCGTCGGACATCCGCCAGGAATCGTCGTCGCCGGCAGAAGCGCCCTTGTCCCGGTAGTAGCAGTACGGGCAGGCCAGATTGCATCGCGAGCCGACGGGCTTCGCCATGACGACG
>CAILLO010000002.1 GCA_903835065.1 uncultured Eubacteriales bacterium
GCCCCCCGCGGGCGCCGCGCCTCGGGGCGACCGCCCATGACGACCGTCTGGATCCTCCTCGCGCTCGCCCTCGGCCTGCTCGCGGGCCGCACGCTGCCCGCCGCCGTCACGGGCGCCGTCCCCGGCGGCTTCGTCACCGCCCTGCTCTTCCTGCTCGTCCTGTGCGCCGGCGTCCTGCTCGGCTCCGACCGCCGCGTCGTCGACGACCTCCGCTCGGCAGGGCTGCGGATCCTCTCGCTGCCGCTCGCCATCGCCCTCGGCAGCATCGCCGGCGGCCTGACCGCCGCCCTGCTCCTCGGCTCCGCCCTGCGCGACGGGCTGGCCGTGTCCTTCGGCTTCGGCTGGTACAGCCTGTCCGGCGTCCTCGTCGCCGACCTCGGCAGCCCCTCGCTCGGCGCGCTCGCGTTCCTCTCGAACCTCGTCCGCGAGCTCACGGCGTTCGTCGCGATTCCGCTGCTGTCCACCACGCTCGGCGGCTTCTTCTGCGTCGGCCTCACGGGCGCCACGGGCATGGACTCGACGCTGCCCGTCGTCTCGGCCGCGACCGCGCCCCGCTTCTCCGCCCTGTCGTTCCTGTCCGGCGCCGTGCTGTCCGCACTCGTGCCGCTGCTGATTCCGCTCGCCTTCCTCGGGAAGGCCTGACCCGCAAGGAGGATCGCCCATGGACCGCCTGACGCCCCGCCCGATTCCCGCCCTCCGCGGCGCCCGCATCGCCGCCGGCCCCGACGACTGGCGCATCCTGCAGCGGCAGCCCGACGGCACCGCCGAGCTGCGCCTCGCCGGCACCTGGACGCTCGACGGCGAAGCGACCCGCCCGCTCGTCAAGGCGCGCGCCGTGGACGAGGACACCGGGGCGGCCGTGCTGCCCTGGACCGACGCGGAAATGGACGGCGGGCGCTGGAGCCTCGTCGCGCGCCTCCCCGCGGGCGGCCCGTACCGCATCGAGACATGCCTCTCCATGGCCGAGCAGAAGCAGATCGAGTGGAGCGTCCGCGGCGACATGATCCACCACGTCGGCGTCGGCGACGTCTACGTGATCGCCGGCCAGAGCAACTCCGCGGGCTACGGCAAGGACCCCGTCCACGACCCGTCCGAGGTCGGCGTGCACCTGCTCGCCAACGACGGCCGCTGGCGCCTCGCCGCGCACCCCATGAACGACTCGACGAACATCGTCCACCCCGCGAACCTCGAGGGGGGGAACCCCGGCCACTCGCCCTGGCTGGCCTTCGCCAAGCGCGTGCGCCGCGAGACCGGCGTCCCCGTCGGGCTGGTCCAGACCGCGCTCGGCGGATCCGCGCTGGCCGCGTGGAATCCCGAGGAGGACGGGGTCCTGTACCGGAACCTCCGGGCCATCCTGGACGCGCTCCGCGAAGACGCGTCCGACCCACGCCTCGTCGCCGGCGTGCTCTGGTACCAGGGCTGCAGCGACACGTCCGAGCCCGCCTGCGACACCTACCTCGAGCGGTTCGGACGCTTCGTCGCGCACCTGCGCGAGGACCTCGGCGACCCCGGCCTGCCGTTCCTGACCGTGCAGATTTCCCGCTTTACCGCGAAGTCCGAACCCACCGGCGACGCCTGCTGGGGCAAGGTCCGCGAGGCCCAGCGTCGCGCCGCCCGGGAGATCCCGCGCGTGGCCGTCGTGCCGGCCATCGACCTGCCGCTGTGCGACGCGATCCACGTCGCCTCGGCGGGCAACCTGGTCCTGGGCGAGCGGGCGGCGCGGGCCGTGCTCGGCTTGTTCCACGGGATCGGACCGGTCGTGCGGCCGCCGGAGCCCGCGAGCGCCGTACTCGAGAACGGCACCCGCGTGCGCGTGCATTTCGAAGGCGTCGTCGAGCGGCTGTACGACTGGGAGGTCATGCCCGAGTTCGTGCCCTTCTGCGTCGAGACGCCGGATGGCCGGCTGCTGCAGCCCGCGCGCGTCGACTACGTGCATCGCTCCGACGTCGTGCTGAACTTCGACCGCGAACTGCCCGCCGGCTGCGTCGTCCACGGCGCGCACCGGCAGAATCCGTTCCCCGGGATTCCGCACGACATCTCGACGCGGCTGCCCATGCTGTCGTTCTACGGGCTGAAGGTCGAAGGATAGGAAAGGAGACCCTCCATGGCGCTTCTCCACGTGAACTTCCCCTCCGAGACGCTCGGACTCTCCCGCAGCATCGACGTGATCCTCCCGGACGAGGCGCGCGACGTCGGACCCGGCGGGAAGACGCCGGGGAAGCGGTTCCCCGTGCTCTGGCTGCTCCACGGAGCGAGCGACGACCACACGATCTGGCAGCGGCGCACCTCGATCGAGCGCTACGTGTCCGACCTCGGGCTGGCGGTCGTCATGCCGTCGGTCGAGCTGAGCTACTACGCGAACATGGCCCACGGATTCGACTATTTCGACTACGTGACCGTGGAGCTGCCGAAGCTGTGCAGCGGCTATTTCCCGCTGTCGACCCGCCGCGAGGACAACTTCGTCGCGGGGCTGTCGATGGGCGGTTACGGCGCGCTGAAGGCCGGATTGACCCACCCGGGCCGTTATGCGGCGATCGGATGCCTGTCCGCCGGCAACTTCCCGGCCGGTCCCGTCCCGCTGGCGGCCTCGACGATGAAGACGGGCACGCCGGCCGGCAGCATCCCGTTCAACTCGTTCGGCATCGAGGGCGAGACGGACCTGCGGAACTGCGCCGCGCTGATGGGCGGGGAGAACGACTGCTTCCACCTGCTGGACCGGTGCCTCGCCTCCGGCGGCCCTGTTCCACGCGTCTTCCACGCGTGCGGCGCGAACGATTTCCTGATCGAGAACGTCCACCTCACGCGCGACTACTTCCAGGCGCGGGCGGACCGGTTCCGGTACGAGTACCACGAGGCGCCCGGCGTCCACTCCTGGGAGTTCTGGGACCACTGGATCCAGGAGTTCCTGGCGTTCCTCTCGCCCGACCTCGCGGCGACCGGGAAGTAGGAGAGCGGACGAATTCCAGGTCCCCGCTTCGTACGGTGCGGCGTCTTGCCCTTGCATTCGACGGCATGGTACAATTCGCTGCGACGGGCCGCACGAGAGATGGCCCGCCGCGACCCCACAAGTGAATAGGTCTTCGAACCCTTATCAAGAGTGGCGGAGGGACAGGCCCTTTGAAGCCCGACAACCGGCGGAGATTCCGCATCGGTGCCGAACCTGCAGGTGGAACACCTGGAAGATGAGGCTGCGACCGCTGCTCCGTGCGTGCCTCTTCCTTCCTGGAAGAGGTTTTTTCTTTCCCGGCGATGGGGCCGGGGGAAACGGGAGGTTGGGTCCTATGGGCAACGACAGAGTGCGCGGGAAGTGGGTCTTCACGTCGGAATCCGTGACGGAGGGCCACCCCGACAAGATGTGCGACCAGATCGCCGACGCGGTGCTGGACGCGATCCTCAAGGACGACACGAAGGCGCGCGTTGCGTGCGAGGTGACCGTGACGACGGGACTCGTGCAGGTGATGGGCGAGATCACGACGAAGACGTACGTCGACATGCCCAAGCTGGTCCGCGGCGTGATCCGGGAGATCGGCTATAATCGTGCCAAGTACGGCTTCGACTGCGACACGTGCGCCGTCGTGACGTCGATCGACGAACAGTCGGGCGATATCGCGATGGGCGTGGACAATTCGCTCGAGCGCCGCGAAGGGGACCGGGACGTCCTCGAGGCGACCGGCGCGGGCGACCAGGGCATGATGTTCGGGTTCGCGTGCGACGAGACGCCGGAGCTGATGCCCCTGCCGATCTCGCTGGCGCACGGCCTGTGCCGCCGGCTCGCCGAGGTCCGCAAGTCCGGCCTGATCCCGTATCTCCGCCCGGACGGCAAGGCGCAGGTGACGGTCGAGTACGACGGGCAAGCGCCGGTCCGCGTGGACACGGTCGTCGTGTCGACCCAGCACGGACCGGAGGCCGAGCACGCCACGATCGAGCGCGACGTGATCGAGCACGTGGTGCGCGCCGTGATCCCCGCGAAGTTCCTCGACGCGAGGACCAAATATTATATCAACCCGACCGGCCGCTTCGTGATCGGCGGGCCCAAGAGCGACACCGGGCTGACCGGCCGCAAGATCATCGTCGACACCTACGGCGGGTACGCGCGCCACGGCGGCGGCTCGTTCTCCGGCAAGGACCCGACCAAGGTCGACCGCTCGGCCGCCTACGCCGCCCGCTACGTCGCGAAGAACCTCGTCGCCGCGGGGCTCGCCCGCAAGGTCGAGATCCAGCTGGCCTACGCGATCGGCAAGTCCCACCCCGTCTCGGTCTTCGCCGACACGTTCGGCACCGGGACGATTCCCGACGAGAAGATCGAGGCGCTGGTCGCGAAGCACTTCGACCTGCGTCCCGCCGCCATCATCCGCGACCTGGACCTCCTCCGCCCGATCTACCGCCAGGTCGCCGCCTACGGACACTTCGGCCGCCCCGACCTCGACCTCCCATGGGAGAGGACGGACAAGGCCGAGGCGCTGGCCCGGGATGCCGCCGCCGACTGACGTCCGCGTCGAGGGCGTCGTCGAGGAGATCGTGTACCGCAACGATTCGAACGGGTACACGGTCTGCTCGATTTCGCGCGCCCAGGAGGACGACGTCATGGCCGTCGGCATCCTGCCGTTCCTCAAGGCGGGGGACGAGGTCGTGCTCGACGGCGCCTTCACGGAGCACCCCGACTACGGTCCGCGCTTCTCGGTCGCCCGATGCACGCTGAAGCCCCCGAACGACGAGGCCGCGGTGCTCCGCTACCTGTCGGGCGGCCTGATCCGGGGGATCGGCCCGGCGACCGCGGCGCGCCTCGTGCAGAAATTCGGCATGAAGACGCTGGAGGTGCTGGCGGAGGAGCCCGACAAGGTCGCGAAGGTCAAGGGGATCGGCAAGGCGAAGGCCGCCCGGATCTCCGCCGAGGTCCGCGAGAAGACGGTCTACCAGGACCTCGCGGTGATGTTGGCCTCGTTCGGCATCGGACCCGGCACGACGCTGCGGATCTACCGGCAGTACGGCGCCGGCGCGCTCGACATCGTCCGCACCCAGCCCTACCGGCTGGCCGAGGAGGTCTTCGGCATCGGATTCTCGACGGCCGACCGCATCGCGCGCAGCCTCGGCCTGCCCGTCGACTCGCCCGAGCGGATCCGCGCCGGCTTCCGGCACGCGCTCACGCAGGCGACCGGCAACGGCCACTGCTACCTGCCCCAGAAGGAGCTCCTCGCCCAGACGTCCGAGCTGCTCGGCGCCGAGGTCGGCCCGACGCACCCGGTCTACCTCGCCCTCCTCCAGGACTCCGCCTTCCGGATCGAACCGGGGCCGAAGATCTTCCTCCCGCGCCTCCACGCGGCCGAGCGCGACGTCGCCGAGCGGCTGCTCGCCCTGCGCGACGCACGGCCCCGCCACCGGCTGGCCGGTCTGGACCGGGACACGGTGCTGCGGATGGCCGGCGAGATCTGCGGCGAACTCGGCGTGGCGCTCGCGCCCGGACAGCGGGACGCGGTCGTCGAGGCGATGTGCGGCCAGGTCGCCGTCGTGACGGGCGGCCCCGGCACGGGCAAGACGACGCTGGTGCGCGTCCTGGTGAAGCTGTGCGAGCGCCTGCAGGCGACGGTGCTGCTCGCCGCCCCGACCGGTCGCGCCGCGCGACGGCTCGGCGAGGCGGCGGGGGTCGAGGCGAAGACGATCCACCGGCTGCTCGAGGCCGAGTTCCGCGAGGGAGGGGACACGGAGTCCTTTTTCCGCCGCAACCGGGAGAATCCGCTCGACGCGGACCTCCTGATCGTCGACGAGACGTCGATGGTCGACATCCTCCTGTTCCGCAGCCTTCTCTCCGCCGTGCGCCCCGGCACGCGCCTCGTGCTGGTCGGCGACGCGGACCAGCTGCCGTCCGTCGGGCCCGGCGACGTGCTGCGCGACGTGATCGCGTCCGGCGCCCTGCCTGTCGCGCGCCTCACCGAGATCTTCCGCCAGAGCGGCGACAACCGGATCGTCCACAACGCCCACCTGATCCACGAGGGAAAGACGCCGGAGTTCCGCCAGGACTTCGACAGCGACTTCCTGCTCGTCTCGAAGGAGACGCCCGCCGAGGCGGTCGAGGCCGTCGTCGGCCTGTGCGCCCGCGTGCTGCCCGGGCAGTATGGGCTCGACCCGTTCGACGACGTGCAGGTGCTGGCGCCCATGCGGCGCGGCGACGCCGGCGTGCCCGAGCTGAACCGCCGCCTGCAGGAGGCGCTGAATCCGAAGCGTCCCGGGGGCGGCGAGGTCGAGGCGCACGGGTTCGCGTTCCGACGCGGCGACAAGGTCATGCAGATGCGCAACGACTACGCGATTCCCTGGCGTCTGGCCGCGCGGCCGGAGACGACCGGGCAGGGCGTGTTCAACGGCGACATGGGCCGCGTGGTCGCGATCTCCGAGGACGACGCGCGCGTCGACGTGCTGTTCGACGACGACCGGCTGGTCTCGTACGACCGTGCGCAGCTCGACGAGCTCGACCCGGCCTACGCCGTGACCGTGCACAAGAGCCAGGGCAGCGAGTTCCCGGTCGTCGTGCTCGCGCTCGTGCCGGGACCGCCGATCCTGATGACCCGCAACCTGCTCTACACGGCCGTGACCCGCGCCCGGAAGAAGCTCTGGATCGTCGGCTCGCGCGCGACGGTCGCCCGGATGGTCGCGAACCAGCGCCAGTCCGGCCGCTTCACGACGCTCGCGGAGCGCCTGTCGGCACCCGCCCCGGACGCCGGCGCCTCGACCCGGCCGTGAGCCCCGTCCCGCCTCCGCCCTCCGTCTCCGACGGCCCGTCCTTCTGGGCGTCCCTCGCCGGCGTGGCCGCAGACGCCGCCTTCCCGCCGCGCTGCGCCGCCTGCGGGGCGCTCGTCGACCCGGCCGTGTCCCGCGGCTTCTGCCGCGCCTGCCTCGCGTCGCTGCCGCTTCGCGGCGCCCGCGCGCGCTGGCTGCGCACCCTCGACGCCCCGCCCGCCCCCGGCGACCCGATTCCGGACTTCCACGCCGTCGCGGCTTGCTTTTACCGCGACCCGGTCCGCGAGGTCCTCCTGCAGCTCAAGTTCCACGAGGCGGCCCACGTCGCCGAGGCGCTCGGCCTGCTGGTCGCCGACGCCGTCATGCGCGTCTCCGCCGAGCAGGGGATCCTCTGGGACGCCGCCGCCGCCGTGCCGCTGCATCCGACGCGCCTCCGCGAGCGTGGCTACAACCAGGCCGGACTGATCGCCCGGACGCTGGCCCGAAGGCTCCGGATCGACGACCTGTCGCCAGCGCTCGCTCGGACGCGGGCCACGCGCGTACAGAGCCTGCAGGACACCCCCGAGGCGCGCAGGGAGAACCTGCGCGGGGCGTTCGCGGCCGTGGCGCCGGAGCGACTTCGCGGGCGGTGCGTGCTGCTCGTCGACGACGTGCTGACGACGGGCGCGACGCTGCACACGTGCGCGGAGGTGATCCAGGCGGCAGGGGCGGCTTGCGTTTCGGGCGCCGTCGTGGCCGCGACGCGGAAGAGCCTGGGGGAGACGTGAAGGGCCGCCGGTGTCCCGGCGGCCCTTCGTCCGCAGATGCCCGGGGGCGTCGTCCTACTCCTCGCGCGTCCTCTTCCGGCGGGTGAAGGTGACGCCCAGGGCGATCAGGCCGAACGCCACGACGAGCAGCGCCGCCGTCTGCGGGGCATCGCCGGTCGACGGGTTGTCCGAAGCGTTCTGGGCCGGGCTGGGCGACGGGCTGATCCGGACGGGCTTCAGCGTCTGGGTGACGGGCGTCTCCGTGGTTCCTTCGGCGTTCGTCAGGATCTTGATCAGGTCGATGTCGAGCACCAGGCAGCCGAAGTCGGCGCCCTTCGTCAATCCGCCGAGGTAGGCTTCGACGAGGTCCTTGTCCGCGGCCGGGACGTCGTCGAGCGACGTCGTCGCGAGGTTCAGCTTCAGCTGTACGGTATCGCCGGACAGCAGGTCGTCGAGGATGTCGACGGAGGAGGAGAGACCGTCGGACGAAGCCGATCCTCCGGTGAAGGTCGTCTCCGCGTCGACCGGATAGGTCGCCAGCAGGTTCTCGATGATCTTCGCCTTCACGATGCCGTAGATGTAGGCCGCGACCTCGTCGACGTAGGTCGCGGCGCTCGCGAGGACCGTGGTGCCCGCGCCGGCTGCGTTGGCGATCGCCGCCTGCTGCGTGGCGCTGGTGTCCGAACCGATGCCGATGTAGGCGACGCCGGCGGTCTCGAAGACGGCGCCGAGGGCCGCGGTGTCGAGGCCGTCGAGCTTCTGGCCTTCCGCGTGGATGAAGAACTTCTTCGCGTCCGCGGCGTAGGTCTGGCTGGAGGCGAGTTCGGGCAGGGAGTCGGTCTGGGTCGTCACGATGTTCATCTGGAGGTCGGAGAACGTCACGGAGGTGAGGTCGGAACAGCCGTGGCTGGCGTAGGCGCAGATCGGGCCGAAGCGGTTTCCGTACGTCGCGGGCAGCGAGTAGTCCTGGGAGGTCTTGATTGTGAAGCCGGGGACGATATCCTTGACCGGGAAGGTCGCGGTCCGGGAGTTGCCGTCGCCGTCGACGTAGTACCACACGATGTTCGTGCCCTGGAGATCGGACTCGTTGTATTTCGAGATGTCGATGCCCTTGTCGGCGTACGCCGCGATTTCCGCGTCCATGATGGGATTCTTCGTGAAGTCGTAGGGAGCGTACGCGCAGACCGTGTACCGGCCGAGCGTCGCGTCGTATTTGTAGTCGTAGGCGTAGGTGTATGCGATCCCCTTGCCCGCGAGGTAGTTCGCGGCATCGTCGTAGCTGCCGATCGTGGTGCCGGCATCGACGAGGTACCACGGGTAGGAATCGTATTCGGAAATCTGGACCGTGTAGGTTCCGGTGTCCGGATCATAGTCGTAGGCGTACCAGCCGCTGAGGTGACCCTTCGCGACGATGGCATCGTAGATGTTGTTCCCGGCGGCGGCGTACTCCGCGTCCGTGACCGTGACGGCCACCGTCCTGTAGCCGGAGACGACGAAGGACTTGTCCGCGGCGCTCCACCAGAAGGAGTCCATCGACTTGCCGTTGCCGAGCCCGGCATAGAAGGTCTTCATCCCTTCCTCCGACAGGGGGGAGACCGGCTTGGACGACAGGTACGCGTTGTTGTCGCGGACGGACACTTTCTGCCCGACGACGTCGACCGTGAAATGGTGGACCTTGGTGTCGGGCTTGACGAACGTCTCGACGACGGTGACGCCCGGGATGTCCGTCAGGACGCTGGCGTTCTTGCTTTCGTGGAAGGCGGAGACGTCTGCGGCGTCGATCCGGACCAGGACGATGTCGGACTCCCTCACGAGGACCGCGTAGCCGGACAGCGTCCCGCCCGCGACCGCTGCGTCGAAGAGGAAGCCGGAGCCGTAGAGCGAGTGGTAGGTCGCGCTGTTCTCGTCGATCGTGAACAGGATCTTCTTGTCGGCGGACACGTCGGTCTTCGACAGCAGGAAATCGTTGAAGCCCGGGGAGCCGTACCCGTAGAAGTACAGCGTCGCGCCGTCCGCACTCGGGATGATGTGCGGGTCGTTCTTCATATCGCCGTCGTTGCCCGGATCCATGTTGGGGTAGTAGTAGTGGTCGGTGTTCCGGTCGTACGCGTGGTATTCGCCCGCGGCGTCGGTGTATCCGCTCTGGATCGAGGCCGCGCGCTCGTTCCAGTCGCCCAGGTGGTCGTAGACGTCCCATTGGGTCGCGTCGGATGCGTTGACCTCCTCGGTGTTCGTGAGGGAGATCCTGACCTTGGTGCTGTCGATGCCGAGCTTGACGAGGGCGGCGCGCAAGTCGGTCAGGAAGGCGTCGGTCACGGGCGTCGTGCCGAGGTCGACGTGGACCTCGACGTCCGGTGTCGCCGCGACGACGTCGACTCCCTCGGCCAAGGCGGGAAGGGAGACGAATCCGAACGCGACGGAGACGGAGCAGAGGGTCGCGAGCAGGGGGCGGAGAATGCCGCGGGTCATCTTCTTCATGGGGGGGTGTCCTCCTTCACGGGTTTCGGTGGCAGGACGAAAAAACGACGACAGCTGGCGCTATCGTCGTCTCACGGACCCATTCCTGCATACGCCGGCCTGCAACTGGCTGCCATGGATTCCTCCGAGGCCCTGTAGCTTTGCGTCGCCGGCTTTCGCCGGTTTTGCCGATCGATTCGATGCCATCAATGTAGCACGACCTCGGCCTGCCTGTAAACCGCTGCCGGTTCCTTCGCAATGCAAAGAATTCCGCAGTTCTTTGAACTCCCTTGTGCAGTTCCGCCAACCCCATTCCCACGGGTCGGGGAATCTTCTACAATCAAGTGGAAAAGCGAAACTCGGGCATTCTCGCCCGATTCGGAGGAGGCGCCCCATGATCATCATCGGCGAAAAGATCAACAGCACGCTCAAGGCCATCCGCCCCGCCATGGAATGCCGCGACGCCGCCACGATCGCGGACCTCGCGAAGCGCCAGACCGAGGCCGGCGCCTGCTACCTCGACGTGAACGCGGGCATGTTCTACGACAATGAACTCGAGACCCTGCAGTGGCTGATGGAGACGATCCAGGACGCCGTGAAGACCCCGCTCGCCATCGACTCGCCCAACGCGAAGGCGATGGCCCTGGGTCTTGCGGCCAACCGCAACGGCCAGCCGATCGTCAATTCCGTGACCGGCGAGAAGGAACGCCTGCAGGCCGTCCTGCCGCTCGTCGTGCAGTACAAGGCCAGCGTGATCGCCCTCTGCATGGACGACCGCGGCATGCCCGAGACCGCCGCCGACCGCGTCGGGATCGCCCGCACCCTGATCAAGGAGCTGACCGGCGCCGGCGTCGCGATCGGCGACATCTTCATCGACCCGATGATCCGCCCCGTCGGAACCGGCTCGCACTACGGCAACGTCGCCCTCGACACGATCCGCACGGTCAAGCAGGAGTACCCGGACGTCCACATCGCCTGCGGTCTGAGCAACATCTCCTTCGGCATCCCCGCCCGCAAGGTCATGAACCAGGCCTTCCTCGTCGCCGCGATGGCGGCCGGCATGGACGGCGCGATCCTCGACCCGCTGGACAAGAAGCTGATGACCTTCCTGTACGCGTCGGAGGCCCTGCTCGGCATCGACGACTTCTGCATGAACTACATCACGAAATTCCGTGAAGGCGAGCTGGAGGTCTGACATGAGGCACCACATCGAGAACAAGGTCTACCACGTCGAGATCCTTCCCCCGAAGCAGGAGTCCGAGAAACTCGACGCCGACCTCGCGACGTTCGCCGAGAAGTACGCGCGCGTCATGGACAGCGGCTACTGCGCCTGCATCACGGACAACGCCATGGGGCACCTCGCGTTCCAGGGCACCGAGATGATCGCCGAGCTCGACCTGCCGGTCCACCCCGAGCAGGTGATGATCCACCTCAACACGTTCCACACGCTCGCGAGCCTGCGCGAGATCCTCGACGCCTGCAAGGCGAAGGGCATCAAGTACCTGCTCGTGATCAGCGGCGATGGGTCCGAGCGCCTCCCGAAGCTCGAGCCGTCCGACATCGGCGCGACCGGCGTGCTGTCCGTTACCTCCGTCGAGCTGCTGCGGTACATCGGGCGCGAGTATCCCGGCGACTTCGTCCTCGGCGTCGCGTTCAACCCCTACGAGCCGGCCGACCACGAGTTCGAGAAGATGGAGCGCAAGATGGCCGCGGGCGCGACGTTCGTGATCACCCAGCCGCTGATCGAGCGCAACGCCCAGGTCGACGCCCTGCTCGCGAAGTACCCGGACGTGCCCGTGATCGTCGAGGCCTGGATGAGCAAGAAGCTGCACCTCCTGTCCGAGGCGGTCGGCTACACGATTCCCGAGGACACCGCGTTCGACCCGATCGAGACGCTCAAGCTGCTCCACCGGACCTATCCGAAGTGCGGCGTGTACCTGTCGCTGCTCGGCTTCAAGACGCAGTACCCGCTGATTTCCGAGACCTGGACCTGACCGCCGACGCTCGGCTCGAACCCGCCGCGACATAGGAGGTTCCGATGAAAATCGTCGTCTGCATCAAGCAGGTCCCCGCGACCAACAACGCCAAGATCGACCCCGAGACCAAGCGCATCGTGCGCGAGGGCCTCGAGGCGATCCTCAACCCGTTCGACACGTACGCCGTCGAAGAGGCCGTGCAGCTGCGCGAGAAGCTCGGCGGCGAGGTGGTCGTGCTGTCGATGGGCCCCGAGAAGGCCGGCCTCGCGCTGCGGGAATGCATCTCCGCCGGCGCGGACCGCGCGGTCCTGCTGTCCGACCGGGCGTTCGGCGGCTCGGACACCTGGGCGACCAGCTACGTCCTTTCGAAGGCCATACAGAAGATCGGCGACGTGGACCTCGTGATCTGCGGCAAGCAGGCCATCGACGGCGACACGGCGCAGGTCGGCCCCGGCATCGCGGCGCACCTCGGATGGACGCAGGCTGCCTTCGTCATGAAGGTCGTGGATGCCTCTGCGACCGGGCTGCGCGTCCAGCGCATGCACGAGGACGGGTACGACGTCTGCGACGTCGACTATCCGGCGGTCGTGACCGTCGTGAAGGACATCAACTCGCCCCGCATCCCCTCGCTGCGCGGCCGCATGGCCGCCACGAAGGCCGAGATCCCGGTCTGGCACCCCGACGACATCGGTACCGACCTGGCCCTGATCGGCCTCAACGGTTCGCCCACCCGCGTCGTGAAGACGCAGCCGCCACCGGCCCGCAACACCGTCACGCAGGTCATGTTCGGCTCGCCGCAGGAGAGCGCGCACGCGCTGGTCCGCGAGCTGCGCAAGCGCAATCTGCTGTAGGAGGGACGCATGCTGATCCAGAAGGAATCCGACAAGTCCCTGTACACCGACGTCTGGGTCGTCGCCGAAGTCGGCGGCGGCAAGGTCCAGCCCGTCACGTTCGAGCTGGTCGGCGCCGCGCGCCCGCTGGCCGACGCCCGCAAGTCCAGGGTCGTCGCGGTCGTGCTCGGGTCCGGCGTCGGGAACGAAGCGCCCACGCTGTTCTCGCACGGCGCGGACCACGTCCTGCTCGTCGACGACGTCCGGCTGGCCGGCTTCACCGACGAGATCGAGGCCAGCGTCCTCGTCCGCCTGATCGGGAAATACAAGCCGGAGATCGTGATCTGCGCCGCGACGACGCGCGGCCGCGCCCTGATCCCCCGCGTGGCCGTGACCGCCCGCACCGGCCTCACCGCCGACTGCACGGAGCTGGGCATCGACCCCGAGAACGGCGACCTGCTGCAGACCCGCCCCGCGTTCGGCGGCAACATCATGGCCACCATCCGCTGCTCGAGCCACCGCCCGCAGATGGCGACCGTCCGACCGCGCGTCATGAAGGCGCTCGAGGCCGACGTGACCCGCACCGGCGAAGTCCTGCACGAGAAGGTCCTGGATTCCGACTGCTCGAAGATCAAGCGCATCGTCGAGATCGTCCACGGCGCCGATTCCGCCGTCAACCTGGCCGACGCCGCCATCATCATCTCCGGCGGCCGCGGCATGAAGGGTCCCGCCGGGTTCGAGCTGCTGCACAAGCTGGCGCAGCTGATCGGCGGCGCCGTCGGCGCGAGCCGCGCGGCCGTCGACGCCGGCTGGGTCCCGTACGCGCACCAGGTCGGCCAGACCGGCCAGACGGTGCAGTCCAAGGTGTACATGGCCTGCTCGATCTCCGGGCAGATCCAGCACCTGGTCGGCATGCAGTCCTGCGACATGATCGTCGCCATCGACAAGAACCCCGAGACGCCCATGATGCAGATGGCCGACATCGCCATCGTCGGCGACGTCTTCGAAGTCATTCCCGAGATCATCGCCGAGATCCCCCGGCTCTAGCCCCGGAAACCGCGCACCCGCGCAGCGACACCCAGCAAGGAGACGCACATGGCCATCCGAAGCGACATCGAGATCGCGCAGTCCACGAGCATGGAGCCCATCGAGGCGGTCGCCGCCCGGATCGGACTCGGCCGGGACGACATCGAGTTCTACGGCAAGTACAAGGCGAAGGTCGACTACAACCTGCTGCACGAGGGCCTCGCGAACCGGCCCGACGGCAAGTTGGTGCTGGTCACCGCGATCACCCCGACCCCGGCCGGGGAAGGGAAGACGACCACGACGGTCGGCCTCGGCGACGCGCTGTCGCGCATCGGCAAGAAGACGATCATCGCGCTGCGCGAACCCTCCCTGGGGCCGGTGTTCGGCGTCAAGGGCGGCGCGGCGGGCGGCGGCTACGCGCAGGTCGTGCCGATGGAGGACATCAACCTCCACTTCACCGGCGACTTCCACGCGATCGGCGCGGCGAACAACCTGCTCGCGGCCATGATCGACAACCACATCTACCAGGGCAACGACCTCGGGATCGACCCGCGCCGCATCACCTGGCGCCGCTGCGTCGACATGAACGACCGCCAGCTGCGGTTCGTGGTCGACGGGCTCGGCGGCAAGGCCAACGGCAGCCCGCGCGAGGACGGATACGACATCACCGTCGCGTCGGAAGTCATGGCGATCCTCTGCCTGTCGAAGGACCTCGACGACCTGAAGTCCCGCATCGCGCGCATCGTCGTCGGCTACTCCCGCGACGACCAGCCCGTCACCGCCGGCCAGCTCAAGGCGCAGGGCGCCATGGCCGCGCTGCTCAAGGACGCCCTCAAGCCCAACCTGGTTCAGACGCTCGAGCACACGCCGGCCTTCATCCACGGCGGCCCGTTCGCCAACATCGCGCACGGCTGCAACAGCCTCATGGCGACCCGGATGGCCCTCAAGCTTGCGGACTACGTCGTGACCGAGGCCGGCTTCGGCGCGGACCTGGGCGCGGAGAAGTTCCTCGACATCAAGTGCCGCATGGGCGGGCTGACCCCGTCCGCCGTCGTGATCGTCGCGACCGTCCGCGCCCTCAAGCACCACGGCGGCGCCGCCAAGGCCGCGCTCGCCACCGAAGATCTGGTCGCGCTCGAGAAGGGCCTGCCCAACCTGCTCAAACATATCGAGAACGTCACGACGACCTTCGGCCTGCCCGCCGTCGTCGCGATCAACCGCTTCCCGACCGACTCCGAGGCCGAGCTCGCCCTGGTGGAGAAGATGTGCAAGGCGAAGGGCGCCAACGTCGCGCTGTCCGAGGTCTGGGGCAAGGGCTCCGAGGGCGGCGTCGAGCTGGCGAACGAGGTCGTCCGCCTGGTCGAGACGGCGAAGTCCGACTTCCACTTCGCGTACTCCGAGGAGCTGTCGACCCAGGACAAGATCCGGGCCATCGCGACGAAGGTCTACGGCGCCGACGGCGTCGACTTCGCGCCGGCGGCCGTGAAGGAGATCGCGAAGCTCGACGAGATGGGCTTCTCGAAACTGCCGATCTGCATGGCCAAGACGCAGTACTCGCTGTCCGACGACCCGAAGAAGCTGGGTCGTCCGTCCGGCTTCACGGTCAGCGTGCGCAATGTCAAGGTGTCCGCGGGAGCGGGCTTCATCGTGGCCCTGACCGGCGAGATCATGACCATGCCCGGTCTGCCCAAGGTGCCCGCCGCCGAGGCGATCGACGTCGACGCCACCGGCCGCATCTCCGGCCTGTTCTAGGAGGACGCCATGGACGCACCCGCCTTCACCCCGGTGGAGACCACCGAGCGTTTCCTCGAGACCGGCGTCAAGAAAGCCGGCTATTCCGTCCTGAACACCCTGCTGCTCGGCCTGCTGGGTGGCGCCTTCATCGCCTTCGCCTCCGAGGGCTCGAACGCCGCGATCCACACGATCGCGTCGGTCGGCCTCGCCAAGGCCCTCGCCGGCGCGCTGTTCGCGACCGGCCTCATGCTGGTCGTGATCGCGGGCGCTGAGCTCTTCACGGGCAACATGATCATGATCGTGCCGCTGATCGGCAAGCGGATCGGCCTCGGCGGGATGCTCCGCAACTGGGGCCTCGTGTACGTCGGCAACTTCATCGGCTCGGTGCTGATCGCCGCCCTGATAATCTACTCCGGCCAGTTCGGCTTCTCGCACGGCCTGCTCGGCGGCTTCACGATCAAGGTCGCGACCTACAAGGTCGGGCTGACCTTCGTGCAGGCCTTCACCATGGGCATCCTGTGCAACTGGCTGGTCTGCATGGCGGTGTGGATGGCGGCGGCGTCGAAGGACATCGTCGGCAAGCTCTTCGCGATCTTCTTCCCGATCTGGCTCTTCATCACGTCGGGCTTCGAGCACAGCATCGCGAACATGTACTACATCCCGGCCGGGATCTTCGCGGCGACCGACCCGACCTACGTGGCGCAGGCCGAGACGCTCGGCGTGACCGCGTCGGCGCTCGCCAGGCTCAACTGGCCCGGGTTCCTCGTGAACAACCTGATCCCCGTCACCCTCGGCAACATCGTGGGCGGCGGCCTCTTCGTCGGCGTGATCTTCTGGCTGACCCACCTGCGCAAGTCGAAGAAGGCGGCGGAAGGGAAATAGCTTATTCGCGCCACTGCACGACCGACCCGGATCGATGGCTGCTCCGAATGGGAATGCATCGGTCCGGGTCGGTTTTTTGCGCGCGCCCCGACCTTGGGGTATGCTCGAAGCAGCAGACCCCCTGCACCCTCGGTCCGACGGGAGGCGCCCATGCCGCGCAAGATCGTCCTCTCCCTCGCCATGAGCCTCGACGGCTTCCTCGCCGACCCCGAAGGCGGCTACGCCTGGATCCGGGGTGACGGCAGCCGCGCGCTCGACGCATACTCCCTCGAGGAGAGCATCGCGATCCTGCGGTATTCGAGGAGGCCGCTTATGCCTGACCCGGTAGACCCGATAGACCCGATTCCTAGCTGACCAGACTTTTTCCGACCCTCCGAGCGTTCTACCGAAGGAGAGGGGTGAATCCTTGACGGACGAAGAGCTGATCGACGCGATCCGCGGCGGGGATACCGACTCCCTGGACCAGCTCGTCGAACGCTACTACCGCGATGTCCTCCAGTATGTCTGCCGACGCACCGGCGACTTCGACGCCGCCGGCGACATCACCCAGGATGTCTTCGTCCGGATCGTCGGCGTGATTCTCCGTTTCCGGAACGAGAATTTCAAGGGATATCTCTTCACCGTCGCGCGCCACGCCTGCATGGACCACTTCCGGAAGCGGAAACGCACCACGGGCCGTTGGGAGCCGATCGAAGAATACGATGACGTCAAAGCTGCGGGTCCCGACCCGATGGAGTCCGCCGAGCGACGGCAGGCCGACGAAGAGGCGGAGCGCATGCTCCGGTGCCTGACACGGAGGCAGCGCGACGTGGTCGAGCTCCGGGCCCTGCACGGACTCGAGCTCAAGGAAATCGGAAGAGTGCTGGACATTCCGTTGTCCCAAGTGAAGAACCGGCTCTACGCCGGGCTTGTGCGGTTGAGGAAGGAGGTGAACCGGGATGAAGATTGAACGACTCCTCGCGCTCGAGAACCATCCGGAAACGCGCGTTCGAATCAATCGATTACGTCGACGCTCCGCGAGGGAGCCGTCAGGGGAACGGCTCCCTCAGACTCAGGATGCGGCTCGCGAGGCACTTCGCACGGCACTCGCCGAAGGCGGATCCAGTTCGGCGCCGTACAAGGGACTCCCGCGCTTCCGTGTCCGGAAACTGCCGGTCCTTGCCACGGTTCTCCTCGTCGTCGTGGGTGCCGCTGCGGTGCTGACCACTGGTTACTCCGTCGCCCGAAGCCTTGGCGTCGAATGGCTTCAGGCCGGCGGCGACAATACGGTCGTCGCCATAGTCGGTGACGAAACGATTACGCGATCGACCATCGAGCAGTCGAAGATCAACGAGAAATTCGCTGCCCTGACCGCAACTCAGACAGGCAATGGAGATTCCTATGTCCCACTGACGGGGACCGCCCTCCTGGAACGGATCATCGAAGACAAGATCGTCTATCAGGAAGCCGTGCGTCAAGGATTCACCGTATCAGACGAATTCATCGACCAGGTCGTCACGACTCAGGAGACTACGATGAAGGAACACCTGGACGATCCTGATGTTTCTGGATTCGTGGAGTACATCGGAGGCATGGGGTATTCTCTGGACGAATACTGGCAGCTGCTCCGCCCTTGGCTGAGGCGGGTGTTCGTCGCTTCACAACTGGAAAAGAAGATTCTCGATGGCGTGACAGGATACTCCGAGCGGACGGCCGCCTGGAACAAGTACAAGACGGACCTTGTCCGGCAGCATCAGTCGGAGATTCACATCATCGTGGAAAACATTCCGACCGGTGATCTGGAGGATGTACGATGAACCAGAAGTTTACAAAGACCGAAGATCGGGCCAATCTTCCAATTTCCGCGGACCCCGCCGAACCCGGCGCGATCGAGGAGCTCGAGGACTGGCAGGACCACCAGTTCGTGCCCGGCTACTACACGGGTGGCAACCTCCATCCGATGCTGCGGAATCCGGGCAAACCGGTCTGGCTGGGCGTCGGGCTCCTGCTGGGCGGGTTGGGGGCGTTCGGCTCGGTCGTCCTCTTCGCCGTGCAGGCGGACCGGCAGGTCGTGACGGTCTTCGACATCGTCTTCCAGAACCTGCTGCCGCTGGGGCTGGGCGTCGGGCTGCTCGCGGCGGGCGTCGCGGTGATCCGAAGGGGCAGGACCCGTACCTAGTACGACGTTCTTGAAATACCTTTACTAACATTCGGCATAGCGATACAATGGATATGACCTGGAAGGGAGGGCATATCCGTGAAGAAAATGAAGCCGATTATTCTGACGAAAGAGGACAGAGACGCATTGCAGAAGATAGCGAATACTCGGACCGAAGAAGCCAGACGTGTGCAGCGTGCCAACATCCTGCTGCAGGCTGCGGACGGAGCCACGCAGGCTCGCATCGCGGAAGTCGTCGGCATGAGTCGTCCGTCCGTGATTCTCTGTCTGAAGAAATATGGCGATGCAGGTTGGGAATACGCGTTGTCGGACAATTCCAGGACAGGACGCCCGTCGATCATCAGTGACGAGGCCAAGATCTGGGTGCGCGACCTTGCTTGCCAGAAGCCCTCCGAATACGGATATGCGCAGGAACTCTGGTCGATCACGAAACTCCAGAAGCACATCCAGAAGACGTGCGGAGAAGCTGGATATGCAGAACTCAAGGATGTCGCCAAATCGAAGGTCTGGGAGATTCTGAACGCAGCGGAGATCAAGCCGCATCGCATTCGATACTATCTGGAAAGACGGGATCCGGAATTCGAGCGGAAGATGCACGACGTCCTGTTGGTGTACAAGCAGGTCGAACTGATGTTCGACGGAAGTGGGAACATCGTGTGGCCGGACGACAGGAGCCGGACGATCACCATCTCCTACGACGAGAAGCCGGGCATTCAGGCGATCGCCAATGTGGCCGAGGACCGTCCTCCGACCGGGAAGCATGGATTCACAGCCCGCGACAGCGAGTACAAGCGTCTCGGCACCATATCGCTCCTGGCAGGCATCGATCTGCTCACCGGCGAAATCATCCCGCGAATCAGCGACAACCACAAGAGTGCCGATTTCATCGCCTTTCTCAAGGTTCTGAACGACAAGTACGACGCGGGCGACAAGATCAGGATCATCATGGACAATCACAGCATCCACACTTCCAAAGAAACGCGCGCATATCTCGAGACGGTTCCGGAACGATTCGAATTCGTATTCACACCCAAGCATGGCTCCTGGCTCAACCTCATCGAAAGCTTCTTCGGAAAACTCGCTCATGTCTGTCTGAGAGGAATTCGAGTGAAAACGAAAAAGGAATTGGTCGAAAGAATCTATCGATATATTGCCGAGGTCAACGAAGATCCTGTCGTATACCATTGGACTTACAAAATGGATGAAGTCAATGCAGGCTGAATGTAATGGGATTAAAAGAACGTCGTACTAGTCCCCCGCGACCTCGTGTCCCGCGCCGCGCAGCGCCTTGACGGCGGTCTTGAAGTCCGCTTCGTGGACCAGCAGGTAGTCCGTGTCGAACGTCGAGACGGCGAACAGACTGATGTTCGCCTGCGCGAGCGTCGCGCTCAATCCCGCGAGGATCCCGACCAGCGAGAAATCCAGCGGTCCCTCGACCTGGAGGACGCGCCAGTCGGGGTTGGACGGCACGGATTCCGGGATGGCCCGCTGCGGGCACACGACCGACAACTCCTCGGAGGTCCGGGTGACCGAGACGAACTCGC
This sequence comes from uncultured Eubacteriales bacterium, assembly GCA_903835065.1. Classification (GTDB taxonomy): domain Bacteria; phylum Bacillota; class Clostridia; order Saccharofermentanales; family UBA5734; genus CAILLO01. The sequence continues at coordinate 20,083 of CAILLO010000002.1, forward strand.
CACCCGTGACCCAGGACGGAGCGGGGTCGTTCGGCCCGAAGCGGCAGATGCCGTACAGGTACTGCAGCGCACGGATCCTCACAGCCCCAGCCCCGATTTCTTCTGGCTGTTCTGCAGGCCGGCGTAGAAGCCGTCCGCGGCCATGAGCTCGTCGTGGCAGCCGCGCTCGATGATTTCGCCGTCCTTGATGACGAGGATCAGGTCGGCGTTGCGGATGGTGCTCAGGCGGTGGGCGATCACGAAGCTGGTGCGACCCTTCATGAGCTCGAACATGGCCTCCTGGATGTGCACCTCGGTGCGGGTGTCGATGGAGGAGGTCGCCTCGTCGAGGATCAGGATGGCGGGGTCGGAGAGGATCGCGCGGGCGATCGCGAGCAGCTGCCGCTGGCCCTGGGAGAGGTTGCCGCCGTCGTCGGACAGGACCGTGTCGTAGCCCTGCGGCAGGCGCTGGATGAAGAGGTCGGCGTTGGCGGTGCGCGCGGCGGCCCCGACCTCGGCGTCGGTGGCGGTGAGCCGCCCGTAGCGGATGTTCTCGCGGACGGTCTCGGAGAAGAGGACCGTGTCCTGGAGGACGATGCCGAGCGAGGAGCGAAGGCTGTCGCGGCGGATTCGGCGGAGGTCGATGCCGTCGATGCGGAACGATCCGGAGTCGACGTCGTAGAAGCGGGTGAGGAGATTGACGACCGTCGTCTTGCCGGCACCGGTGGGGCCGACCAGGGCGATGGTCTGGCCGGGCTCCGCCTCGAAGGTCGCGTGCTTGAGGACCGGGCGGGCGGGGTCGTAGCCGAACGTGACGTCGTCGGCCTCGACGCGGCCCCGGATGTCGTGCAGCGTCGCCGCGTCGGCGTCGTCCGCGGGCTCCGGCTTCTCGTCCATGACCCCGAAGATGCGCTCGGCGCCGGCGAGGGAGGACTGGATCGTGCTGAACAGGTTCGCGATCTCGTTCAGGGGGCGCCCGAACTGGCGCTGGTACAGCAGGAAGCTGAACACGACGCCGACCGTGACGCCGCGGCCCGTGACGACCATCCAGGCGCCGAAGGCCGTGACCAGGGCGTACCCGAGGTTGTTGACCAGGTTCATGAACGGACCCATCACGCCGGAGTAGATCTGCGCCTTCGTGCCGGCGACGCGGAGGCGGCCGTTGATCTCCGAGAAGTCCGCGCGCACCTGGGCCTCGCGGTTGAAGACCTTGACGACGCGCTGGCCGGTGATCGTCTCCTCGATGTAGCCGTTCAGTTCGCCGAGGATGGTCTGCTGCTGCTTGTAGAACCGGCGGGTGAACTTGACGACGAGCTGCGTGAAGACCGTGATGAGCGGGACCGTGGCGACGGCGACGAGGGTCATCAGGGGGCTCAGGAGCAACATGGCGACGAAAGTGCCGACGACGGCGATGACGTTGCCGAACAGCTGGGCGACGCTCTGGGACAGGGTCTGGTTGATGTTCTCGACGTCGTTGGTGAAGCGGCTCATCAGGTCGCCGTGGGTGTTGCGGTCGAAGAAGCGCAGCGGCAGGCGCTGCATGCGGTCGAACAGGTCCTTGCGCAGGTGCTTGATCGTGCTCTGCGCGACGTCGATCATCAGGTACTGCTGGAGCTGGGCGGCGACGGTGCCGACGAGGTAGATGCCCAGCAGCAGGAAGCAGGCCGCGGCGAGCCCGGCGATATCCTTGTTCGCGATCGTGGTGTCGAGGATCGAGCCGTTCATGCGGGTGGCGACGAGCGTCACGAGGGTGGAGACCAGGGTCGCGACGAAGACGAAGACCATCTTCCAGCGCTTGCGGCCGAGGTAGCCCACCAGGCGGAGCAGCGTGCCCTTCGGGTTCCGGAGCTTGGGGGGCGGGCCGGCCATGCGGCCGCCCATGGCGCCGCCGCCGCCGAATCCCCCGCCGCCGCCGCCGGGGCGCGCGCCGACGTTCATCGTGGGAGGGGCGCTCTGGGACTGGCGTTCCTCAGCCATTCGAGACCGCCTCCTCTCCGAGCTGCGAGCGCACGATGTCGCGGTAGATGTAGCTCGTCCGCAGCAGCGTCGCGTGGTCGCCCTCCGCGGCGAGGCGCCCGTCGTCCATGACGAGGATGCGGTCGGCGTCGACGACGCTCGAGATGCGCTGGGCGATGATCAGGATCGTGCAGTGCCCCATCCGCCGCTTGAGGGCGGCCTGGAGGCGCGCCTCCGTGGCCATGTCGACGGCGCTGGTCGCGTCGTCGAGGATCAGGATGCGCGGGTTGCGGAGCAGGGCGCGCGCGATCGAGAGGCGCTGCTTCTGGCCGCCGGAGAAGTTCACGCCCTGCTGGCCGACGACGGTGCCGTAGCCTTCGGACATGGCCTGGATGAAGTCGCTGGCCTGCGCATCCCGCGCCGCCTGCTCGAGGGTCCCGTCGGCCGCGTCGGGGTCGCCCCAGCGGAGGTTCTCCTCGACGGTGCCCGTGAACAGCGTGCTCTGCTGCAGGGCGACGCCGATGTTGCGCCGCAGCGTGTCCTGCGGGATGCGCCGCACGTCGACGCCGCCGATGCGGACCGCGCCCGACGTCGCGTCGTACAGGCGCGGGATCAGGCTGACCAGCGTCGTCTTGCCGGAGCCGGTCGCGCCCAGGATGCCGATCGTCTCGCCTTCGCGGGCCGTGAAGCTCACGTGGTCGAGCGCGGGCTTCTCCTCGGACCCAGGGTAGAAGAAGGACACGTCGTCGAACACGAGGTCGAAGCCGTCGGCCTGGACCGCGTCCTCCGGGTCGGAGATCGAGGGCTCCGTGGCGAAGACCTCGTTGATGCGGTCCGCGGAGGCCTTGGCGCGCGAGATCGTGAGCATGAGCATCGCGACCATCATGAGCGACATGAGGATCTGCGAGAGGTAGTTGATGAAGGCCATGATCTGCCCCGTCTGCAGCCCGCCGACGGAGAACAGGTTGCCGCCGAACCACAGCGCCGCGACGACGCTCGTGTTCATGACCACGGCCATGATCGGCCAAAGCCAGATCATCGTGCGGGACGCCTTGACGCCCGCCATCCTGAGCTCGTCGTTCGCGACCTCGAACCGGCCGACCTCGTGCTCCTGCCGGACGAACACCTTGACGACGCGCACGCCGGCGAGGTTCTCGCGGGTCACGTCGTTGACGCGGTCGATGCGCTGCTGCAACCGGCGGAAGAGCGGGAAGCCGAGCCGGAAGATCACCAGGATCGCGATCGCGAGGATCGGGACCGCCACGACGAGGATCAGCGCGAGCCGGGCGTCGATGAGCATGGCCATCACGACGCCGCCGATCGCCATCAGGGGCGCGCGGACCGCCATGCGCAGCACCGTCATGACGAGGTTCTGCATCTGGACGACGTCGTTGGTGAGGCGCGTCACGAGGGAGGAGGTCTTCAGGGTGTCGAGGTCCGCGAACGAGAAGGACTGCACCTTGTCGTACAGGCCCTGCCGGAGCTCGGTGCCGAAGGCCGTCCCGGAGATCGACGAGAAGAACACGCAGCCGAGGCCGCCCAGCACGCCGAGTCCCGCGACGAGCAGCATGCGCCCGCCGGTCGCCAGCACGTAGGGGAGATTGCCCGTGGCGACGCCCTTGTCAACGATGTCGGACATGAGCGTCGGCTGCTGCAGGTCCATGAGGACCTCGAAGAGCATGAAGAGGGGCGCGAGCAGCGTCGCGGCCCAGGTGGACTTCAGGAAGCGGGTCAGTCGCATCATGCGCCGGGCTCCTCCTCGGGCAGGGGGCCTTCGGCCCGCCGCAGGTTGTCGAGCATGCGGACGAAATAGCCGGCCAGCCGTTCGCGCTCGGCCGCGCTGAAGCCCTCCCAGCATTCGGCCTCGATCTCGCGGTGCATCTCTTCCAGGACGCGGTTCATCTCCAGCCCTTCGACGGTCAGGAAGACCCGCGACAGGCGGTGGTCGACCGGGTCGGGGCGGCGCTCCACGAGCCCGCGCCGCTCCATCCGCGTCAGCGTCACGGTGACGGTGGCCGGCTCGAGGTGGCAGCGCCGGCCGAGCTCCGCCTGGGACAGGCCGTCCTCCTTCGTGAGGCGGTGGAGGATGCGGGGCTGGCCCTCGCCGAGCCCCATCTCGTTGAACCTCGTGTGGGTGCGCCGGTGGTGCATCCGCGCGGTCTGGTAGTAGAGGTGGTTGAGTTCGCCTGGGTTCATGGCGCTCGCCTTCTTTCGTTAGACGGCTATCGTTAGTGTACTAATAATAACCTCCGTCGCCTCGGCCCGTCAAACCGGAACCGCCGGGCGGAATGGTATGATGGAGGCATCACCCGCCCTGCGGCGGGCATTGCGGCACGACGGGAGGCACCCATGGCGAAGGTCGTTCTGGCGCCCGACTCCTTCAAGGGGACGCTGTCCTCGATCGAGGTCTGCGAGCTTCTGGAGCGGGCCATCCTCGAGGTCGCGCCGGGTACGCACGTCGTGAAGGTCCCCGTCGCCGACGGCGGCGAGGGGACGGTCGACGCCTTTCTCGCGGCGCTGGGTGGCATGCGCGTCGTCGTGGATGTCCTCGACCCCCTCTCCCGCCCGGTCCGCGCCGCCTACGGAATCCTGCCCGACGGCACGACCGCCGTCGTCGAGGTCGCCGCCGCCTCCGGGCTGCCGCTCGTCGGACCTTACCCGGACCCGACGCACGCGACGACCTTCGGCACCGGGCAGCTGGTGCGCGACGCCCTGGACCGCGGCTGCACGAGGATCCTGCTCGGGCTCGGCGGCAGCGCGACCAACGACGGCGGGGCCGGGTTCGCCGCGGCGCTCGGCGTCCGGCTGCTCGACGAGTGGGACGAGCCGGTCGAGCCGACCGGCGGCGGACTCGCGTTCCTGTCCCGCATCGACCGATCCGGGCTCGACCCGCGGCTCGCGACCTGCGAACTGCTCGTCGCCTGCGACGTGGACAACCCCCTGTGCGGGCCGCAGGGCGCCTCGGCGGTCTTCGGTCCCCAGAAGGGCGCGACGCCGGAACAGGTCGCACAGCTCGACCGCACGCTCTCCCGCTATGCCGACCTCCTGATGCGCGATTGCAGCGCGGAGGTGCGGGACCTTCCCGGCACCGGTGCGGCCGGTGGCCTCGCGGCGTCGCTGCTCGCCTTCTTTCCCCGCTGCACCCTCGTCCCCGGCATCCGGCTGCTGCTCGACGCTGTAGGCTTCGATGCGCTCGTGGCGGACGCGGACCTCGTGGTCACCGGGGAAGGAAAGATGGACGGCCAGAGCGTCCGCGGCAAGGCGCCCGTCGGCGTCGCCGAGCGCGCGGTGCGGGCCGGCGTGCCGTGCGTCGCGGTCGTCGGAGCGGTCGGGGAGGGCTGGGAGGCGGTGCTCGAGCACGGCATCCGTGCCGTCTTCCGGACAAGCCGCGAGGGCGCGTCGTTTGAGGAGATCTTGCGCACCTGCCGGGAGGACCTGGTCGATGCGGGACGGAAGATGGCCCGGGAATGGATCGCATGGGGAGGTACCGACTTGTGAATCGAACGGTTTCTGCCTTCTTGATGACGCTTGTCGTCACGGCTCTCCTGACCGGGTGCGCGACCCCTGCGCCCATGCCGGATCCGATTGGACCGCAGCGGAGAAATGGCACTGTACGATGAGCCCATATCGGAGTGCGTCCTGATCGATGGATGGATCCACTACTCCACCGACCTGCTTGCCGGCGACATCGTACGAATCAGGACCGATGGTACGGACCGCCAGGTCCTGCACAACGAGGAGGAACGCACATGAGCCCCGAACTTCCCTCCACCGTCGCCTTCCTCGTGCTCGTGCTCTACTCGCTCGGCCTGTACCTCGTCCTCTGGCTGAAAAAGGCCAACGTCGTGCGCAGGTGCTTCTTCTGGTACTACGAGATCGCGCTGTGGAGCATCTTGGCCGAAGTCGTGGCCACGACGGCCATCGTGACCCGCTCGCAGCTGGAGGTCTGGGACCCGCTCCTGCTGGTCTTCCTCGCCCCCGGCGCCGCCTTCGCCGTCGGGCTGTGGCTATACGGCCGCTTCGAAGCGACGACGACCTTCCTGCTCTACAACGCCGGAACGGGCGACGTCGAGGAGCTGAACCGGATCGTCGCGCGCCACATCGTGTCGCGGACCGGCCCGTGGGTGCTGCAGCGCGAGACGTCACGGCTCGTCCTGGTGCTGGGCAGGTCCGACGCGAAGAACCGTGATATCCGCAAGGAACTGGACGAATACCTGCGCGCCCATGGGAAGCGCTCCCGGTCGGTCTGGACCGGTCTCGCCGTCTGGGGGCTGGTCGCCGTCGCGTGCGCCGCCCTCCTCGCCGCCGGATAGCCCGGAATCCACGGAACCCCACCGCAGAGCGCGTCTCCGGCCGACGGGTTGAGGAAATCCGACGCCTGGGGTATACTCAGGGGGCCTGGGGTGCTCGACCATCCTCGTCATTTGAACCGACATGACAATATAGGGAGCTCGTCGTCGATGTGGAATAACGCCATCCCCGATTCCCAACCCTCTTCGGAGCGGCTAGGCAGGGGTAGGTCAAGACCACCGCGGGGCACCCACCTGGTGCAGCCGGGTGTCATTCGACGGGGAATCGGCATTCCGGGTCTTTTCTCGCTCATTTTCGGCGTTCTGCCGACGCCGTAACCCCTGCGTTTCCCATCCGGCCCGGTATACTATATAATCGAACGCTACACGAGAGACGGCCGATGGACGTCCGCAAGGTGCGGACAAGCCGCCGCGGCAGGTTGGAGGAGACGAACCATGGGATTCTGGGCGGACGCGCGCTCGATCGCGAAGCGTGACCCGGCGGCGAGGAGCGTGCTCCACGTCGCGCTACTGTATCCGGGCGTCCGTGCCGTCGCCGACCACCGCGTCGCCCATTTCCTCTACAACGCGCATTTCTACTTCCTGGCCCGTTGGGTCTCCCAGTACAGCCGCTTCTGGACCGGCATCGAGATCCACCCCGGCGCGAAGATCGGCAAGGAGCTGTTCATCGACCACGGCATGGGCGTCGTGATCGGCGAGACGGCCGAAGTCGGCGACCACTGCACGATCTACCACGGCGTGACGCTCGGCGGGACCGGCAAGGTCAAGGAGAAGCGCCACCCGACGCTCGGCAACCGCGTGCTGGTCGGCTCCGGCGCGCAGATCCTCGGGCCGTTCAAGGTCGGCGACAACGCCATGATCGGCGCCAACGCGGTCGTCCTGAGCGAAGTCCCGGAAGGCGCGACCGTCGTCGGCGTGCCGGGCCGCATGGTCCGGCTGGCCGGCGCTTCCCTCCACAACCGCGCGGAGGAGCTCGACCAGACCGCGATCCCCGACCCCGTCTACCAGGAACTCTGCAAGATCATGCACCGCATCGCCGTGCTCGAACGCATGCAAGGCGCCGCGAACGGACCCGACTGCCCCGAACCGCCCAGCAGCGAACCGTCGTCGGAGGACGCACCATGAGGCTCTACAACACGCTCGCCCGAGAAAAGCAGGAATTCGTCCCCGTCCACCCCGGCGAGGTCCGCATGTACGCGTGCGGACCCACCGTGTACAACTACTTCCACATCGGCAACGCCCGCCCGTTCGTCCTGTTCGACGTGCTGCGCCGCTACCTCGAGTACCGCGGCTACAAGGTGACGTTCGTGCAGAACTTCACCGACATCGACGACAAGATGATCCGCCGTGCCGCCGAAGAGGGTGTGACCGTGCGCGAGCTCGCGGACCGCTTCATCGGCGAGTACCGGAAGGACGCCGCCCGGCTCGGCATCCGCCCCGCGACGCACCAACCGCTCGCGACCGAATGCATGGCCGACATTCTGGACCTGATCGGCACGCTCGTCGCGAAGGGCTTCGCCTACGAGACCGAGGACGGCGTCTACTTCGATACGGCGAAGTCCGAAGGCTACGGCAAGCTGTCCCGGTTCCCGCTCGAGGACCTCGAGGCGGGCGCGCGCGTCGAGATCTGCGCCACCAAGCAGCACCCGACCGATTTCGCGGTCTGGAAGAAGAAGAAGGAGGGCGAACCCTCCTGGCCCAGCCCGTGGGGCGAAGGCCGCCCCGGCTGGCACATCGAGTGCTCGGCGATGGCCCGGCGCTACCTCGGCGAGACGATCGACATCCACACCGGCGGGCAGGACCTCGTATTCCCGCACCACGAGAACGAGATTGCCCAGAGCGAGGCCGCGAGCGGCAAGCCCTTCGCGAACTTCTGGCTGCACAACGGATTCATCAACGTCGACAACGAGAAGATGTCGAAGTCGAAGGGGAACTTCTTCACCGTCCGCGACATCCTCGGCACGTACGACGCCGACGTGGTGCGCTTCTTCCTCCTGTCCTCGCACTACCGCAGCCCCGTGAACTTCAGCGCCGAACTGCTCGAGGCGGCCGGCAGCGCCCTGACGCGCATCCGCACCTGCACGTCGAACCTGGAGTTCGTCGCCGCCGCCGCGCCGGGGACCGCAGGAAGCGAAGACGCCGCCCGTGCGGCCGAGGCGCTCGCATCGACCGGGAAGGACCTCCGGACGGCCTTCCTCGCCGGAATGGACGACGATTTCAACACCGCCGACGCGATCGGCACGGTCTTCGAGCTCGTCCGCGCCGCGAACACGGCGGCCGCGGTCCCGGGCATTCCGGCCGGAGCCCTGCGGGACGCCCTCGCGCTGCTGCGCGAGATCTGCGGCGTGCTGGGCGTGGCCTGCGACGAGAAGGCGCACGTGCCCGCGGACGTCGCGGCGCTCGTCGACCAGCGCGCGGCCGCGCGTGCGGCGAAGGACTGGAAGCGGTCGGACGGAATCCGCGCCGAGATCCGCGCGCTCGGGTTCGACGTGAAGGATACCCCACAGGGCCAGCAGGTGGCCCCGCTATGATGAAATCCGCCGTCGAGGGCGACCTCCGGGCCCTGTCGCCGGGAGCGCTCGCCTACGTCGGAGACGCCGTCTACGAGTTGCATGCCCGATTGGAAGCGCTCGGCGACGGGAGGGGACTGCCGGGTGCGATGCACCGGCGGACCGTGAGAATCGTGAAGGCCAGCACCCAGGCCGAAGCCGCGCGGCGGCTCCTGCCCGAGTTGACCGAAGAGGAGGCGGCGATCTATCGCCGCGGACGCAACAACACGTCGGGCAGCATGCCGAAGCACGCCGATCCGGTCGCCTATCGCGCGGCGACGGGTCTCGAGGCGGTGATCGGCTACCTGTTCCTGCAAGGGGACGAAGCCCGCGTGGAGACGCTGATGGAGAGAGTCTGCGCGATCGCGAAGGAACTGGAGAGCCATCCGGCGGAGCCGGATCGACGATGCGGACCGGAGGCCGGCGGGGAGGAATCCAACGAACCGGAAGCTCCCGGAGAGACCGTGACGGAGTGAATCGAAGAGGAATCGAGGCCCGGGCAACGGGCCGGAGGACGGCAGAGAGACCGTCGGAAGGAAAGAGAAGAAGATGAAAGACGACAAGAGATACGGGCAGCTCGAACGCAAGCCCGACGAGATCCTCCGGGACAAGCCGGTGAAGCGCTACGAGCGCGGTGCCGGCGGGCGATTCGCCCCCCGTGCGGCCGCTTCGGAAGGCGACCGCCCTGCGCGTTCCTTCGGGGATCGCCCGAGCGGCGACCGCCCGTCGCGCCCCTACGGCGACCGCCCGAGCGGCGACCGTCCGTCCCGTCCCTATGGAGACCGTCCGAGCGGCGACCGTCCGTCGCGCCCCTACGGCGACCGCCCGAGCGGCGACCGTCCGTCCCGCCCCTATGGAGACCGTCCGAGCGGCGACCGCCCGTCGCGCCCCTACGGAGATCGCCCGAGCGGCGACCGTCCGTCGCGCCCCTACGGCGACCGCCCCTACGGCGACCGCCCGTCGCGCCCCTACGGCGACCGTCCTTCCGGCGACCGCCCGTCGCGCCCCTACGGCGACCGTCCGACCGGCGACCGCCCGTCGCGCCCCTACGGCGACCGTCCTTCCGGCGACCGCCCGTCGCGCCCCTACGGCGACCGTCCTGCACGTCCCTTCGGTGACCGCCCGAGCGGCGACCGTCCGTCGCGCCCCTACGGCGACCGCCCTGCACGTCCCTTCGGTGACCGCCCGAGCGGCGACCGTCCGTCGCGCCCCTA
>CAILLO010000003.1 GCA_903835065.1 uncultured Eubacteriales bacterium
CCAACTGACGCAGGCGCGTGCGGAAATCAACTATCAGAGGAACAAAGGCTTCGACAACCTTGAGATCATGGTCTGCGATTTTTCCAGGCTGCCTGCCACAGCCGATTTCGACTATGTCGTCGTCAACGGGGTGCTTGAATACGCCGCCTATATGATGAAGAGCGAGGACCCGTACGCTGAGTTCCTGCGCCGGGCCTCGATGTTCCTGAAGCCTGATGGAAGGATCCTGCTGGCAATCGAGAACCGGCTGGGGCTGAAGTACCTTTCAGGCGCCAGAGAAGACCATACGGGAATCTTCTATTCCGGCATCAACGGCTATAAGGCGGGCGAATCGGTGCGGACCTTCTCGAAGCCCGAACTGATCGACAAGATCGGCCTGGCAGGTCTGACCGCGCTGAAGTTCTTCTATCCCTACCCCGACTACAAGTTCCCCGCGGAGATCTTCACCGACTCCACGTTGTTTTCACAGGCGCCGAGCGTCGCTGAATATCCGCTCGATTCGATCCGCGTGAAGCTGTTCGATGAAAAGTCGCTATACGAGTCTCTCATGAAGACCGGGACGCTCGATCACTTCGTCAACTCCTTCTTCGTGGAGGTCGCGCAGGATGGACGACTGGCTCCCGTGCCTATCGCCTATGCCAAGATCAGCGCCAATCGCAAGGCGGCTTTCCGGATCTGCACCTATTACGACGAGTCCAGGCGCTTCGTCTACAAGCAGCCGCTCTGCAAGGAAGGGCGCGCGCATCTCGAAAGGATGCATCGCGAGTCCGGCGTTCGACGAGGCGATTTCATCAATGTCTCTGGTTCGCTGGAAGACGGAAGACTGGTATTTCCCTATATCGACGGCGAATCGTTCGAAAGCGGGCTGATTCGAAGCATCCGGACCGGAAACCCGTCGAATTTTCTCGAACAGGTGCGGGGGCTCCGCGACGCGCTCTACAGGACCGGCGACCTTTCCTCCGGCACCTACGGCGAGGACTTCTCATCCGTCTTCGGAGACCGCCGGTGCGACCTTGCGATGCACTGGTCGGAGAACGTGAACATCGACATGGTTGCAGGCAATCTCTTCGGTTCCGGGGGCGAATACCGGATCATCGACTACGAGTGGCACATGCCTTTCCCGGTTCCCCTCGAATTCGCCCTGTGGCGCATGCTGAAACAATTCATGCAGGCGCACGCCTCGCAACTCGGCCTGACCGACTCCGGAATCCGCGGGCTGATCGGGATCGACGAGTCCACCGAGGCCTGCTTCTCGGCGTGGGAGACCCATTTTGCAGTGGAACACGTCGGAATGGTCGACCTGCATCGTCTGAGCTGCGACGTCATTCCGATCGACCTCGAGGAAGCGATCCAGAAGTATCTCGCGGACCGTGTCGTATATGGGACGCTCTTCATCGACATCGGCCAGGGCTATTCCGATCGGCTCTTCGAGCGGCAGAAGGCCGCATACACGCCAACAGGTTTCGTCATTGAATTCACCGATGAACGGATCCGGCAGGCCCGGTCCGTCCGGTGGGATCCATTGGAAGGACAGGCCTGCCGCATCC
>CAILLO010000004.1 GCA_903835065.1 uncultured Eubacteriales bacterium
ACCACACAGCAGTCTGGGCGGACGACCGCCGGCACCGCAATCAATCCTCCCTGATTTCGTCGGTAAACGGCCACCAGAAGACTGAGTCTCGATCTCGAAGCCACTAACATTGCATCTGGACCAAAGGATGGGGATGGACCAATGCCATGTTCGTTTTCACGATGTTCTTCTGGGGAGGACTGATTCCTTTCTTCCAGGTCGTACGAAGCACCGGACTGTATGGCAGCCGGTGGGCGCTTGTCATCCCGTACCTGATCGAGACCTGGAACATGGTCATCTGCCGGACCTTCTTCCAGGCCATCCCCGAGAGTCTCTATGAATCGGCCAAGATCGAGGGGGCCAATGAATTCGACCTCCTCCGCAGGATCACCCTCCCGCTTTCAAAACAAATCATCGCCGTGCTGGCGCTCTATTACGGGATTTCCAACTGGAATGGGTGGTTCGCCGCCATCCTCTTCCTGTCCGACGTCAAACTGCACCCTCTGCAGGTCTTCCTGAAGCGGGTGCTGACGGAAGCCAATTCCGCGGACGCCATGATGGCCTATGCGAATGTAGGAACGGGCCAGATGCTGTCCCTGATGCAGGTGAAGTATGCCATCATCATCGTGGCCTCCGTGCCGATCATCGCGCTCTATCCTTTCCTCCAGAAATATTTCGAGAAAGGCGTCATGATCGGATCCCTGAAGGGCTGACCGCGACGACGCAAGGCATCTCCGCGAGGTGATTCATGACAGATCGTGAACGCTTTCTGGCCGTATGCCGGGGAGAGAAACCCGACTACTATCCCATTTTCGGCTTGAACGAAGCCCCCGGCGTTTCCGGCGGGGTCATGCGTGAAGCGTACGAGCGACTGCTATCGACCGGCATGCCGGATATCGGCGGGGTGTGGGAGTCCGACGGCCTGCCGCGCAACCTCGACGGCTGGCGCAGATACTGGGGGGTCACGGGACCTCTCGAGGTCGAGGAGTATCCTGCCGAGCCCGCGAGGGGCTTCGAGTACTCGAAGGAGATCCGGGATGGATTCGAGTTCATAACGTGCGATTCCGGTGCGGTGACACGGCAGATCGTCGGCAACGACATCACGTACAGCATGCCGGACTTCATGCGCTTCCACGTGCGAGACCGCAAGAGCTGGGAATTCTACAAGGAACGCCGGACGCCGGGGAAGGCCTGGAGCGACGGACAACTGGCGGCCGTCGCAGGAAAATACGCCGAGACCGGCCACCCCGTCCGCATTTCCGCACATGCCACCTTTGGTGCATTGCGGGACATGGTGGGGCCTGAGTTCGCTTGCCTGATCTTCTACGACGAACCGGAGCTGGCCCACGAGATCATGGACTGGCTGGCCGACCTGAACCGGCGCTTCATCATCCCCATGATACGGGCCGTGAAGCCCGACATCGTTCTGTTCAGCGAAGACATCTGCTACAACGGCGGCATGATGATCAGTCCGTCGCTGTTCCGTGAATTCTGCCTCCCCCTGTATATGGAGGTGGGTCAAGCGGTCCGGGAAGCTGGCGTCCCCGTGTTCGTCGTCGACAACGACGGATTCGCGGAGCCGCTCGTTCCGATCGTGGAGGAAGCCGGCGTCAACGCCATGTTCCCTTGGGAAGTCAAGGCGCACAACGACCTGATGCGGGTACGACACGACCACCCGGACTTCATCCTGCTGGGCGGACTCGAGAAGGAGTGCCTGAACGAGGGCAACGAGGCGCTCATTCCCGGAGAGATCGAGAAGGCGCGCGCGCTGCTGCCCCTCGGCCGATACTTCCCCAACGGGGACCACGGAATCCAGCCGCTGGTCACGTTCGAGAACCTTTGCCGCTTCATGACTCGCCTTCACGATCTCTGCGGAAATCCGGAAGGCGAGTTCCCGCGGATCCGATAGCCGGGCGATCGATTCCCATGATTTGAAAGAGGTGCCGCGATGGTCATCAACTCCCATGTGATCCTGACGGGAGACCCCGAGTCGCTTCTCGAGCGGATGGATGCCGCACGGGTCGACAGGGCGGTCGTCGCTGCGTCCCACGAGGGCTCGATTCTCATGCACACCGGGGAGACGCCCGCCGACAACCGTGCGATGCTCGTAGCCGTGACGGCGCACCCGGATCGGCTGATTGGCTGCGCGTACCTCGATCCACTGGACCCCGACGCTCCCGCCCGGATCGATTTCTGGGCCGACGCCGGCATCAAGGCCCTCAAGTTCTTCCCGGCGGACGGGTACTCGCCGGACGACCGACGGCTCTGGCCCGCCTTGGAACGGATGGAGGAGCGTTGCCTGGCCGCCGTCTTCCACATGGGCCTCGCGGACTACACCTTCCCCAGCGCTCCGGGCGCTCGTCGGGCCCCGCAATCGGCCTATGCCTATCCGATGCGCCTCGACTCCACCTGCCGGCTCTTCCCCGGCATCCGCTTCCTGATCCTCAATATGGGCTATCCCCTCATGATTGAAGCCTGGAGCGTCCACCACAACAACGCGAACATCTATCTCCACATCGGCGGGGAAGGCGTCCGGTTCTCCTCCCTGGCCACGGCGTACGTGGCGCTGGGCGGGCCCGGCTTCATCCCGCTGGATTTCGCTCGCGTCGTCGTGGGCACCGGCGATGCCGAGAACATGTCCCGCTCGCTGCTGCTGGCCGAGGACAGCTTGGTCAGGATGGGCTGCGCCCGCTGCCGGACCGGAGGGGTCGTCTCCTCCGGCGCCGAGAACCTGTTCCGGTTGTAGGGGAGACGCGCGATGATCGTCGATGCCCATATTCACTATTTCGACAGTCCCGGCTTCCTCGAGGGACTGGTCCGCGACATGGATGCCGCGGGAATCGACAAGGCCGTCCTGCTGCCCACGATCGGTGACTCGACATGGGATTACGTAGGCCTGACCTTCACGAAGGTCGACAACGAGGCCGTCCGCGATGCGGTCCTGCGGTATCCCGACCGCTTCGTCGGCGCCGTCCGCCTGATCCCCACGGAGCCGGACGCCGTGGACGAACTGCGCCGCTGGGCGGCCACGGGCTGCTTCCGGCTCGTGAAATTCTCGCCGACCGAAGGATTCACCGTGGACGACCCACGCATCCTGCCCTTCTATGAAGTCTGCGTGGACCTCGGCTACCCGGTCCTGATCCACATGGGGCAGACCGGTGGAACGTTCGTCGGCGAGAAGCTGGCCCAGCGCTACCAGTTGAACTCCGCGCTCGCGAACCCCATGACCCTGGACGCCGTGGCGAAGGGCTTCCCCGAACTCGATTTCATCATCGCCCACAACGGGTACCCGTATCTGTTCGAATCCTGGGCCGTCGCGGAGGCCAACCCCAACGTCTACCTCGACATCGCCGGGTCCGGGCCCTGGGTGGACGGGACGCCGGTGGTCTTCAACGCCCTCGGGCGGGACGCCTTCATCCCGATCGACCGCGACCGGATCCTATGGGGGACCGACAACTGCCTGCCGCCCGCGGAGAGTCTGCAGCGCGCGACGGCCTACATGCGACTGATGGGGGCCGACAAGCCCCAACGCCAGAGAATCTTCGGCGGCAACGCGGAACGGCTCTTCCGGCTCTGACCCTCGACGCCAGCGGCACACAACCGGGAGGTACCCCCATGGATACGCACCAGACCCGCGGAGTCATTTCGAGAGGCGGTTTCGACGAGACGTTCCGCAGGATCTACAAGGACGATCCTGCTTCGCTGTGCGTGCAGCGCGCCCGGTACGAAGCCGCACTCCAGGGATTCGAGGACCACTTCGGCGACCGGGATGTCCGTCTGTTCAGCACGCCGGGGCGGACCGAGGTGGGTGGCAACCACACCGACCACAACGCGGGGCACGTGCTGGCCGCTTCGGTCGACCTCGACGTGCTCGCCGTGGCGGCCCCCAACGGGTCCGTCCTTGTACGAATCTGGTCGGAGGGGTACGGCCCGATCGAGTGCTCCACGCTGGACCTGACCATCGACGAGAGCCGATTCTTCACGTCGGGCGCGATCGTGACCGGCGTGCTCCGGGGCCTGCTCGACCGAGGGTTCGCCGTCGGCGGCTTCGACGCGTACATGACCTCGAACGTCCTGCCCGGCTCGGGGCTCTCCTCGTCCGCCGCCTTCGAGGTCTGCGTCGCGACGATCCTGAACCACCTCTACGACGACGGCCGCGTCGACGACGTGACCCTCGCGAAGGTCTCCCAGTTCGCCGAAAACGACTTCTTCGGCAAGCCCTGCGGCCTCATGGACCAGACGACCTGCGCCGTGGGCGGTTTCGTCACCATCGACTTCGAGGACTTCGAGAATCCGGGCATCGAGAAGGTCCCCTTCGAGTTCGGTGCCTCCGGGTATTCGCTCTGCGTCGTCGACACGGGGGGTGACCACGCGGACCTCAACGACGACTACGCCGCCCTCGAGCACGAGATGAAGTCCGTCGCCCGCGCGCTGGGCGCCGACGTGCTCCGGCGCACGAGCAAGAAGGCCGTGCTGGAGAACCTGGCGAGCCTGCGGGGACAGGTCAACGACCGGGCCATCCTGAGGGCCATCCATTTCTTCGACGACGACGAGAAGGTCCTCCAGCAGGTCGACGCCCTCCAGACCGGTGATTTCGGCCGATTCATGGACCTCATCGTCGCCTCGGGCCTCAGTTCGTTCATGTATTGCCAGAACATCTACGCCAACGCGCACTGGCAGGTGCAGGGACTTTCCATCGCCCTCGCCGTCTCGGAGAACGTGCTCCGCGGTCGGGGCGCCTGGCGCGTGCACGGCGGCGGGTTCGCCGGCACCATCCAGTCCTTCGTCCCCGACGACCTGCTGCCGGCCTATCGCGCCGCCATGGTGGCGGTCTTCGGAGAGAAATCGTTCTACGAACTGATGGTGCGGCCCTGCGGCACGATGGAGATCGTGCCGACCGAGCCGAAGGAGAAGGAGTGACCATGACGCGACCGAACGGCCCCGCCTCCCTGTCCACGCTCGCACAGGCCCGGAGCGGTCGGCGCATGCGCGCTTCCTCCTACGACCGGACGGGCGGAAACGATGACCGCCTGCACGTCCAGCCCGGCGCGACCAGCGTCTTGGCCGTCATGGACCGGCCCGGCCTCGTCACCCACCTCTGGGTGACGATTACGACCGCGTGCAGCCCAGTGGAGAAGAACTACCTGCGGAAGATCGTCCTGCGCATGTTCTGGGACGGGGAGGCGCTGCCCAGCGTCGAGGCGCCGATCGGGGACTTCTTCGGGATGGGGCATGCCCGATCCCGCAACTTCGTGTCCGCGCCCCTCCAGATGAGCCCCGAGGACGGAAAGGGATTCAACTGCTGGTTCCCCATGCCCTATGAAAAGGCGCGCATCGAGGTGCTGAACGAGTGCGACTCCGAAATCAAGATCTACTACTACGTCGACTACGAGGAATACGACGAGCTGCCGGCGGACCTCCTCCGGTTCCACGCCGTGTGGAACCGGGAGTGCCCCACGGAGGGCATTCCGGACGAAGGGATGGAGAACGCGGAGTTCTGCTTCGGCGGCACCAACACGACCGGGGACGGGAACTACGTGCTCCTCGAGGCCGAAGGCCGGGGCCACTATGTCGGCTGCAATGTCAACATCCACAACCTGCGCGACACCTCGCGCTGGGACTGGCCCGGTGAGGGCGACGACATGTTCTTCATCGACGGCGAGCCCTGGCCGCCCCGACTTCACGGGACGGGGACGGAGGACTACTTCGACCTGGCCTGGTGCCCCACCCAGGAGTACAACGCGCCCTATCACGGCATCATCCTGCCGGGCGATGACAACTGGAAGGGGTTCATCACCTATTATCGCTACCATGTCCAGGATCCCGTGATGTTCGATCGGTCCATCCGGGTCACCCTCGAGCACGGCCACGCCAACCGCCGTTCGGACGACTGGTCGAGCACCGCCTACTGGTACCAGACCGAACCCCACCGCCCGCTCCCGCCGTTCCCCGGCGTGGACGGCCGCATGCCCCTCGAGGAGGAGATCCTGTAGGAGGGACCATGAGCAGAGCATTCGGCGCCCCATACGGAGAAGGCCACGATGCGTATGTCGCATATCCCCTCGGCGGCATCGGCGCCGGGATGGTCTGCCTGGAGGGGACCGGCTGCCTGTCCCATGTCTCGCTTTGGCACGGCCCGCTCGTGGACTACGAGCCGGCGGTGCTGGCGACGGTCAACGTCCGGGGTCCGGGCGGCGGCCTCTCCAGAGTGCTGGAAGGACCGGTCCCCGACCGCAAGGTCTGCCGCGTCGCCAACGCGGCCAATGGACACCCGGGAAGGACGTACGGTCTGCCGCGGTTCGAGCGCAGCCGGTTCTCCCACCGCTTCCCCTTCGGGCGCGTGGAACTCGAGGACGCCGCGTTTCCCCTGTCGGCCGTCCTGATCGGCTGGAGCCCCTTCCTGCCGGGCGACGCGGATGCGTCGAGTCTGCCCGTCGCCGCGCTGGAGTACACGTTGTCCAACCCGACGACGGACGCGCTGGAAGCCGTTTTCGCCTTCCACGTGCCTTCCTCGATGGCCGGGCCGGAGGGGTCCGCCGGGGAGAACCGGACGACCCGCTTCGAGAAGGGATTCATCGTGGAGCATCGCCCGAAGGACGGGAACGAGCAGCACCACGGGTGGCTCGGCGTCACGACGGACGCCGCGGATGCGGTGGTGGACAGCCAGTGGTTCCGCGGCGAATGGTTCGACGCGCTGACGATGCTGTGGAACCAGGTCGAGCAGGGTGCCGTCCGCGACACCGCCCCGTTCGCGGAAGGGGGGGAGACCCCCGGCTCCAGTCTCCAGGTTCCGCTCCGGCTGGCTCCTGGAGAGGAACGGACGGTCCGGGTCCTGCTCTCGTGGTACGTGCCCCGCTCCACCCTGGTCTACCCGGCGCCGCCGGAAAAGGAATCCTCGTGCGGGTGCACCGGCGGGTGCACCGGCGCCGCGCCCGACGCCTACCGCCCCTGGTATGCCGCGCGGTTCGCGGGCATCCGCGACGTGATGCGCCACTGGGTCCGGGAATACGATTCGCTGCGGGCGTTTTCGAGCCGCTTCGCGGACTGCTTCCACGCCTCCACGCTGCCTGCAGAGGCGATGGAGGCCGTCGAAGCGAACCTGTCGATCCTCAAGTCGCCGACGATGCTGCGGGAGGCCGGCGGGGCCCTCTGGTGCTGGGAAGGCTGCTATGACGCGGCGGGCTGCTGCGCGGGCAGCTGCACGCACGTCTGGAACTACGCACAGGCCGTACCGCACCTCTTCCCGGACCTGGAGCGCTCGCTCCGCCGGGTGGAATTCGGGCCCTCCCTGGACGAGGACGGCCACCAGTCCTTCCGTGCCGCCCTGCCGATCCGCGGGACGAAGCACGACTTCCATGCCGCGTCGGACGGACAATTGGGCGGGATTCTGAAGGTCCACCGGGACTGGCGGATCGACGGCGACCCCGGCTGGCTGCGCGAACTCTGGCCCGCAGTGCGCCGCAGCCTGGAGTTCTGCATCCGGTCCTGGGACCCCGGGGAGACGGGCGTCCTGACCGAGCCGCACCACAACACCTACGACATCGAGTTCTGGGGGCCCGACGGCATGTGCTCCAGCCTCTACGTCGCGGCACTCGACGCCGCGGCCCGCCTGGCGGTCGCCTGCGGGGAAAGCGGCGACCGCTACGCGGCCCTATCCGCGAAAGGCAGGACCTACATGGAAGACAGCCTCTTCGACGGGGAGTACTTCTTCCAGGAAGTCCGGCGCACGTCTCTCGCCCCGGTCCTGTCCCGGGGCTACTACGGACTCGTGGAGTCCCCGGAGGAGAAGGCGCTCATCGAATCGGAGGGACCGAAATACCAGTACGGGACGGGCTGTCTCTCCGACGGCGTCATCGGTGCCTGGCTGGCCGCCGTATGCCACCTCCCGCAGCCGGTGCTCGACCCCGACCGGGTCCGGTCCCACCTCGACCACGTCCACCGCTACAATTTCAAGAAGGACCTGTCCCGCCACGCGAATCCCCAGCGACCGAGCTATGCGCTCGGCCACGAAGGCGGCCTCCTCCTCTGCACCTGGCCCAAGGGAGGGAAGCCCAGCCTTCCGTTCGTCTACAGCGATGAAGTCTGGACCGGCATCGAGTACCAGGTGGCCAGCCACCTGATTCTCGCCGGGCGAACCGAGAAGGGCCTCGAGATCGTCCGGGCCTGCCGGAGCCGCTACGACGGACGCAAGCGCAATCCGTTCGACGAGTACGAGTGCGGGCACTGGTACGCCCGGGCCATGTCCTCGTACGCGCTGCTCCAGGCCCTCGGCGGCGCCACCTATGACGCGGTCGACCGGACTCTCGCGCTTCGTCCGAACGTGGTCGGCGACTACTCCTGCTTCCTCGCCACGGCGACCGGATACGGCCAGGTCGGCGTCCGGGAAGGGCGCCCCTTTCTCGAGGTCGCCCACGGTTCGATTCCGGTCGAGCGCTGGATCTTCGAGCCTCGTCTTCCGAAGGAAGCGTAGCACGGCGAACTCGCGGAAAGGAAACCGACCATGGATGAACGGATGGCATACCCGAAGTTCCCCGATCTGCGTTCCCTCGAGGAGCGCCTGCAGGAGTTCGCCCGGCTCAAGTCCGAATACGGGGCGGACGCCGGCCGGATCGGCCGCGCGCTCGGGACGGCGGAGGCCGCCCTGCGCGGCGCCATCCAGGAGATCGTGGACCTGCCGGAGGATGCGGCTTCGGCTGCGCGCGAGCCGGACGGCCTGGAGGAGATCCGGGCCCTGCGGCCCGTCGCCGGGAGACGGCTCTGGAACTCGTTCGACCGGGAGAAGTACGCGGACCGGCTGGCCGGGGCCTTCCTCGGCCGCATGGCCGGCTGCACGCTCGGCGCACCCGTGGAATTCTGGACGCCCGAGTCCATGCAGGGTTGGGCCGAGTTCATCGGCGACCCATATCCGCCGAGGGACTACTGGTCCTCCATCCGCAACCCGGACGTCCTGCGGTACGGCGTCAGCCGGTGCAGGGACTACACCCGCGCGGGCCTCGACGGGGTTCCGGTGGACGACGACACCACCTACACGATTCTCGGGCTGCTCATCGCCGAAGAGTCCGGTTTGAATTTCACGACACGGGACGCCGGACGGGCCTGGGTCCGCTACCTGCCATACGCCTGCACGGCCGAGGAGGTCGCGCTGAAGAACCTGAACGCGGGGGTCGACGCGATGCGGACCGCCGAGCTCGACAACCCCTACGTCCAGTGGATCGGCGCGGACATCCGGGGCGATCCCTGGGGCTACCTGGCGCCGGGACTTCCGGAGAAGGCCGCCGGGATGGCCTACCGCGACGCCTGGCTGAGCCACCGCCGCAACGGCATCTATGGGGAGATGCTCGTCAGCGCTGCTCTCGCGGCCGCGTTCCACCTGGACGACCCCGTGGAGGCGGTCCGGTACGGGCTGAACGAGATCCCCGCCGACTGCATGCTGGCCCGGGACGTCCGTTGGGCGCTCGAACGGGGCCGGACGGTCCACGACCATGCCGAGGCCCGTCGCGTCGTCGTCGAGCGGTTCGGCGACATGAGCGGCGTCCACACGGACAACAATCTCTGCCTGACCGTCTTCGGCCTGATGATCGGCGGGGACGACTTCACGCGGTGCATCGGGGAGACCGTCGCCATGGGCTTCGACAACGACTGCACGGCCGCAACGGTCGGTAGCCTGTTCGGTGCCGCGAAGGGACTGTCAGCCATTCCGATGCACTGGCACGAGCCTTTTCGCAATAGAATCCTGACGTATCTGCGTGGTCAAGAATCGCTTTTCATAGACGACGTGCTCGGCCGCTTCGCTTCGCTCGCCGAAAATTCCTTCTGAAGGGACTCGGGATAGCCCCGGTCCCGCCTCCTACTTGTTGTCCGTAGCGGATGTTCCTGTGGCATCGTGGTATTCTCTCGTGGCCAAACCGTGGCTCGCCACGGTTGAACACGAGGGTACAATAGCATACGGGACGGGCGACCGAAGGAGGCCGACATCATGGATCGGATCGATATCCACAGCCACATCGCGCCGGAAGGATATGCGGCGGAGTTCGTCCGCTATGCGGAAGGCTGCACGGAACCCTCCGTCGTCCGCAAGGACGGAACGATGGTCAAGCTCTACGACGAAGGCGGATTCCGGATGCCGATGGACGAGGCGATGTTCGGGCCGGAGGCCGTCCTCGCGCAGATGGACCGGACGGGGATCCGGATGAACCTGGCCAGCGGCGTGCCGGACCCCGGCGTCCTACCGGCCGACCGGCAGCCGGAGGCCTGCAGGGACCTGAACGACCGCGTGGCGGAGATCGTCCGGGCCCACCCCGGGCGCTTCCGCGGCATCGGCGTCCTGCCGTGGGCCCGTCCCGACGAGGCGTCGAAGGAGGCGGCCCGCATCAAGGGCCTCGGATTCGTGGCCGTCATGCTGTACAGCCACAGCGGCCCGCTGCTCGTGGATGACCCGAAGATGGACCCGACCTATGGGGCGTGCCAGGAACTGGGCCTTCCGCTCTTCCTGCATCCCGACATCCCGCTCTGGTACCGCGCGATCAACGCATACAACCTGGTCGGCACCGTCGGGCTGGTCCTGGAGAACAGCCTGGCGCTGCTCCGGGTCCTCGAGTCGGGTACGATGGACCGGTTCCCCCGGCTGCAATGGATCATGCCGCACGCCGGCGGGGTCCTGCCGTATCTGGACGGCCGCGTCTCCTACATACCGGAGCCCTTCCGCCGGTTCGCGCCCGAGGGACGGAAGAGCCTTTCCGAGCGGATGCGGAATCCGAACCTCTGGTACGACGTGTCGAATCCTTCCGTCGCCGTGCTGCGGATGGCCCGCGAATATCTCGGCGCGGACCGCCTGATGTTCGGCTCGGACTACCCGTTCACCGACCAGGAGGACCTGTCGGCCATGATCCGGGACAGCGGCTTCACGCAGGACGAGCTGGAAGGCATATACCGGAGGAACGCCGAGCGGCTGTTCGGGAAACTCCTGTAGAGAGTGCCCCGACGGTGGGCTTCCAATGCCGCCCAGGCCCTTCCCGCCGGGTTGATGACGCGGCGCGAAAGGGGTACAATCAAGGGATTCGATAGGGTTCCGTGCGACTTCCGATAGGACAGGGCAATGTCGTCCAGCTTCTGAAAGGAGCCTCCCCATGCCGTATGTGATTTTCGCCATCGTCGTCGTCGTCTTCATCTTCCTGATCGGGATGCGGATCGTCCGCCCCACGAGCCGCGGTCTCGTCGAGACCCTCGGCAAGTACACCAAGTACGCGGAGCCCGGGTTCCACTGGATCTTCCCCGGCATCCAGCGCCTGTTCCTCGTGAACGTCACCGAGCAGATGTTCAACGCGGACCCGCAGGTGATCATCACCAACGACAACCTGAACGCCACCGTCGACGCCCAGGTGTACTTCCGCGTGAAGCCGGACGAGGAGAGCGTCAAGAGCTCGGTCTACAACGTCAACAACTACAAGTACCAGATCGTGAACCTCGCCCGCACGACGCTGAGAAACATCATCGGCACGATGACCCTGAAGTCCGCGAACAGCGAGCGCGGCCGCATCAACAGCGACCTCCACCACACCCTCCTCGAGGAGACGGCCAAGTGGGGCATCGACATCGTCCGCACCGAGCTCAAGGAGATCGACCCTCCGAAGGACGTCCAGGAGACGATGAACAAGGTCGTCAAGGCCGAGAACGAGAAGGTCGCCGCCGTCGACTTCGCGACGGCCGCGGAGACCACCGCCGACGGCGTCAAGCGCGCCGAAATCAAGAAGGCCGAGGGCATCAAGCAGGCCAAGATCCTGGCCGCAGAGGGCGAAGCCCAGGCGATCCGCCTCGTCAACGAGGCCGCGAACATGTACTTCATCGGCAACGCCCAGTTGCTGCGCAAGCTGCAGGCGACCGAGACGGCGCTGAAGTCCAACGCCAAGATCGTGGTCCCCGGCAACGCCCAGCTGATCAACGTGATCGGGGACATGGCCGGAGCGAACATCCTGCCGATCGACAAGCCCAAGGCCTGACGTACGACAAGGACTCCTGTGGAAGGCGCCGTCGTTCTGGACGGTGCCTTCTTCGGCTTCCGGGGGAAGGGAGGCACCGATGGATTCAAGGGAACGGCTTCGTCTGGCGCTCGACCACAAGCCCACGGACCGGCCGCCCGTGGACCTCGGCGCGACGACGGTCACCGGCATCGCGGCCAGTGCATTGTACGGATTGAGGAAGGCGACCGGTCTCGGTGAACTTCCCGTGAAGGTCCATGAACCGTTCCAGATCCTGGGAAAGGTGGAGGACGCCGACCGCCTGGCGCTCGGCATCGATGTCGCCGGAATCTTCGGACCGGGGAACTTCTTCGGATACGGCGCGCGCACCTGGAAGCCCTGGACGGCGCCCGGCGACACCCCCGTGCTGATCGGGTCCGGGTTCGAGACCGTTCTCGATGCGAAAGGCGACACGCTGGTCTTCCCCCGCGGCGACCGGACGCTGTCGCCCAGCGGCCGGCTCCCGAAGGGCGGCTGGTACTTCGACGGGATCCTGCGGCAGGAGCCCGTGGACGAGGAGGACCTCGATGGGCGTCGGGACTTCCGGGAGCAGTTCACCGTGTTCACGGAGGACGAACTGGCCTTTTTCCGGGACGAGGCGGAGACGCTGTACAGCGGGACCTCGTGTGGCCTGGTCCTGAACTTCGGCGGGGGAGGGCTCGGCGACGTCGCCTTCCTGCCGGGGACCATGATGGCCCGGACTCCGGGCATCCGCGGCGTGGAGGACTGGTACGCGGCCCACCTTCTGCACCCCGGATACATCCACGAGGTCTTCTCCCTGCAGACCGAAGTCGCCCTGGAGAACCTCGCGCTGCTGTGGGAGGCGGTCGGCGGTCGGGCCGACGCGGTCTTCCTGAGCGGAACGGATTTCGGCACCCAGCGGAGCGAGTTCATGTCGCGGGACATGTTCCGCGAGTTCTACCGTCCGTATTACGAGAGGCTCAACGGCTGGGTGCACGAGCACACGACCTGGAAGACCTTCTTCCACAGCTGCGGGTCGATCCCGAATCTCCTGGACGATTTCGTCGGGATGGGCGTGGATATCCTGAACCCCGTGCAGTGCTCGGCGTTCGGAATGGATGCCCGGGACCTGGTGACGAAATACGGGGACAGGCTCGTCTTCTGGGGCGGCGCCGTCGACACGCAGAAGACGCTGCCCTTCGGTACGCCCGAAGAAGTCGACCGCGAGGTGCGGGAACGCATCCGGATCCTCGGCGGGCGGGGAGGCCTGGTCGTCAATCCCATCCACAACATCCAGGGACGGACCCCGGTCGAGAACCTCCTCGCGTTCTTCCGGGCCGCGCGGGGAGAGGCAGGACGGCGCTGACCGGACGGGACTCTCCTTGTATTGTCCCGGCACCGGGTCTATCATCGAAAGTGGACCACCTTCACGGTGGCCGGATCGAAAGGGGGCGTTCGACTTGGCATTCGGGAATTTCGGGAAGAAGATCGGCGAGTTCGCGCACAACACGAGCGAAAAGGTCAGCGACATGGCCGAGACCTCGAAACTGAACGGGGCGATCGGCGACAGGAAGGCGGAGATCCAGAAGACCTACGTCGAGATCGGAAAGCGCTATTTCGAGGAGTTCGGCGGAAATCCGGAAATCGGCGAGGCCTACCGGGCCGATTGCGAGACGATCCGGAAGAGCCTCGAGCGGATCCGCTGGCTCGAGCTCAAGGTCCTCGAGGTGAATGGGAAGACCGTCTGCACGGGCTGCGGCGAAGAGATCGACGCCACGCTGGCCTTCTGCAGCAAGTGCGGCACCAAGGTCGCGCTGCCGGACCTCGCGTCGATGCCCGGCGCGGACCCCGCGGAGGCGCCGAAGGCCTGACGCGTCGGCGTACCGCAAGTCCGGCCCGACCCTGGAGAACCACCCGGAAACGGGTGGTTCTCCCGTGGAACCTCCGCCACTTTTCAAGGATCGCCGCCGGAAATTGCGCAATCCTTGGGGATTCTTGCGCCCTGCGGCCCGAAGCCCTTCCGCGACCCGCCTTCCCATGTAGAATCGAATCGAGAAGACATCGGATCGAAGGAATGAGGTGCACGCCATGAAACTCGACAAGAAGGGCCTGCAGGACCGCGCGGCCTGGGAATCCAAGGGCTACCGGCTCCCGAAGTACGACCTCGACGCCGTGACGGCGAAGACGCTGGCGCAGCCGACGTGGGTCCACTTCGGCGCCGGCAACATCTTCCGCGCGTTCACCGCCGTGCTCCAGCAGGACCTGTTGGACCAGGGGCTGTCCGACCGCGGCATCATCGTCTGCGAGGCCTTCGACGAGGAGATCGTCGACCGGGCGTACGCGCCCTTCGACAACCTCAGCGTCATGATCGCGCTCAACTCCGACGGCAACCTCGCCAAGCAGGTCGTCGCCAGCGTCGTGCGCTCCGTCAAGGCCAGCGAC
Source organism: uncultured Eubacteriales bacterium (assembly GCA_903835065.1). Lineage (GTDB taxonomy): Bacteria > Bacillota > Clostridia > Saccharofermentanales > UBA5734 > CAILLO01. The sequence continues at coordinate 14,397 of CAILLO010000004.1, forward strand.
GGGCTCGCGGAGATGACCCGCTACTTCGAGGCGCCCTCGCTGCAGATGGCCAGCTTCACCATCACCGAGAAGGGCTATGGCGTGAAGGGTCCTGACGGAAAGTACTTCCCGTGGATCGCCGCCGACTTCGCCGCGCTGCCCGCGGTCGCGAAGAGCGCGACCGCCCTGCTGACCCTGCTGCTCTACAAGCGCTTCCAGGCCGGCCGGCTGGCCATAGCCCTGGTCAGCATGGACAACTGCTCGCACAACGGCACGCTGCTGCACGACGCCGTACTGACCTTCGCCCGCGAGTGGACCTCCCGGGGTCTCGTCGAATTCGGCTTCGTCGCCTACCTCGAGGACCGCGCCAGGGTCTCCTTCCCGTGGAGCATGATCGACAAGATCACGCCGCGCCCCTCCGACGAGGTCAAGTCGATTCTCGAGGCCGACGGCTACGAGAGCACCGAGCTGGTCGTGACCGCGAAGAAGACCTACACGGCCTCCTTCGTGAACGCCGAGCCCACCCAGTACCTCGTGATCGAGGACTGGTTCCCGAACGGCCACCCGCCGCTCGAGAAGGCCGGCGTCCTGTTCACGACCCGCGAGACCGTCGAGAAGATCGAGACCATGAAGGTCACGACCTGTCTCAATCCGCTGCACACCGTGCTCGCGATCCACGGCTGCCTGCTGGGGCACCGCACGATCGCCGACGCCGTGACCGACCCCGAGCTCAAGGCCTTCGTCGAGAAGGTCGGCTACGTCGAGAGCATGCCCGTCGTCGTCGACCCGGGCGTGATCAGCCCCGCCGCCTTCATCCGCACCGTGCTCGAGGTGCGCTTCCCCAACCGCTTCCTACCGGACGCGCCGCAGCGCATCGCGACCGACACCTCCCAGAAGATCCCCGTCCGCTTCGGCGAGACCCTCAAGTCCTACGTGAAGCGCGGCCTGGGCGAGGAGCGCGGGCTGACCGCGATCCCGCTGGTCTTCGCCGGCTGGCTCCGCTACCTGCTCGCCGTCGGCGACGACGGGCTGCCGATGGAGTGCAGCCCCGACCCACGCCTCGCGGAGCTCCAGGGCAAGCTCGCCTCGATCCATCTCGGGGACCGGGGCCCGTTCGACGCGGTGCTCGACCCGATCCTCTCCGACGCCCGGATCTTCGGCATCGACCTCGTCGCCCACGGCCTCGCCGGCAAGGTGAAGACGTACTTCACCGAGATGCTGGCCGGACCCGGCGCGGTGCGCGCGACCCTGAAGAGACACCTCGGGACCTGACCCGAAGGAGGCTCCCATGAACATCCGCACGACGAAGACATTCAACAACGGAGTGGAGATCCCGATGCTCGGGCTGGGCGTCTTCCGCTCGCCGAACGGCCAGGAGACCGTCGACGCGGTCCGCTGGGCGGTGCAGGCCGGCTACCGGCACATCGACACGGCGTCGCTGTACGCCAACGAGGAGAGCGTCGGCCGCGGGGTGCGCGAGTGCGGCGTGCCCCGCAAGCAGCTGTTCGTGACGACCAAGCTGTGGACCGACGACATGCGCAAGGACGAGGCACTCCAGGCCTTCGAGCGCAGCCGGTCCCTGCTCGGGATGGAATACGTCGACCTCTACCTGCTCCACTGGCCGGTCGCCGGCGCGATCCGCCCGTGCTGGAAGAAGCTGGAGCAGCTCTACAAGGCGGGTCTCGTGCGGGCCATCGGCGTGAGCAACTTCCAGCCCCACCACCTCGACGAGCTGCTCGCCGACGCCAGCGTCCCGCCCGCCGTGAACCAGGTGGAGTGCCACCCGCGGCTGTCGCAGGTGCCGCTTGCGAACTACTGCGCCGGCCACGGGATCGCCCTCGAGACCTGGAGCCCGCTCGGCGGGATCCGCGGCGACCTCATGGACGACCTGACCCTCAAGGGGATCGGCGCCAAGTACGGCAAGTCGATCGCCCAGGTGATCCTGCGCTGGGACCTGCAGCGCGGGCTGGTCACGATCCCGAAGTCCGTCCACAAGGACCGGATCGAGGAGAACGGCGACCTGTACGACTTCGAGCTGAACGGCCCCGACATGAAGGCCATCGACGCGCTCAACGTGAACCGGCGCTTCGGCGCGGACCCGGACGACTTCCCCTTCTAGGGACCTGTAAATCCGCCAAGATTTTCTGTAATCTCGCCTGGAAACTTTCAGAACCCTCCGTTTCTGTTGTACAATCAACGGGCAGGAGGGCACGACATGGCGATCATCGTCCGCGACCGAGGCTTCTATCGGACCCTGTGGGCCCTCTCCGTCCCCATCGTGCTCCAGAACCTGATCACCTTCGGGGTCGGGTTCAGCGACAACGTCATGGTCGGCGGCCTCGGGGCGAACGCCATCGCCGGCGTCTTCATGGGCAACCAGGTCCAGACGCTGCTGCAGATGTTCATGCTCGGCATCGCCGGCGCCATGCAGATCCTGACGGCGCAGTACTGGGGCCGACGCGACACCGGCCGCATCCGGTCGATCGTCGCGATCGCCTTCCGCATCACGCTCGGCATCACCGTGGTCCTCGGCCTCGCGACGGCGGTCTTCCCCGCCTGGATCCTCGGCCTGTTCACGAACGACCCGCTCGTCGTCGCCCAGGGCGTGCAGTTCCTGAAGTACATGGCCTTCTCCTACGTCTTCTTCGGCGTCTCCCAGTTGCTGGTCTCCGCGATGCGCAGCGTCGAGTCCGTGAAGATCGGCATGTACGTCTCGATCGGGACCTTCGTCGTCAACCTCTTCCTCAACTGGGTCTTCATCTACGGCGCCCTCGGCGCCCCGGCCATGGGCGTCGCGGGCTGCGCGCTGTCGACCCTGGTCGCCCGCATCGTCGAGGCGGGGGCGATGGTTCTCTACGTCGGCCTCGGAGACCGCAAGCTGCGCATGCGGTTCCACGACCTGCTTCGCTTCGACGCCCTCCTCCGGAACGACTACTTCCGCTTCGGCCTCCCCGTGATTGCCGGACAGATCGTCTGGGCCATCAACAACCTCGCCAGCAGCGCGATCCTCGGGCGTCTCGGCGCGGAGGCGATCGCGGCGACGAGCATCACGAACATGCTGTACGTCCTGGTGTCGATCGTCATCATGGGCCTGTCGGCGGGGGTCGGGATCCTGACCGGCAAGACAGTCGGCGCGGGCGAATTCGAGAAGATGAAGCTCTACGCGAAGACGATCCAGGTCATGTTCCTGGTCATCGGGCTGTGCGCGGGCGCCGTGGTCCTGCTCCTCCGGTCGCCCTTCCTCCAGATCTACAACATCGACGCCGCCACGCGGGCCGTCTCGCTCCAGTTCATGGCCGTCCTCGCCGTCACGATCGTGGGCACCAGCTACCAGGGCATGTGCCTTGGCGGGCTCGTCCGCGCGGGCGGGGACACCAGCTTCGTGTTCCTCAACGACACGGTCTTCGTCTTCCTGACGGTGCTGCCGTCGGCGCTGCTGGCCGCGTTCGTCTTCCATACGCAACCCTGGGTCGTCTTCGCCTGCCTCAAGTCCGACCAGATCACGAAGATGGCCGTCGCGGTCGTGAAGATCAACCGTTTCAAGTGGATGAAGAACCTCACGCGAGGGACGAGGACGGAAGCGCTCGGCGAAGTCGCGGCCGAGCTCGAACTGGCGGAATAGGAAAGGGGAACCGGATGGATCAGGACGAAAAGAACGCCATGAAGGATCTGGACGGCATGCTGCTCGACTACCAGTACCCCGGCGAGACCGGGCCGCACTACGTCGTGTCGGTCCAGGGCGACAAGCTCGATTTCGCGAGCCCTTGGCCCGACGGCCCGGTCGCCGCCCGTCGCGCGTACGCACCTCTCGCGGGGGAGGGCGACCGCCGCGTCGACTACCGCGCCCGGAAGATGCAGGAGGGCCTCTATCTGGTCCACTGGATCGTGAAGGGAGAGATCCACGTCGCGCTGCTGTTCGACTTCGTGAAGCACAAGACGACCTGCGCGGCGCTGATGCCCGGCAGGACCGAACTCTGGGACGAGGCGGACTGGGACCGCTGGTACCTGCCGTCCGAAGCGCTGAAGAAGCACCAGGGGTGAAGGGTCCGCGCACGGGGCATCCCGTGCGCCCACGCAAGGAGGGCTTCCTCATGGACATGCAGGGCAGGGTCGTTCTGCTGACCGGCGCCACCGACGGCATCGGGCGCGCTTCAGCGCGCCGGTTCCTGCGCGAGGGCGCGAGCGTCGCCGTCGCGGGACGCAGGGAGGAGACGGGACGCGAGGCGGTCCGCGAGCTCGAGGCCGCGTGCGGCGACCCGTCGCGGGTCCTGTTCGTGCGCGGCGACGTCTCGGTCGAGGCGGACGCCGTCCGCTTCGCCGTGGAGACCGTCGCACGGTTCGGGCGCCTGGACGTCCTCGTCAACTGCGCCGCGCTGCAGATGGGCGGCACCGTGATGGACGCGGGGGCCGAGGACTACGCCCGGATGTTCGCCGTGAACGCCGCGGGCACCGGCCTGTGCGCGAAGGCCGCGATCCCGTTCCTGCTGCGGTCGCCGTGCGCCGCGATCGTCAATGTCGCGTCGCTCAACGGCAACGTGGGCACCGGCAGCCGGACGATCTACAACGCCACCAAGGCGGCCGTCGTCGAGATGACCCAGTCCATGGCCGTCGACTTCCCGGCGATCCGCGTCAACTGCGTCTCGCCCGGCTTCACCGCCTCGGACGCCATGATGAGCGGCCTGTCGGGCACCGGCCTCCCGCCGGAGCGGGCCGGAGCGCTGATCAGCCGCGGCGTCGTCATGAAGCGGATGGCCGGGGTCGACGAGATCGCGAACGTGGTGCACTTCCTCGCGTCCGACGAGGCGTCGTACATGACCGGGTCGAACGTGGTCGTGGACGGCGGGGCCCTGTGCTGGGGCAACTACGGCGCGGCGCTCGAGGAGGCGCTCCGCCCGCGCTGACGCCCGCGCCACAGCAGGAACGCGACGAAGGCGAGGACGGCCGCGGCGTCGATCGCGGACAGGCCGAGGAACACCCGCCGGATGCCGACGAGGTCGCTGATCCAGCCCCCCGCCACGCTCCCGATGATCCGGGCCGCCCCGATGCACAGCATCGCGTTGAGGGCCTGGCCGGAGGCGCGCAGTTCCTTCGGCACGTTCGTGTTGATATAGGTCGCCATGCAGTAGATCGTCACGATGACGGTGACCCCGTGCAGGGCGTTGACGGCCATGATCACGCCCGGGTCGCCGACGAGGAAGAACAGCAGCCAGCGGAGCGCCAGGAAGAGCCCCGCCGCGGCCATGGCCCAGCGCACGCCGATGCGCGCGAGGATGCGGTCCGCGTACAGCAGGAACGGGATCTCCGCGACGGACGTGATGAAGATGGCCCAGCCCTGCATCGTCGTGTCGGCACCGAGCGACTTCAGGTGGATCGCGAAGAAGCTGTAGTAGAAGCCCAGCGTGAGCTGCAGCACGAAGTTGAAGGCGAGCAGGACGACGAGGCCGCGGTCGCGGAACAGGGCGCGCACCGGGACGCGCGGTCCGGACGCCTGGTGTCCGCCGACCTTCGGCAGGCGGGTCGCGACGAGGAAGGCGAGCAGGGCCATCCCGGCGTACAGCGGGAAGATCGCGCCGATGCGGGCGCGCGCCACGAAGCCCGCGACGACGGCCATCACGGCGTAGCCGAGCGTGCCCGCCAGCCGGATCGGGCCGAACGGCCGGCCCGTCCGGGAGAGGTGCTCGAGCGCGATCGCGTCGCTCATCGGGATGATGGGCGACTGGAACGCGGAGAAGAGCACGATGCAGAGGAAGACCCACGGCCAGGCGGGGGACAGCGGGAAGAGCAGGATGCAGGCGGCGCTGCCGAGCAGCAGGACATACAGGATCCGGTTCTTGCTGGGGGAGCGGTCGGCGGCGAGGCCCCAGGCCGGGTGGGCGGCCAGCGCGACGAGCGGACCGAACGCGAGCAGGGCGCCGACGAGCGTGCGGCTGTAGCCGAGGCCGTTCAGGTAGATCGGGATGAAGACGACGTAGACCGCGGTCGCCATGTAGCTGGCCGCGTAGTAGAGCACGAAGCGGAGGGGGCCGGGGTCCGGGGAGGGGCGCCGCTCCTCAGCCAAGGCGGTCGTCTCCCGGCGCAGCCGCGGGCAGTTCGAACCAGAAGGTCGCACCCGCGCCCGGAGGGCTGTCGACACCGTGGGGCGCGCCGTGCGCGACGAGGATCGACCGCACGATGGCGAGCCCGAGTCCGGTGCCGCGGGGGCCGGATTCCGTGCGCGACGGGCTCCTGTGGAACCGCTCCCAGATGAGGTCGCGCTCATCGGGCGGGATGCCGGGGCCGTCGTCCGCGATCTCGCAGCGCACCGCGCCGCACCGCCGGAGGACGCGGACGGCGGCGGCACCGCCGGAGGACGCGTGCTGCAGCGCGTTCTGCAGGAGGTTGTAGAGGACCTGCTCGAGTCGCGCGGAATCGGCGCGGACCGTGCACGGGACGTCGACCTCGACGGAGAGGCGCATGCCGAGGGCGTCCGCCTGTCCGCGGAAGCGCTCGGCGACTTCGGCGGCGAGCCGGTCGAGCCGGACGTCGGCGAGGTCGAGCCGCGGCGACTCCGACTGCATGCGCGACAGGTCGAGCAAGTCGTCGACGAGGCGCGCGAGGTGCTCGGACTCGCCCACGATGCTGTCGAGCTGGCGGCGGCGCGTCTCGGGCGGCGTGCGCTCGAGGTCGCGTATCGATTCGGCGTAGCCGCGGATCAGGGTCAGCGGGGTGCGGAGGTCGTGGGACATGTTGGCGATGAACTCGCGGCGCAGCCCCTCGACGCGCGACAGGTCCCGGCCCATCCGCTCGAGCGTCGCCGCGAGCTCCCCGATTTCGTCGCGGTTGCGCACGCGGACGGGGACGTCGAACTGCCCGGCGGCCATCCGCCGCGCGGCTTCGGTGAGCGTCCGGATGGGTCGCGAGAAGGAGCGGGCGAGATGCAGCGAGAGGACGAGGGAGACGAGGGTCAGGATGCCGAGGATCCAGAAGAACTGCGTCCTGAGGACCGCGACCGTCTCGGCGACGGCGGGCATGGGCAGCGTCACGAGCAGAACGCCCGCGACCGCCCCGTTTTCACGGATAGCGCGGCCGACGACGAAGAACTGCGTGCCGAGGCGGGGGTGGGTCATCAGGACCTGCCCGTCCGTGCCGGCCATCACGCCGGGCAGCATCTGCAGGCGCATCAGGTTCCAGGCGTTCTGGCCCATCATCGAGCCCATGCCGCCCATCATGTCCTGCGTGCCGGAGGAGAGGACCAGCTTTCCGTCCGCGCCGTACCACTCGATCGAGGCGCCGGTCCGGTACGCGAGCGCGGCGACGAGATCGGCGGCCTGCGCCTGCGTGGAGCCGGGCAGGGCGGCGGCGAGGCCGGAGGCGTCGGAGGCGACGTCGGATTCGCGGATCGCGGTGTAGGCCTGCCCGAAGAACACGATCTGGAACAGCCAGAGCAGCACGAGAACGACGGCGACGAGGGCCATCATGCCCAGCCAGAGCCGCGTGGCGATCCGGTGCCGGAGCGCGGGCGCCCGCACGCCGGCGGCGCGGCGTCCGAGGCGGCTCACGTCCCGACCCCGGGGTCGAACTTGTAGCCGATGCCCCAGACGGTGGTGAGGTAGCGGCGGTACGGGCCGAGGTGCTCCCGCACCGTCTTGACGTGGGTGTCGACCGTGCGCGCGTCGCCCGTGAACTCGTACCCCCAGACCGTCTCCAGGAGCTGCTCGCGGCTGAACACGCGGCCGGGGCGGGCGGCGAGGTGCGAAATCAGGTCGAACTCGCGGGTGGTGATCGGGACGCCGTGCCCGTCCACGGACAGCGTGCGGCCCGCCAGGTCGAGGACGACACCGGGGAATTCGAGCCGCTCCGCGGGGTCGGCGGTCGGGGCGGACTCGGCGCCGCGGCGCGCGAGGACGCGGATGCGGGCGAGGAGCTCGCGCGGGCTGAAGGGCTTGACGACGTAGTCGTCGACGCCGAGCTCGAAGGCGAGGATCTTGTCGTACTCCTCGCCGCGGGCGGTCAGCATGCAGACCGGCACGCGCGAGGCGCGGCGGATCTCGCGGCAGACGGTCCAGCCGTCGATGCGCGGCATCATGACGTCGAGCACGACGGCGTCGTAGCGGTTGGCGCGGAAGAGCTCCAGCGCCTGCGCGCCGTCGGCCGCCTCGTCGGCGTCGAATCCGTCCTCGCGGACGTAGCCGCAGACGATCTCCCTGATTTCCGACTGGTCGTCCGCGACGAGGATGCGTCCCTTGCTCATGTCCAACGTCCCTTCCATCGGCCGATGCTTCCCCTCCATGGTATCACAGCCGGGTCGGCCGGGCGCCGCCCGCAAGCCGTTCCCATGCTCCCTCCATCATGCCGCCGACTTGTGACGCGAGTGTGAAGAGGGCCTGAAAGGTTATAATGGAGGCATCATGGATTCCCGGAACTCCAAGGAGGACGGCAGATGGACATGAACCGCACGATGAACCTCTATGCGCAGCCCTTCTTCTTCGAAGGCACGAAGGACGAGGCGGTGCTGCTGATCCACGGCTTCACGGGCACGCCGGCCCAGATGCGGCCGCTCGGCGACGTGCTGAAGGGCGAGGGGTACGCGGTCCGCGGCATCCTGCTGCCCGGGCACGGCACGAACCTCAAGGACATGGAGCGGTCGAACTGGCCCGAATGGCTCGGCGCCGCCGAAGACGCGCTGGAGGAACTGCTCGCGAAGTACGGGAAGGTAGACGTGATCGGCTTCTCGATGGGCGGCCTGATCGCGCTGAACCTCGCCGCGCGCTTCCCGGTCCACCGCGTCGCCACGGTCTCCGCGCCGATCCGCCTGCAGACCCTGATCGCCCCCCTGACGCCCGTCCTGAGCCTCTTCCGGCGCTACCAGCCCTGGAATCCGGAACCGAAGATCGAGGGCGAGGTCCGCGAACCGTACACGGAGGGCTATCCCGGATTCCCCGTCCGCTGCGCCGGACAGCTCGACGTCCTGCGCCGCCGGACGCTGAAGCGCCTGGCGGACGTCAAGGCACCGGTCCTGATCGCCCAGTCCTGCATGGACTCGACGGTCGACCTCGTCAGCCCGTACTACCTCTACGACCACGTCTCCTCGGTCTACCGCGAGGTCCTGCTGCTCGAGCGGTCCCGGCACAACGCGCTGCTCGGACCCGAGCGCGAGCACCTGCAGGCCGACCTCGTCCGGTTCTTCGGCCTGCCCGAGGAGACGGTGCGGGAGGAGTCGAAGCACCACGTCCGCAAGGCGGAGGCGACGGGAGGGAAGACCCCGTGAGCGGGTTCCGGCTTCCCGACGGCTTCCTCCTCGGCACCGCGACGGCCGCGACGCAGATCGAAGGCGGCGAGACGAACCACGACTGGGCGGAATTCTGCGGCCGCACGCCCTCCCCGATCCGGGACGGTTCGACGTGTCTTCGCGCCTGCGACCACTGGAACCGGGTCGAGGAGGACGTCGCGCTGATGGGCGAGCTCGGCTGCCGGATCTACCGGATGGGCTTCGAGTGGAGCCGGCTGGAGCCGGGCGAAGGCCGCTTCGACGAAGAGGCGGTGGAACACTACCGGAAGGAACTGTCGATGCTGCGCGCGGCGGGCATCCTGCCGATGGTCACCCTGTTCCACTTCTCGCTGCCGCTCTGGCTCTCCGCACAGGGCGGATTCGAGACCGAGCGCGGCATCGCGGCCTTCGCCCGGTACGCCGACTTCTGCGCCCGGCGGTTCGGCGATCTCGTCGAGTCCTGGGCGACCGTCAACGAGCCCAACATCTACGCGACGATCGGCTATCTCGACGGCAAGTGGCCGCCGGGGACGAAGCATCCCATGGGCGTCGCCTTCCGCGTGATGCGCAACCTCTGCCTCGCCCACGTGGCCGCCTACAAGACCCTGCACGGCGTGCTCGGCCCCTCCGCCCGGGTCGGCTTCGCCCAGCACCTCCGCTGCTTCGACCCCGCGACGCGCGCGCCCTGGGACGTCCTCGCCGCCCGCTATATAGAGAATGTCTTCCAGACGGCCTCGAGCGCGGCGCTGTGCACCGGGCGCCTGTCCGCGCCCCTCGGCCGCGGCGCGCCCTATGGCGAAGGGGACTTCTGCGATTTCTTCGGAATCAACTACTATTCGCGCGACATGGTCCGGTTCTCCGTCCACGGGCTCGCGACGATGGGGACGCCGCCCGGCTGCGAGAAGAACGACCTCGGTTGGGAGATCTATCCGGAAGGCCTCGAGCGGGTGGTCCGCAAGGCGCACGCGAAATGCGGCAAGCCGGTCTGGATCACCGAGAACGGGACCTGCGACGCGAAGGATGCGTTCCGCGGGGACTACCTCGTCTCGCACCTCGCCCGCATCGCGAAGCTCGCCGCCGAGGGGATTCCCGTCGAGCGCTACTACCACTGGACCCTGATGGACAACTTCGAATGGGCGGAAGGCGAAAGCGCCCGGTTCGGGCTCGTCGAGACCGACTTCGGGACGCAGCGCCGCACCGTCCGCGCGAGCGGCCGGACCTTCGCCGGAATCGCCCGCACGCTCGGGTACGATGAACCCTAGACGGTCCGCCCGGACACCTCCCGCGGACGCTCCGGCCGTGCTATAATCCTCCGGTGTCCCGTCCCGGCCGGCCGTGAACCCCACGAGGAGCGTCCCCGCGATGAAGCCCCGCAGTGTCCGACAGCGCCCCGAAAAGGCCCTCTCCGCCGCGAAATCGGCGGTGGCGGTCCTTCTGGCCCTGCTCGTCCTGCAGTCCGGCTTCCTGGGCGGCCTGCCGGCCGTCGAAGCGCAGTCCGCAGGCCTTTCGGCCCGCGACGGCGCGCGGGTCGCGAAGGAGGCCGCCGGCACGGCCGGCGCGCAGAACCTGGACGCCACGCCGGCGCTCGCCGCCGACCTGTCCTCGTCCGGTTCGGCCCGACTCCGCTGGGACAGTCCGTCGAGAAACCTGAACGAGGAGGCCCGGTCCCGCCTGCGCACCCGCTCCGCCTCCCCGGATTCCCTCGTGCCCGGCCTGACCGGCCGCCGCGCGCTCCGTCCCCCCTACGACCCGGTCGAGGGACTCCACGCCCACGCGACCTCGAAGCGCCTGCTGCTGCAGACCGCGCAGCTGGCCGCCGGATAGCCCTCTTCCTCTTCCGGTCCCGCCTTCCCGCCGACCCGATTCTCCGGCTCTCCGGAACCCGTTCCGGAATCGAACCGCTCCGCGCTCCTGCGCGGAACGTATGGAAAGGAAGTGCGCTCCCCCATGGCAAAGGGAAATCCCACTCCGGGAAGAAGCCGCATCCGTGCGACCAAGAACAGCATCTTCTGGTCCGTCGGACTGATCCTGGTCCTTGCGATCGTCCTCGCCTTCGGCATGAGGATCCCCGTCCCCGGCGCCGGCACCTCGACGATCTACGGCATCAAGGATATCCGCTACGGCATCGACATCAAGGGCGGCTACGACCTCGTGTTCGTCCCCGACGGGCTCGGCCGCGCGCCGACCGCCGCCGAACTCGACAGCGCCCGCAGCATCATCGAGCTCCGCCTCGACGCCAAGAACATCACGGACCGCGAAGTCACGATCGACAAGACCAACGGCCGCATCCTCGTCCGCTTCCCGATGAAGTCCGGCGAGACCACCGCGACCGCCGACGTCAACCAGGCGATCCTCGAGCTCGCCGCGACCGCGAAACTCACGTTCGTCGACCCGTCCGGCACCGTCGTGATTTCCGGCAGCGACGTCAAGGAAAGCTACTCCGCCTATCAGAGCGGCTCGGCCGTCGTCGTGCTGACCCTCAACGCGGACGGCGCGAAGAAGTTCTCCGACGCGACCGGCCGGCTGATCGGACAGACGATCACGATCAAGATGGACGACACGACGATCTCGTCGCCGACCGTCAAGGTCCAGATCACCGACGGCAACGCGATCATCGACGGCATGGCCGACATGGCCGAGGCCAAGGCGCTCGCCGACAAGATCAACGCCGGCGCGCTGCCCTTCTCCCTCAAGGCCGTCTCCAACAACGTGATCAGTCCGACCCTCGGCGCCAGCGCCCTCGCAGTGATGGTGAACGCCGGCATGCTCGCCTTCCTCCTGATCATGATCTTCATGATCCTCTACTACCGCCTGCCCGGCTTCGTGGCGATCCTCGCGCTGATCATGCAGGTGACCTGCACGCTGCTCGCGATCACGATCCCGCAGTACACGCTGACCCTGCCCGGCATCGCGGGACTGATCCTGTCGGTCGGCATGGGCGTCGACGCGAACATCATCATCGCCGAACGCATCAAGGAGGAGATCCGGGCGGGCAACTCGCTCCGGTTCTCGGTCTCCGCGGGCTTCCAGCGCGCCTTCGCGGCGGTCCTGGACGGCAACCTCACCACGATGTTCCCGGCCGCCCTGCTCCTGATCCTCGGCTCCGGCGCGATCAAGGCCTTCGGCTACACGCTGCTGGTCGGCGTCGCGCTGAACCTGATCACGGGCGTCATGATGTCCCGCCTGATGACGGGCTCGCTGAGTCTCTATCCTGCGTTCCAGTCCACGTGGCTCTATGGCGGAAGGAGGTCTGAATCGAAATGAAGCATGTTGATTTCTACGGCAAGCGCTATATCTTCTTCGCGCTGTCCGCGGCCCTGATGCTGATCACCCTGATCGCGTCCCTGCCCTTCGTCCTCGGCGTCTCCCTGGATATCCAGTTCAAGGGCGGCAGCGTCCTCAAGTACTACCACGACACGACGATCGATCTCGACAAGGCCGCCTCCGTCGCCGCGACCTCGACCGGCACCAACGTGACCGCGCTCGACGCCTCCGACACCGCGTCCGGCAAGCGCATCCTGACCCTCAACATCGCCGGCGACACCGCCCTGACGGTCGACCAGCAGAAGACGCTGGTCGCCGACCTGATCAAGGCCTTCCCCGACCAGAACATCGTCCTCTCGGAAGCCAACGTCGTCGCGCCCTTCCTCGGCCGCGAATACCTGATGCGCGGCATCCTCGCCGTCGCGCTGGCCTCGCTGATGATCATCCTCTACGTGGCCTTCCGGTTCAAGACGATCGGCGGCTTCTCGGCGGGCATCTTCGGCGTCGTCGCGCTGCTGCACGACTGCGTCCTGGTGTTCGGCGTGTTCGTCCTGCTCCGGATTCCGGTCAACGACTCGCTGATCGCCGTGATCCTCACGATCCTCGGCTACTCGATCAACGACACGATCGTCGTCTACGACCGGTATCGAGAGAACTACCGGCTCACCGGCGGCAAGATGCCGCTGCCCGAGCTGATGAACCTCTCGATCAACCAGACCCTGGCGCGCACGATCAACACCACGATGACCGTGTTCGTGTCGATCACCATCGTCTACGTGTTCGCGACGATCTACAACCTGTCGAGCATCCGCGACTTCGCGCTGCCCATGATGATCGGCGTGATCTCCGGCGCCTACTCCACGATCTTCATCGCCGGTACGTCCTGGGTCATGTGGAAGACGCGCAAGGGCGAGCACCTCGCCCCGATGGCGCCTCCTCCGCCGGCCCCCGCGGCCGTTTCCTCGAAGTCCAAATCCGCGAAGGCCAAGGCCTAGGCGGGACCGACCCGAACCTTGCCCTGCACCGCGCTCCCGCCCTCCGGCGGACGCGGTCCGAAGACCTCCAGCGATCTCCGTATCGCCGGAGGTCTTTCCGTCGCGCCGAATTCGTGTATGATGGCGTCAAGAGGCTCCACGCGCCCCGCACGCAACCGCGGCCGCATCGACGAGAAGGAGGGACCGCCTTGACCGACATCCTCCGCTACGCCTTCTACGCCCTCATCGCCCTGGCCCTGCTGGGGGCCGTCGCGCTCCAGACCCGGTCGAACAGGAGAGGCCTCCGCATCCTCGGCCGCCTCCTGACCCTCGTCCCGTTCGGCGTCTCCACCCTCCTGTTCGTGGCAGGACTCGTGTCCGCGTTCCAGAACGTGCCGGGCAGCTGGGCCGACCTGGTGCTCGTGATCCTGATGATCCCCTTCTTCCTCCTCGCGTTTCCGGCCCTCTACCCCCTGGCCTCGATCCTGCTCCGGCCCCGCGTCGCCTGGACCGTGCCGGCCGGCGTCGAGCTGGTCTCCGCCGTCGTCGCGTACTTCGCGTTCCGCACGGTCGGCCAGTCGGGCACGCGCGACCCCCTCGCCCTGCTCGCCGTTCTCGGCATCCTCGTGCTGGCCGCGCTGCTGACCTGGACCGCCGCCTTCTTCCGGAACCCGCGATGCGCCGCGCGGCCCGACAGGACCCCGTCGCCCTCCTGACGTCCCGCGGGGCGGCGGTCGCCCTGGCCGCGGCCCTGTTCCTCCTTGCCCTGGTGCCGGCCTGCGCGCCCCGCCTCGCCTCCGCCCTCCTGTCGCCCACGGTCACGGTCGGCCGGCCGGAGGATCTCCGGCTCTTCGTGACGGCCGAAGAAGCCGCGCACGACTTCGGCCTCCGCTACAACGGGCTCTCGGTCCGCGACCGCAAGGAATACGCGGCCGTGCTCTTTCGCGTCTCCCGCGTCCGCTACGCCACCACCTGGAACAGCTTCGCGCCCTCCATCCGCCCGGAGGTCGAACTCTACGGTTACGCCTATTCCGTGCCGGTCATCGGCGCGGAGGACAGTTCGGTGCCCGACCTGTTCGGCGCCCGCGGAACGGTCGTCGGATTCCTGCATACGCACGGCGCGTACAGCGAGGAGCAGGGCTCGGGCAACGACGACTTCTCCACGGGCCTCTTCCACGACACCTGGTGGGCCGACCTCTTCGACCTTCCGTTCTACCTCGCGACGCCCGACGGACGGCTTCGCGTGTACCTGCCCGACATGACCGGACCCGCGGTCGTGACGCTGGCCGACGACCTGCCCTTCGACCCGATGCACCCGTCGCGGATCGTGTACGGCGGAGGAGACGCCTAGACCGCCCGGACCCGACCGGAGCGCCGCCGGTTCCCGGACGAAGCGAAGAGGACCGCCTCCCCAGGGAAGGCGGTCCTCTTCGGTTGCGCGGCCCGGGGGCCGCGGGAATCCGCAGACCTACTTGAAGTAGCGGTCCAGCAGGCCCTTGAAGGCCTTGCCGTGACGGGCCTCGTCCTTGCACATCTCGTGCACGGTGTCGTGGATCGCGTCGTAGTTCAACTGCTTCGCGAGCGTCGCGAGTTCCTTCTTGCCGGCGGTCGCGCCGTACTCGGCCTCGACGCGCGCCTCGAGGTTCTTCTTCGTGTCGGCCCAGACGACCTCGCCCAGCAACTCGGCGAACTTGGAGGCGTGCTCGGCTTCTTCGAACGCGATGCGCTTGTAGGCTTCGGCCACTTCCGGGTACCCTTCGCGGTCGGCCTGGCGGGACATCGCAAGATACATGCCGACTTCGGTGCATTCCCCGGTGAAGTTCATCCGGAGACCTTCGACGACCTTGGCGTCCACGCCCTGCGCGACGCCGATGCGGTGCTCGTCGGCCCAGACCATCGCCTCGGCCTTGACCTCGACGAACGCCTCCGCGGGAGCTCCGCACTGGGGGCATTTCGACGGGGCCGCGTCGCCGGTGACGATATTTCCGCAGACGGTGCATCTGAACTTCTTCATGAAAATCCTCCTTGTGCAAATCGGCCTTCCGGCCCCATCCGACCGCCTCATGGCGTATTATCTAGACCTTACCAGAGGGGAGGGGCCCGGATGGTAACCGATGTGACGTGCTCTGATCCAGAGCGTCCATCTTCCGGAGGCTCCTCCGAAACCGAACGAAAACACCCGCCTGGAATCCTGCAAGGATGCGGGGTTTCTTCCGGAACCGCGTGGAATGGCGCCTCCGTTCGTTCGGTTATTGTGCGGATTGACCAAATGGTAAAATAATTACCGGATGCCTATTGACAGAATCACCAAGTCTGTTATACTGAAGACAAGCTCCAGGGAATTCCGTGAGGTACCGGCACCTGGCAGTACGTCGCCACTCGAAAGAGTGGAATGCGGGTAGCGGCCGACGGGGGATAATAATCCACACGGGTCGCGAGCCAGACAACTGGATGACCGATCGACCAGGGTCCTGCGGACGGAAAGCTTGCTTTCCGGACACGGGGGTCGCGGGAGACGGAGTTCAGGGACCGAGGCTGAATGCTCGCAGAGCAAAGGACGGCTGCAAAGGATCGGGAGTCTCAAAAGGGTTCGCTGGAGCCCTTTTTTTGTGCTTTCCGGAATCCGGCGCCTGCGCGCGGGCACCCGGGAATCGGCCTGCGGGAGCCCGTCGCCCGGCTAGGGGGCGGTCGGGCGCTCGACCTCCGAGATGTCGGGGAGGTTGCGGCCGTGCTCGCCGATGTCCATCCCGTACCCGATCAGGCGCCGGGTCGAGACCTCGAACCCCTGGTAGGCGATGGGCACGTTGATCATCAGCTGCGACGGGTTCACGAGCAGCGAGCAGACCTGCACGCTCGCCGGCCTGCGGGTCCCGAGGGTCTGAACGAGGTATGCGGTCGTGAGTCCGGTGCGGACGATGTCCTCGACCAGCAGCACGTGCCGGCCCGCGATGTCGATGTCGAGGTCCTTCAGGATGCGGACCGCGCCGCTCGCGGGCTCGGAGGGCGAGAATCCGCCGATGGCGATGAAATCGAGCCGGATGGGGATCCGGATCGCGCGGGTCAGGTCGGCGAAGAAGTACAGCGAGCCCTTGAGCACGCAGACGAGCACCAGGTCCTTCCCCTCGAAGTCGGCCTCGATCGCTCGGGCGATTCCGGCCACGCGGGCGGCGATCGCGTCGGCGGGGAAGACGGTGCGGCCGGGCGCGGCGTCCTGCATGCGGTTCATTCTCCTTCCGCGTCGCGGAACCTCTCCATGAGGCCCCGGAAGTCCTTGCGGTACACGATGCGCACGTCGATGCCGGGGTAGAGCTCCCGCACTCGCTTCAGCTTCCCGTTCTTCTCGGTGACGTGTCGCTGGTCCATCGTGGTGAGCTCGAGGTAGGTGCCGAATCTCGTCAGGTGGAAGTCCGGCCGGAAGGCCTGGACGACGTTGCCCGCGGCGTCCCACTCCGTCGGGAACGTGCGCGGCTCGTAGGTCCACTCGATGCCGTACAGGTCGAGGATCCGGGCGAACTCGGCCTCGGAGGGGTGCTTGAAGGGCGAGGGGGTTCCGAGCCCGTCGACGGGACCCAGACCGCTCGTATCGGCCTGCCGTCTCGCGACGAGGGCGAGCACGGTCTCGACGGCGTCCTCCACCGACAGCGAGGTCGTGTTGAGCGTGAGGTGGTAGAGGGCGGGATCCGACAGCTCCCCGCCGAAGACGGTCGAGATGTAGCGGCGCCGCTTCCGGTCGGACTCGACGAGCATCCGTGCCGCGTCCTCGGGCGAGACCCCGTACTGCTCCCGGATCCGTTCGATGCGCGCGGGTATCGAGGCGACGACGCGCACGTGGAGGACGTCGCGGTCGTCGGAGAAGAGGGCCTGGGAACCGAAGCCGACGAGCACGGCCGGATGCTGCGCGAGGTGCGCGCGCAGGCCCTGCTCGATGCGCTCGATGAAGGGGACGCCGGCAGGGGAGAGGGCGAGGTATTGCCGGGAGCTGTCCCGGAGGAGGTGGCGGTCGGCGGGCGTCGCGTCGTCGCCGAGGAAGCGGTCGATCGCGTCGCCGCGGGAAACCAGGTCCCATCCGAGACGGACGGAGAGGGCGGCGGCGATCTCGTCGCCGAGCGATCCCATCTGCCGCGACAGGGTCAGAACCGACACTTCGGCCTCCTTGGTGGTGGCCGGACGGAGCAAAACATCCTGCGCCCCTTCCATTGTCCTATTCCTTCCCCCCCGCGTCAACACGCGAGGGCGGATCCCGTGAAATCGGTGTAAATTCGTCGTTCTGCGGCGCGCGGAGGCGAGCGCGGCAGGTCGTCCGCGCTGTATCATGAAGGAAGAAGAGAAGTGGGCCGGCCGGCGCGCCGGGATTGGAAAGGAAAAAGGAAATGGACATGATCGCATTCGAAGACGTCAAGAGAAGCAAGGAAATCGAAGTCTACATCGAGAAGGGCGACGAGGTGCTGTCGATTCTCGGATTCACGGAGCATTCGTTCGCTCACGCTGGCCGCACCGCCGACACGGCCGCGATGATCCTCCGGCAGCTCGATGCCCCGCCGCGCACCGTGGAGCTCGCCCGCATCGCCGCCTGGATGCACGACATCGGCAACGTCGTCAACCGCAAGGACCACGCGCAGAGCGGCGCCGTGATGGCCTTCCGCATCCTCGACAACATGGGCCTTGCGGCCGACGAGCTGGCGACGGTGGTCGGGGCCATCGGCAACCACGACGAGTCGACGGGACACGCGGTCAGCCTCGTCTCCGCAGCCCTGATCCTCGCGGACAAATCGGACGTCCGTCGCAGCCGCGTGCGCAACGCCAACGTGGCCGGCTTCGACATCCACGACCGCGTGAACTACGCCGTCATGTCCTCGAAGCTGGCGCTCGACCCCGACGCGAAGACCGTCACGCTCGAACTGGTCATCGACACCACGATCTGCGCGCTGATGGACTACTTCGAGATCTTCCTGTCCCGCATGCTGATGTGCCGCCGGTCGGCGGAATTCCTCGGCCTGTCGTTCGGCCTCGTGATCAACGGGAGCCACTTCCTGTAGGAGCGACCGCGACGCCGGGGTGCGCCGCGCGGACATATTCCGCGAAGGCGTCCGCCGTGCCGGTCGAAAAGCCCTCGAGGTCCAGCCGGACGAGCTCCGGCCCCTTGAGCAGCAGGACGAGATAGCCCGGCACCGCCTTGAGCTCGGCGACCTGGTCCCAGCCGTAGGTCATCGCGACGGAACCGTCCTCCGCGAGGATGCCGTCGTCCGCGATGCGGATCGTCCGGTCCCATTCCTCCGCGCCCTGCGCCCGGACGAGCGACTGGAAGCGGCGGGCGGCCCGGAACGGGACGAAGAAGAAGATGCGGAAGGCGCATCCGGCGGAGAGCAGCAGGAAGACGCCCGCGCCGAGCGGGTCCTGCGCCGTCAGGGAATAGAACGCCACCGACAGCGTCAGGACGAGCAGCAGGATCCACGCGAGCGGCAGCGCCGCCTTGCGGACCGGGTGCGCCGCCATGTCCAGGAAGCGTCGCCGCGTCATCCGGTACCGGTTCTCGAACAGGACCTCCATGTGGATTCCTCCCTGGATGGAAAAATGGAAGGGCGGGATCCGCACCTTCCATTCGTCGTTTCTGGCGGAGAGAAAGGGATTCGAACCCTTGGACCACTCACATGGTCACTCGCTTTCGAGGCGAGCGCGATCGACCACTCTGCCATCTCTCCGGAGGGAATGGTATCACCCGGACGAAACCTTTGTCAATTTCAATCCTCGTAACGCCGAGCACCCCCGCGCGGGGCGCTTCGGGGCTACACTGGAACCATGGACCGCGGCCTTCGCCGCGGGACGGACGAGGAGGTGCGACATGCTCGCTGCAGGGGACAAGGCTCCCGGATTCACGCTCCAGGACAAGGAAGGGAAAGCGGTCTCGTTGTCCGATTTCCAGGGACGTTTCGTGGTACTCTATTTCTACCCGAAGGACGACACGCCGGGCTGCACCGTCGAGGCCTGCTCCTTCCGGGACGCGTTCGACCGGATCGAGGGGCTGGACGCCGTGGTGCTCGGGGTGAGCCCGGACGACGCGGCGAGCCACCGGAAGTTCGCGACCAAGTACGGACTGCCCTTCACGCTGCTGTCGGACCCGGACCACGCCGTGGCGGAAGCCTATGGCGCGTGGGGCGAGAAGAGCAACTACGGGAAGAAGCATTTCGGGATCCTCCGCTCCACCTTCGTGATCGGCCCGGACGGGGCGGTGCGCAAGGCGTTCGCGAAGGTGAAGCCCGAGGGGCACTCGCAGGACGTCTATGACGCGCTGACCGCGCTGAAGGGCTGACCGCGGTCCCGGAAGACACGGAGGACGGATGGCCGCTCGGCTGCATGCCTTTTCCAGGACGGAACTCCTGATCGGTCGCGAGGCGCTCGACAAGCTCGCGCGCAGCCGGGTCGCGGTGTTCGGCATCGGCGGCGTGGGCACCTACGTCGTCGAGGGGCTCGTGCGCGCCGGCGTGGGGCATTTCGTGCTCGTCGACGACGACCGGATCTGCCTGACCAACCTGAACCGCCAGCTCCACGCCACCCGGAGGACGATCGGCCGGAACAAGGTCGACGCCATGAAGGAGCGCATCCTCGAGATCAACCCGCAGGCCGAGGTGGAGACGTTCCAGACGTTCTACATGCCGGAGCGCGGCGACGAGCTGGTCCGGCCCGATTACGACTACCTGGTGGACGCGATCGACACCGTGACCGCCAAGATCGACCTCGTCGTGCGTTGCAAGGCGCTCGGCATCCCGGTGATCAGCGCGATGGGCGCGGGCAACAAGATGGACCCGACGCGCTTCGAGGTGGCCGACCTCTTCGCGACGGAGATGGACCCGCTGGCGCGCGTGATGCGCAAGGAGCTGAAGCTCCGCGGCGTCGACCGGCTCAAGGTCGTCTATTCGAAGGAACCCCCGCTGGAGGTCGTCGAGGAGGAGTCCGCGAGCTGCGCCGCCGGCTGCATCTGCCCGCCCGGCACGGTCCGGAAGTGCACCGCGAAGCACCGAATCCCCGGCAGCATCTCCTTCGTGCCGTCGGTCGTGGGGCTGATCGTCGCCGGAGAAGTCGTGAAGGACCTGATCGGTTACGGCAGGCCGACGAAGAAGACGGGAGAGACGAATGCATCCAAGTGAATCGGTCCGGTCGGTCGACAAGTTCCGGGAGTGGTCCCTCAGCGAGGAGGTCTCCCACAGCGTCACGCACGGCGTGATGGCGGCGCTCTGCCTGCTGGCCCTGCCGTACGTGGCGGTCCACGCCTGGCTGGTCGGCGGCCTGCTCCAATCGGCGACGACGTCGGTCTTCGTGATCTCGATCCTGCTGATGTTCCTCGCATCGACGCTGTACCACGCGATGAAGGCGGACACGCTCCACAAGAACGTCTTCCGCGTCCTCGACCACTCCATGATCTACGTCGCGATCGCGGGCAGCTACACGCCGCTCGCCCTGTGCGTGATCAGGGGCTGGGAAGGGACCGCGATCGTCGTCCTGCAGTGGGCGGCCGTGATCGCGGGCATCCTGTTCAAGTCCCTGTCGAGCAAGGCACTCCCGAAGGCGTCGGTCGCGGTCTACCTGGTCATGGGCTGGACGGCCGTGCTCGTGCTTCCGACGCTGCTGCGCCAGGGCGAACTCGGGCTGATCCTCCTGGTCTTCGCGGGCGGCCTCTTCTATTCGGCCGGCGTCGGCTTCTACGCCAGCCGGTTCAGGTTCGCGCACATGGTCTGGCACTTCTTCGTCGCGCTCGGCGCGGTCTCGCACTTCATCGGGATCGTGTTCTTCATCCGCTAGGAATCGCGTCGAGTCCGTCCACGAGTCGGACGACGTCCACGAGGGAAGCGCCCGGCCTCAGCGCCGCGACGAAACGCGCATGGAGGTCCGGATTCCCGGTTGCGAGCGTCCGGAGCGCCGCCTTGGGACCCGGATAGCGCCGTCCCATGAACCCGAACGCGATCGAGAGGCTGTCGTTCAGCAGCCAGTGAAGCCGGAAGTCTCCTTCCGGGTCGCCTTTGGCCGCTCTCCGGACCATCTTGCGGCACTACGCGGAAAGGAACTCGCGTCGCCCGGGGTCCATCGGCACCGGCAGGCCCGCCTCCGTCGCGACCTGCGCGAGCAGGCGGGCCAGGAGCCCCTGCGGGTCGGCCAGCGGGATTCCCCCGGCGACGTGCAGGAAAGGCTCCCGCGCCTCCGGGCCGCCCCCGACGGCCGCCTCGAGTTCGCCGACCGGCTTGATCCAGGCGTCCAGGAGCCGGCCCACGAACTCGGACGTGTCGTTATCGTGCCCGTCCGCCTCACGGAAGCCCAGAACGTCGACGTCGCTCTCCGGTCCGTCCTCGCCGCGCGCGACGGAACCGTAGAGCAGGACCGCGGTGCAACCGTGGCGTTCGCGCAGATAGGCGGCCAGTGCGGCTCCTTCGGACCCGGGCACCATCAAAGGACGTTCCGCCCGTGCGCCGGCGCCTTCGCGCCCAGGTGCGCCGCGACCGTCGCGCCGAGGTCCGCGAAGCTCTCCAGCGTCCCGAGGTCCCGCCCGGGCTTGCCGGGCCGATAGAACAGTACCGGGATGTACTCGCGCGTATGGTCGGTGCCGGGGTAGCAGGGGTCGGTGCCGTGGTCGGCCGTGACGACGAGCAGGTCGCCGGGGACCAGCCGCTCGAGAAGCGAGGGCAGCCAGACGTCGAAGGCCTCGAGCGCGTCGGCGAACCCAAGGGCGTCGTTGCGGTGCCCGTACAGCATGTCGAAATCCACGAGGTTCGTGAAAACGAAGCCGTCGGGCTGTTCCGCGACGACGGAGAGCGTCGTCTGCATGCCCTGCGCGTTGCCCTTGGTGGGGAGCGACCGGTCGATGCCCTTCATCGCGAAGATGTCGCCGATCTTGCCGACGCCGACGACGGGGAGGCCCGCCGCGCGGACCCGGTCGAGGACCGTGTCGGACGGCGGCACCAGGGAGAAGTCGTGGCGGTTGGGCGTGCGGTGGAAGGAGCCGGGTTCGCCGACGAACGGGCGGGCGATCACGCGTCCGACCTCGTGGGGCGGGACGAGCAGGCGCCGGGCGATGCGGCAGTACTCGTAGAGCGTCTCGAGCGGAGTCACGCCCTCGTGCGCGGCGATCTGGAAGACGCTGTCGGCGGAGGTGTAGACGATCGGCCTGCCCGTCGCGACGTGTTCGGCGCCCAGGCGGTCGATGATCTCGGTGCCGGAGGCGACGCAGTTGCCCAATGTGCCGCGCCCGATCGCGCGCTCGAAGGCGTCGAGGAGGTCGGTCGGGAAGCCGTCCGGGTAGGTGGGGAAGGGGACTTCGGTCACGAGGCCCATCAGCTCCCAGTGCCCGGTGGTGGTGTCCTTGCCGGCGGAGCGTTCGGCGGCCCTGGCGAAGCAGGCGAGCGGAAGGTCCGCGGGCGGGACGCCCTCGACCGGGGCGATGCCGCCGAGGCCGAGCCGCTGCAGGGTCGGTAGACGGAGTCCCCCGACCGCCGAGGCCACATGGGGAATCGTCGCGGAACCCGCGTCGCCGTAGCGGTCCGCGTCCGGAAGGGAACCGATCCCGGCACCGTCGAGGACGATCAGGACGGCGCGGCGGCGGGGGGGAGAAGACGGTGCATGGACAGTCATGATACAATACCTCCTGTCCGATCCGATTCCATTCTAGCACAGGTACCGGACAAGACCCTCCGTCCCGGACCCACCGCGCCCGATGCAAGGAGACGATTCATGACCGATCGCAACCGGACAATGCGCAGGACCGCGCGGGGGCTCGTCGCACTCGCGCTGCTCCCGCTCGTCCTGTCGACCGCCCTTTCCGGACTCGCCGCCCTGACCCGCATGCCCGCGGCTCCGTCGGCCCCGACCCCGACGCCTGCCTCCCCCGACGGCCGGTACCTCTTCGTGCCGCTCGACGGCAGCGAAGACCAGGGCGTCCTGCTATCCAGCCGTGGCGGCTACGTCCTTCCCCCGTCGACCCCGACGCCCGAGGCACCGACTTCCACGCCGGAGCCCACCGCCACTCCGGCGCCGCCCACGGCCGCCGACCTCGCCGAGAACGACGCGCTGGGCGCGTCCCTGTTCGCCGACCTCCTGCTCACCGCCTGGCCCGAAGAGAAGGTCGCGGCGCTCCCCGACTACTTCGTGCCGGACGACGCCGTCCTCTACGTGACGTCCGACACGTTGAACCTGCGCGGTTCGCCCGGAACGGACGGCGCGGTCCTCCGCAAGCTGAAGTACGCGGACAAGGTCACGCGGACCGCATACGGCACGGACTGGTCCCTCGTCGTCGCGTCCGACGGAGCGGCCGGCTACGTCAAGACCGACTACCTGGCGTCGAAGAAGCCGGCGCCCAAGGTCCCGCCGGTGTCCGCCGCGGACCTGCTCCGCGCGCGGATCGTCGCCTACGCCAAGGCGCAGCTCGGCGTCAAGTACGTCCACTATGCCGCCTCCCCGACGGCCGGATTCGATTGCTCGGGCCTCACCTGGTACGTCTACAAGGAAGCCGGAATCTCCGTCCCGCGATCCTCCATCGCGTACGGGACCTTCGGCCGCAGCGTCAAGCTGTCGGAGATCAAGCCCGGCGACATCCTCTGTTGGGACACGTTCAACGACGGCGTCACGAGGATCAACCACGTCAGCCTGTACATCGGCAACGGGATGATGATCCATGCCGCCGGCGGCGGCAAGGACGTCCGGTACCAGAAGGTCTCCACCTACCAGGAAAGCCTGCTGTCGGTCCGTCGCATCATCCAGTGATTCCACCCCCCGTCGGCTCTGGCGGCGCGGGTTGCCTTGGGATATGATGGGGTACGGCGGCTCGGCCGCGAGGTGCATGCCATGAGCATTGGTCCCAGGGATCCGTCCAGCGGAGTCCCTTCCCCCGTCGGGCCCGGCGCGACGCGTTCCGCCGGCGTCCTCCTTCCGGTCACCGCCCTTCCCGGCCCCTACGGCATCGGGACGCTCGGCCCGGACGCTTTCGATTTCGTCGACCGGCTCCATGATGCGGGACTCCACTGGTGGCAGCTGCTGCCGCTCGTCCCGCCGGGAGAAGGCGATTCGCCTTACCAGAGCGTTTCCGCCTTCGCCGGGAGCCCGCTGCTGATCGACCCCGGAACGCTCGCGCTCCGCGGCCTGCTCACGGCCGAAGAGGCCGATGCGGCGCGTCTCGGTCTGGCCGGACGCGGCGGTTCCCCCTTCGCCGTCGACTACGGGCAGGTCCGCGCCGTGCACGAACCGCTGCTGCGCCTCGCCGCCTCGCGCCTCTCTCCGGAGACGCGGGCCGCCGTCGCGGCGTTCGCGTGGGACCAGAGCGACTGGCTCGACGACTACGCCCTCTTCATGGCCCTCTCGAATGCCTTCGGCGGACTCCCGTTCCAGGACTGGCCGGACGGGGACCTCGCCCGTCACCGCCGCCACGCCGTCGCGCGGGCCATGAGGGAGCACGAGGCCGAAGTCGACTTCTGGCGCTTCGTCCAGTACGAATTCCACCGCGAATGGTCCGCCCTGCGGGAACATGCCGCCCGCAACGGGGTCGGGCTCTTCGGAGACATGCCCCTCTACGTCTCCGAGAACAGCGCCGACGTCTGGGGTCGCGGAGGGATCTTCGAACTCGGCCCTGACCTGCGGCCCGCGCGCGTGGCCGGCGTCCCGCCCGACTACTTCGCCGCGAACGGCCAGCGCTGGGGCCAGCCGCTGTACGACTGGAAGCGCCTCGCCGCGGAGGGATACTCCTGGTGGATCGGACGCGTGCGCCACGCTCTCGCGCTCTACGACGCCGTCCGCATCGACCACTTCCGCGGCTTCTCCGCATACTGGGCGATTCCCGCCGAGGCGCCCGACGCGCGCACCGGGAAGTGGATCCCCGGCCCCGGCACCGACTTCTTCGATGTGCTCGAGCGAGCGCTCGGGCCGGTCCCGATCGTCGCGGAGGACCTCGGCGACATCGACGACGGCGTCCGCGCGCTGCTCGACGTCACCGGCTTCCCCGGCATGCGGGTGCTCCAGTTCGCCTTCCTCGACGGCGGAGACAGCACGCACCTCCCGCACAACCACGTCCGCAACGCGATCGCCTACACGGGCACGCACGACAACGATACGGCGCTCGGCTGGCTCATGTCGATGGGCGCCGAGGAACGCGCGCGCGTCTGCGAGTACTGCGACCTGCCGGCCCCCGACCTGATCCGGGGCGGCGCGGACAGCCCGGCGCTGCGGCCGCTGTTCCGCACGCTGTGGGCCTCGACGGCCGTCCTCGCGGTCGTGCCGCTGCAGGACCTGCTGGGCTTCGGCTCGGACACGCGCATGAACACGCCCGCCACGGGTTCCGGCAACTGGCGCTTCCGCTTCACGCGGGAGAATCTCGAGGAGTTCACGAGGGTCTCGGCTCCCGTCCTCCGCGACCTCAGCAGGATCTATCGGAGATGAGCCGCGGAAAGGCCGGTGCGCATGATTAGCTGCGAATCCGAAGGGCTCCTCCTCGAAGAGGTCGAGGAGACGCGCCTTCCCGCGGTCCTCGCGATCTACAACCACTATGTCCGGACCTCGACGGCGACCTTCCACATCGCCGAACTCGGCCTCGACGACATGCGCGGCCTCGTGTTCCACACGGACCCGCGCTGCCGCACCTTCGTCCTCCTCGATGCGTCGACGGGCCGGGTGGACGGCTACGCCGGCATCTCGCGCTACAACCCCCGCGAGGCCTACGACGCGACCGCCTCCGTCCACATCTACCTCGACCCGGCGGCGACCGGCTGCGGCACGGGCGCAAAGGCGCTGCGCTTCCTCGAACGGTACGCGGCGGCGCAGGGCTTCCACGTCCTGCTGGCCCTCGTGACCGAGGAGAACGTCCGCAGCGCGGCGCTCTTCCGCAAGCTGGGCTACGTCTCCTGCGGCGTGATGCACGAGGTCGGGCGGAAGTTCGGCCGGCTGCTCGGCGTGTCGATCTTCGAGAAGACGTTGCCCGCGTCGGGGGATCCGGAATCGCTTCCGGCCGCGGAGGCCGTCCGATGAGGTTCAAGGACGCGATCCGCCTGCTTCCCGCGCGCTGGCGCCTGGAACGGGCCGACAAGGCCGGCTCGCGCTTCATCGCCGTGGACTTCGAGTCGGCGAACAACAACCCCTGCAGCGTCTGCGCCGTCGGGTACGCGATCGCCGAGCAGGGGCGCATCGTGACGACCGGCTACTGGCTGTGCCGCCCCTTCCCGGACTTCTTCGAGCCCGCGAGCATCCAGGTGCACGGGATCCGCCCCTCCGACGTCCAGGACGCGCGGACCTTCGCGGACATCCTCGTCCGGCTGCGGGCGATCGCCGGCGACCGCCCGTGGGTCGCCCACAATTCGGGCTCCGAGGCCGGTTCGGTCCGCGATTTCTGCGCCCGCAGGGGCGTCGCGCCGCCGGACAACCCGATCCTCTGCTCGCAGAAGCTCTTCGAGAAGTTCGCGCCGGGTCGCAAGGCCGGACTCGCGTCCGCCTCCGCCTGGCTCGGCATCCGCCTCGACCTCCACGACGCCCGCTCCGACGCGAGGGCCAGCGCCGAACTCGTCAACCGGATCCTCCTCGAGAGCGGCATGACCGACGTGCGCGCCTTGTACGCCCATTACGGGCTGTCGTGCGCCCCGATCTCCTCGAAGGTCCACACGCCGCGCAAGGAGAAGGAACTGTCCCGGATCTCGATCCCGCTGCCCCGCGAGGCGACGGCGGATGTCCGACACGGCCCCGCGACCCGCCTGCACCCGTTCTACGGGACCGTGCTCAGCGTCGACGGCGAGATCGACGGGATGAGCCGCGCCGAAGTCGAGCGGGCCGTCCGCCAGAAGGGCGGCCGGGTCGTCCGCGGCGTCAACTTCATGACCAACTGGTTCATCGAGGGCCGGCGGCTCGGGCCCGTCGTCTCCGAACCTTCCCGCGACGCGCCCCCTTCGCCGCCGCACGGAACCTCCCACCCGCACGACCGCACGAAGGCCGGCGGTCCGGCGCAGCACGCGCACGTCCACCCCGGCGCCGTCCAGGGCCGCGCGAAGGACTCCGCCGCGTCCGAAGCGCCGCGCTCCCGCCGGGCGAAGGCGGAGGACCTGAACCGGGAGGGACGCCGCATCCGCATCCTCGACCAGAAGGAATTCATGGCGATCCTGCGCTCGTAGCGCAGGCGGACGGAGGTCCCGCCTTTGTGGTACGATGGACGGAGCCTCTCTCCATGAAGGAGGATCCTTCCATGGCCGATCCGATTCCCGAACCCGCGGACCAGGAGACCGTCGATCGCGTCCTGGGCATCCTCGCCCAAGGTGGGGAGATGTACGACGTCCTCCGCATCGTCGACCCGGTGGCCCACAAGGTGACCGAGCACGTGGCCGACCGCGCGACGCCGCCCCCCTACCGCTGCCAGGGTTTCTGGAGCCCCGAACCGGCCTGCCCGGACTGCCTGACCTCCCGCGCTTTCCGGGAGAACCGCCGGATGAACCGCATAAGGTTCCACAAGGGAAGGATCTACCTGAACGTCGCGATCCCGGTGCCGGTCGGCGGCCGGGGCGTGGTCGTGGAACTTCTCAAGGACCTCACGGGCAGCCTCGTCACCATGGGCGGCAACAACGTGGAGGCGGGCGAACTGCAGACCCTGTTCGACCAGATCGAGATGGGCGCTTCCACCGACCCCCTCACCGGACTGCTCGACCGCCGCACGCTCGACATCCGCCTGCCGAGGGAACTCGCGCGCGCCCGCTCGACCCGCTACCCTCTGTCCCTCGTACTGCTGAGCATCGACGACCTCGTCCCCATCCGTTCCCGCTATGGCGAGGTGGTCGCCGACGAGGCGGTGCTCGCGGTGGCCGAACTGCTCAAGGCCAGCATGCGCTCGGAGCAGGACTGGGTCGCCCGGTCCGCCGACGGCATGTTCCTCGTCGTGATGCGCAACACGGGCCATTCCGGGCTTCACACCGTCGCCGAACGCCTGCGCGTGCGGACCGGCCGGATCGGGATCCAGCATGCCGGTCACTCCGTCCCCGTGTCCGCGAGCCTCGCCGTCCACATCGAGATGCCGACCCAGCCCTCCAACGGGCCCCTGCTGCAGATTCTCGAGAAGAAGGTGCAGGAAGCGGGCTTCGCGGGCGGCGACCGGATCGTCTGACGGAAGACGCCGGATGGAACGGATCGTCCTGATCGGAATGCCCGGCGCCGGAAAGACCACCGTCGGGCGGAGGATCGCCCGCACCCGAGGGGTCTCTTTCCTCGACACCGACCGCCTGATGGAGGCCCGCTTCGGCGTGCCCGTCCGCGTCCTGCTCGAGCGGCGGGGGCGCGAGGCGTTCCTTCGCTGCGAGGAACTGACCGTGCTCGCGATGGACGCGCCCGAGGGAGCGGTCGTCTCGACGGGCGGCAGCGTCGTCTACAGCCGGGAGGCGATGGCTCGCCTCCGTGCGCTGGGGATCGTGGTGTACCTGAAGACCGACGCGGTCTCGCTCTCGCGGAGGACGGGGGACCTTCGGCGACGGGGCGTCGTGGCCGCCGAGGGGACGACGATCGCCGACCTGCTGGCCGAACGCGCCCCGCTGTACGAAGCCCACGCCGACCTCACCGTCGACGCATCCCGCGGGAAGCCCGAGGCCCTCGCCGCGCGCATCCTCGCGCAACTGACCGAACGGAGCGCGTGATCCGATGGGAGGAATGTTCCGGTCCCGGCGCAGCCGGAGACCGACCCAGGAAGGAGAATCCGTGTCTGCGACGTCGACCGCCCGAAGGAAGGCTCCGCAGGAACAGAGCCTGTGGAAGACGCTGCGGCCCGGCGACGTCGTCGTCGTCGTCGCGGTCGTCGCGCTGGCCGTCGTGCTGTGGAGCGGGTCGCACCTCTCCGCGGCGAAGGTGACGGGGGCGGAGCTCGTCCGCGACGGGACGGTCCTGCGCACGTTCACGGTCCAGGAGCTGGACACCGACGCGAACTACGCGTTCGAGTCGCTGGGCTACCACTACACGATCCGGACGGGCGGCGGACGCATCCGGTTCGCCGCGGCGGACTGCCCCGACAAGGTCTGCGTGCAGACCGGCTGGATCGACCGGCCTCCCCAGGTCGCCGCGTGCGTTCCCGGACACCTGCTCCTGCGCATGACCGGGAATTCTGACGGCGTCGACGTGAACAACCGATGAGCGGGCGGACCTTCAGGCCCCCTTCCGTGACGGACCACCCGCACGCCGTCTCCGCCTACGTGCGCCGGCTGGTCGCGGACGGCATCCTCGTCTCCCTCGCCGTCGTGCTGTCGATCGTCGAGCGCTGGATCCCGCTGAATTTCCTGATCCCCGTGCCGGGCATCAAGCTCGGCCTCGCGAACATCGTCACGCTCTTCGCGCTGTACCGCCTCGCCTTCGTGGACGCCGCGGCGATTCTCGTCGTCCGCTGCGTGCTCACGTCGCTGTTCCTCGGACCGGCCTCGCTGGTTTTCTCGCTGTTCGGCGGCACCTGCGCCCTGCTCGTCATGGCGCTGTTGCGGCGGGGCGACGGCCGCGCCTTCTCCGTTTACGGAGTCAGCATGGCCGGTGCCGCCGCCCACAACATCGGCCAGGTCGCCGCGGCCTGCCTGATCCTCCAGGACCTTTCCCTCGCGACGTCCTACCTGCCCATGCTCCTCCTCGTCGGACTCCTCACGGGGATTCCCACGGCGGCCGCGGCCGTGCCCGTCCTCCGGCGCCTGAAAAAGATATGACGAGTCATGCAAATAATCGGTCGAGATGCGCGCATGATACTGGTGCCCTTCGTTACGATTATGTTATACTCGTGAAGTTCTAGTCCGCCGACATGCCAGAAGCGGACCGCATTTCGAGGGAAAACAGTAGGAGGTACGCATGTTCAAGAAGATCATGATCATCACCCTGGTCGTCCTCGTCCTCGCCGGATGCGCCGCCACCGGTGGCGCCACCAAGCTCGGCCTCGGCCACGATGTCTCCATTTCCAGCCTCTCCACCGACGCAACCGCGGACGCCGCCGCCAAGATCGTCACCGACACCGTGATGGCCGCCGTCACCGTCGACTCGAACGGCAAGGTCGTCGGGATCAACATCGACGACGCGCAGATCACGCTGGCCGTCGACAACACCGGCAAGCTGACCACCGACAAGTCCACGGTCTTCAAGACCAAGGACGAGCTCGGCACCGACTACGGCATGATCAAGTTCGGCGGCTCCAAGTACGAGTGGAACCAGCAGGTCGCCTTCATCGAGGGCTGGATGGTCGGCAAGACCGCCTCCCAGATCGCCGCCATGAAGACCAAGGACGGCGCCGAAGGCAAGATCGCGGACGAAGCCGACCTGGTCGGCAAGGTCTCGATCACCGTCCCGATCTTCCTGAAGGTCGTCGCCGAGGCGATGACCAACGCCAAGTAGGAATCGCGGGCCTTCCCGAGGCTCTCGACCCGAAGAGGACCCTCCGGACCGTCCGGAGGGTTCTTTTTTGTCCTTCCCGCTGATATACTCGGGGCTGACAGCCGCCTGACCGAAGGGAGACCGCCATGACGTTCCAGCAGCCCCTCCGCCGCACCGCCGCCGTCTTCGTGGCGCTCGCCACCCTCCTGGCCGCCTGCCTCGGGTTCACCGGCTGCAATGCGGGCGTGGACTACACCAAGTATACGTACCAGTTCTACGGCACGTTCGACACGCTCGTCCAGATCGTCGGCTACGCCCGCTCCCAGTCCGAATTCGACTATTATTCCAAGATCGGCGAGCAGCGCTTCCAGGCGCTCAACCGGATCTTCGACATCTACAGCACCTACACCGGCCTCGACAACGCGAAGACCGTCAACGACAACGCCGGAATCGCCCCGGTCAAGGTGCCCGCGGAACTGCTCGCCCTGGTCAAGCAGTCGATCGACTGGTACGGAAAGACCGGCGGCAAGTGCAACATCGCGATGGGGCCCGTGATCGCCGTCTGGAAGAAGTACCGGGACCTCGCGCTCGCGGATGCGACCAAGGCCCAGGTGCCGCCGACGGCCGAGCTCCAGGAGGCCGCGACGCACTGCGACCTCTCGAAGGTGATCGTCGACGACGCCGCGGGCACGATCTACCTCGAGGAGAAGGGGATGGTCCTCGACCTCGGCGCCGTCGCCAAGGGCTACGCCTGCGAGCTCGTCGCGCAGGACCTGCAGAAGGCCGGCCTCGTCTCCTGCATCGTCGACGGCGGCGGCAACATCCGCATCGTCGGGCGCCCGGCGGATGGCATCCGCCAGCGCTGGGGCGTTGGCATCCAGGATCCGAACGCCGACACGAGCTCCGACAGCTCCGCCGTATCGCTCGACATCGTGTTCCTCCACGACGAGTCCTTCGTGACCAGCGGCGACTACGAACGGTACTACATGGTCGGGACCACGCGCTACTGCCACCTGATCGACCCGGTGACGCTCATGCCCGCGCGCTATTTCCGCGCCGTCGCCGTCAGCTACCCCGACAGCGGCATCGCCGACTTCATGTCCACCACGCTCTTCCTGCTGCCCTACGACGAGGGGCGCGCGCTGGTCGAAAGCATCCCGGGCATGGACGCGATCTGGATCTTCGACGGCAACACGATGAAGATGACCGACAACATCAAGCAGTACATGAAGACGGCCGGTGGCGGCTCTTCCTCGATGCCGTAGCCGCCCGGCGCGAAAGGAGGCCCGAATGGCCCTGGACGGAACGGACCCGATCCCCGGTGGCGCCCCGGCGCCCGAGAACGCCCCGGCGCACGGCCGCGTGCCCGGTACCTCCAGGTTCCTGCTGCCGACGTTCGGCCGCGGCTGGCCCTGGTTGCTCTACATCGACCTCGCCCTGCCGGCCCTGATCTGGGCCGTCGCCTATTTCGCGAGGAGTCCGGTGTTCGCGCTGCTCTTCCACAACTACGGCCTGTACGTCGCGAGCCCCGCCCCGATCGGATCGGACGGCACGCTCTACTTCCTGTCGCTGTCCGGCTTGCCCGGCCTGCTGGTCCAGGTCTACGCGTTCGTGCGCGCCCTGCTCCGCAAGGACCGTCTGGACGCGGCCCTCTGCCTCGTCGTCGCCGTGGTACTGTTCGTGTTCTTCTTCTTCGGGCTGAACTACGAGATCGTGAAGATCCTCGACTTCGGCGGACTCTGACCGCGGGGTGACCCGCCGCCCGCGCGCAAGAAAAAGCCGACCGGACGGTCGGCTTCTTCCATGTGTCGCCAAGCGGTCGCCGCACCGGCCGCGTCAGCCCTCCGGCCGCTTCCAGCGGAGGACCGGCGTCCGCGCCGCGCGCAGCTCGTCGAGCCGAGAGACCGGCGTGCCGTGCGGGGCGTCGTGCAGCAGTTCCGGCGACGTCCTCGCTTCCTCCGCGATCCGCAGCATCGCGTCCGCGAAGGCGTCGAGCGTCTCGCGAGTCTCGGTCTCGGTCGGCTCGACCATGAGCGCCTCCTTCACGACGAGCGGGAAGTAGATCGTCGGCGGGTGGTAGCCGTAGTCGATCAGCCGCTTGGCCAGGTCGAGCGTCGAGCAGCCGGCCTCCTTCTGCGGCGTCCCTGTGATGACGAACTCGTGCATCGACGGGGCGTCGTAGGCGATCCGGTAGGCGGGGCGAAGGCGCTCGCGCAGGTAGGACGCGTTGGTGACCGCCGCCTCGGAGACCGCCGCGAGCCCCTCTTCGCCGTTGCGCAGGATGTACGCGTAGGCGCGCACGAGTACCCCGAAGTTGCCGTAGAAGGAGCGGACCGGGCCGATCGAGAGCGGGCGGTCGGCGTCGAGGAGGTACTGGCCGGAGACGGCGTCCTTCATGACGAGCGGGACGGGGAGGAAGGGGACGAGCCGTTCGGATACGCCGACCGGGCCGGCGCCCGGGCCGCCGCCGCCGTGCGGGGTGGCGAAGGTCTTGTGGAGGTTCAGGTGCACGACGTCGAAGCCCATGTCGCCGGGGCGGGACTGCATCAGGATCGCGTTGGCGTTGGCGCCGTCGTAGTAGAGCAGGCCGCCCGCCGCGTGGACCTTCTGCGCGATCGCCTCGATGTTCTTCTCGAACAGGCCGAGCGTGTTGGGGTTGGTCAGCATGAGGGCCGCCACGTCGTCGCCGAGCAGGCGGTCCAGCGCGTCGAGGTCGACCATCCCGTCCGGGCCGGACGGCACTTCGCGCACCTCGAGGCCGGCCACCGCCGCGGACGCGGGGTTGGTCCCGTGCGCGGAGTCCGGCACGAGCACGACGATGCGCTTCGCGTCGCCGCGGTGCCGGTGGTAGGCGCGGATGCACATCAGGCCGGTCAGCTCGCCGTGAGCGCCGGCGGCGGGCTGCAGCGAGAAGGCGCTCATCCCGCAGAGGCGCGACAGCCAGTCGGCCAGGTCGTGCATCAGGGCGAGGCAGCCCTGCGCGGTCGCGGGGTCCTGGAGCGGGTGCGCGCCGGCGAAGCCGGGCAGCCGCGCGAAGGCCTCGTTCTCCTTGGGGTTGTACTTCATGGTGCAGGAGCCGAGCGGGTAGAAGCCGGTCTCGACGCCGAAGTTGCGCGTCGACAGCCACGTGTAGTGCCGGACGGCCTCGACCTCGGAGACTTCGGCGAGGTCGGGCGAAGCGGAGCGCAGGAGCACGGGGTCGACGGCGCAATCCGGGACGTCGCAGTCGGGATAGAGGGAGGAGCCGCGTCCGGGGGCGCCGCGCTCGAAGATCAGCAGGGTCTTCTCGGACGTCGGGTTCGGCGCGTTCATCGGACCGCCTCCTTCCGGGGCGCGGAGGCTTCGGACGAGCGCCCGGCCACGTGCGCGGCCGCGGCGACGACGAAGGCGTCGATCTCGGCGCGCGTGCGCTTCTCGGTGACGGCGACGAGCCAGCAGCCGGCCAGCGCGGCGTCGACGGGACCGAGGTCGAGGCCGCCGACGAAGCCCCGGTCGAGCAGGGCGCGGTTCAGGCCTGCGACGTCGCCGCCGCGGACCCGGACGGCGCACTCGCGGAAGAGGGGGCCGGCGTGCAGGGGCTCGAAGGCGCCGGTGGCGGCGAGCCGGGCGCGGAGGTAGTCCGCTTTGGAGATGCACTGGCGCGCGGCCTCGGCGAGGCCGGAGGGGCCGGCCACGGCGCAGTGGACCGTCGCCGCGGTGGCGCACAGCGCCTGGTTGGTGCACAGGTTGGACGTCGCCTTCTCGCGGCGGATGTGCTGCTCGCGGGCCTGCAGCGTCAGGACGAAGCCGCGGCGGCCCTCCCGGTCGACGGTCTCGCCGGCGATGCGGCCGGGCATGCGGCGCACGAGGGCGTCGCGCGTCGTGAGGAAGCCGGCCCACGGGCCGCCGAAGGAGAGGTGCTGGCCGAGGGGCTGCACGTCGCCCACCGCCACGTCGGCGCCGCACTCGCCGGGCGAGCGCAGGACGGCGAGGGACAGCGGGTCGCAGTACGCGATCGACAGGGCGCCCGCGGCGTGCGCGAAGGCGGCCGGGAGCGAGAGGTCGTGGATGCGGCCGAAGAAGTCGGGGCTCTGGACGAGCACGGCCGCGACGTCGTCGAGGGAGGCGCCGGGGGCCGCCGCGCAGGGGGTGCCGTCCTCGCGGCAGTCCTCGAGGACGAGGCCGGTGAAGGAGGCGTAGGTGGCGAGGACGGCGCGGACGCCGGGGTGGACGGAGCGGGCGACGAGCGCGCGGGGGCGGCCGGTATGGCGGTGGGCCATCAGCAGGGCCTCGGCGGCGGCCGTGGCGCCGTCGTACATCGACGAGTTGGAGACGTCGAGACCCGTGAGGGCGCACATCGTGCTCTGGAACTCGAAGATGGCCTGCAGCGTCCCCTGGCTGATCTCGGGTTGGTAGGGCGTGTAGGCGGTCGCGAACTCCTGCCGGGAGACCAAGGCGTCGACGGCGGTGGGGACGAAGTGGTCGTACGCGCCGGCGCCGAGGAAGCACACCGCACGGTCCGCGGGCCGGTTGCGGTCGGACAGCGCCTGCATGTGGCGCGCGAGGGACAGGGCGTCGAGGGCGGGAGGCAGCCCGACGGCGGTGCGGAGGCGCACGCCCTCGGGAATGCAGGCCGAGAGCCCGGCGTCCGGCGGGAGGCCGACGTCGCGCAGCATCGCCGCGCGCTCTGCGGTGGTCGTGGGGACATAGCCCGGCGTACGCATGCGGGTCATCCCTTCCCGCCGACCAGGGCCCCATAGGCGGTCGCGTCGAGCAGGCCCGCCGAAGCGGCGTCGAAGGCGGCGTCGAGGTCGAGCACGACGAGCGGTTGGCCGTACGGGTCGGAATTGAGCAGCGCCGGGTCGTCGTAGAGGGCGCGGTTGGAGACGGAGACGGTGCCGGCGACCGGCGCGTACGCGTCGGAGGCGGCCTTGACCGACTCGAGCGTCGCGACGCTGTCGCCCGCCGCGAGCTTCTTCCCGACGGGCGCCGGGTCGGCGAAGACGAGGTCGCCGAGCTCGTGCTGGGCGTGGTCGGTGATGCCGACCGATGCCTTGCCTCCGTCGATGCGGATCCACTCGTGGCTGGCGGTGTAGAAACGGTCCTTCGGAATCGCGGACATGGGGGCACCTCCTGTGATGCGATCTCGCCTCTCGGCGTCGGGGAACCTTCGGATCAGAGGACCTTCGGACGGGCGTAGAAGGGCAGCGGGACCATCGCGAAGGGCTCGGGGCGCTCGCGGACGACGACGGCGCATTCGGGGATCGGGGCGACCTCGGCGTTGCCGACGAGCGATTCGACGAGGGCCATCGCGAGCCCGCGGTCGAGCGTGGGGGAGAAGAGGCCGGACGTGACGTGGCCGACCGGGCGGGTGCCGGACAGGACCTCGTAGCCGGCGCGGGGGATGACGCGGCCGGAGGAGGTGAGTCCGACGAGCCGTCGGGAGGCGCCCTGCGTGAACTGGCGCAGCAGCGCGGCGCGGCCGATGAAGGCGGGCTTGGACAGGGCGATGAAGCGGCGGAGCCCGGCTTCGATCGGGGAGATGTCGTCGGCGAGTTCGTGCCCATAGAGGGGAAGGGCTGCTTCGAAGCGGAGGGAGTCCCGTGCGCCGAGGCCGGCGGGCACGGCGCCGAGCGAGAGCAGCGCGCGCCAGAGGCCCGGAGCGTCTTCGGGCGCCAGGTAGATCTCGAAGCCGTCCTCGCCGGTGTAGCCGGTGCGGGACACGAGCATCCGGGCCGTGCGGGGGCCCGCGACGCCGGCGGGCAGCGTCAGGTCGGCGTGCTGGAAGCGCGTCAGGCGGGGGGCGGCCTCGAGCCCGGGCACGGACTTCATCAGGTCCGCGGCGGCGGGACCCTGGAGGGCGATCTGCGCATACCGGGAGGAGGCGTCCCCGACGCGGACGCCCGTGCTGGCGCGGCCGTCGAGGAATTCCTC
The DNA here is from genome assembly GCA_903835065.1 of uncultured Eubacteriales bacterium. GTDB lineage: Bacteria > Bacillota > Clostridia > Saccharofermentanales > UBA5734 > CAILLO01. The sequence continues at coordinate 51,099 of CAILLO010000004.1, forward strand.
CGCGCGGTCCCGGATCCATGCGAAGTCCTTCGCGGTGTTCGCGGCGTTGACGACGAGGAGGTATCCCTCGTGCCCGAGGTTGTAGACGATCAGGTCGTCGACGGTGCCGCCGGCCTCGTTGCACATCGGGCTGTAGACGGCCTTGCGGCCGTCCGCCTTCGCGACGTCGTTCACCAGCAGGCGTTGCAGGAAGGGGAGCGCGCTCGCGCCGGTCACGGTCAGTTCGCCCATGTGCGACACGTCGAACATCCCGGCTCCGGAACGCACCGCGCGGTGCTCCTCGAGGATGCCGGCGTACTGGACCGGCAGGTCGAAGCCGGCATAGTCGACCATGCGGGCGCCGAGCGCGAGGTGCTCGGCGTGGAGCGGGGTCCGGCGGAGTTCCGGGGTTTCGGGTGCGGTCATGGCGGTTCCTCCTTCGGTGGGTCCTCTTCGGTCCGGAAACGAAAAAGAGGACGACAAGAATGCCTTGTCGTCCCCTCTGTTCCGTGACCTGAGAGATTCGGCGCACGCGCGCCTTGCTCCTTCGGTGCCCGTCCGGGCTTTTCAGAGTGCGGTCCGGATGCGGTTCCCTTTGCCTGAAAGCTTCCCCGGCAGGCCGACAGACCCGTACCGGCTTCCCCCTTCGGCGGCCGCCCGTTCCCGGTCGGCGCTCTCCCGCATCTTTCTCCGCGTGCGTTCTCGTTTGTCCAGGTGCGCGGCGGGCCATCCGGCATACGGAAGCCCGTCGACTCGATAGTACGACACCTGCGGGGGACATGCAAGGGACGCCCGCGGGTCGCGCCGGAGGGCCGATTGCGCTATACTCGGACCATACCGGGGCGTCGGGGCCGCAAGAGGCGCGCCGCTCCTGCGAGAGGGGTCGAACGCATGAACTTCCGCAACCTGCTGCAGGTCGGCTTCCTTCTGACCTCGGCCCTCCTGCTCGCCGTGTACACGCTGCTCGCCGTCTTCTACAAGCGGCTGAGCAAGGCCAACGCGGCCGTGCGCCGCGTCGTGCACCGCCTGCGCCGGCCCTGGATGCGCTCCTTCTTCATCTTCACGCACAAGCTCTACGACGTCCCGGGCGCCTCCGTGCAGATCTCGCTGGTCGCCCTGCTCCTCGCGTTCGGCTGGAACGACTGGCGCGCCGCCACCGCCCTCCTCGTGACGCTGTTCCTGCAGACCGCGGTCGTTTCTGCGACCAAGACGATGTCCGGCCGGCTGCGTCCCCCGCACGACACCGCCCACGTGATCATGCAGTCCGGCTCCTATCCGAGCGGGCACACCGCGGGCAGCCTCACCTTCGCGATCCTCGCGCCCACGCTGCTCTATCCGCACGTCTCTCCCGCCGTCGCCTACGGCGTCGCGGCCTACCTGCTCGTGATGGCCACCTTCACCGCCATGGGCCGCCTCTACCTCGACATGCACTGGTTCACCGACCTGATCGGCGGCTGGCTGCTGTCCGCCGTGGCCCTCATGTTCACCCTGGCGCTCCTCGCATGATCCGGATCGTCGTTCCCGCCCTTCTCGGCCTCGAGGCCGTCGTCGCGGAGGAGCTCCTGTCGCTCGGGCACGAGCCCGCCGCGGTCGAGACCGGCAACGGCCGCGTCTCCTTCCAGACCGCTCCGGAGCACCTCGCCGACGCGGTCGCCCGCGCCAACCTGTGGCTGCGCAGCGGCGAGCGCGTGCTGATCGAGCTCGGACGGTTCCCGGCCCGCGATTTCGACGCCCTCTTCGACGGCGTCTCGGCCCTCCCGTGGGAGGACTTCATCCCGCCCGGCGCCGCCTTCCCGGTCAAGGGAAGCACTCGCGCCTCGCGGCTCGAGAGCGTGCCGGCCTGCCAGAGCATCGTCAAGAAGGCGGTCGTCGAGCGCCTGCGCCCGCGCCTCGGCCTCGCGCCCGGTGCCGCGTTGCCCGAGGACGAGCAGACGGCCTTCTGCCGCATCCAGTTCACGATCGTCGACGACGTCGCCTCCCTGATGCTCGACACGACGGGCGAGCCGCTCCACAAGCGCGGATACCGCCCGGTCTCGACCGAGGCGCCCCTGCGCGAGACGCTCGCCGCCGCCATGGTCCTGCTCCTGAAGTGGCGGCCGTTCTCGGACGAGGTGCTCGTCGACCCGTTCTGCGGATCCGGCACCCTGCCCGTCGAGGCGGCGATGATCGCCTGCGGCGTCGCCCCCGGCGCCGCCCGCCGGTTCGCCTGCGAGCGCTGGCCCGCCGTCGGCCCCGCCGTCTTCGCCGCCGCGCGCGAGGAAGCCGCCGAATTCTCGCGCCCGCGCCTTCTCACCGCGCGCGACTTCGCCGCCGACGGACGGCGGTTCGTCTTCGGCAGCGACCTCGACCCCGCCGCCGTCGCGCTGACGGCGAAGAACGTCTCCCGGGCCGGCGTCGAAGGCCTCGTCGGGCTGCGCGCCGGGGACGCACTGTCGCTGTCGCCGGCCGCCCTGACCGAGTGGACCGGCTCCGGCCGCCGCCTCGTGCTGTGCAACCCGCCTTACGGCGAGCGCCTCCTCGACGCCGAGCAGGCCGCGGAGATCTCGCGCGGCATCGGCCGGACCTTCCTCGACCGCGGATCCGCTCCGGTCGGTTCGCGCGTCGCGGTCCTGTCGGCCGTCACGGACTTCGAGCGCCTCGCGGGCGCGCCCGCCGACAAGCGCAGAAAGCTCTACAACGGTATGATACAATGCCACCTGTATCAGTATTTCCGATGGAGGAAACCCGCACCGTGAAAGCGATCATCCTCGCCGCAGGCTACGCCACCCGCCTGCACCCGCTGACCAAGGACAAGGCCAAGGCGCTCCTGCCCGTCGCCGGGAAGCCCATCATCACCCATATCGCGGACGAGATCGACACGCTCGACGACGTCGACGAGATCGTGGTCGTCAGCAACCACCGCTTCATCCATCAGTTCGAGCGCTGGGCCGAGGAGCGCGTCGCCGCGTGCGGCAAGAAGCCGGTCGTCCTCGTCGACGACGGCTCGACCGACGACGCCGACAAGCTCGGCGCGATCGGCGACATCCAGTACTGCATCGACAAGCTCGGGATCGATGACGACGTCGTGATCATCGCCGGCGACAACCTCTTCACCTACAAGCTGGCGGACGCGCACGCATTCTTCCGCCGGATCGGCGAGGACACGATCCTCGGCAAGCGGATCGACGACCGGGACGAGCTGCGGCGCATGGGCGTCGCGGTGCTCGACGCCGAGGGCCGCGTCCTCGACATGGTCGAGAAGCCGCAGGACCCGCCGTCCGACATCGCAATCTTCGCCACCTATTTCTACAAGCGCTCGACCCTTCCCCTGATCCGCCGGTACCTCGACGCGGGCAACAAGCCCGACGCGCCGGGCTACTTCCCCTCCTGGCTGTACCGGATCCACGAGGTCCGGACCTACGTGTTCGACGGCGAGTGCTACGACATCGGGACGCCGAAGGCCTACGAGCAGGTCCAGGCGCTGTTCGGATAGCGGGGAGGCCGGCTTTTCTGTAAGATGGAACCGATTCTTGAACGGAGGTGTCTCGTCATGGACTCATTCATCGAAAAGATCGTATCCCGCCGCAAATCCCCGGTGGAGCGGCTCAAGACCGTCGGCATCGTCTTCGCCGCGCTGATCCTGATGGCCGTCTCCATGGGCGTGCTGCCTTCCCTGTGGGCGCCGCTCGGGAGCATCTCGATCTTCCTCGTCGCCGGCGTCGGCTTCGGAGCCTGGTGGCTGATCACGTCGGCCAACCTCGAGTACGAGTACATCGTGACCAACATGGACCTCGACATCGACCGGATCACCGCCCAGCGCAAGCGCAAGCGCCTGTTCAGCGCCAAGGCCAAGGACTTCGAGATCTGCGCCAAGCGCAACGGCCCCAACTACAAGGAGTTCGCGAAGGGCGCCTTCAAGCTCCTCGACTACAGCGCCAGCCCCGATTCCCCGGACTGCTGGTTCATCGTGACCCAGTACAAGGGCGAACGCGTGATGGTCCTCTTCGAGCCCGACGAGCGCATGGTGCAGAATTTCCGCCGCTTCAACCCCAGCCGCGTCAAGTTCGACTGACCCGCTCCTCCGAAGCGCCCCGCACGGCCGTCCGTCGGACGACGGACCTTCCGGACCCGAGAGGTGGACCATGGCGAAGAAGGACCGCTTCACCAGACAGGAACTCAGCTGGATCTTCTACGACTGGGCGAATTCGTCCCACTCCACGATCATCGTCGCCGCCATCCTCCCGATCTACTTCGTCAGCGTCGCGACCAAGGCCGGCGCGTCGGGCGACTACTGGTGGGGCGTCGCGACCTCCGTCTCCACGCTGGTGATGGCCCTCCTCGCGCCTTTCCTCGGCTCGATCGGCGACTACAAGGGGATGAAGAAGAAGCTCTTCTCGATCTTCCTCGGAATCGGCCTCGCCGCCACGGCGACGATCGTCTTCTCGAACCGCTGGGAATTCCTGCTGATCGGCTACATGTTCTCCTATGCCGGCTTCATGGGCGCCAACCTCTTCTACGACTCCTTCCTGACCGACGTCACGACGGCCGACCGGATGGACCGCGTCTCGACCTACGGATACGGCCTCGGCTACATCGGCGGCAGCACGATCCCCTTCCTCTTCGCGATCGGCATCATCATGACGGGCAAGTACATCGGCATCGACAGCGTCCTCGCCGCCAAGATCGCCATCGCGATCGTGGTCTTCTGGTGGGGCCTGTTCAGCATCCCGATACTCAGGAACGTCAAGCAGACGCACTACGAGGAGCGCCCGGCGCACCTGTTCGCGGGGACCTTCGGCCGCATCGGCCGCACGTTCCTCGGCATCGTCTCCAACAAGGGCATCCGCGTCTTCGTGCTCGCCTACTTCTTCTACATCGACGGCGTCAACACCGTGATCAACATGGCGACGGCCTACGGCGCCACGCTCGGCCTCGACTCGACGGGCATGATCCTCGCCCTGATGGTGACGCAGCTCGTCGCCTTCCCCTGCGCGATCCTGTTCGGCCGCATGTCGAAGCGGTTCGGCACGGTCGCCATGATCGGCTACGCGATCGGCGTGTACTTCCTGATCTGCACGGTCGGATTCGTGATGGGCTTCCTGCCGATCGCGGTCTCCCAGGTCCTGTTCTGGATCGTGGCCGTGCTGGTGGGCAGCGTGCAGGGCGGCATCCAGGCCCTGTCCCGCTCCTTCTTCGGCAAGATCATCCCGGCGGAGAAGTCCAACGAGTACTTCGGCTTCTTCGACATCTTCGGCAAGTTCGCCGCCGTCCTGGGCCCGGCCCTCTATGCGTTCCTGCGCGGCGTCACCGGGAACCCCGCCTACGGCATCCTCGGCATCATGGCCCTCTTCCTGGTCTCCGGCATCATCGTGGTCGTCGGCCGCAAGCCGCTGCACGAGATGGAGATCCACGCGACGAACCAGGTCGACGCCGCGATCCAGAAGAAGGTCGACGACGCGGCGAATGGCGCCTGATTCCGGAGCCCTTTCCCGGCACGGCCGTTTCTCGTACGAGGTCCGCAGCACCGACACCGACCGCCGCGACCGCCTGCACCTGCATGCCCTGTTCTCGATGATGCAGGAGGCCGCCGCGCGGCATGCCGAGCAGCTCGGCTTCGGCGCGGCGCAGTTCGACCCGCAGGGCATCGCCTGGGTCCTGCTGCGCGTCTCCGTGCGCATGGACGTCTTCCCTTCGTGGAAGGAGCATCTGGCGATCGAGACCTGGCCGAGCGCCCAGGACAAGCTGCTCGGGCTGCGCGACTTCCGGTTCTTCCGGGAGGACGGCTCGCAGGCCGGCGCCGCGACGACCTCCTGGCTGGTCGTCGACGCCGCGACGCGCCGACCGAAGCGCGTCCCGGTTGAAGTCGACGACGCCGCGGGGGCGGGCGGCCCTTCGGCGGAGCGGAGCCTCCACTTCGACGCCCCGAAGATCGACGTCGACCCCGCGCTCGCGTCCGCGACGCCGACGCTGCGGATCGCCTGCCGCGAAAGCGACATCGACCGGAACCGGCACGTGAACAACACCCGCTACATCGCCTGGTGCCTCGACGCGCTGCATGCGGCGGGCCTTGGCGGCGACCCGGTGACCGGCATCGACGTGAACTACCTGTCGGAGCTCCTGATCGGCGACGAGGCCGACCTCTTCGTCGCCTCGCCCGCACGGGGCGAGACCCTCGTCGAGGGCCGCCGCGGGGACGGCGCCGCCATCTTCCGCGCCCGCATCCTGACTTCGCCGTGACAACGCCCCGGGAACCGCCCTGGAAGCGACTCGCACGGCTTCCGGACGGGCCTCCCGGACCTCGTCGCAATCGTTCACATTCTCTTCATTGTTTCCCCTCCGGTCTTTCTGTATAATTCACTTTCGGACGCGCCCGCAGAACATCCTGAATGCGGGCGAGGAGGATGCGGATGATTGAGATCAAGAATCTGGTCAAGCATTACGGTCAGGTCCGCGCGGTGAACGACATCTCGTTCACGGTCAACCAGGGCGAGATCCTCGGGTTCCTGGGACCGAACGGCGCGGGCAAGTCGACGACGATGAACATCCTGACGGGCTTCCTGTCGGCCACCGCGGGCACCGTCAAGATCAACGGCTTCGACATCCTCGAGCAGCCGCAGAAGGCGAAGGCCTGCATCGGGTACCTGCCGGAGAATCCTCCGCTGTACCTCGACATGACGGTCCTCGAATACCTCCGCTTCGTCTGCGACCTCAAGGGGGTCCCCCGCGAGGAGCGCGCCAAGCAGCTCGCCGAGATCATGCGCCTCGTCCGGATCACGGACGTCGCGAACCGCCTGACCAAGAACCTGTCGAAGGGCTACCGCCAGCGCGTCGGCATCGCGCAGGCGCTGGTCGGCAACCCCGAGGTCCTCGTGCTCGACGAGCCGACGATCGGCCTCGACCCCAAGCAGATCATCGAGATCCGCAACCTCGTGCGCGACCTCGGCCGCAAGCACACCGTGATCCTCAGCTCCCATATCCTGCCCGAGGTCAGCGCGGTCTGCGACCGGATCATCATCATCAACAAGGGCGTGATCGCCGCCGTCGACACCCCGGACAACCTCTCCCGCAAGTTCTCCAAGACGACGCGCCTCCAGGTCGCCGTCGAGGGCCCCCTCAAGGACGTCGTCACCCACCTCCGCCACGTTCCGGGCGTCCGCACGGCGGAACTGCTCATGGAGAAGGAGGGCGGCGTCAACGTCCTGATCGTCGAGAGCGAGAACGACATCGACGTCCGCAAGCCCGTGTTCTTCGAGATGGCCCGCTCCTCCTACGCGATTCTCGAGATGCGGCCGCTCGACCTCTCGCTCGAAGAGGTCTTCCTCCAGGTCACCGGCAACGCACCCACCGGAAAGGGGGAGAAGTAGCATGAAAAGGATCCGCGCGATCCTGAAGCGGGATTACGCTTCGTTCTTCCGGTCGCCGATCGGATATATCGTCCTCGCGATCTACATGTTCCTCAACGGCATCTACTATGCCGGCGACATCAATTCGGGCTACTCCGACATCGGCACCCAGATCTCGAGCTTCGAATGGGTGGTCTTCATCCTCCTGATCCCCCTGATCACGATGCGCATCTTCTCCGAGGACCGCAAGAACGGCACCGAGGTCCTCCTGCTTACGTCGCCCGCCTCCGTGTGGGAGATCGTGGCCGGGAAGTACCTCGCCGTGTTCAGCGTCTACATGACCCTGGTCGGGGGCACCCTGCTGTTCCCGCTGCTGACCGGCGCCTTCGCGGGCAGGGTCGACATCAAGGCGCTCGGCGTCTATATCGGCTTCGTCGGACTCGGCGCCGCGTTCCTCGCGATCGGCGTCTTCGCCTCCGCGCTGACCGAGAACCAGGTGGTCGCCGCCGTGATCTCGATCTCGACGGTCGTCTTCTTCATGCTGATCCAGCTGTTCGCGTCGATCGTCGGCAACCTCGCCTCCGGTCTGGTCTCCGCGATCAACATCTTCGGCATCACGGACCTCCAGCTCTCCAAGGTCGCGTCGGACGTTACCGCCGCGGTCAACTGGCCGAATCCGATGACCCGCCTCGACAACTACGCCAAGGGAATCTTCGAACTCGCACCGATCGTATTCTTCATCAGCGTCGTCGCGATCTTCCTGTTCCTCACGGTCAGGGTGATCGAGAAGCGTCGCTGGAGTCAGGGGTGATGGCATGAGCGCAGCGGACAAGAACATGATCGAAGAGAAGCCCGTCGAAGAAGAGATCCAGCCCGTCCCGCAGAAGCAGCGCCTCGTCAAGGTGAAGGTGGACAAGCGCGCGAAGTCGCTCCGCGTATTCTCGATCGGCAGCACGATTCTCTTCGTCGCCATCGTGCTCGTCATCAACCTCGTCTTCGAGAGCCTGCTCGGCCCGACCCTGAAGTGGGACTTCACGCCGACCGCGACCTATACGCTCGGCGATACCACCAAGACGATCGTATCCGGCCTCAAGGACGACATCCGCATCGTCGCCCTCTTCGACCGCACCAGCTGGTCCTCGATCTACTCGAGCTTCCTCTCCAGCTACTACGTGACGAACACGTCGGCGGCCGCCGGCGAAGTGCCGATCCTCCTCGACGACTATGTGAAGCTGGGCGCCGGCAGGATCAGCGTGGAATACATCGACCCGGTCAAGGTCCCCGGCATCGTGGCGGAACTCGACCCCGACGGCGTCCTCGGCGTCAAGAGCGCCATCTCCGGAAGCTACGTCGTCATCGACAAGACGACCAACAAGAGCAAGATCGTCGGCATCACCGAGATGTACTCCCTCACCGCCGACAGCACCTCCTACTCCTACACCAACAACGGCATGAGCGCCGAGCAGGCATTCAGCGGGGCGATCCAGTTCGTCGCCGCGGCGAAGACCCCCGTGGTGTACTTCGTGACCGGCCACAGCGAGGCCGACTACGCGAGCTCCTATTCGAACTTCGCCAAGATCCTCTCGTACAACAACTTCGCGACCAAGTCGCTCGACATCCGGACGATCTCCACGATCCCCGCCGACGCCGCGATGCTCGCCTTCCTCGACCCGCAGATCGACATCTCCCCGGCCGAAAAGGAACTCCTGACCGCCTACGTCAAGGGCGGCGGTCGGCTGCTCGTGATCGCCGGCTATAGCCCGGTCGCGTTCCCGACCCTCAATTCTCTGCTGGCCCTGTTCAACATCCAGATCACCACCGACCGCCTGCGGGAAGGCGACACCTCCCTGCGCTACGGCGGCGACCCCTACACCTTCGTGGCCCAGGTCCCGGCCACCGACGTCAGCACCCAGTCCCAGCTGATCCTCGGCGGCGCGCGCCGCCTCGAGCCCCTGAACAGCACGGACGCCTGGATCACCGCCACGAAGATCCTCACGACCTCCGCCGGCGGAATCTCCGAGGCGAACGGCGACGCGAACTCCCCGAGCGCCGAGGCCACCCAGGTGATCGGCATGGCTTCGGAGAACAAGGGCTGGATGATCAACGACATCAAGTCCGCTAAGGTGATCGTCCTGGGCAGCAGCGCGCTGATCAGCGACGCCGCGCTGACCCAGCTGGGCGACTACTCGCAGTACAACCGCAACTTCATCTACTACAACATGGAATGGCTGATCGACGCCTCGAAGAACAGCCTCTACATCCAGGCCAAGACCCTGCCGAGCTACACCCTGAACGCCGGCAACGCCACCTCCTATCTCCTGGTGCAGGTCCTCGTGGTCGGCCTGATCCCGCTCGGCCTCCTGCTCGCCGCGTTCCTGGTCTTCCGCAGAAGACGCCACCTGTGACGGATTCCACGACGGAACCGGAAAAGGAGCCTCGACCATGAAATCCTGGAAAACGCTCGCCATCTTCGGCATCGTCCTGGTCGTCCTGATCGGTGTGCTGATCGGAGTCAAGCAGCTCGTTCCTTCAACCTCCGCTCCGACGCCGACGCCGGCCCCGGCGCCTGCGCCACTGGTCGACGTGGTGGTGGGAGACGTCTACACCGCCACCGTCGAGAACGCCACCGGGCTGGTCTCCTTCATGACGAACGAGTCGACCGCGACCGACGGCACGAAGACCTACACGTGGACCGTCGCCGACCCGGCAGGTTCCTATTATGACGCCTCGTCGATCGCTTCCGCGGCCGGCAGCCTGCTCAACTTCTCCGTCGCACAGGAAGTCGCCGCGAACGCGAGCGACCTGTCGGCCTTCGGACTCGCGGACCCCAAGGTCAAGGTCACCCTGCGCATGAAGGACGGCTCCAAGCACGTCGTCGCGTTCGGAGACGCCGCGCCGCTGGGCGCGGGCTACTATGCGACGGTCGACGACACGCACCGGATCGTCGTGGTGAGTTCCTCGACCTACTCGTATACGCAGACCGGCGTTCTGAACCTCCTGAGCACCTCATTGCCGATCAATGGCGTGACCGCCGACAATCTCCTCTCGCTCGACCTGACCCGCCAGGACGGTCAGCTGATCTCCTTCACCCTCGACGGCACCGGGGATTCCAAGGTCTGGAACGTCAAGACCCCCGTCGCCGCCGCCGCGGACACGACGCGCCTCGATCCCCTGATCGCGGCGCTGGTCGCGATCAAGCCCAGCGCCTACGTCGAACTGAACCCGGGCGACCTGTCCAAGTACGGGCTCGACAAGCCGCGGTACACGATCGTCCTCCGGTCGTCGACCGGCGACGTCACCATCCGGATCGGGATCGACGCCGGAAGCGGCGACGCCTACTTCATGAGCAGCGCCATTCCCGCCGTCTTCAAGTACACGGTGTCCAGCCTGACGAACATCGACACGTCCACGGTCAACATGATCAGCAAGCTGGTCTACCTCGCGAACATCTGGGATATCTCGAAAGTCGACGTCTCGATCGACGGCCTTCACATCGCGACGACGCTCGACGTCCTCCAGTCCGGCGACGCGAAGTCCGGCAAGTTCACGGTGAACGGGAAGGATGCCTCCATCATCGACGGAGACGGGAATTCCTACTTCCGCGCCTTCTATGTCGCCACCCTGAGCATGATCGTCGACAGGATCGATACCGCCGCGAAGCCGGTCGACACGGCCGATGTCCGGATCGTCTACACGAAGAAGGCCGATGGCTCCACCGTCACGCTGGACTTCGCGAAGACGGACAACGGCAGTTACTACATCTTCCGCAACGGCGTCTACACCGGATTCCTCAACAAGTCGACCGATTTCTACGGCACGGATCCGACCGACCTCGGTCTCGTGCCGACCTACAACAAGATGCTCGACGCCATGAAGAACGCCGTCGACGGAATCTACGCCACGCCGACACCCGTACCGACCTCCGGAGGCTGAGCCGGCCGTGGGCGGGAGATCCGCTCCGGGCGGCCGCTTCGGGCTGGTCGCGATTGCAGGAGCCGCTCTGCTCCTCATGACCGCGGCGCTCGCTGCGGTGCTCCTGCTGCCCGGTCTGAACGGCGGGACGACCGAGCAGACGCCCACGGGCGGCATCGCCCAGGGCGATGGATTCGCCTGCGACCCGGGGGAGGCCGCCCAGCTGTTCCCCTGGCTCGGCGGCGTCGTGCAGATCGCCCCCGACCACGTCGCCCGCCTCGACCTGACCGGCGCAACCGTCTGGTCCGCCACGATCTCGATGACCTCGCCTGTCGGCACCTTCGCCGGCGGGCGCCTTCTCGTCGTCGACCCGGGCGGGTTCTCGGCCGCCGTCTTCGACGCCTCGGGGGTCGTCTGGTCCACCGAGACGTCCGCCCACATCGACGGCGGCACGATCTCCGCCTCGGGCCACGTCGCGCTGCTGACCGACGACGCCGGATACAAGGGTGTCGTGGACGTCTTCGCGCCGGACGGGAAGGCGCTGTTCCAGTGGATGTCCTCCGAGACCGGCTACGTCCTCTCCGCAGCGGTCGACCCGAGCGGCACGCGCCTCGACGTCAGCGCGCTGTACACCGATGGCGCGGGCGCCCGCCCCGTCTTCCGCTCCTTCACGATGACCGGCGCGGATATCGCGCAGGCCCAGCTCGACCCCGGACCCGCCCTGCCGCTCATCGCCTACGACGAACAGGGCCGCACCGTGCTGTGCGGCGAAGGCGAGGCCGTCTGCTTCTCGCAGGGCGCGAAGGCCGGCGAGACCGCCTTCCGTCTTGCCGCCGACGAGGTCCGCACCGTGCTTTCCACCGCCAAGGGGCTCGTCTGGGTCCGTTCCGCCACCTCCGGCACGGGCTCGATCGTCGCCCGCTTCCGCGATGGAGCGGAGGGCGCGGCTTGCCTCCTCGCGACCACGCCGACGGTCTTCGCGGCCCTGGGCGACCGGGCGGCCGTCGCCACCGCCGGAGACGTCACCGTCGTCGACCTGACGAAGGGCTCCGCTTCCTTCCAGAGGACCTTCGGCACCGATGTCCTTGCGCTCGGCTTCTCCGACGACACCCACCTGGTGGTGGTCACCCGGACCGCCGTGCAGCGCATCGCGATCTCCTGACCCTTCCCCCCGATATGCTATAATCGGAAACGTGGCTGTCGGAAGCCTTTCGCAGGGCCTCGTCGAGAGCCCCGCGGGGAGCGGGAGGGGGGAATCCCTTTGAAGCATCTATCTGGTCGGATCGTCGTCGGCGTCGTCCTGCTGGTCCTCGCCGTCCTGTTCACGCTGAACGCCCTGGATCTCGACGTCTTCAGGCGGATCACGGCCTTTGCGGCGGTCTGGTGGCCGGCTGCCCTCGTGGCGATCGGCGTCGTCGGACTCCTGACCGGCGGTTCCTTCGGCTTCAATCTCGTGCTCACGCTCGTCGGAGTCGCCCTGCTCGCCGAAAGGGTGCTGGGTCCGGACACCTTCTCGCTCGGCAGGTATCTCGTGCCCTTCGTCCTGCTCCTGGTCGCGATCCTGGTCTTCTCGTCCGCCTTCCACGTGCGTCGCCCGAAGACGGCCCCCGCGTCCCGGGATCCCGGCCGACCAGCCGGCGGCGAGGAACACGTGCACGTCTTCAGCGCCTTCGGCGGGCACGACGCCCGCAACGCCTCCCCCTCGTTCCGCTACGCCGAGGTGACCGCGATCTTCGGCGGCTCCTCCCTCGACCTGCGCGACGCGCAACTCGCCCCCGAAGGCGCGCACGTCGAGGCGACGGCCCTGTTCGGCGGCGCCGACGTCGTCGTACCGGAAGGCTGGGCGCTCCAGGTGTCGAGCACGCCGATCTTCGGCGGCGTCGACAACCGCACGGTCAACCCGGGCGCGGCCGCCGAAGGCCAGCCCACGCTCCACGTCAACGCGACCGCGGTTTTCGGCGGGGTGAGCGTCAAGAACCGCCCCGACCGCGAACGTTAGAAGGGCAGGTACCGAACGATGGCCCAGGAAACCAGAAAGCGCTCCGACGTCGAACTCCGATACCAGTGGAGGCTCGAAGACATCTTCCCGTCCAACGAGGCCTGGGAGCGGGCTTTCCTCGAGATCGCCCCGCTGTCCGAGCGCCTCGCCGCCTTTCGTGGCCGCCTGTCCGACGGCGCCGTGCTGGCCGAATGCCTCGACCTCGAAACGGACGTCTCCGGCCGCATGATGGAGCTCTTCACCTACGCGCGCATGCGCAAGGACGAGGACAACTCGGACGCGCTGCACCAGGGGATGGCCGAACGCTCGATGGGCGAATTCTACCGGGTCTCCACCGAGACCTCGTTCATCGTCCCCGAAATCACCGGACTCGACGAGAAGCTCCTGCGCGGCTGGATGGACGACGTCCCCGGCCTCGCGCCCTATCGCCACTCCCTCGACGACATCCTCCGCCGCCGGAACCACATCCTGTCCGAGAAGGAGGAGAAGCTCCTCTCGATGGCGGGCCCGATGGCGGAAGGGATTTCGGACGCGTTCTCGATGCTCGACAACGTCGACCTCAAGCTCGGCTCGATCGTCGACGAGAACGGGGAGACCCTGGAGCTCACGCACGGCCGCTTCGGCATCCTGCGCGAGAGCCGCGACCGCCGCGTGCGCGCCGACGCGTTCGAGCGCATGCACTCGGCCTACGCCGGCTTCGGCAACACGATCTCCTCGCTCTACGCGGCCAGCGTCAAGTCGGACCTCTTCTTCGCGAAGGCCCGCGGGCACGCGACCTGCCTCGAATCGGCGCTGTTCGGCGACGCGCTCCCGACCGGGATCCACTCCTCCCTGGTCGAGACCGTCGAGCGCAACCTCCCCGTCCTGCACCGCTACTACGCCCTGCGCCGCAAGGCCCTGAAGCTCGACCGGCTCCGCGTCCCCGACTGCTACGTCCCGATCGTCGACACGCCGGAGCGCGAGTACACCTTCGAGCAGGCCTGCGATATGGTCCTCGAGGGCCTGACGCCGCTGGGTGCGACGTACCGGGCGGACCTCGAGCGCTTGATGACCGACCGCTGGATCGACGTCTTCGAGACGGAAGGCAAGACCAACGGCGCATACGCCTGGGGCACGTACCGGAGCCACCCGTTCATGCTGCTCAACTACTCGGGCCGCGTGACCGACGTGTTCACGCTGGCGCACGAGGCGGGGCACTGCCTGCACTCCCTGTACTCCAACCGGCAGCACTACGCCAATGCGCACTACCCGATCTTCCTTGCCGAGATCGCCTCGACGGTCAACGAGAACATCCTGATGCGCCACCTGCTCGCCGCCAGCGACGTCTCGACGCCCGAAGGGCGCACCGAGAAGGCCTTCCTGATCAACCACTTCCTGGAGGAGGCGCGCGGCAGCATCTTCCGCCAGACCATGTTCGCGTCCTTCGAGCAGCAGGTGCACGCCGAGGCCGAGAAGGGCGCTCCGCTCACCTCGGAGACGCTGTGCGGCATCTACGGTGGCCTGCTCGAGCGCTACTTCGGCCCCGACGTCGACATCGACCCGTACATGAAGTGGGAATGGGCGCGGATCCCCCACTTCTACACCGCGTTCTACGTCTACAAGTACGCGACCGGCTTCTCCGCCGCCGCCGCGATCAGCCGCGCGGTGCTCGACGAGGGCGCCCCGGCCGTGGACCGCTACCTCGCGTTCCTCGGGGCCGGCGGCTCCGATTACCCCGCCGAGACGCTCCGCCGCGCAGGGGTCGACATGACGACGCCTGCACCCGTGGAAGCCGCGATGGCGGAGTTCTCCGCCCTCGTCGATGAACTGGAGGTCCTGCTCGTCGGGTAGACGGGAGGACGCACGAAGGAGGAGAATCCCTTTTGGAGACCGAATTGAAGCTGCGTTTCCTCGATCCGAAGAGCCGGGCGACCGTGCTCGCGGACGAGTGGTTCCAGGCGCTCGCGCTGCCGGACCCGCCCGAGGAGACGCACATGGAGGCGATCTACTACGACACCGCGGACGGACGGCTGCACGCGCGGCGCGCGGCGTTCCGCATCCGCCTCGAGGGCGACCGCTGGATCGCCACGATCAAGGCCCGCGGCAAGGTCTCCGAAGGGCTGCACCAGCGTCTCGAATGGAATCTCGAGCAGGAGGACGACCGGCCCGACCTGCCCGCCTTCGGCAGTTCGCGGGCGATCGAGGGGGACGGCGAGGGCATCCTGCACGAGCTGATCGAAGCCGTCGGCGACGAGGAGCTCGTCGAGGTCTGCCGCACCGAATTCGACCGCCTCGCGTTCCTGGTCGGCTACGGGGACACCCTGATCGAGGCCGCCTTCGACTCCGGCACGCTCGAGGCCGACGGGCGGTCCGTCCCGATGGAGGAGATCGAGCTGGAGCTCAAGGAAGGCGACGTGCGGGACCTGATCCTGCTCGGCGACGAGATGACCGACCGCTTCCCCGTCGTGCCCGAGGCGCGCAGCAAGTACGCGCGCTGCATGGAGCTCAAGAAGAAGTAGGAGCGGCGGTCCTCGGGCCTTTGCACGAATATACATTTTCTTGCAACAATATGCATGTTTTGGTATCTTGTGGGGAGGCGTCGCCGGAATCCGGCGGGCCTCCCTTTCATTTCCGCACCGCAGGAGGATTTCGATGATGAGAAAGTGGCTGTCCCTCGCCCTCGTCCTGACCCTGGTCGTCGCTTCCGCTCTCCTTGCGACCGGCTGCGCGAGCAGCGGGTCCGGCGAATTCCGCGTCGGCCTCGAGTGCGCCTACGCCCCCTTCAACTGGACCCAGACCGATGCATCGAACGGCGCCGTGAAGATCGAAGGCACCAACGACTACGCCGGCGGCTACGACGTCGAGATCGCCAAGCAGATCGCCACGGGCCTCGGCAAGAAGCTCGTCATCGTCAAGACCCAGTGGGACGGCCTCGTCCCCGCCGTCGAGAGCGGTACCATCGACGCCATCATCGCCGGCATGTCCCCGACGGCCGATCGCAAGCAGAGCATAGACTTCACCGCCAACTACTACCGCTCCGAGCTCGTCCTGGTCGTCAAGAAATCCAGCGCCTATGCGAACGCCACCTCGCTCGCCGATTTCTCCGGCGCCAAGGTCACCGCACAACTCAGCACCTTCCACTACACCGTGATCGACCAGATCCCGGGCGTCCTCAAGCAGACCGCCATGGACGACTTCCCGGCCATGCGCGTCGCGCTCGAGTCGGGCATCATCGACGCCTATGTCTCCGAACGCCCCGAGGGCGTGTCGGCGGTGGCGGCGAACCCGGACTTCGCCATGGTGCAGTTCGCCGTCGGCAAGGGCTTCACGACGTCGGACGACGACGTCGCAATCGCGGTCGGCCTGAAGAAGGGTCAGGCGGCCCTCGTCACGAAGATCGACGCGATCCTCGCCGGCATCTCCGACGCCCAGCGCACCCAGATCATGGATACCGCCATCAAGAACCAGCCCTCCTCGAACTGACGCCTCCGACATGGGCGCGCCGCTTCTTGCGCTGACCGTCGCCGCGGCCGACCGCTCGTTCTTCGAATGGGTGGCCTACCTCTTCGCGCGCTACGGCTCGATGTTCCTGTCGGGCGCCGAGGTCACGCTGCTCATCTCTCTGTCCGGCACGATCGTCGGCTTCGCCATCGGCCTGCTCATCGGCGTCGTCCGGACCGTCCCGCGCCGCCCGGAGGCGTCCTGGCCCGCGAAGGCGCTCCGCAAGGTCGTCGACGTCCTGCTGATGGTCTACATCGAGGTCTTCCGAGGCACGCCGATGATCGTGCAGGCGATGGTCATCTTCTACGGGACGGCCCAGGCCTTCGGCGTGCGGATCCCGTACCTCCTGGCCGGCTTCGCGATCGTGTCGATCAACACCGGCGCGTACATGGCCGAGATCGTCCGCGGCGGCATCCTGTCGATCGACAAGGGGCAGTTCGAGGCCGCGCACTCGATCGGGATGACCCACGGGCAGACCATGATGAACGTCGTCCTGCCCCAGGCCATCCGCAACATCCTGCCTGCGCTGGGCAACGAATTCGTCATCAACATCAAGGACACGTCGGTCCTCAACGTCATCTCGGTCTCGGAACTGTTCTTCGAGACCAAGAGCGTCGCCGGCACCAGCTACAAGACCTTCGAGACCTTCTTCATCGCCAGCGTCATGTACCTCGTCATGACGTTCACGGTAACGCGCATCCTGCGCCTGATCGAGCGGAAGATGGAAGGGAAGTCCACCTACACGATCCACGGCTCGCAGACCACGCCCGAGTCCGAGATCCGCATCCGGGGAGGGGTCTGACGTGGCCGACGCGCCGTTCCTCGAGATCCGCCACCTGCGCAAGCGCTTCGGGACCAACGAGGTGCTGCGGGACATCGACTTCACCGTCCGGAAGGGCGAAGTGGTCTGCATCATCGGCGCGAGCGGCTCCGGCAAGTCGACGCTGCTGCGCTGCGTGAACCTGCTCGAACGCCCGACCGAAGGCGAGATCCGGCACGAGGGGCGGAACATCCTCGACGGCTCCGTGCCGATCGCCACGTACCGCGCGCAGGTCGGGATGGTCTTCCAGCAGTTCAACCTGTTCAACAACCTGAACGTGCTGGAGAACTGCGTCCTCGGCCAGATGAAGGTGCTGAAGCGCCCCCGCGCGGAGGCCGTCGCGACCGCGATGCGCTACCTCGACAAGGTCGGGATGGCCCAATACATCCAAGCCCGTCCCGCGCAGATCTCCGGCGGCCAGAAGCAGCGCGTCGCCATCGCCCGCGCGCTGTCCATGGAGCCCGAGGCGCTGCTGTTCGACGAGCCCACGAGCGCCCTCGACCCCGAGATGGTCGGCGAGGTGCTCAAGGTCATGCGCGACCTCGCGCATACCGGCCTCACGATGCTGGTCGTGACCCACGAGATGGCATTCGCCTCGGAAGTCGCGGACCGCGTGGTGTTCATGGACGAGGGCGTGATCGTCGAGGAAGGCGTGCCGTCCGTGATCTTCGGCGAACCGAAGCAGGAGCGCACCCGCACCTTCCTCAAACGCGTGCTGCGATAGCGACGCACAGCCTCTACTCAACGAGCGGTGACCGGTTTGACTCGCGCGCCCCATCCGTGATATATTTCCTATGCCCGCGCCGAACCCTGCCTCGACAAGAGGACGCGCGCGCGGCAGTGACCCCCCTTGCTCCGCACAAGATGCGGGGCCGTTCAGTCCGGGAGGAGGTGACATTTGTGAACAGGACATATGAAGTCGTGACCGTGCTGAGCCCCGCGCTCGGAGAGGAAGGCCTCGCCGCCACCTCTGCGAAGATCAAGGCTCTGGTCGAGTCCGCCGCCGAGATCGTCAACATCGACGATTGGGGCCGGAAGAGACTCGCCTATCAAGTCGACGACCAGAAAGAGGGATACTACACGCTGACGACCTTCCGCGCCGGACCCGAGTTCCCCAAGGAGCTCGAGCGCGTGCTGAAGATCACCGAAGGCGTGCTTCGTTACCTCGTGATCCGCAAGGAAGAGAAGTAGGAGTTCCCGAAGGGAGGGCGACGACATGAACAAGGCAATCCTGATGGGTCGCCTCACCAGGGACCCGGAACTGAAGACGACCTCCGCGAGCCAGACGTCGCTGTGCAACTTCTCGATCGCGATCGACCGCCGGTTCCAGAAGCCCGGCGAGGAGAAGCAGGCCGACTTCATCAACTGCGTCGCGTGGCGCCAGCAGGCCGAATTCATTTCCAAGTACTTCCACAAGGGGTCGAAGATCCTCGTGATCGGCTCGATCCAGACCCGGAAGTACGACGACAAGGAAGGCCGCAAGGTGACCGCGACCGAAGTGGTCGTGGACGAAGTCGAATTCGTCGACAGCAAGAGCAGCTCCGGCGGCGGCTACGATGCCCCGCCCCAGAAGACCGAAGCGCCTGCCAAGGGCGCCGCCGGGGATGGATTCTTCCCGGCGCCGGACGACGACACGTCGCTCCCGTTTGATCTCTAGCCCCATTCCCACCGAAAGGAGGACCACCGACCCATGGCTGAATACAGAGAGAACCGCGGCGGACGCGATTCCGGCGACAAGGGGGAGCGCGGCATGCGCCCCAGACGGACTCGCCGCAAGGTCTGCCAGTTCTGCGCCGACAAGATCGAACACATCGACTACAAGGACAGCCGCATCAAGAAGTTCGTGTCCGAGCGCGGCAAGATCCTTCCCAAGCGCATGTCCGGCACCTGCGCCGCGCACCAGCGCGAGCTCACGATCGCCATCAAGCGGGCGCGCCTGATCGCGCTCCTGCCGTTCGCCGGCGACTGACCCGGGATCTCCCGGACCGACCGGACGAGGCTCCGGAGAACGTCCCGCGCAAGACGCAGGACGGGGCTCCGGAGCCTTCTCCGTCTGTGCTATAATTCTGTTGACGCAGGGGTTCCGGGGTTCTTCCCGGGACCCTCCGGAATCCCACTCAGGAGGCCCGATTGGCGACACGCAGGAGAAGCCAGCGACAGGAGATGCTGCGTCAGTTGACGCGGAAGCTGCTCCACAGCGAGCTGGCCGACCTCTATGCCGGCATGCTCTGCCTGGCCCTCGCGGCCGTCGGCGTCTGGCTCGTCCTGACCGCTCACCCGTTCGGCTGGACGGCGCTCGCCTTCGCCGCCGTCGCCCTCGTCGCGCACCTCGTGCTCCGTCGCCTGATCCGCACGAACGCCGAAGGCGTCCTCGGCTCCTTCCGCAACCTCCTCGACACGACCTTCCGCAAGGTGATGTCGGACTATCCCCGTCCGGTCGCGCTGGTCCGCGACGACGGCGCCGTCCTGATGGCCAACGACGCGTTCCTGGTCCTCGCCGGGCGCCGCGACGTCCTCGGCCGCCCGATCGGCGAGGCCGTGCCTGGCTTCTCCGTCGAGGGCCTCGGGGAGAACGGCCCGACCGACGTCCGCCGCGTCGTGGCCGGCGACCGCCGCTACGACGTCGTGGCGACCGCGACCGACCACCGCGGACGCCGGAACCCGCAGGTCCTGATGGGCCGCACCGACCGGGTCTACACCCTCTACTTCGAGGACGTGACCGCCTACGAGGAACGCATCGGGTTCCTCGAGGGCCGGCGCGAGGTGACCGCGCTGCTGATCGTCGACAACTACGAGGATCTCGTCCGCGAGACGCCGGAGGAGAACCGCCCACAGGTCCTGCTCGACATCGAGCGCGCCCTGAAGGAGTGGTCCGGTTTCACGCGCGGCATGATTTCCCGCCTCGAGAAGGATCGCTTCCTCCTGGTCTTCGAGATCCGCTTCCTCACGGCCTTCGAGGCCAAGCGCTTCGAAATCCTCGACCGGGTCCGCGAGATCCGGTCCGGCAACCGGATTCCACCCACGCTGAGCATCGGCGTCGGGGTCGACGGCGAGACGCCCGCGGCCCGCATGGAGCACGCCCAGAACTGCCTCGACATCGCTCTCGGGCGTGGCGGCGACCAGGCGGTCGTCTTCCAGGGAGAAGCCTTCCAGTTCTTCGGCGGCACCACGCAGGCCGTCGAGAAGCACAACCGCGTCCGGTCCCGCGTCGTGTCGCACGCCCTCGAGGACATGTTCCGCGAGAGCGACCGCGTCTTCGTGATGGGGCACCGCAACCCGGACCTCGACTGCCTCGGCGCCTCGATCGGCATCGCCCGCCTCGCCGCGGCCTGCGGCAAGGAGTCCGCAATCGTCCTCGGCGTATACGGCGACGCGATCCTGCCGTTCGTCGACCTGCTGACCAAGAAGGACCGGATCGTCTTCCTGCGCCCCGAGCAGGCGCTGGTCTCCGCCTCGAAGGAGGACATGCTGGTCGTCGTCGACACGATGCGCCCCGGCCAGGTCCTCGAACCGCGGATGATCCAGGAGACCGGCCGGCTCGCCGTGATCGACCACCACCGCAAGAGCGCCGACTTCTTCAAGGAGGCCGCCCTCGCGCTGCTCGAACCCTACGCGTCCTCGACGTGCGAGCTCGTCACCGAGCTCCTGTCCTACAGTCACGTCGACGTCGACCTGTCCTCCGAGGAGGCGGACACGATCTTCGCCGGCATGCTGATCGACACCAAGGCGTTCACGACGCGGACCGGCGTGCGGACGTTCGAGGCCGCCGCCTTCCTGCGCCGCAAGGGAGCCGACCCGGACAGTGTCCGGCGCATCCTCGCCGACGACCTGGACACGTTCCTCGCCGTCGCGGACGTCGTGCGCTCCGCCACGCTGCGCGCCGGCGGCGTCGCCTTCGCGATGGTCCGACTGGACCTGAAGAACGGCGGGCTGATCGCGGCGAAGGCCGCCGACCAGCTGCTCAACATCGCCGGCGTGAGCGCCTCTTTCGTGCTCGCCCCCGATTCGGACGGCGTCTCCGTGAGCGCCCGGTCGAACGGCGGCGTCAACGTCCAGCTGATCATGGAACGTCTCGGCGGCGGCGGCCACCTCACGCAGGCGGGAACGCGCCTGCAGGGCGCCCGCGCGGAAGAGGCCGAGGCGAAGGTCATGGAATCGATCCGCCACGATGCGGAATTGGGAGGAAGCCAGAAATGAAAGTGGTTCTACTGAAGGATGTCCCCACGCTCGGCAAGGCCGAGACCGTCGTCGACGTGAACGACGGGTACGCACGGAACTTCCTGTTCCGGCAGGGCCTCGCCATGGAGGCGACGGCCGCGGCGCTCAACACCGTCCGCACGAAGAGCCAGGCCGAGCAAGCCCGGGTCCGCCGCGAACTCGACCAGGCGAAGGCGCTCGGCAAGGAGATCGACGGCCAGACGTTCGTCCTGCGCATGAAGTGCGGCGAAGGCGGCCGCCTTTACGGCGCCGTCACCGCGATGGACCTCGCCGGGATGCTCGAGAAGGCCGGCCGGAAGATCGACAAGCGCATGATCACGATTCCGGAACCCGTGCGGCATACGGGCGAGTTCGAAGCCGAGATCCGGCTGCACGCCGACGTGCACGCGAAGATCAAGGTCAAGGTGGAGGCGCTGGGCTGATGGCGCAGACCGGCCGGGATTCCGAGCCGCCGAAGGGGCGCGTGCCGCCGAACAGCCCGCAGGCCGAGCAGTCGGTCCTGGGCTGCGCGATGTCGGGCGAGCGCTACCTCGCCGAGATCACCGCGATGCTCAAGACCGAGGACTTCTACCGTCCCGAGCACCGGCTGATCTACGATGCGATCCTCGAGCTCTATATCGGCAGCCGCCCCGTCGACATCATCACGGTCGCCGACCTGCTCGAGAGCAAGGCGCTGTCCGAGAAGACGGGCGGCATCGCCTACGTCAGCACGCTGCCCGACACCGCGCCCCTGCTCGCGAACGCCTCGCACTATGCGGAAGTCGTCCGCCAGAAGTCGATCCTGCGCCGCCTGATCTCGTCCATGGACGACATCACGGGCATGTGCTTCGACGAGGCCGAGGACGCGAACGCGCTGCTCGACGTCGCCGCGCGCAGGATCTACGAGATCCGCGAGAACCGCGACGCGCTGGGGTTCGAGAGCCTGCGCGAGATCATGGCCCGCGCCGTCAACGAGATCAACGAGCTCGCCCGCGGAAAGGGCAGAGACCGGCAGATCACGACCGGATTCCCGTCGCTCGACAAGGCGATCGGAGGCCTGTCCAAGGGGTCGCTCGTGATCATCGCCGCCCGCCCGTCGATGGGCAAGACCGCCCTCGCGATGAACATCGCCCAGAAGGTGTCGACGATCAACGGCGTCCCGGTCGCGATCTTCAGCCTCGAGATGTCCAAGGACGAGGTCGCCAACCGCATGCTCAGCATGCAGGCGATGGTCAACAACAAGAACCTCCGCTCCGGCCAGATCCAGAGCGACGACTGGGACCGCATCGCCAAGGCCCTGCCCCCGCTGTACGCCGCGCCGGTCCACATCGACGACCGCTCCGGGTCGACCGTGATCGAGATGATGTCCAAGTGCCGCCAGCTGCGGCTCGAGTCCCGGCTCGGCCTGGTAGTGATCGACTACATGCAGCTCATGTCCGGCGGGGACCACGCGGAGAGCCGCCAGCAGGAGATCTCCGAGATCTCGCGCACGCTCAAGATCATGGCCCGCGAGCTCGAGGTGCCCGTGATCGCCCTGTCGCAACTCAGCCGCGCCTGCGAGGCCCGCGCCGACAAGCGCCCGATGCTGTCCGACCTGCGCGACTCCGGCGCGATCGAGCAGGACGCCGACGTCGTGATGTTCCTGTTCCGCGAGCACTACTACGACCAGAACAAGACGCAGATGGACACCGAGGAGGCCGAGGTGATCGTCGCGAAGAACCGCCAGGGCGCGACCGGCACGGTCAAGCTCGGCTGGTACCCCAAGTACACGATGTTCTTCGAGCACGACGAGGGTGCGTCGTCCTGAGCCGGCCGGCATGAGCTCCCCGAATTCCCTGGAGACCGCAGTCCTACGGGCCATCCGGCGGACCGGAGCCCCTCCGCCGGGCGCGCGCGTCGTCGTCGGCCTGTCCGGCGGCCCCGATTCCACCTGCCTGCTCCACGCCCTGCTCGCCGTGACGCCCCCGCTCCGGTGGCGCATCGAGGCCGCGCACCTGCACCACGGCCTCCGCGGCGACTCCGCCGACGCAGACGAGGCCTTCTGCCGCGCGCTGTGCGCGTCGTTATGCGTGCCGCTGGCCGTGCGCCACGTCGACGTCGCCGCGCTCGCCGCCGCCACGGGGCGATCCCTCGAGACCTGCGGGCGCGACGTCCGCTACGAGTTCCTCCGCGAGACCGCGGGGCCGGACGGCTACGTCGCCGTCGCGCACCACCGCGACGACCAGGCCGAGACCGTGCTCATGAACCTGTCGCGCGGCGCCGGACTCGACGGGCTCGCCGGAATGCGGCCCGTGGCGGGCCGGCTGCTGCGCCCTCTGCTCGCCGCGTCGCGCGCCGACATACTCGCCTACCTCGCGCGGCGCGGGATCCCGTACCGCACGGACCCGACCAACGCGCTGCCCGACGCGACCCGCAACCGCGTCCGCCTCGAGGTCCTGCCCCGGCTCGACGCGGCCTTCGGCGGCGAGGTCTCGGACCACATCGCGCAGGCCGCCGCGCTGCTCGCGGAGGACGCGGAATACCTGGGGTCGCTCGCCGCCGCCGCTTACGCCGGCCTGCGGGAGGGCGACGCCGTGCCGTGCGCCTCGCTCGCCGCGCAGCCGCGCCCGCTTGCGGCGCGCATCGTGCGCGAAATGTACGCGGAGGCCCGCGGCGACCGCAAGGACCTGTCGCGCAGGGCGACCGAGGCGGTGCTGGCGCTGTGCGCGCCGGACCGGCCGAACGGACCGTCGGGACGCGTGTCGCTGCCGGGCGGGCTCGAGGCGCGCGTCGCGCGCGGCCGGCTGCGCATGGCCGCCGTGTCGCCGGGTACGGAGCCGGCGGAGGGCGGAGCGCCCCGCGAGGCCCTCGCCCTGCGGGTTCCAGGCGTCACGGAGACCTCCGACGGCTGGCACGTCGAGGCCGTTTCGATTGAGAAACCCGAAGAGATGGTTTATACTTCTTTGGCATGGTGCTTCCGACCTGAAACGTTGGCCGGATGCACCGTTCGTTCCCGTCGGGAAGGCGACGAGATCCGTCCGGAAGGCGGATCGGGAAGCCGCTCCCTGAAGCGTCTGCTGATCGACCGGAAAGTGCCGCGCGAAGACCGCGACGCCGCCCTGGTGTTCGCGGCGGGGGACAGGGTCCTCTGGGTGCCCGGAGTGGCCGTCGACGCCGAAGCTTCGGCGCGCGCGGCGAGAAGCGCCGGAACGGCCGGTACCGGCCACTGGATCCGCATCGCCCTGGTGCGGACCGGAGAAGCCAATGCGCCGATGGCGCGACAGGGCAGGTAGGGGAGGCCGCTGATGGCCCGCAATGTGAAACATGTCCTGATCGGCCGCGAGGAGATCGCCGGGATGGTCCGCTCGGTCGGAGCCCGGATCAACGCCGACTATGCGGGGCGCGAAGTGATGCTCGTGTGCGTCCTCAAGGGCGCCTGCGTGTTCCTTTCCGACCTGATGCGCGTGCTCGACGTCCCGGTCGCGATCGACTTCATGTCCGTCTCGAGCTACGGCTCCGGGACCAGCACCACGGGCACGGTCCGGATCCTCCGCGACCTCGATGCCGATATCGCCGGGAAGCACGTGATCGTCGTCGAAGATATCGTGGACACCGGCCTGACCCTGAGATACCTGAAGGAGATGCTCTCCACGCGCCGGCCGGCCTCGATCGCCGTCTGCGCCGCCTTCGACAAGCCCGCGCGGCGGAAGGTGCACGTGGAGGTCGAATACGTCGGGATGACGATCCCGGACGAGTTCATCGTCGGCTACGGGCTCGACTTCGGCGGGAAGTACCGCAACCTGCCGGACGTCTGCGTGCTGTCGGACGACGATGGACAAGGAGGAACGAAATGAAGACCGCGAAATCCGCCCCCGGGCTGAAGGGCCTCGGATTCTACCTCTTCCCGCTGCTCGCGGTGCTGGTGCTCGCGATCGCGCTCAACCGGCTGACCCCGTCGACGCCGCACACCTACACGGACGCGCTGTCCCAGATCACCGCGGGCAACGCCAGGACCGTCGTCGTGAACGGCTACTCGCTGGTCGTGACGCTCAAGACCGGCATCGACACGGACGGCGCGACCAAGGAGATCACCGTCCAGATCCCGGACGGCTGGCTCGCCAGCCTGCAGACCAAGCTCGACGCGGCCGTGGCCGCCGGGCAGATCTCCGGGTACGACTACACGGCGCCCGCCGACTACTCGATGTGGCTCAACTTCATCCCGCTGCTGCTGATGCTCGGGCTGATGGTCTTCCTGTGGATGACCTTCATGCGCCAGTCCAACGACGGCAAGAACGCGATGAGCTTCGGCCGCAGCAAGGCGCGACTGAACGACCCCTCCAAGAACAAGGTGACCTTCCGTGACGTCGCGGGTGCCGACGAGGAGAAGGAGGAACTGAAGGAGGTCGTGGACTTCCTGAAGAACCCGAAGAAATACTCCGAGCTGGGCGCCCGGATCCCCAAGGGCATGCTGCTCGTCGGGCCTCCCGGTACCGGCAAGACGCTGCTCGCGAAGGCCGTCGCCGGAGAGGCGGGCGTGCCGTTCTTCTCGATCTCCGGCTCCGACTTCGTCGAGATGTTCGTCGGCGTGGGCGCCTCGCGCGTCCGCGACCTGTTCGACAACGCCAAGAAGAACTCGCCCTGCATCGTGTTCATCGACGAGATCGACGCGGTCGGACGCCACCGCGGCGCCGGCATGGGCGGCGGGCACGACGAGCGCGAGCAGACGCTCAACCAGCTGCTCGTCGAGATGGACGGCTTCGGCCCCAACGAGGGCGTGATCATCCTGGCCGCCACCAACCGCCCCGACATCCTCGACCCCGCCCTGATGCGCCCCGGCCGCTTCGATCGGCGGATCATGGTCTCCCGCCCCGATATCAAGGGCCGCGAGGCGATCCTCCAGGTCCACGCGCGCAACAAGCCGATTGCAAAGGACGTCGACATGAACGAGATCGCGCGGTCGACCCCGGGCTTCACCGGCGCCGACCTCGAGAACCTGCTCAACGAGGCCGCCCTGCTGGCCGCCCGTCGCGGCGCCAAGGAGATCATCTACGGCGATATCTCCGAGGCCGTGTTCAAGGTGATGATCGGCCCCGAGAAGAAGAGCCGGATCATCAGCGAGAAGGAGCGCCGCCTCACGGCGTACCACGAGGCGGGGCACGCGGTCGTGCTGCGCGTCGCGTCGCACACCGACAGGGTCGAGCGCGTCTCGATCATCCCGGCCGGCATGGCCGGCGGCTACACCGCCCACAAGCCGGACGAGGACCAGTACTACTCGACCAAGGACCAGCTGCTCGACACGATCATGATCTCGCTCGGCGGCCGCGCCGCGGAGGAGATCGAGTTCGGCGAGATCAGCACGGGCGCCGCCTCCGACCTGCAGACCTGCAACGCGATCGCCCGCGACATGATCACCCGCTACGGCATGAGCGAAAGATTAGGGAACCTCGTGTTCGGCACCGGCGAGGAGGAGGTCTTCCTCGGCCGCGACTACGGCCACATCCGCAATTACAGCGACAAGCTCGCCTCGATCATCGACGAGGAGACCAAGCGGATCATCGACGAGTGCTACGTGCGCGTCAAGGCGCTACTGACCGAGCACCACAAGACGCTGACCGCGCTGGCCGAGATCCTGCTGAAGCAGGAGAAGGTCGAGAAGGACCAGTTCGAGGAGATCTACCTCGCGAACTCCCCGAACGCGCAGCCGCACCCGAAGAAGGACACGTCCACGCCGGTGTCGATCGACATCTCCGAGGACGGGCCCGCGGTCCCCGTCGGCCCGCCAGGCTAGCGGCGCACCGTTCCCAGGGTGCCGTGCCTTCAAGGCGTGCGATGCCCGGTCTCCGGACATCGCGGCAGCCTTGAAAAATGGCGCGACAGGCACCCTTGGAACTGACGACGCAATTGGTGCCCGCGCTCGATCCGGCCCGAACCGTCGTAAAAAGGGCCTCGCTGCACTTCAGAAGTGCGGCGGGGCCCTTTTCCATGCGGAGCGTACGGGGGGGGGACGCGCCATCAGCCCCCGGCGTCGGGAGCGGGGACGCCGTCGGCGGAATGCACCAGGCGGTCGGCGAGGCCGCGGATATCCTCCGGGCCCAGCACGAGGACCAGGTCGCCGGGTGAGACGCGCGCGTCGAGGCGGCGCTGGATGTCGTCGAAGTCCTCACCGAACTCGGCGTGCCCGCCGGCGCGGTTGACGGACTCCGTCAGGTGGCGGCTGCTGATGTCCCCGCGGTTGACCTCGCGGTCCGAGAAGATCTCGGCGAAGATCACGGATTCGCAGGGGGCGAGGGCGGCGACGAAGTAGTCGAAGAGCACGCGCGTGCGGCTGTAGGTCAGAGGCTGGAACACGACCCAGGTGCGGCCGTGGGGGATGCGTGCGGCGGCGCGCAGCGTCGCGCGCGCAGCGGCGGGGTGGTGCGCGTAGTCGGCGACGACGGTCGCCCCGCGGTAGGTGCCCTTGACGCTGAAGCGGCCCTCGGCGCCGTGGTAGCACGCCAGGACGCGCTCGATCGCGGCGGCGGAGGCGCCGTTGCGCTCGGCGCAGGCGACTGCGGCGAGGACGTTGAGGATGTTGTGGTCGCCGGGAATCCGCAGCGCGGCGTGCGCGAAGAAGCGGCCGTCGCGGAGGATGTCGAAATCGGGGAAGCCGCCGGGATAGGTGAGGGCCGCGCACGAGAACGAGGGGGCGTCGAGGGTCGTCGCGAGGACGTCCCCGTGCGGGGAGGAGGGGACGAGATCGGCGGCGCCGTCGCCGATGCCGAAGTTCACGACTTCCGGCATGAGGCGGCCGTCGCGGGCGCGCAGGGCGGCGAGTCGCTCGACCATCGTGCGGACGTTGGGGTCGAAGGCGGGGACGACGAGGTGCCCGTCCTCGGGCAGACCGTCGGCGAAGAGGACGAAGGTGTCGATCGTGTGGTCGATGTCCCGGAAGCAGTCGACGTGGTCGTAGTCGATATTCAGCACGGCGGCGGTCGTCGACTTGGACTTGAGGAAGCTGCCGGTGTATTCGCAGGCCTCGGAGACCAGCACGCCGGAGCCGGCGTCGCGTCCGACGCGGACGGAGCCGTGGAAGCCGTCGAGTTCGGCGCCGAGGTGCACGGTCGGGTCGAGCCCGGCCTCGATCATCATCAGGGAGCACAGAGCGGTCGTCGTCGTCTTGCCGTGGGTGCCGGAGATGTTGACGACGGACGGGAAGTCCTCGGTCAGCCAGCCCAGGAAGGACGCGCGGTCGACGACGCGGATCCCCAGCTCGCGGGCGCGCTGGAGTTCGGGGTTGTCGGCGTGCACGGCGGCGGTGTGGACCACGACGTCGGGGGACGTGCGGTCGATCCACTCGGCGGCGTGCCCTTCGAAGAACCGGACGCCGCACCCGGCGAGGTGCGCGGTGCGGGCGGATGGGTGACGGTCGGAGCCGGCGACGAGGAATCCGCGGGAGAGGGCGATTTCGGCGAGACCGGCCATGCTGATCCCGCCGATGCCGACGAAGAAGAGCGACGTGCCGGGGGCGAGCCTGGAAAGAGACTCGTGGGGGACGGGAACTTGCATCGCTTGAGGCACCTGCCTTTCCCGAACATCATAGCCTCTCGGGGCGCTGCGGGCAAGTGCCGGAGGGGGCCGGAGGGAGCGGTGGGGCGTGCCGTCCGGGTGCATTTTGAAATCAAATGGGATACAATGAACCCACGGCAGGAGCCCGCATCAGAAGGAGGTTGAACGATGGAAATCACCGATATCAACATCCGTAGGATCGATTCCGATGGGAAGATGAAGGCCGTCGTGTCCGTGACCTTCGACAACGATTTCGTCGTGCACGACATCAAGGTGATCGAGAGCGCGAACGGCCTGTTCATCGCGATGCCCAGCCGCAAGACGCCCGACGGAGAATACAAGGACATCGCCCACCCGATCAACTCGCGGTTCCGCGAACGGCTGGCGGGCGCCGTGCTGGCCAAGTACCAGGCGCTGCTCGAGATCCACGCCGCCGCGGTCGCCGAGGCCCCGCCTCCGCCGCCCCACGAGGAGGAGACCTGATTCTGGGACGAACCGGACCGATCCGGGTCCGGTGACCGGTGACCGATGGACGTCGACCGAAAAGACCAAGGGTAGGAGAACCGGCTCCGGCTGTCCGACGGGACGGGGCCGGTTCGATTCGCAAGAGGAAGGCCCCGCGGCGACCCCCCGAGGCCCCGGATGGACAGGAGACCGCGCATGAGCACCCAGCCCGCGACCATGACCGCCCCCGCCGCCGTCGCCGTCGAGATCCCCGGGACGGAGCCGCGGCGCGACGGGACCGACCCGGTTCCGACCCTGTACGACCTCGTCGTCTGCGGCGCCGGTCCGGCCGGGATGACCGCCGGCATCTACGGCGTCCGCGCCGGACTCAGGACGGTCGTCCTCGAGGGCCGCTTCCCCGGCGGTCAGCTCAACCTCGCCACCGGACTCGAGAACGTCCCGGGCTTCCCCGAGCCGGTCGCCGGCCTCGACCTGGCCTTCCGCATGGAGGAGCAGGTACGCCGCCTCGGCGCCGAGATGCTGTCCAAGCCGGCCGAAGGCATCTCCCGGGATCCGGAGTCGACCGACCCGGAGCGCCCGGTCTGGCGCGTGGCCCTGAAGGGCGGCGGCTTCGTCCGCGCGCGCACCGTGATCGTCGCGACCGGCGCGAGCCCGCGCAACCTGGGGTTGCCCGGAGAAGGCGAACTGACCGGAGCCGGCGTGTCCTACTGCTCGACCTGCGACGGCGGCTTCTTCAAGGGCCGCGACGTGGCGGTCGTGGGCGGCGGCAGCACGGCCGTCGAAGACGCGATCTACCTGGCCCGCCTGTGCCGCAAGGTGACCCTGGTCCACCGGCGGGACGAACTGCGCGCCGAGAAGGTGATCCAGGAGCAACTGTTCCGCCTGCCCAACGTCGAGGTCGTCTGGAACACGGTGATCTCGGCCCTGCGCAGCGACGGCGTCCTGACCGGGCTCGACCTGCTCGACCGGAAGACCGGCGAGACGGTCTTCCTCCCCGTGGCGGCCCTGTTCGTGGCCGTCGGGCAGGACCCTGGCTCCGCGCAGTTCCAGGACCTGCTCGAGCTCGACGGGAGCGGCTATATCGTGACCGACGCGCTGCTGCACACGAAGCAACCCGGCATCTTCGCCGCCGGCGACGTCCGCACGACGGCGCTGCGCCAGATCGTCACCGCGATGTCCGACGGCGCGCTGGCCGTGGCCCAGGCCGCGCACTACCTGAACGTGGATGGACTCCCCCGCCCATGAACCCCTTCGACGTCCTGATCGTCGGGGGCGGCATCATCGGTGCCGTGACGGCCCGCGCCCTGTCCGAGTACGACCTTTCGCTCGGGATCCTCGAGAAGGCCAGCGACGTGGGCACCGGCTCCACCAAGGGCAATAGCGCGATCGTCCACGCCGGCTTCGACCCCGTGACCGGCACGCTCAAGGCCCGCCTCAACCGGATCGGCAACGAGACGCTCGAGCCGCTGTGCCGCGCGCTCCACGTCCCCTTCCGCCGCAACGGCTCCCTGGTCGTGGCCTTCACGCCGCAGGACCGCCTGGAGCTGGAGCGCCTGCTCGATCGCGGTCGGCAGAACGGCATCCCGAAGCTCGCGCTGCTCGACGCCGACGCGCTGCACGCCCTCGAGCCCGCCCTGGCCCCGAACGCCGTCGCCGCGCTGCACGCGCCGACCGGCGGCATCTTCGGCCCCTACGAGCTGACCGTCGCCTGCGCCGAGGTCGCCGTCGCGAACGGCGCGCGGTTGCTGACCGACTGCCGCGTCGTCGGCATCCGCCCCGACCCGGCCGGCGAGCCCGCGCCCGACGGCGCGCGGTTCACCGTGACCGCCCGGACGCACGCGCGCGACGGAAGCCTCGTCGAAGAGACCTACCGCGCCCGCTTCGTGCTGGACGCGGCCGGCGTCTTCGCCGACGATGTGGCCGCCCTCGCCGGAGACGCGCGCCTGTCGATCCGCCCGCGCAAGGGCGAATACCTGCTGCTCGACAAGCGGCAGGGGACGCTCGTCTCGCACACGGTCTTCCAGGCCCCCGGACCGATGGGCAAGGGCGTGCTGGTCTCGCCGACCGTCGACGGGAACCTGCTGATCGGCCCCACCGCCGTCGACCAGGACGACAAGGAGGACACGGCGACGACCGCCGAGGGCCTGGCCTATGTCCTGGCGCAGGCCCGCAGGTCCGTGCCGGCTCTCGACACGTCGGCCGTCCTGACGTCGTTCGCCGGCCTGCGCGCCGTCTCCTCCGGGCACGATTTCGTCCTCGAGGAGTCGCCCGTCGTCAAGGGGCTGGTCCTCGCGGCCGGCATCGAGTCGCCCGGTCTCGTCTCCTCGCCCGCGATCGCCGACCGGCTGGTCGCCGTCCTCGCCGACGCGGGGCTTCCGCTCGTGCGCCGCGCGGACGTCCGGATGGACCGCGACGAGCCCGTGCGGTTCCGCGAGCTCGACGACGCGGCGCGCGCCCGGCTGATCGCCCGCGACCCGTGCTACGGGCACGTCCTGTGCCGCTGCGAGCGCGTCACCGAAGGGGAGGTCGTCGACGCGATCCGCCGCCCCGCCGGCGCCCGCGACCTCGACGCCGTCAAGCGCCGCACGCGCGCCGGGATGGGCCGCTGCCAGAGCGGATTCTGCCTGCCTCGCGTGCTCGAGGTGCTGTCGCGCGAACTCGCCGCCGAAGAGGAGACCCTGACCAAGAAGGGTCCCGGCTCGTCCCTCGTGGACGGGAGGATCCGGTGAGCGCGGCCGTGCACGAGCGTTTCGTCGACGTCGCCGTGATCGGCGGGGGACCGGCCGGCCTGTCCGCCGCGACCAACGCCCGCCGCGCCGGCGCCGCCCGCGTGCTGGTCGTCGAGCGCGACGTCCGCGTCGGAGGAATCCTGCCGCAGTGCATCCACGCGGGCTTCGGCCTGCACGAGTTCGGTACCGACCTGACGGGCCCGGAGTACGCGGACCGCTGGACGGCCGCCGCCGCCGAGGCCGGCGTCGAGGTCCTGCTCGACACGATGGTCCTCTCGCTCGGCCCCGACCCGGACGGGGGAGGGCTCCTGCTGTCGGCCGTGGGTCCGTCGACCGGCGTCCTGCACCTCCACGCCGCCGCCGTCGTGCTGGCCATGGGCTGCCGCGAACGCACCCGCGGCGCGCTGAACATTCCCGGCGACCGCCCGGCCGGCATCTACACGGCCGGCACCGCCCAGCGCCTCACGAACCTCGAGGGGCTGATGCCCGGCCGCCGCATCGTGATCCTCGGTTCCGGCGACATCGGGCTGATCATGGCCCGCCGTCTGACACTCGAGGGGGCGCAGGTAATCGCCGTGCTCGAGGTGCTGCCCTACGCCGGCGGCCTGACGCGCAACGTCGTCCAGTGCCTCGACGACTTCGGCATTCCGCTCCGCCTGTCCACGACGGTGGTCCGCATCCAGGGCCGGGAGCACCTCGAAGGCGTCGTGACCGCCCGGGTCGACGCCGACCGCCGGCCGATTCCCGGCACGGAGCTCGAGATCCCCTGCGACACGCTGCTGCTGTCGGTCGGCCTGATCCCGGAGAACGAACTGTCGCGCGACGCCGGCATCCCGCTCGACCCCGCGACCGGTGGCGCCGTCGTCGACGAGACGCTCGAGACCGCCCTGCCCGGCGTCTTCGCGTGCGGCAACGCACTGCACGTCCACGACCTCGTCGACTACGTGAGCGAGGAGGCCGCCGCGGCCGGGAAGAGCGCCGCGCTGCACGCGCGGGCCGTGTCCGATGCCGCAAGCGGCGCGCTCCGTGCCGATCCTGCCTCCGCGCCCGCCGCAGCGCCCGTGGCGTCCTCCGCGCCCGTCCGTCTCGCGTCCGGCCCCGGCGTCCGCACCGTCGTCCCGCAGCACCTGCGCCGCGCCGCCGCCGCCGGCCTCCCCCTCGTCGACGAGGTCAAGGTCCGCTTCCGCATCGCCGCCGTATTCGGCGCCTGCACCCTGCGTCTGACCGCCGTCTCCGCCGACGGGACCCGCGCCGTCCTCGCGACGGCCCGCCGCCGCCGCGCCGTGCCCGGCGAGATGGAGGACCTCGGACTCAAGGGGCCGGCGCTCGCCGCCGCCCGCGCGGCCGCCTCGATCGAAGTCTCCGTGGAGGGCGACGCGCATGGATGAGTTCCGCACCGTCACCTGTACCGTCTGCCCGATGGGCTGCTCGATCCGCGTACGCCTCGAGGACGGCCTCCCCGTCGCCTTCGAGGGCCACCAGTGCAAGCGAGGTCCCGTCTACGCCCGCGACGAGGTCCTCGACCCGCGCCGCATGCTCACGACGACCGTGCGCGTGTGCGGGTCCGCGACCCGCCTCGTCCCGGCCCGCACCAGCGCCGTCGTGCCGCGCGACCGCCTGATGGACGTGATGGCCCTCGTGCGCGGCCTCTGCGCCGTCGCCCCGGTGGAAGCCGGGCAGGTCCTGTGCGCCGACCTCCTCGGCACCGGCGTCGACCTCGTCGCGACCGGCTCCGTCCCCGCCTCGCCCCCCGCGACTCCCGTGTCCGCGCCCGACCGGAAGGAGGACTCAAGATGACCCTCCGCCACGAACCTCCCTACGTCCTCGCCCTCGACCAGGGCACGACCAGTTCGCGCGCGCTCGTCTTCGACGTCCGCGGCACCCTCGTCGCCTCCGCCCAGAAGCCGCACCGCCAGATCTACCCGCAGTCCGGCTGGGTCGAGCACGACCCGCTCGAGATCCTCGCGCGGCAGACCGAGGTGATGAAGGAGGCCGTCGCGGCCTGCGGCGTGTCGCCGAAGCTCATCCGGGCCATCGGGATTACCAACCAGCGCGAGACCGTCGTCGTCTGGGAACGCGCCACCGGGCGGCCCATCCACAACGCCGTCGTCTGGCAGTGCCGCCGCACCGCACCCGACTGCGACGCGATCCGCGCGCAGGGCCTCGCACCGAGGATCGCCGACCGCACGGGCCTCATCATCGACGCCTACTTCTCCGCCACCAAGATCGCCTGGATCCTCGACCACGTGCCCGGCGCCCGCGACCGCGCCGCCCGCGGCGAGCTGCTCGCCGGCACGGTCGACACCTGGCTGCTGCACCACCTGACCGGCGGGCGCGTCCACGCGACCGACCCGTCGAACGCCTCCCGCACGATGCTCTACGACCTGCACGAGAACCGCTGGCACGAGGAGCTGCTCGGCATCTTCCGCGTCCCCGCCGCGGTGCTGCCGAAGGTCCTCCCGTCGTCGGGCGTGTTCGGCACGCTCGACCCGTCCTTCCTCGGGGAGCCGATCCCCATCGCCGGCATCGCGGGCGACCAGCAGGCGGCGCTATTCGGGCAGGCGTGCTTCACGCCGGGGATGGTCAAGAACACCTACGGCACCGGGTGCTTCCTGCTGATGAACACCGGCCGGACGCCGGTCCGCTCCCGGAAGGGCCTGATCACCACCGTCGCATGGGACCTCGGGGACGGGCCGTCCTATGCGCTCGAGGGCAGCGTCTTCAACGCCGGGTCGGTGATCCAGTGGCTGCGCGACGAACTGCACCTGATCTCCTCCGCCGCCGAGTGCGACCGCCTCGCCGAGAGCGTCCCAGACACGGGCGGCGTCACCGTCGTGCCGGCCTTCACCGGCCTCGGCGCCCCGTACTGGGACTCCTACGCCCGCGGGACGATCACCGGCATCCACCGCGGCACCGGTCGTGCCCAGATCGCCCGGGCGGTGCTGGAGAGCATCGCATTCCAAAGCGACGAGGTCATTCGCTGCATGGCCGAGGACGCCGGCGCACCGATCCTGTCCCTCCGCGTCGATGGCGGCGCGAGCGTCAGCGACTTCCTCATGGGATTCCAGGCCGACCTTTCGGGCGTGCCCGTCGACCGCCCCGCCGTCGTCGAGACGACGGCCTTCGGCGCCGCCTGCCTGGCGGGCCTCGCGACCGGCGTCTGGCCCGACCTCGACACCGTAGGCCGCGTGCGCGCGACCGAACGCGTCTTCCACCCGTCGCTGCCGGACGCAGAGCGCGCCCGCCGCCTCGCCGGCTGGCGCGACGCGGTCCGCCGCACGCTGTCGGGCGACCTCCCCGGAAGGGGAGAGGAGCCGGCCGGATGAAGCGCCCCGACGCGGTCGCGCGCTCCTCCTTCGCGCACCGTCCGCCGGCCGCGGCGCCGCCCCGCCGGAGGGCGTCCCTCCGTGGCCTGTCGCTGCTGCTGTCCACCCTCCTCTTCGTCTCCTCCGCCGGCCTCTCGCTCGGCCTCGCCGCCCAGGACGCGCGCGTCGCCACGACCGTGACGGTCCGCTTCGTCGAGACCGCGACCGGCGTCCCGCTCGTCGGCACCTGGTACCGGACCGGCTCCGACCGGGGCGTCGTCCTGGCGCCCGGCTTCGGCTTCGA
Source organism: uncultured Eubacteriales bacterium (assembly GCA_903835065.1). Classification (GTDB taxonomy): domain Bacteria; phylum Bacillota; class Clostridia; order Saccharofermentanales; family UBA5734; genus CAILLO01. The sequence continues at coordinate 87,135 of CAILLO010000004.1, forward strand.
CCGCGCCACGCTCCGCCCCGCCGCCCTGGCCTTCGCCCGCGCGGGCTTCGACGTCTTCGTCTTCGACCTGCCCGGCCACGGCGATTCCGGCGGCAAGCTCGCCCTCGACAACGCGGCCACGGACCGCACGGCCCGCGCCTACGGCGACGCCGTCGCGGCCTTCCTCGACCGGTCCGGCATCTCCCCCGGGCGCCTCGTCCTCGGCGGTCACAGCTTGGGGGCGCGCTCTGCCCTGCAGTACGCGTCCGGGAGCGACGTACGCTACGCCGGCCTGGTGCTGATCGGGACGTCCGTCGCGCTCGTGCCTTCGACCTCCTCGGGGTCCTTCCCCGGCACGGACGACCGGACGCTGGAATGGGTCGCCCGCCTCGGACCATCCCGCCCGGGCCTCCCGACGGCCCTGCTGTCCGGCACATGGGACGACGTGCTGACGCCGCTCGCCGCCAGGACGCTCTACGAGCGCCTCTCCGGCGAGGACGCGCGTCTCTTCCCCGGCTCCCGGGAAACGGGGGCCGGCGCCCCCGAGACCTGGCTCTCCCCGGACGGCCGCACGCAACTGTCCCTCTACCCGTCGGTCCTGCACCTCTTCGAGCCCTGGACGCCTTCGATCCTGTCCGGCGCGGTCGCCTTCGCCTCCGACCTGACGGGCGGAACGAAGGCCGACCCCGCGCCCGCCGCCCGGCTGGCGGCCTGGCTGGCCGCCTTCGTCCTGCTCGCGGCCGCCGTCCTCGTCGCCGTCCTCGCGCTCAGGCCCGACGCGATCCCCGGCCCTGCGCCGCGCGCGTTCCGCACCGCCCGCTACCTCGGCCTGCGGCTCGCGCTCTGGATTCCCGCGCTGCTGCTGGCGGCCCTCTTCTGCGGTGCCGCACTGCTCGTCCCCGTCGGCCTGCCCGTCCTGACGCTCGTGTATGCCGCCCCCCTCGGCGGCTTCGGTCTCGTCGGGTTCGCGGCCGCGCGGTACCTCCCCCGTGCCGCGACGCCCCTGACGCGACCGACCGAGGACGACCACTTCCTGCGGCACGGCGATGACGACGATCCCGAACCCGCCTGGCGGGTCGCCGCGACCGGCCTTCCACTGCTGGTCCTGTTATTCGCGGCCTTCGCGCTCTGGGCCGGTGGCGGCTGGCACCCGGTCGTGCCGACGGCCGCGCGGCTGCTCTGGATCCTCGTTTTCACGGCTTTCACGGTCCCCGGATTCCTCGCCGTCGAGCGGGAATCCGCGTTCCTCCGCGCCAGCGGGGCCGGTGGGTTCGCCCGCACCCTGCTCGCATTCGTCCAGTACCTGCCGTTCTTCGGGATGCTGCTCGCCTTCGGGGCGCTCGGCTCGCCGTCCGGCGCCGTCGGCGCCGCTCTCGCGCTCGTCGCGCTCGGGTTCGCCCTTGCGGCGGGGCGATTCTCCTTGTATGCTTCAAGAGAAAGATGGATCGGGGCGATCGTCGCTTCGCTCGTCCTCCAGGTCCTGATCCAGGTGCAGGGAGCCCTCGTCGGCTTCTAGTCGGAAGGCAGGTCGCCCATGAAAGCCAGACTCAAGAAGACCCTTTCGGTCATCGCAATCATCATGATCGTCTGCATCGTCGTGGTCGGCATCCTCGTCGGCGTCTACATCACGAAGGGCGTTTCCGGACTGCTCAGCCTCCCCGGCATGACGGCGATCTTCGGCCTCGACCACCCCAAGGACCTCGGCATGGGCACCATCTCCGCCGCCGACCGCGATTCGCTGATCGCCAAGCTCGGGGGCGACCCGGCCGCCTGGCCGTCCACCGCCGCCACCGCGTCGCACAAGAACCTCGTCGTCACGCTGACGCCGAAGGAGGCCGCCGCCTTCCTCGAATCCGGCGACGGCTCGACCGTCCTGTCCGACCTGCAACTCGGGGTCCTCTCCGACGGCTACATCTCGATCTCCGCGATGGTCAAGATCGATGGGATCCTGGTGATCGCGAACATGACCCGCTCCGACATCGAAGGCCAGGTCGGGGCGCTGCCCGACGAAGTACCGGTCTACCTCGAAATCAAGGCGACACCCGGCAAGGACGGCTCCTACGGGATCGTCCTCCGTCAGCTCAAGATCGGCAACGTCACGGTCCCGGGCAGTTCTCTCGGCCTCGAGCCGTCGATGATCGACCCGTATATCCGCGACTTCTTCACGATGTTCTACGGCGTCACGCTGAACTCCATCACGACCTCCGGGGCGGACTTCGTCCTGGACATGGAGGTGCCGACCGCCTGATTCCCAGACCATCGGGCTGCGCGCGAACCGGTCCGCCGGGAGTGAACGAATCCCCGAGCGACCGTCGCACATTCGTTTGACACCGCCCTGCACCGGTGGTAAGATACTCAAGCGCACGCACCTAGCTCGTGTGGCGGAACCGGCAGACGCAGCGGACTTAAAATCCGCCGATCGCGAGATCGTGCCGGTTCGACCCCGGCCACGAGCACCATTACACGTCGCGGAGTAGAGCAGTTGGTAGCTTGTCGGGCTCATAACCCGGAGGTCGCAGGTTCGAGTCCTGCCTCCGCAACCAACAAGAAAGAGTCTCACCGAAGGGTGGGGCTCTTTTACGTTCTGTGATGCGCTCACAGGGCGGGTTTGCGGGTGCTGCCATTGAGCGGGTATCTCAGCTGTTGACAACATTCTTGATAAGATTGTGCGGTTATTGGTTATACTCTTGTTTCGGATGTTTGTTTGTGGTTTGAAAGTACGTCAAATGGCCTGAAATTGCATGCTTGCGACTTCCGGGCGTATCAAGAAACTGCGACCACAATCCACTTTTACGTCATATCTATCGATTCTTCAGTTGACTACCCCTGCCCTCAGAGCGAATATGTGCACGACTTCCAGTCGGAAAGGGG
>CAILLO010000005.1 GCA_903835065.1 uncultured Eubacteriales bacterium
ATGTCGCTCTCGGCCTTCACGGCCGCGGAGGAGTTGATATACGCGACGACGGCGACGCCGGGGTGCCCGGTCTTCCAGGCGCGCAGCCCGTCCTCGTCGACCATGTCGGCCATGGGGCAGCCCGCGTCGATCTCCGGCAGCAGCACGGTCTTGTCCGGGCTCATCACCTTGGCGCTCTCGGCCATGAAATGCACGCCGCAGAACACGATCAGCTCCTTCGGCGACGCCGCGCAGAACCGCGCCAACGCGAGCGAGTCGCCCACGAGGTCCGCGACGTCCTGCACCTCGTCCCGCTGGTAGTTGTGCGCGACGAGCACCGCGCCCGTCTTTTCCTTCAGCACGAGGATGTCCTCGCGGAGCGCCTTCGTCCTCTCGTCCCAGTCCACGGCCGCCATCGACGATTCCCCCTCGCTGTCTTCCTGCATCGATTCTAGGGCGCTTTCAGGTTCCTGTAAACACCCGCGCGGCTTCCCGCACCTTCTGGAACGCCTTCGACACGGGAAGCGCCTCGAATTCCGCCTCCGTGACCCACCTCCACTTCGGTTTCGGGCCATCCGCCGCACCCGCCGCGTCGGCGACGCCGCAGACGGACACCTCCATGCGCCAGCGCCGGTGGGTGAACACGTGCGCGACGACGCCCGCCGACCGCGCGCCTTCGAGGTCCGGCCTCACGCCGCTGCGCGCCTCGAACGCATCCTCGGACTCCCGCTCGGGGAATCCCCAGAGGCCGCCGAGCAGGCCGCTCTCGCGGTATTCGACGAGCAGGCGCCCCTCCCCGTCCCGCACGACCAGCGCCGTGCGCTCCGACCGCTCCGGAGGCGGCTTCGGGCGCTTCACCGGCAGTTCGGCCGTCCGTCCCTCCGTGAAGGCGATGCACGCGTCGCGCCACGGGCAGGCGGTGCACTCCGGGGACTTCGGCAGGCACACCGTCGCCCCCAGTTCCATGAGCCCCTCGCAGAAGTCCGCTGCTCGGCCCGGCGGCGACAGGGCGGCCGACAGGTCCGAGATCCGGCGTCTCGTCGCGGGCAGCGCCACGTCCCCGTCGATCCCGTCGAACCGCGACAGAACGCGCAGGACGTTGCCATCCACCGCGGGCGTCGCGAGTCCGAACGCGATGCTGCGCACCGCGCCGGCCGTGTAGTCGCCCACGCCCGGCAGGCGCCGCAGCGCATCGTACGCCTCCGGCAGCCGGCCGCCATGCTCGCGCACGACCGCCTGCGCGGCCTTCTGGAGGTTCCGGGCGCGGGAATAGTAGCCGAGGCCCTTCCAGAGCGCGAGGACGTCGCCCTCCGGCGCCTCGGCCAGCGAGCGGACGTCGGGGAAGCGCGCCACGAAGCGGACGAAGTAGGGGATCGCGGTCGCGACGCGCGTCTGCTGGAGCATCAGTTCGGAGACCAGGACCCGGTAGGGGTCGAGGCGCGTTGCGGCCTCCCGCCAGGGGAGATCACGGCAGTGGGCGGTGAACCAGTCGGCGAGGGCGAGTCCGGCGTCGGTCACGGGGCGGGGGTCGGCGTCCCCTCCGCGTCGGCGATCCGGGTGATGTGGGCGATCACGATCGCATCGACCGGCTGCGAGGTCTCACCGGTCGTGGCGTTGAGCTCGACGGGCTTGGCGGCGATCGCGAGCAGGTCGCTCGAGCCGTCGGTCAGCCGTCCGAACGCGGCGTACTGGCCGTCGAGGGACGTGGAGCCGTCGCCCGCCATGATGAAGAACTGGCAGGAAGCCGAGTTGTTGCTCTTGCTGCGGGCCATCGAGATCGTCCCGAAGGTGTGCGACAGCGTGTTCTGCTTGAAACCGTTCGCGGTGAATTCGCCCTTGATCGTCTTGTCGGAGTTGCCGGTGCCGTCCCCCTTCGGGTCTCCGCCCTGGATCAGGGAGCCCTTGATGACCCGGTGGAACGTCAGGCCGTCGTAGAACTTCGCGTCGACGAGGGCGAGGAAGTTCGCGACCGTCTCGGGGGCGTATTCGGGATACAGCTCGAAGGTCATCGTCTTGCCGTCCGCCATCTCGATCAGGACGCGCGGGTGCCCGGGAATCGGGGTCGGCGTGGAGGCTGCGCAGGACGTCAGGGCGACGAGCAGCGCGAGGACGGCGGCGAGGACGGCGAGGCGTCGGACGTGGCGCATGGGGGGACCTCCTGTGGGCATCTTGCTCCTGCCACTCTATCATATTTCCGGCGGCCGGTCTCTTCAGTCCTTCAGGCACCCGAATCGACCCGTTCCTTCCGCTTCAGGTCGTTCGATTCGAAAGCCGAATTCCCGGTCTTGTCACATGCAAAGAGAACCGCCCCGTGTCTCCACGGAAGCGGCTCACTGTTGCGGCAGGTGCCGCGCGTGCGGCGGATGGCCCTTGAAAAACGGCTGCCGGGCTATCTCGGCTGCATCGCGCCGGCGAAGACGAGCCAGGCGAGGACGGTCTTGGCGAAGAGGCTGAGCGTGATGTAGGTCTTCTCGCCGAAGAGGTAGTCCTTCCAGGGGCCGACCTTCTTGTACTGCAGGATCATGTTGACCGGGAAGGTGTTGAAGAAGAAGAAGTAGCTGCCCAGGATGGCCCAGACGAACCACGGGGCCTTGGAAGTCGCGTCGCCGTTGCCGATCATGTGCAGCACGATGACAATCCAGGGGGCGAGGCCGGCGACCGAACCCCAGACGAAGGCGCCCCAGCGGACCTTGTCGGAGCGCTGGTTGATCTGCTCCATCAGGAGGCCGAACAGGTTCATGGCGGCGTTGATCAGGAAGATCACGATGAGCTCGCCCAGGTCGAACACGCCGAACAGGTTGGCGATCAGGACGATCATGAACGAGGAGCTGAGGGCGTACTCGTACCAGCGGAACTCGTTGATGCCGGCGACGATATCGCGGTTGTACTTCCTGTTGCCGACGGTGGTGATGATCAGGTGGGCGAGGGCGGAGAGGAGCAGGAAGACCGCGACGAAGACGCCGAACGGGAGGTCGCCGATCTGCTTGGGGATCGTGACGAGCTTGATCACGCCGGTCTGGGCGAGCGCGGGGTCGACGCCGAGGTAGTTGGTGAAGATCGGGGCGGGGAAGGTGCGGATCTTGTCGATCAGGAAATAGAGGACGATCATGAGGGCGCCCTGCACGAAGTGGAGGAAGCCCATGTTGCGGTTGAATTTGCGGAGCGAGTCGAGGGTGATCGGCTTGGACATTTTCGTTACCTCCTTGGGATTTCTTGTCCCCAGAATAGCCGAACGAAACGCATGTGAACGTAGTTCACGTTACGATTTTGGAGAATTTTTCAAGTAGCGAGGCCGAAACAAGCATTCGCCTCGAATCCCTCCGGTCGTTTTGCCGTTCAAGCCCGGGTCATCAGCTCGCGCGCCAGCCGCGTGACGCCGACCAGGTCGTCGAGCGACAGCGACTCGAGCACGGAGTGGACGTCGGTCATCCCGCAGGCGAGGACGAGGCAGGCGACCCCGTGCTTCGCGTAGACGTTCGCGTCGCTGCCGCCGCCGCCCGGAGAGAGGGTCACGGGCAGGCCGAGCGCGTCGCAGGCGTCGGCGAATCGGCGCACGACGGCATGCTTCCTGTCGAGGCGGAAGGTCTCGTAGGCGGCGGTCACGGCGACCTCGACGGTGGCGCCGCGGCGAGCGGCGGCCTCGCGGCAGCGGTCGGCGATCGAGGCGGCGAGCGCGTCGAGGGCGTCGACGTCGAAGGAGCGGCATTCGGCCTCGAAGCGACAGGCGTCGGGGACGATGTTGGTGGCGCCGCCGCCCTCGATGCGGCCGACGTTGGCGGTGGTGCGGGCGTCGAGTCGGCCCCACCGGCAGGCGGAGATCGCGTCGGCGGCCGCCGCGACGGCGTTGACTCCCTTCTCGGGGGCGATGCCGGCGTGCGCGGCGCGGCCGTGGAAGACGGCGACGATGCGGCGATTCCCGGGCGCGGTGTTCACGGCGTGCCCCGGAGGGCCGCTCGTGTCGAGGACGTAGCCTTCGCGGGCCTTGATCGCAGCGGGGTCGACCTGCTTCGCGCCGGCGAGGTTGCGCTCCTCCCCGACCGAGAGGATCACCTGCAGCGAGCGGCGCGGGACGCCGTCCTCGTCGAGCGAGCGCACGGCCTCCAGGATCGCGCAGACGCCCGCGAGGTCGTCGGAGCCGAGCACGGTCGTGCCGTCGCTGCGGAAGCGTCCGTCGTCCGCAAGGCGCGGCTTCTTGCCGAGGCAGGGGCCGACCGTGTCCATGTGCGCGGAGAAGAGCAGCGGGTCGCCGGGCAGCGTGCCCGGGAGGTCGGCGAAGAGATTCCCGGCGTCGCCCTGGAGCGCGGCGGCGGCCCCGTCCTCGCGGACGGCGGCGCCGAGCGCGGACAGCCGGGACGCCAGCGCGTCCGCCATGCGGCGTTCGTGGTACGAGGGGGAGTCCAGGGAGGCGAGCGCGAGGAATTCGCGCGTCAGGCGGTCGCGGTCGATCATGGGGTGGCCCTCCTCGGAGACTTGGGTGCTAGGGCCGGGACTCCCGGCCGCCATCTCCATGGTACACCATCCAGGGACGCATCCGGCCGCCGATTCAGTCCCCTGCGCCCGGGTCCGTCGCGAGGCTCGGGATGTCGACCTCGGGGTCGACGTCGGCGCCGTAGTCGACGTCGTCGAAGCCGAAGCCGAACAGCCGGAAGAACTCGGCGCGGTATCCCGCGATATCGGTGAGCGACTCGATGGTGTCGGTGTCGACGGACGGCCAGACCGCCGCGACCTCCGCCTGGACGGCAGGGTCCAGCTCGAGGTCGTCGACGCGGATGCGGCCCTTTTCGTCGAGCCCGAGGGAGCCGCCATAGAGGCGCTCGGAGAAGAGGCGGACCGTCTGCTCGATGCAGCCCTCGTGCGTGCCCCGGGCCTTCATGATCCTGTAGAGCAGCGAGACGTAGAGCGGCACCACGGGGATGGCGGAACTGGCCTGCGTGACCAGCGCCTTGTTGACGGAGACGTAGGCGTGCCCGCCGATCCGCTCGAGGTGCTTCGAAAGGGAGAGGGCGGTCGCCTCGAGGTCATCCTTGGCGCGGCCGATCGTGCCCTCGCGGTAGACGGGGTGCGTGACGGCGGGGCCGATGTAGGAATAGGCGATCGTCGTGGCGGCCGGCGCGAGGAGCCCCTCGGCGAGCAGCGCGTCGATCCAGAAGCCCCAGTCCTCGCCGCCCATGACGGCGACGGTCTGCCGGATCTCCTCGTCGTTGGCGGGCTCGATCGCGACGTCGGTGACGACGCCGGTGTGGAAGTCGACGGTCTTGCTGGCATAGGGGGGGCCGATCGGCTTGAGCACGGAGTTCAGCACTTCGCCGGTGCGGGGGTGCGTGCGGCGCGGCGAGGCGAGGCTGTAGACGACGAGGTCGACCTTGCCGAGGTGGTCGCGGATGAGGTCGAGCGTCTGGCGCTTGATCTCGTCGGAGAAGGCGTCGCCGTTGACGCTCCAGGCGCCCAGGCCGACCGCGCGGGCCTCCTGCTCGAAGGCGGCGGTCTGGTACCAGCCGGCCGTCGCCGTCCGGTTGCCGTCGCTCGCGCGTTCGAAGGAGACGCCGACGGTCGCGGCGCCGCAGCCGAAGGCGGCGGTGATGCGCGAGGCGAGGCCGTAGCCGGTCGAGGCGCCGAGGACGAGCACGCGCTTCGGACCTGGGATCCGTCCTGCCGCCCTCACGGTCTCGATCTGTCGGCGGACGGACTCGGCGCAGCCCGTCGGGTGGGCGGTCGTGCAGATGAAGCCACGGAATCTGGGTTCGATGAGCAAATCGTTTCCCTCCTTGTTTCTATCGCACAATATAGCGGAAAACGAGGCAAAGGGAAAGTCCTTTGATATGCAAAGCGATTTTCCGCAGGCGTGCTAGGATGGGGGCAGGGCCGTGGAATGCCTGCGGCCGGACCCCGAAAAGCCCATAGGAGGTCCACCATGAAGACCCTGGTGCTGTATGATTCCGTGTTCGGAAACACCGAGAAGGTCGCGCTAGCCCTGGCCGAGGCCTTCGCGGAGCAGGGGCCCTGCGAGGCCGCCAAGGTCGCGGATTTCACGCCGTCGCGGCTCGCCGGCATCGACCGCCTCGCCGTCGGATCCCCCACTCGCGCGTTCCGTCCCACCCCGGCGCTGGCCGCGCAGCTGGACGCCCTGCCGCAAGGTGCTCTCGCCGGCCTCGACGTCCTCGCCTTCGACACGCGCGTGCAGATCGAGAAGGCTCCCGGTATCCTGCGCTTCTTCGCCGGCCTCTTCGGCTATGCGGCCGCTCCGATCGCGAAGCGCCTGCAGAAGAAAGGCGGGCGCCTCGTCCTTCCGCCCGCGGGATTCGTCGTCGCGGATTCGGAGGGACCGCTCCTCGACGGCGAGCTCGCACGGGCGGCCGCGTGGGCGCGCTCCGCTCCTGCATCGCGCTGAAGCAACTTCCGAGCCGTTTCCATCAATTTTCCATGGAATCCTGTATTCCCTGCCACGCCTCCGCTGATATAGTCTTGGGGTAGACGTCGCGCGGGAGCGGATCGCTCCTGCGCCCGCTCGAAGAGCGACCAGGAGGGCACGACCATGATCCTGCCGGATGTCTGGGGCGAGGGAAGCCTTTTCGCCTACTCGGGCCTGGATGGCCCGACGCCTTACACCCGAAGCCTCGTGGGGCATCTCTCCGGAGACCGCATCGGCGTCGTCTTCCCGCGGGACGGGCTCCACTCCTTGCTTTTCCGGGTATCGGGGCACGGCGGACTGGTCCACCGGGCCGTCGCCTCCGATTTCCTCCTCGTCTCCCTGAAGGACGGCTCCGACCGCGCCTGGCACGACCTGTTCCTCGGCTTCTCCTCGTGCGACACCCTCGTCGGCACATCGAGCGCCCTGGCGTACCCGTATCTCTCGAGCGATCGACCGGAGACGCTGCGGCTCGAAGGCGGACGGACGACCTGCGGCACGTACGGCGGTTTCTTCGCGCTGGAGGTCCGGGAGACGGCCGACGGCGGAGTCCGCTTCGCGCTGGCGATGGACGCGGATTCCGTCGGGAACGCCGAAGCGAAGGCCCTGGCCGCGCTGTCCACGGACGTCGGCGCGCTGCAGGCGGACAAGCTCGCCTGGTTCGCCGGGCTGCCCGAACCGCCCCCGTCGCTCGACGACGCCGAGCGGCGCACGCTCGCCAAGTGCTTCTCGATCATGAAGTCGCAGGTCTGCACCCCGGAGGGCGTCTTCCGGCAGCGCTGGACGACGCCGGACCGCCTGCCGCACGCGATGTGCTGGCTGTGGGACTCGGTGTTCCACGCGATGGGCAATCGGTTCATCGACCCGCAGCTCGCCGCGGACACCCTCGCGGCGGTGTTCGACATGCAGCGGCCCGACGGGTGCGTGCCGATCTCGGTCGACCCGGACAGCAGCCCCTTCGTCGAGACGCAGCCCCCCGTGCTGGCCTTCGGCGTCTGGGACCTGTACCGCGCGACGGGCGACAGGGCGCTGCTCGAGCGGCACTACGGCGACCTCGGCCGCTACCTCGCCTGGAACCGGGCGCACCGGGACCGCAACGGCAACGGACTCTACGAATGGCTGATGCGCGAGAACCCGAACGCCACGAACCGCTGCGGCGAGAGCGGGATGGACAACACCCCCCGCTTCGACGACGGCAAGGCGAAGGACGCCGTGGACTTCTCGTGCTTCATGGCCCGCGAGTTCGAGGCGATGGGCGATATCGCCCGCGCGCTCGGCCGGGACGGCGAGGCCGCCGCCTGGGACGCGGAGCGGGAGACGGTGCGCGTCGCGTTGAACGCGCTGCTGTGGGACGAAGTCGACGGCTTCTACTACGACCGTGTCGTCGAGGACGGCGCCCTGTACAAGGTGAAGGCCGTCTCGGGGCTGCTTCCGCTGTTCGCCGGCCTCTGCGACGAACGCCGGGCCGCGGCGCTGGTGCGGCACCTCTGCGACCCGGCCGAGTTCTGGACGGGGGCGCCGGTCCCCTCGGTCGCCCTGGATGACCCGAAGCACGAGGAGGACATGTGGCGCGGTCCCTCCTGGGTGAACTACAACTACTTCCTGGTCCTCGGGCTGCGGCGGTGCGGATATGCTGCCGAGGCGGAGGCGCTGCGCCGCGCCACGCTCCGCATGGTTTCGTGGTGGTACCTGCAGGACGGCTGCGTCTTCGAGTATTTCGACAGCCGCGGGCGCGTCTCCCCCACCCGCCTGTCGCGCAAGAGCACCGATATCCAGCCCTACTTCGCCCACCCGCGCATCGCGGTCGTCCGCGATTTCGGCTGGACCGCGACGCTGTTCACGGCCCTGGCGATGGAGGCGGCGGAGGCCGACGCCACCGCGCCGACCCGCCCGCCGCGGTGACGGGGGGACGGCGATGACCTCGCGCGAACGAGTCCTCGCGGCGCTCCGGCACCGGACGCCCGACCGCACGCCGTGCTTCGAGTACGTGCTGCTGCCGCCCGTCGCGGACGCCGTGATCGGCCGGAAGACGCACGACTACGCGGGCGATGGGGACTGGCTCGCCTACGCGCTCGAGGTCGGCTGGGAGACCGCGCTTCGGCGGTATGTCGCCGACCGGCTCGACGCCGCCGAGATCCTGGGGCACGACCTCGTCTACCTGCGCCCCTGCCCGGTCCCGCCCGCGAAGGACGTGGATCCGCACCTCAAGGCAGGAGGAGCCGCCGTTCCGGCCCACGACGGCCGCGACGACGACGACCCGGTCGTGCGGCTCGAGCGCCGCGTCGAGAAGAGCGCGGCCTCCGGCTACGCGTGGCCCGAGGACAGCTTTCTCGTCTACGACCTGTGCCGCGAGGAGATGGACCGGCGAGGGCTCGATCTGCCGGTGATGGCCCCCTGCTACTTCCACGGCGTCTGGACCGACGTGGACCTGATGCAGACGATGCTGCTCGAGCCCGACGTGGCGCGCCGGCACTTCGAGAACGCCACGCGCTGGGCCTTCACGCGCATCGCGAAGTACGTCGAGCGCGGCGTCGACATCGTCGGCGTCGGCGGCGATTTTTCGGGAAATCGACCCCTGATCTCGCCCGAAAGCTACCACACATTCATCCTGCCCGAGGTGCGCAAGGTGTCCGACCGACTGCACGAGTCGGGCCGGTTCGCGGTCAACGCGAGCGACGGCGACCTCTGGCCCGTGATCGACGACTACCTCGTCGCCAGCGACGTCGACGGCTGCCTCGAGATCGACTCGAAGTGCGGGATGGACCTGCGGCGTCTGAAGGCCCTCTATGGGTCGCGGACGACGTTCTTCGGCAACATGGACTGCGGCGAGGTGCTGAGCACGGGGACGCCCGGGGAGATCGGCCAGGCCGCGATCGAGTGCCTCGAGGCGGGGACGGGCGACGGCGGGCACGTGTTCTGCGCCAGCAACGCGATCACGGCCAGCGTGCCGCTCGCGAACTACCTGGCGATGGTGGACGCCTACCGCGGATTCACGGGGCAGCGGCCGGTCCGGCTTCCCGCGTAGCGGCGAGGTCCACGAAGAGCCCGATGCAGGGTCTACACCTCACGAACCCTCTACGTGGGCTTCACGCAATCCTCAAAGGCCCCCGATACAATGAATCCATGGCCGGCGGAACCCGATGCCGATCGAAGAAAGACCCGATACCGCTCCCCATGGAAAGGCAGGAAATAAGAATGGATATTGAAAACGACGTGCTGCAGGATCTCCAATCCGGAATGAACGACATTCCCAAGAGCAGGCACCACGGGAAGTCCCTCCGTCGCAAGACGGTCATGGCCCTCCTGGTCGCCGTCACGATCGTCGCCGCCTCCGTAGGCGCCGTGTTCGCCGCGACGGCGACCCCGACGGTCACGCCGGGCGTAGCGGACTCGGGCGCAGGCGTGAAGGGGTCCCACGGCGTCATCGACGCGGCCGACGTCGTGGAAGGCGTGACGGCCGGCACGATCACCCAGGTCCAGGCCGATGCGATCACCTCCGCCATGAAGACCCAGGATGCCGCCGCCGCTCTGGCCTCCCTCGTGACCGCCGGCACCATCACCCAGGCCCAGTCCGACGCCCTGGTCGCCGCGGAGACCGCGGAACACGCCGCGATGGCTGCGGACCGCACCCAGGCCCAGTCCGACGCCCTTGTCCTCGGACACGGCGGACACGGCGGACACGGCGGCGACAACGACGGCGACGGCCCGCAGGCTGGCACCACCACCACGACCCCTGCGACGACGACCGCCGCCTGATCCGACCGCATCCATGACCTGCGTCCCACGGGGCGCACCCGAAAATCCGAGGAGCCGGTGGGGACAGACCCGCCGGCTCCCTTTCCGTCGTCGCCGTCGCGGTGTCCTGTGCCACGGCGCAGGGCGTCGATCCCGTGATAGGCTATAGGCAAAGGGGGTACCACCCATGAAACGCATTCCATTCGGAACCAGCGG
>CAILLO010000006.1 GCA_903835065.1 uncultured Eubacteriales bacterium
CACGATGATCTGCTCCGTCGTGTACTTGACTCGTGCCATGACCCTGTCCCTCCTTGTCGGGCATCCCTGCCCTCTATACTAACAAGGAACCTGGACCAGTTCTCGGGGGAGACACCAGGGGCGCAACGCGGCCTACCAGTCGAGCGGCGCCTTCGGCTTCCGCGACCAACTGCAGGATGCGATGGTCCTGGTCCACGCCCACCCGGAGCTCCTGCGGCAGCACCTGCTGCGCTGCGCCGCCCGCCAGTTCGTCGAAGGGGACGTCCAGCACTGGTGGCACCCCCCCGCGGGCCGGGGCGTGCGCACCCGCTGCTCCGACGACTTCCTCTGGCTCCCGCTGGCCACGGCCCGCTACATCGAGGCCACCGGGGACACCGGTGTGCTGGACGAGCCCGTGGGCTTCCTCCTCGGCCGGCCTCTGAACGACAACGAGGATTCCTACTACGACCTGCCCGGCCGGTCCGACGAGACGGCGAGCCTCTACGAGCACTGCGTCCGGGCCATCCGGAACGGCCTGCGCACCGGCGCACACGGGCTGCCGCTGATGGGCTCGGGCGACTGGAACGACGGGATGAACCTCGTGGGCGTCGGCGGCCGCGGCGAGAGCGTCTGGCTCGGCTTCTTCCTCCACACCGTCCTGTCCCGCTTCGCCGGGCTCGCCGCGGCGCGGGGCGACGGGGACTTCGCGGACCGGTGCCGGACGGTGGCCGCGGGCCTTGGCGCCAGCCTCGACGCCCAGGGCTGGGACGGCGCCTGGTACCGCCGCGCGTTCTTCGACGACGGCACGCCGCTGGGGTCCGCCGTGAACCCGGAATGCCGGATCGATTCCATCGCCCAGAGTTGGTCCGTGCTCTCGGGCGCGGGGGATCCGGAGCGGGCGCGGCTCGCCATGAAAGCGCTCGACGAGCGGCTGATCCGGCGCGACAAGGGCCTGGTCCTGCTGCTCGAGCCGCCCTTCGACGCCTCGGAGCTGGACCCGGGGTACATCAAGGGCTACGTCCCCGGCGTCCGGGAGAACGGCGGGCAGTACACGCAGGCGGCCGTCTGGGCGGGGATGGCCTACGCCCGTCTCGGGGACGCCGCGCGCGCCTGGGAGGTCCTGTCGCTCATCAATCCGGTCCACCACGCGCAGACGCCCGAGGGCGTCGAAACCTACGCAGTGGAGCCGTACGTCGTCGCCGCGGACGTCTACGCGTCGGCGTCCCACCTCGGACGCGGCGGGTGGACCTGGTACACGGGTTCGGCGGCCTGGATGTACCGGCTGGTCCTGGAGTCCCTCCTGGGGATCACGATCGCGGGGGACCGGCTGCGCATCGCACCGTGCGTGCCGGCCGACTGGAAGGGCTTCACGGTCTTCTACCGGTATCGGGAGACGGTCTATCGCATCGAAGTGGGATTGGGGCCGCCCGGCGGGGTGACCCGGCTGAAGGTGGACGGGGTCGAGCTCGAAGGCGGGGTCGTGCCGCTCGTCGACGACGGGAAGGAGCACCGGGTCGAGGCTTCGGTCTCCGGAAGCGGGGCCTGACGGACTCGGCGCGGAGCGGGAAAGGATGGAGCGGATGCTGTACGAGGCGAATCATCTGCGGGGCTATGACCTGACGGGAATCGACGGGGCCATCGGGAAGGTCCGGGAGTTCTATTTCGACGACCGCTTCTGGACCGTCCGGTATCTGGCCTCCGACTCGGGCGACTGGCTGGAGGGCCGACAGGTCCTGCTCTCGCCGCGCGCGCTGGTCTGCGTGGATCCGGCCGTCCGCTGCATCCGGATGGACCTCGCCCGGAAGCAGATCGAGGACAGCCCGCACCTGAGCGATGAAATGCCGATCGACCGGCAGTTCGAGGACGACTACCACGGTTATTACGGGTGGGAGAAGTACTGGAGCGGTCCCTACATGTGGGGCGTCGGGGACTACCCGAGCGCCGCGGCCTCCCCCTACCACGCCTTCGAGTTCACGGAACAGAAGTCGGAACTGGAGAACCGCACTCCGTGGGGTTCCTCCCTGCACGGCACGCACGACGTATCGGGGCACCGCATCCAGGCGCTGGACGGCGAAATCGGCCACGTCGTCGACTTCCTGCTCGACGAGGAGACGTGGGCCATCCGATATCTGGTCGTGGACACCCGGAACCTGTGGCCGGGGAAGAGGATCCTGATCGCGCCGCGGTGGATCGACCGCGTGAGCTGGAGCGAAACGAAGGTGTTCGTCGACCTGCCGCGCGAGACGATCCGGAACGCGCCCGAATACACGGACGGCTGTCCCGTGGACCGGACCTACGAAGCCGCGCTGCACGACTACTATCGCCGGCAGGGGTACTGGGTCGACGAGGGGAAATGACGGCCGGGTGGCCGGACCCGGCGACGCGCGGAGTCAGTGGGGATGCGCGTGGCCGTGTTCTCCGCCGGCATGAACGTGCGGGTGGCTGTGCACCAGACTGCCGTGCGCGTGAAGGTGCGCGTGGCCGTCGCCGGCGATCAGCCGGACCCCCAGGAGCATGACGGGCACGGATAGATAGAACAGAAGTCCAGGGGATTCGCGGAAGACGAGAAGCGACAGGAAGGTGCCGACGAACGGCGCGACGCAGAAGATTCCGCTCGCCCGCGCTGCGCCCAGGTCCCGCATCGACCGCACAAGCAGGACGATGCTCGTCCCGTAGCTCAGGACGCCCAACAGCAGGGCGTAGAGGAACGCCAGACCGGTCGGCAGGGACTCGCCCGCGAGGAGCGCGAGGACCAGGGAAACCGACCCCGCGGCGAGGCTCTTGATCGTGACGACCGCGACCGGGTCCCGCGACGAGAGCCGGTTGGAGAAATTGTTGTCGAAGCCCCACAGCACGCAGGTCAGGAGGACGCCGACGGCCCCGAGGGAGAGGGTCCACGACCCGCCGGGATTCCAGGACAGCAATCCGCAGGCGAGGGTGATGCCGGCGATCGCCATCCAGACCCGACGACCGACGGCCTCCTGGAAGACGAAGGCGGCGATCACCGTCGTCGCGACGCCTTCGAAATTCAGCAGCATGGACGCGACGGCCGCCGACGTCCCGCGGAGACAGAACATCAGCAGGATCGGCGCCGCGACGCCCCCGGCGGCCACCATACCGACGAGCCAGGGAATGTCCTTTCTCCCGATCGCCCGCTCCGCCCGCTCCGGCCGCTCGCGCAGGCCGGGCAAGGACCGGGTCGCAATCCGGAGAAGCAGGAGGCCGAAGCCGCTTCCCAGGTAGAGGAACGCCGTCAGGGCGATCGGCTGGACCTGTCCGAGCAGCAGCTTGGACAACGGAGTGCTGGCGCCGAACAGGGCGGCAGCCAGCAGCGCCAGGACCGACGGGTGGAACGAACGCTTCTTCATGGAGTCCTTCACTACGGGGTGGCTTCCGCTGGCTTCCTGGATCCGACGCTACGAGTCGGGTCCATTATAGACCAGGTTCGACGGGAGAAGCGGGCCGTCCGGCTTCCGCCGGACGATCCGACCCGTATTTCCGGATCCGTCCGCGACGGGGTCCGGGTCAGCCTTCCTGGGAGTGGAGGGTCGAGAGGTAGCGCTCGGGCGCTTGCCGGGCGGTGCTGGCGGGGTTCTTCAGAGGCTGTTGGCGATACTTCCGTTGTATCGGGCGAGGAATCGCCGCGTTCGCTCTTCTGGGGTTGCTGGAGCACCTCCTGCGGGGTGGCCCTGCTCCACGATCGTGCCGCCGTCCATGAAGCCGACCCGGTTCGAGACCTGCGGATCGAATTCCATCTTATGGGCGACGACCATCATCGCGAAACTGCTCCAGCTGGCCTTGCACTGGATCATCAGGACTTCTCCGCCCTCGGGAGCCGCGTCTCATGCTCGATTTCAATCCGGATGGACTTCGAGTCCAACCTTCCGGCTCCTGTTTACCGGTTGCCGCGAAGCAGGTGGAGCAGGAACAGGACGGCGACGGCTCCACCCGTCGCCACGAGAAGCGTATTGAAATTGAAGGCGAGGATTTCCTGCACGCCGAACAGATGCAGCACGAAGGCGCCGAGGAAAGCACCGCCGATGCCCGCGAGGATGTCGACGATCAGACCCATCCGTGCTTGCGTGAGAAGACTGGCGATCAGACCTGCCGCTCCACCGAGAACGATCCATGCGAGCCAACCCATCTGGATTTCCTCCTCATTTCGAATTCGGGCTCCGATTCGTATAGGCCGAAAGATGATCGATGTTGATAACTCGATAATAATACAAAACGTATACGATAACAACAAAAAGTGTTACATTGTATACATATATCTGATGGGAGGATAACAAGTGATGGGGAACGGAAGCGAGTCGGTCTGGCGAAACGTCCTTGCGTCGATCTCCCTTTCCCGTTTCGAGATCCGAACCTCCACGGGGCATTGGTTCAGCACGTACGTCGACCATGGATCGATCTACATTTCAGGTTCAAGCCGGAATGCTCCTTCCTGCAGACTACCCGAGAGGAGACGGATCTCGAAGAGCGTCTTCTGTGCCCGGTATCCGTACTTCGAGCGCTGGGCCCGCGGGGAGACCGGCATCAAGGCCGATTCAGCCCATATGTCGAGGGATTCGGCCTGCATCTTCGCGATTGCCGAACACTTCAGAAACCAGTAAGCGGGTCGAACATCCCCATGGCATGCTTCTGGGAGAAACCCGACTCTCGGGAGGTGACCGTCGTTGTCTACATGGGCACGGAATCGACCCGGATCCTGAAGGAGAACGAGAGGCTCATCACGGTCCAGGGGGTCAGACCCTGTCGTCATTCCGGAACTCCTTTTCCGTGAACGGCACGTGAGAAAACGCTCACCGGAGCGACGCAGGCCGCTCGCACGGTTCTCACGGAAGCGCCGTACGATGGGTCCATGGTCCGATGAAGAACGAGCGGACCGGATTCGAAGGGAACCACGAGGATGGCCCGAGGTCATCGAAAGGAAGGTAGCGACATGAACGGACAGAACCCGAAGAAATCCAGGTACTCGAAGAGAATGACCCTGATGGTGCTGGCACTGGCCATCGCGGTGGTGGCCGGTTCGGCAGTGGCGGTCTCGGCCGCGACGACGACTCCGACGCCAGTGACGACCGGGACGATCACCCAGGCGCAGTCCGACATGATGACGACCGCGGAAGCGACCGAGCACCAGAACATGGACGCGAACGGCCACAAGGGCGGCGGTCGTCCGAACGACAATGACGCCGACGACGCGACCAGCACCACCACGACCACCCCGGCCGCGACCACGGCCGCCTGAGTCCGGGAGTCCAGCGACCCCAGCCGGGCCGGAAGGCCCGGAGGAGCCGGGACGTTCCTCCGTCTTTGCCGTTGCGACGGACAAGGGCGGGGAGAGCGTCGGAAAGGGAACGACCGATTTGTAAACGCCACCCGCCCGGACTATACTCGAGTCATCGTCGATCACCGCAAGGCGCTTCTTCAAGCGCATTTCGAACCTGGAGGGAAATCAGGATGGAATGGGAGAACAAGGTTCAGGAACCGACCGGAACCGAAGCCGCCGCCGTCGTGGAAGTCGAGCCCGCGGTCTTCGACGAGCTCGTCGACGCAGCCGCGGAGACGGAGGAGAAGTCCGGGAAGCACGATAAGAAGAAGCACAAGATCCGCAAGCTGTGCAAGCTCGTGAAGAAGGACTTCCTGGAAGGCGACCTCGAGGCGTACAAGGCGCTCGTGGTCGATTCCAAGTGGGTCTGCACCGAGTGCGGGCGCGCGTCCAACGACCCGGCGAGGCTCCACGCCCCCGTTCCGCTCGAGAAGGCGGAAGAGGAGACTCCGACCGAGTGAGCGCTCGAGGGGCGCCATGAATGGATAGGCTGGACTTCAACGACCCCGCGCATTATATCAACCGGGAACTGAGCTGGCTGGAATTCAACGACCGCGTTCTGGAGGAGGCGAAGGACAAGGGGAACCCGCTGTTCGAGAGGCTGAAGTTCCTCTCGATCACGGGCTCGAATCTCGACGAGTTCTTCATGATTCGCGTCGGCTCGATCAAGGACCAGCACCGGGCAGGGTTCAACCGCGCCGATTTCGCGGGGCTGACGCCGAAGAAACAGCTGACCCTGATTTCCTTGCGCGCGCACGATCTCGTCGAGACCCTCTACAGCACCTGGACCAAGTCGCTCCTCCCGCTGCTGCGCAAGAACGGCCTCTACGTCCTGTCCGAAAAGGACCTGAGCGAGAAGCAGCGAAGCTTCGCGAAGGAATACTTCGACGGTACCGCCTTCCCCGTCCTGACGCCGATGGCGATGGACCAGAGCCGACGCTTCCCCCTGATCCTCAACCTGAGCCTCAACATCGCCGTCCTGCTCAAGAAGAAGGACGAGGCGGACGAGCACGTCTTCGCCACGGTCCAGGTCCCGTCCGTGCTGCCCCGCCTGGTCGAGGTCCCCCGGTCGGACGAACACCCCGGCCGGTGCTTCCTGCCTCTGGAGGACCTCCTGCTCGCCTTCCTGCACCGCCTCTTCCCGGGGCGCGAGATCGTGGCGGCGCATCCGTACCGGATCACGCGCAACGCCGACCTGACGCTCGAGGAGGAGGAGGCGCAGGACCTCCTGATTGAAATCGAGAAATCACTCAAGAAGCGCCGCTGGGGGATGGCCGTCCGGCTCGAGGTCCACCACGCGATGGACGAGAAACTGCTGGCGACGCTCAAGGAGGCCCTCGAGATCCACTCCGAGGACATCTACGCCGTGAAGGGTCCGCTCGACGTGACCGGGTTCCTGTCGCTCTGCTCGCTGCCCGCTTTCGAATCCCTGCACTACCGGCCCTTCGAACCCCAGACGCCCCGCGCCCTGGTCGGCCGGGACGACCTCTTCGAGGTCATCCGGGAGAAGGACGTGTTCCTGCACCACCCCTACGACTCCTTCGACCCGGTCGTCGAGTTCATTCGACGCGCCGCGGCGGACCCGGACGTCCTCGCGATCAAGCAGACCCTCTACCGCGTCAGCGGCGACTCCCCGGTCGTGAAGGCTCTCGCTCTGGCCGCCGAGGCCAAGAAGCAGGTGATGGTCCTGCTCGAGGTCAAGGCGCGCTTCGACGAGGAGAACAACATCTTCTGGGCGAAGCGGCTGGAGCAGGCGGGCTGCCACGTGATCTACGGCCTGGTCGGCCTGAAGACGCACTGCAAGATCACGCTGGTCGTGCGCCGGGAAGAGACCGGCATCCAGCGCTACGTGCACCTCGGCACGGGCAACTACAACGACATCACGGCGCGGGTCTACACCGACATGGGCCTGTTCACGTGCAAGGAACCGTTCGGTGCGGACGCCTCGTCCCTCTTCAACATGCTGTCCGGCTATTCCGAAGGCCCGCAGTGGAACCGCCTCGAGGCGGCCCCGAACGGTCTCCGGAAGCGGTTCCTCGAGCTGATCGAGGCCGAACGCCAGAACGCGCTCGCCGGCCGGCCGGCGTCGCTCACGGCCAAGATGAACTCCCTCGTCGACCAGGAGTCGATCGCGGCGCTCTACCGGGCGTCCGCGGCCGGCGTGAAGATCCGGCTCGTCATCCGCGGGATCTGCTGCCTGCGGCCCGGCATCAAGGGGATCAGCGAGAACATCGAGGTCGTCAGCATCGTCGGCCGCTTCCTCGAGCACAGCCGGATCCTCCACTTCTGCAGCGGAGGCACCGACGCCGTCTACCTCACCAGCGCCGACCTGATGCCCCGGAATCTGGACCGCCGCGTGGAACTGATGTACCCCATCGAGGACGAGTCGATCAAGGAGACGATCCTCGGCGTGCTGGACCTCGAGTGGAACGACACGGTCAAGGCGCGGCAACTGGACGCCACCGGCCGATACCACCGCGTCGAGCGCCACGGGAAGGCGCGCCTGGACAGCCAGGCCGTCCTCTGCGAGCGCGCCCTGGGGATGGAGACGGAATGAACGGCGTCGGCAACGGCAAGGTCGCGATCATCGACCTCGGGTCCAACTCGATCCGCATGATTGTCATGAAGATCGCGGAGAACGGCGCCTACCGGATGATCGACCAGGCCAAGGATTCGGCTCGGCTGAGCGAGGGCATGTCGTCCACGGACCGGCTGGGCGGGCCGTCGATGGACCGCGCGACCGAGACGCTCGGACTGTTCCGCAAGCTGATCGATTCGCACCAGGCGGAACACGTGGTGGCGCTCGCGACCGCCGCCGTGCGCAATGCGTCGAACGGCGGAGCCTTCCTCGAACGCGTCCGGAAGGAGACCGGACTGGAATTCACGGTGGCGACCGGCGAACAGGAATCGTACTTCGACTACCTCGGCGTCATCAACACGCTCGACGTCCGGGACTGTCTGATCCTCGACACCGGCGGCGGCAGCACGGAGATCGTCCAGGTGGCGGACCGCAGGCTCGCGAACGCGGTCAGCATCCCCTACGGCGCCGTCGTCCTCACCGAGGGGTTCCTGAACGGTGGCAACCCTTCGCGGTCCGACTTGAAGAAGACCGAGGAGTTCCTTGCGATACGGATCCGGGAGATCCCCTGGCTGCGGAACCTCCGCGGCACGACGGTCGTCGGGCTCGGCGGATCGATCCGCAACCTCGCCAAGATCCACCGGAACCAGAAGGGCTTCGACCAGTTCGGCCTGCACAACTACGCCGTCGGGGCCGCCGACGTCGCGGCCGGCTACGAGCGGCTCTCGGGCCTGCGGACCGACGAACGGCGGAAGATCCAGGGCCTCGGCAAGGACCGCGCCGACATCATCCTCGGCGGCCTGGTCCCGCTGAAGGCCGTCATGGAAATGACCCGGGCCGAACGGCTCCTGATCTGCGGCCACGGCCTCCGGGACGGGGTCTTCTTCGACCGCTTCCATGAACGGCTGGGCATGGACGACGCGGTCGTCGACGACGTGCTCGAGCACAGCCTCCTCAACACGATGAGGATCTACGAGGCGAACATCCCGCACGGCAACCACGTGCGCGACCTCTCCCTCGCGATGTTCGACCAGCTCCGGGAACTCCACGGGCTGGGCGACGCGCACCGCCGGCTGCTCACGGTCGGCGCCCTGCTGCACGACATCGGACTGTACGTCGGCTACTACGACCACCACGCGCACGGCTTCTACCTCGCCCTCCACTCGGAGATCGACGGCCTGTCCCACCGTGAGCTCGTCCAGAGCGCCTTCGTGATCGCCCTGCACCGCAACGAGGACTTCCGGCGCGACTGGACCGAATTCCCGCTCTACATGGACCGCGCCGACTACGAGGCCGTCCTGCGGCTCGGACTCATGGTCCGCATCGCCGAGGGGCTCGACCGCAACGAATACGGCTACGTGGACGGGTTGCAGTGCCGGATTGGGAAGGACCGGGTCGACCTGGTCCTGTCGACGAAGCGGATCGCCGACGTGGAGATCGCGACGGCGCGCCTGGCGGCGAAGGAATTCCGGAAACGCTTCGGTAGGGACCTCCAGATCGGATACGGTTGACGTCCGGGCCCGGCGGCGAGCCGGCGGGGGAGGGGTGAACGTGGAACTCGTGCTGGTACGCCATGGGGAGGCGGAGGAGCGGCTACCGGCCTTCGCGGACGCGAACCGCGCCCTGACGGCGCGGGGGACGGACCGGCTGAAGAAGGCCATGAGAGGCCTGCCGGTGCTGCTCGAGCACCCAGACGACGTCGTCGTGTGGACGAGTCCGCTACTCCGGGCCACCCAGAGCGCCCGCATCGTGGCCGACCGCTGCGGGGCCGGAGAGCCGGAGGTCCGCGAATTCCTGGCCACGGGCGATTTCGCGGCCTTCGCGGATGCGTACCTCGACGTGCCGCCGACGGCCTGCCTGATTCTCGTCGGCCACGAACCGCATCTCGGCGACTGGTGCCGCAGAATCACCGGAAGCGCGCCGGGGATCGGAAAAGGGGACGCCATCGGAATCGGCGTCGAGTCGCCCGCCCCGCCGGCCGGAAGCCTTCTCTGGAAGATCGATCGCCGCACGCTGGCCCGGCTGGACAAGCGCGCGAGGAGGAGATAGACCGATGGACAAGGACGCCGGCGTGGAACTGAAGTTCAGGCTCCTCGACCCCGCGGACTTCGAGCGGGTGCTCGCCTCCCTCCCCGGGCTGCCGGGCATCGCGACCGAGCCCGAGCCGGGCGGGGAATCCGGAGCGGCCTCGGCCGTGGAAGCGGCGCCCGCCGGGACCGGCGCGCCCGCCGCGGTGGAACCCTTCGTCGCCATGCAGGTCCGCCGGCGTTCGATGCGGATCGCGACCGAGGACGGCGGGCGGATCCGCGTGACCGGCGAGTCGGGGTCGATCCGGGTCGGGGATCGGACGCGGTCGGTCTGCGACGTCACCCTGGAACTCCTCATCGGAAGCATGGCGGATCTGGTCGACCTCGCCACCCTGGTGGCGGAAATGGCCCCCATGTACCTCGCGGTCCGGACGTTGGACGAGCGCGCGCAGGACCTCGGGAAGGGGACCTTGCAGGACTCTGCGGCTCCCGGGACCGCAGGGCTCGATCGACGGGGACGGGCGGTCGACGGAATCCGACGGAAGCTGCGGAAGTTGTTGCGCGAGGCCATCCGGCGCCAGGAGCTCTTCCTCGACGCGCCCGACGGCATCGAGGAGCTCCACCGGCTGCGCGTCTCGATCCGAAGGTTCCGGGCGCTGCTCTCCTTCCTCCGCCCGGCGCTCCCGCCCGGGACCTACGACCGGAATCAGGACCTCCTGCGCCGTCTCGGCCGTTCGTTCGCGCCGCTCCGCGACCTCGATGTGCTGCTCGACACCTGGGAGGCGATCCAGGCGACCTATCCGGAGTCCGACGCGCGGGAACCCTCCCTGAAAGGGCTGCTCCAGGCCGAGCGGACGCGCCTGGAGACGGAGACCGCCTTCGCGCTGTCGCACGGGTCGGCGACGCCCGTCTTCCTCGAGCACTGGCGCTGGCTCAACGGGGAGGCGCCCTTCGAGGACGAGGCCTGGACGGACCTGTCGGTCGCGTACGAGGTGCCGCACCGCCTGAAGAAGTGGCGGAAGGCATTGCGCGCGGGACTCGACGTGCTGCAGGGGTTCGACCCCGCCGCGGTGCACGCGCTCCGCATCCGCTGCAAGAAGCTGCGGTACGTGCTGGAGGAGTGCGCGGAGGTGCTTCCCGCGAAGTTGCGGAAGAGGACCGAGCGGGTCAGGGACCTGCAGGACCTGCTCGGCGCGGTCTTCGACACGCACCGGGGCATCGAGGTGCTGGACGCGCTGACGACCGGCCGGCGCTCGTCCGGGATCCAGTACGAGCGCGGCGTTCTCACGGGATTCCTGCAGTACCGGTGCGCCGAGCTCTACGCCGAGCTCGCGGTCCGGAAGCGGCGGATCTAGCCTAGCAGCTCGCGACGACCTCGCGGATCAGCGCCTGGATGTTCTCGGACGGCTGCGGGTAGGACAGGTCCAGGTCCTCGAGCGTCTTCACGAGCACCTTCAGGACGAGGTAATCCCGGAACCAGCGGTGGTCGGCCGGCACGACGTGCCACGGGGCGTCGGCCGTGCAGCAGCGGGCCAGCACGTCCTCGTAGCAGGACTGGTACTCGTCCCATTTCTGGCGTTCCTTGAGGTCGGCCTCCGAGAACTTCCAGAACTTGTCCGGATTCTCGAGGCGGCTCAGCAGCCTCTCCTTCTGGAATTCCTTCGAGATGTGGAGGAAGAACTTCAGCACGACCGTCTGGTTGTCCACCAGGTACTTCTCGAAGTCGCGGATCTCGCGGAAGCGGCGGTGGGCCGTCTCGTCGTCGATCTGGCCGTGCACGCGCGTGACGAGGACGTCCTCGTAGTAGGACCGGTTGAACACCGTGATGTCGCCGCGGAGGGGCGTCTTGCGGTGGATGCGCCACAGGTAGTCGTGCCCGGACTCCTCCGGCGTCGGCACCTTGAAGGTCTCGACGCGGAAGCCGCTCGGGTTCAGGTTCGTCATGGCGTTCTTGACCGTGCCGTCCTTGCCGCTGCAGTCCATCCCCTGGAGGACGATCAGCAACCCGTGGCTCCGGCTCGCGTAGAACCTGTCCTGGAGTTCGACGACCTTCTCCTGGAGCTTGGCGTACTCCGCCTCCACGTCCTCCTTCGAAAGGCCGTCCGTGTCGTCGGGGTCGTAGTCCTTGAGGCGGACCTTCGCGTCCTCGCCATCGATCGTGTATTTCCCGATCATCGCACCCTCCCTGCCGTCGGACCGGACCGCCGGACCGCTTTCCTCGAGCATACCACTTCCGACCGGCGCAAGCGCCGCCGGAGGGTGGAGCGATCCGGGTCATCCCGTCGAGCGGTCGACGCCTTCTACCGGAACGTCACCAGCCCGCCCGTGCGCGCGGACTCGTAGGCGCCTTCGAGGATCTGCGTGACGACCAGGGCCTGTTCGGGGTCGACGGCGGGCGGCGCGTCGTGGAGGATGCAGTCCACCCAGAGCCGCGCTTCCTGCTGCATGGGGTCGAGCTCGGGGGGGATTCCGGGGAAGACGACGGGGGAGAGGTCGGGCCGGAGGATCGCCGGCTTGCCGTCGTGGATCAGGTTGAGGCGGACGCCGCCGTTGTCGGCGAACATGTCGACGCCGGCCTTCGTGCCGCACAGCGTCGTCTTCATGTCCTGCCCCTCGGCGATGTTGATGAGCCAGGCGGCCTCGATCGACACGGTCGCGCCGTTCTCCATCGTGACCAGCGCGAAGCCGCTGTCCTCGACGCGGAAGTCCTCGGTACGCCAGATTCCCCAGGGATTCCCCTCCGGCTTGTCGCGCATGAGGTCATGCACGTTGGCGTAGACGCTCTTCGGCTTGTGGTTGTCCATCGCCCACAGCGTCAGGTCGAGCGAGTGGGGCGCGCCGTCCCACAGGATGCCGCCGCCGTTCTTGTCCGGATCCATGTAGGAGCCCCAGGTCGGGACGCCGCGCCGGCGCAGGCCGTGCGCCTTCGCGAAGTAGATGTCGCCGAGTTCGCCGCGCTCGCACAGCTGCCTGATGTACATCGCCTCGGGGCGCCAGCGCCACTGGAAGCCGACGGTCAGCTTCTTGCCGGCCGTCTTCGCGGCGTCGATCATGCGTCGCGCGTCGGTGGCGCGGGTCGCCATGGGCTTCTCGCACAGCACGTGCTTGCCGGCAGCGGACGCCGCGACGGCGATATCGGCGTGCAGCGCGTTAGGCACGGCGACGACCACGACGTCGACCTTCGGGTCCTGGAGCATCTCCCGATAGTCTACGTAGAGGCGGGCGTCGGTCAGGCCGGCCTGGCGGGCGGCCGCCTCGGCCTTCGACCGGTCGATGTCGCACAGCGCGACGACCTCCGTCTCCGCCATCCTGGAATAGATGCGGATGTGCTTGAGCGTGCCGATCCATCCGCAGCCGATGATCCCGAATCCGAGCTTCTTCATGCCCTTGTCCTCCCGATGAGCTTCCTGGCCTCGCGGAGGCCGGTTCCGATGTCGTGGCTGGGGAAATACTCGAGGCCCACGCAGCCCGCGTAGCCGGTGGCTTCGATGGCCGCGAACACGGCTTCGTAGCGGATCTCGCCGGTCGTGATCTCGTGCCGGCCGGGGTGCCCGGCGGCGTGGAAGTGGGCGATGCGCCCGATGTTCCGGGTCAGCGACGGGATCAGGTCGCCTTCCATGATCTGCTGGTGGTAGAGGTCGAAAAGGATCTTCACGTTCGGGCTGCCCACTTCGTCGACGAGCCGGAACCCTTCCGTGCAGGTCGGCAGGAAGTAGCCCGGGTGGTCGACGTGCGTGTTGAGCGGCTCGACCGCGAGCGTCAGGCCGGAGGCCTCGACGAGCGGCGCGGCGGCGCGGAGGCCCGCGACGAGGTTCGCGCGCTGGAGGTCGTGCGGCACGCCCTCCAGCGTCCAGCCGGCCTGCGTGATCAGGGTCGGGCAGTCGAGGCGCTTCGCCTGCGCGATCGCGACCTTCAGCCCGGCGAGATATTCGTCGTGGAGGCGCGCGTCGCAGAGGTTGACGAACGAGGTGCAGAAGGCGGCGGTCTCGAGGCCGAGGCGCTCCTTGGCCGCGCGGACGGGCTCGAGGTCGCGCTTCCCCGGCAGCCAGAACTCGAAGGCGTCGAAGCCGGCTTCCGCGACCTGTTCCATCAGCGGGACGAAGCGATCGACGGGGGTGCCGAAGACCGCCGGGTCGAAGGCGAACGGGTCGATGCAGACCGAATACTTCATGGCAGGCCCTCCTCCGGAGCCGGTGCCGATTTCGGACCGCGCCCCACGACCCCATCGTATCGCATCGCATCCGCCATGCATCTCCATTCGATGCACCAATGCATCAGGTCCCGATGCATTCCGCCGGATTCCATGCCATAATGGGCGCATGAACCTCATGCACAACCTCTGCGCCCTCTACAACGCGACCGAGCCCGAGGACACCTACCACCGGGCGCTCGGCGAGCTGCTGCGCAATCTGTCCGAAGTCCGCGAGGCCTCGATCTTCGAGATCGCCGACCTCTGCCACGTCTCCAAGGCGACGATGGAGCGCCTGATCCGGAAGCTCGGCTACCGGAGCCTCCCGAAGTTCCGGAACGACATCGCGATGATCGCGTCGAAATACACGTACTACAACCGGGTGCTGCCGCCCGCGACCGGCCGCGGCGACCGCGAGGCCGCGGCGGTGTACTTCGCGGAAGTGCGCGCGACGGTCGACGCCCTGGAGGCGGGGGCCGACCTCGGTGAAATCCGGCGCATCGTCGACGCGATGCGCGGCGCGCGGCGCGTGGTCTTCTACACGATGGGCCGCTCGTTCTCCGAGATTCCGCTGCAGGTCTCCCTGTCCATCGCCGGCAAGGAGTCGCAGTGCTTCGACCGCTATGCGGACCAGCTCGCCGACGCGTCCCGCCTGGACCCGTCCAGCGTCGTCTTCGTCGAGACGATCGACTTCCAGAACGCGCTCGACATGGAGCCCGTCTTCGCGGAGGTACGCCGGCGCGGCGCGCGCATCGTGCTCGTGACGACCAGCGCCGCCTCGCAGTACGCCCGGTTCGCGGACTTCCGGCTCGTCGCGCGTTTCACGGAGACGATGGTCAGCGACTACGGACTTCAGATGGGGCTCGACCTCGTCCACCTGGCCTTCCGCCGCGAGGCGATCGACCGGGCCTGAAAGGCGGGACCCTCACTCGTCGACCAGGCGATAGCCCACCCCGACTTCGGTCCGGATGTACCGGGGGTGGGTGGGTTCGGCCTCGATCTTGTGGCGGATGCCCGTCATGAAGACGCGCAGCGAATTCGCGTCCTTGTCCAGGACGACACCCCACAGTTCCTTCGCGAGCAGCCGGTGCGTCAGGACCTTTCCGGCGTTGCGGGCCATCAGCGCCAGGATCTTGTACTCGTTCGGCGTCAGATGCACTTCGGCGCCGTCGAGGACGACCCGGCGCCGGTCGAACTCGATCCGGAGCCTCCCGACTTCGTACACGGGGTCGTCCCTTCGCCCGGCGACCTGCGCCGAGTGGCGCAGCGCGACGCGGATGCGGGCCAGGAGCTCGACCATGCTGAAGGGCTTGCTGAGATAGTCGTCCGCTCCACTGTCCAGCGTCCGGGCCATCTCGCTCTCCTGGTCGCGCGCCGTGACGACGATCACGGGGACCTGCGAGAACGAGCGGATCTTCCGCAGCACCTCCGTCCCGTCGATGTCCGGCAGTCCGAGGTCCAGCAGTACCACGTCCGGGGCCTCCTGCGTCAGCAGGCGGAGCCCCTGGCGGCCGTCCGCGGCCTCGAGGCAGACGTAGTCGCGCGCTTTCAGCGTCACGCGGATGAAGTTCGCGATCGTCCGGTCGTCCTCGATCAGGAGCACGGTGGGCCGGTCAGCCATTCCGCACCTCCGCGGCCGCCCGCATCGGGATCGTGAAGCGGAACACCGCGCCGCGGGGCTGGGCGTTGAAGGCCGAAATCGTACCGCCGTGCGCCGTGACGATCGACCGGGAGATCGACAGGCCCAGGCCGATCCCCCGGCGGGCGTCGGCGCGGCTCTCCCCCTTGGTGAAGAACCGGTCGAACAGGTGCGGGATGTCCTTCTCGTCGATGCCCGGCCCGTCGTCCCGGACTTCGAACGTCGCCGCCGGTCCGTCGCACCAGGCGTTGACCTGGATGGTCGTCCCTTCGGGCGTGTACCGCACCGCGTTGTCGATCAGGTTGACGAGGACCTGTTCGATCAGCCGGCCGTCCATGGGCACCATGTCGGACGGCTGGCGGAGATGCGTCTCGATCCGGTGGCCGTGGAGATGCTTCTCGATGTGTTCGAGGGACTCGGCCACGATCTCCTCGACGACCTCGTCCTTGACGTGGAGGGCCAGCCGGCCCTCGTCGATCCTCGTGACGCTGAGCAGGTTCTCGACAATCTGGATGAGCCAGTCCGCGTCGTCGCAGATGGACTGCAGCAGTTCCTTCCGCGTGGCGGGGTCGAGCGTGTCGTCGTTCTCGAGCGCCGTGGCGGCGGCTCCGGAGATGCCCGTCAGCGGCGTGCGGAGGTCGTGTGAGACGGCGCGGAGCAGGTTGGACCTCAGCTCTTCGCGCTCGATGTTCTTCTGGGCCAGGTGACCGGCTTCGTCGAGCTGTTCGCGCTCCACGGCCAGGGCGATCTGCCCGGTCACGGTCATCAGCTTCCGCCGCTGCTCGGCGGGCAGCGGGCGGCCGTTGGCGCAGAGCACGCCGATCACGGCCAGGGCCTTCAATTCGCCGATGACGGGCAGATAGAACCCGGCCGACCCGGGCAGCGTATCCGTGCCGCACCCGGCCTGCCGGGCGTTCTCGAGCACCCAGTGGGCGACCGACCGCTCGTTCGGTGTCAGGAGGGCTCCGGCGCCGTCGTTGCCGACCTCCTTCGCTACGGCGGGTTCCGGTAGCTCGGATTCTCCGTTGCCGTCCGGAATATAGCAGACGACCGGACGGTCGAGAAGTTTCACCAGGTGGCTGGAGATCGCCTCCGCGAGAGAATCCATGTCCTGGGCGCACAAGAGGACCCGGCTGGTCTGGAGCAGCAGGTCGTCCGTCTTCTCGCGCTCCGCCACGATGCGCGCCTGGCGGCGGATCCGCGTCGTCAGGGTCGTCGTCAGGAGGGCGGCGCCGAGCATGACCGCGAACGTCAGCGGATAGTCGCGGCCATAGGCCAGCAGCGTGTATTTCGGCTCCGTGAAGAAATAATTGAAGGTCAGGACGGACAGGACGGAACTGAGGATTCCCGGTACATGGCCGTTCGTCAGGGAGGAGACGACCAGCACGCCCATTAGGTAGAGGACGACGAGACTGGATTCCGAATACGCGCTGCGCTGCAGGAAGAACCCGACCAGGGTGACGACGGCGATCACGAGCAGCATGACGAGCAGGTCCCGCAGCGAGACGTGGAAGTTCAGCGCCGGCATCCGGAACCTGCGGCGCTTGTGCTGGGAGCGGTCCTCCGGGATGACGTAGACGTCGATGTAGGGCGTCGCGGCGATGATCCGGTCGGCAATGTCGATGTTGAAGAGGCGTCGCTGGAACGACAGATTCCGGTGGTACTTCCCGATGACGATTTTCGTGACGTTGCGGACCCGGGAGTACTGCACGACCTGCTCCGCGATGTCGTCGCCCTGCACGGTCACGACCCGTGCGCCGAGCCGCTCGGCCAGGTCCATGTTCTCCTTGAGGCGCTGCCGCTCGTCCTCCTGCATCCGCTTGCGCTGGGGCGTCTCCACGTACAGCGCGATCCAGCGGGCGTGGAAGGCCTCGGCGATCCGGCTGGCCGAGCGGATCACGTGGCCGTTCTGCTGGGAGGAGCTCAGGCACACGAGCAGGGTCTCGCCCAGGGCCGCCAAGCCCTCGTCGGCTCCCCGCAGCTTCTGGGGCGTGCTGAGATTGAAGATCCGGTCCGCGCTGCGCCGCATCGCGATTTCGCGCAGCGCGACGAGGTTGTGCTCGGTGAAGAAGTTCTGCGTCGCGAGGGAGGCCTGGCGAGGGACGTAGACCTTGCCTTCGCGCAGGCGCTGGATCAGGTCGGTCGGTTCGATGTCGATGAGCTCGACCTGATCGGCGCCATCGAACACGGCGTCGGGAATCGTCTCGCGGACCAGCACCTGGGTGATGGACGCCACGATGTCGTTGAGGCTCTCGATGTGCTGGACGTTGACCGTGGTGTAGACGTCGATTCCGGAAGCCAGCAGCTCCTCCACGTCCTGCCAGCGCTTCCGGTGCCGCATCCCTTCGGCGTTCGAATGCGCCAGCTCGTCGACGAGGAGGATACCGGGACGGCGCGCCAGGGCGGCATCCAGGTCGAATTCCTTCAGCAGGAGCTCGCCCTGGCTGACTTCCCGATAAGGAAGACGCTCGATGCCGATGGCCAGGTTCATGGTCTCCGGACGGGCATGGGGTTCCAGGTATCCGATGACGACGTCGGTGCCGGCCTTCTTCTGCGAAAGGGCGGAGTCGAGCATGGAGTAGGTCTTGCCGACTCCGGCGGCGTAGCCGAAGAAGATCTTGAGCTTGCCCCGCGCCTGGACCTGCTCCTCCCGCTTCACTCGCTCGAGCAGTTCTTCCGGGTCGGGACGGGAATCCCCTGGCCGTCGGTCCATCATGTCGGTGCCCTCACTGCCTGGCCAACGCGTCGAGCGCGATGTTCAGCTCCAGGACGTTCACCCGCTCCTCGCCGAAGATTCCGAGGAAACGGCCCTGGGTGTGTTCGGCGACCAGTTTCGCCAGGGAATCCGCCGCGAGTCCCCTCGCCCTGGCGACGCGACCCGCCTGATAGAGTGCGCCCGCGACCGAGATATCGGGGTCCATGCCGCTCGCCGAGGCCGTCACCAGATCCACGGGGACTGCCGCTTCATTGCCGGGGTCCGCGTCGCGAAGGTAGGCGATGCGGGCCTGCACGGCCGCCGCCTCGTCCCCGCTCGTCACGGACAGGTTCGAACCGGCGCTGGCGAGGACGTTGTAGGGATAGTCCGCCGTCGCGGAGGGTCTGCCCCAGAAATAGCCCGGGTCGGTGAAGTTCTGGCCGATCAGCGAGGATCCGACGGCGGTTCCATTCTTCTGGATGATACTTCCGTTGGCCTGGCGCGGGAAGAAGAGCTGGGCGACGCCGGTCACCGCGAGCGTGTACAGGACGCCGCAGAGGAGCGTCAGGACCAGAAGCATCAGCAGGGATCGGACAAGAGTCTTCCGGATGTTCATTTCGTTCACCTCAAGCCAGTCCGAAGGCCACGAGCAGCAGGTCGATGGCCTTGATCGCGAGGAACGGGGCGATGAGCCCCCCGACGCCGTATAGCAGCAGGTTGCGCTTCAGCAGGACGGCCGCCGGCACCTCCCGGTACTTGACGCCCTTCAGGGCGAGCGGGATCAAGGCCACGATGATGAGCGCGTTGTAGATCACGGCGGACAGGATGGCACTCTGCGGGCTGTGCAGCCCCATGACGTTCAGGGCGCCGAGGGCGGGGTAGATGCCGAGGAACAGCGGCGGGATGATGGCGAAGTACTTCGACACGTCGTTCGCGATGGAGAACGTCGTGAGCGCGCCGCGGGTCATCAGCAGCTGCTTGCCGATGCGCACGATATCGATGAGCTTGGTCGGGTTGCTGTCGAGGTCCACCATGTTGCCGGCTTCCTTGGCGGCCTGCGTCCCCGTGTTCATCGCCACGGCGACGTCGGCCTGCGCCAGGGCCGGCGCGTCGTTCGTCCCGTCGCCCGTCATGGCGACGAGGTGGCCCTTCCGCTGGTATTCGCGGATCATCGCGAGCTTGCTCTCCGGCGTCGCCTCGGCGAGGAAGTCGTCCACGCCGGATTCCGCGGCGATGGCGGCCGCCGTCATCGGGTTGTCCCCCGTGATCATGATGGTCTTGATGCCCATCTTCCGGAGGTCCTCGAAGCGTTCCTTCACGCCGTGCTTGACGATGTCCTTCAGGTGGATGACCCCCAGGATCTCCGCGTCGCGGGCGACCACCAGCGGGGTGCCGCCCGAGCGCGCGATGGATTCGACGATGCGCTGGCACTGGGCGTCCATCGCCCCGCCCTGTTCCTCGACGAAGCGTCGGACGGCTTCGGAAGCCCCCTTGCGGATCCTGCGGCCGTCGATGTCGACTCCGCTCATCCGCGTCTGGGCCGTGAAGGGCACGAAGACGATGCTGCTCTGGCCGAGCGTGCGGGCGCGGATGTTGAATTCCTCCTTGGCCAGCACGACGATGCTGCGGCCTTCCGGGGTCTCGTCGGCGAGCGAGGAGAGTTGCGCGACATCGGCCAGCTCCCGCTCCTCGACGCCGTCCAGCGGCAGGAAGGCCGTCGCCTGCCGGTTGCCGAGCGTGATCGTGCCGGTCTTGTCGAGCAGCAGCACGTCCACGTCGCCGGCGGCCTCGATCGCCCGGCCGCTCATCGCGAGCACGTTGGCCTGGTTCAGGCGGCTCATGCCGGCGATGCCGATGGAAGAGAGCAACGCTCCGATGGTGGTCGGCGCCAGGCAGACCAGCAGCGCGACGAGGGACGTGACCGAGACCCAGGCGCCGCGGCCCAGCTGGGCGACGGCGAAGACGCTGTAGGGGAGGAGCGTGGCGCAGACGACGAGGAAGATGATCGTGAGGGCGACGAGCAGGATCTGGAGGGCGATCTCGTTGGGCGTCTTCTGCCGCGACGCGCCTTCGACCATGGCGATCATCCGGTCGAGGAAGCTGTCTCCGGGCATGGAGGAGACCCGGACGACGAGACGGTCGGACAGCACCGTCGTGCCCCCCGTGACCGCGCTCCGGTCTCCGCCGGCCTCCCGGATGACGGGTGCGGATTCGCCGGTGATGGCGCTCTCGTCGACCGAGGCGGCGCCCACGACGACGTCGCCGTCGGCCGGGACCTGTTCGCCGGCCAGGACGAGCACGAAGTCCCCCAAGATGAGCCTTTCGGAATCCACGTCGACCGACCGGGCTTCAAAATCAGGACGGTCAAGCTTGTGCGCCAGGATGTTCCGCTTCGCGCGGCGCAGCGAGTCCGCCTGCGCCTTGCCCCGCCCCTCGGCGATGGCCTCCGCGAAATCGGCGAACAGCACCGTGAACCACAGCAGCAGGCTGATGGCGAGGATGAAGTCCGGGTCGGTGTCCGAGGCGCCCTTGAGCGCCGAGAAATAGAAGACCAGCGTCAGGATCGCGGCGATGTACACCACGAACATGACCGGGTTCTTCCACTGCGTGGAGGGGGCCAGCTTCCGGAAGGAATCCCCCACGGCGCGCAGCAGCATCCTGCCCGTAAGAGCACCGTTCGACTTCATTCTTCGATTCATCGCATCCACCCCCGTCGCCTATCGGATTCTGGAGAGTTGCTCGGCGACGGGCCCCAACGCCAGCGCAGGGAAGAAGCTCAAGGCGCCCAGGATCAGCACCACGAAAATGAGCAGACCCACGAACAGGAGATTGTTGGTCGAAAGGGTCCCTGCGCTGACAGGCACGAGCTTCTTGCCTGCGAGGGATCCGGCGATGCCCAGCGTCGCCGCGATCGGCACGAAGCGGCCGACGAGCATCGAGACGGCCAGGGCGACATCGTAGAAGACCGAATTCGCGTTCAGGCCCGCGAAGGCGCTGCCGTTGTTGTTGGCGGCTGAGGAGAACGCGTAGAGGATTTCGGAGAAGCCATGCGCCCCGGTGTTGGCCAGCGCCGCGGAAGTTCCGGGGTAGACGGCGGCCAGGGCCGTGCCCAGCAGGACTGTCAGCGTCGGTCCCAGGATGACCAGGACTGCCATTCGCATCTCCCAGGGTTCGATCTTCTTGCCCAGGTATTCCGGCGTCCGCCCCACCATCAGGCCCGCGATGAACACGGCCATCAGCGCGAAGGCGATCATTCCATAGAGCCCACTGCCGACGCCGCCGCCGACCACCTCGCCGAGCTGCATCAGGACGAGGAGCACGAGCCCGCCGAGCGGCGTGAAGGAATCGTGCATGGCGTTGACGGACCCGTTTGAAGCTGCAGTAGTCGTGACAGCCCAAAGCGAGGAGTCGACGATACCAAACCGCGTTTCCTTGCCTTCCATGTTGCCGGCCGACTGCTCGAAGTACAGCGCGAACGCGAGACAGGCGACGAAGATGACGAGCATCGCGGCGAGCAGGGCGAGGCCCTGCCGCTTCTGGCGCACGGCGTACCCGAAGGCGAAGCAGCAGGCGAAGGGGAGGAGGAGGATGGACAGCATCTCCAGCAGATTGGAGAAGGGCGTCGGATTCTCGAACGGGTGGGCCGAGTTGACGCCGAAGAAGCCACCGCCGTTCGTTCCCAGTTGCTTGATGGCGATCTGGCTGGCCGCGGGACCCATCGGCAGGGTCTGCGAAGCGATGGTGGTCCCGTTCGAGACGAAGGGCTGCAGGACGGAGACCTGCTGGTAGTCGCCGAAGTTCTGGACGACGCCTTGGGATACGAGCAGGATCGCCAGCACGAAGGAGAGCGGAAGAAGGATGTGGACGATGCCGCGGACGAGGTCCTGCCAGAAATTCCCGATGGTCTTCATCGATGCGCGCGTGAACCCGCGGATCAGGGCGAACAGCACCGCGAGGCCGACGGCCGCGGACACGAAGTTCTGGACGGCCAGCCCCAGCATCTGGGTCAGGTAGCTCATCGTGGTCTCGCCCGAATAGGACTGCCAGTTGGTGTTCGTCACGAAGCTGACGGCCGTGTTCAGGGCCAGGTGCCAGGAGAGGCCGGACATCCCCTGGGGATTCAGCGGCAGCAGGTTCTGGAGCAGCTGCAGCGCGAACACGGCCAGGAAGCACACCGCGCTGAAGATGCCGACGGCCGCGAGGTATTGCTTCCAGTCCATCTCCTCTTCCGGGTCGATCCTCGCGAGACGGTGGACCAGGCGTTCGACGGGGACGAAGATCCCGGAGGTCCAGGTCTTCCGACCCTCCATGACCTTCCAGAGGTAGCGGCCCAGCGGCCAGGCCAGCAGCACCACGAGCACGACGAACAGGACGCTTTGAAGAATCAGATTGGTCATCTCACACACCTCAATGGAACAGCATGTAGGCGAGATAGACCAGGAGTCCCAGGGCGCAGACGCCCGATAACGCAATCAACCAAGCCATGCCGCATCCTCTCTTTCAGGACCATCGTACCGCGCCTGACATTAGGAATCAATTAGAGACCGGGAGGGCGGGCGTTAGGAACCGGTTCGGGACGCGCCGTCCCGCCGCGCCCAGACTTCCGGGCCCCGTATGCGTGAACGGGGTCCATTACTTCGACACGGCCTACCTGGAGTACGGGGTCTTCCAGGCCTCCGACGGGGAGTGCGAACGCAGCGTGCTGGACGCCCTCGGCGTCGGCTACCGCTCCGTCGACGCCGCCCGGTCCTATGGGAATGAGGAGGGGGTTGGACGGGCCATCGGCGTCTCGGACTTCTACCCCAACCGGCTCGCCGACCTGTGCCGGTTCGTGGAGGTCATGCCCGCGGTCGACCAGGTGGAGCCCACGTGTACCGGCAGCAGGTCCTGGCCCGCGAGTCCATGGACAAGCACGGCGTCCGGATCGAATCCTGGGGTCCCTTCGCGGAAGGTCGCAAGGACCTCTTCACGAATTCCGTCCTGAAGGGCATCGGCGACCGGCTGGGGAAGTCCGTGGCCCAGGTGGCCCTGCGTTTCCTGATCCAGCGGGGCGTCGTGATCATCCCGAAATCCACCCACCGGGAGCGGATGGAGGAGAATTTCCGCGTGTTCGACTTCGCGCTGTCCGACGAAAACGTGCAAGCCGTCTCCGGCGCTGGACGAGGGACAGAGCCTCTTCTTCTCGCATGCGGACCCCGTGAGGGTCGAGTGGCTGAGAAGTCACGAGGCGCCCCCTCGTGACTGTTCCATCTTGACAGGGGAGGGAGTCCGTCGCATATTATATATGAACACATGTTCACATGAGCCGATGAAAATGCTTCGAACGTCGAGATCCGAAGACCGGAGGAGCCCGCCATGAGAGAGAACCAGACCCCCGTCGAAAGCTGTTCCTGCGACGTGATCCACCAGAACGTCGTCGACCGCGTCAAGCCCCTCATGCCGAAGGAAGAGGCGCTCTACGACCTCGCGGAGCTGTTCAAGGTCTTCGGCGACACGACCCGGATCCGGATCCTGTGGGCGCTCGACGCCTCCGAGATGTGCGTGTGCGACATCGCCTTCCTCCTGAACATGACCCAGTCCGCGATCTCGCACCAGCTCCGCGTCCTCAAGCAGGCGCAGCTGGTCCGGGGCCGCAAGGACGGCAAGATCGTCTTCTACTCGCTGGAGGACGAGCACGTCCGGCAGATCTTCGACCAGGGCCTCGTCCACATCCATGAAATGTGAAGGTCGGAAGGAGCGTCGGCACCATGGAAACGGCACGAAGGAGAGAACTGGTCCTCGAGAACCTGGACTGCGCCGATTGCGCGGCCCGGATCGAAGCGCAGGTGGGGAAGCTGGACGGCGTCTCCCGCGCCTCGCTGGACTTCGTCCTGAAGCGGTTGACCCTCGACCTGCGCCCCGGCTCGTCCCCGGTCGACGTCATGGCCCGGACGAATCGGATCATCCACGACATCGAACCCGGCGTGGTCGTCCAGGACCTCGGCCGCCTGGCCGCCACCGGCGACTCCGACGACGGCGACGACGCCTTCTCCCGCGCCCGCATCGTCCGCCTGGCGGTCGCGGTCGCCTTCTATGCCGCCGCCCTCGCCTTCGCCGCCGCCCTTCCCCCCGCGCTCGGCATCACCCTGTACCTCGCCGCCTACCTCCTGGTCGGCGCCGACGTGCTGATCGCCGCCGGACGCAACATCCTCCACGGCCGGGTCTTCGACGAGAACTTCCTCATGGCCGTCGCGACCCTGGGCGCCTTCGCGATCCGCGCCTACCCGGAGGCCGTCGCCGTCATGCTCTTCTACCAGGCCGGAGAATTCTTCGAGAAGCTCGCCATCGGGCACTCCCGCCGGTCGATCGACGCCCTGATGGACATCCGCCCCGACTCCGCCAACGTGCGGCGCGGCGACGTCCTCGTCAAGGTCCCGCCCGACGAGGTCCTCGTCGGAGAGCGCATCTCCGTTCGGCCCGGGGAGCGCGTCCCGCTCGACGGCCGCGTACGGGAGGGCGTCTCGACGCTGGACGCGTCCGCACTGACCGGCGAGTCGCTGCCCCGCGGCGTGCGACCCGGCGACGAGGTGTTCGCCGGCACCATCAACCTCAACGGGCTGCTCGAGATCGAGACGACGAAGGCGTTCGGCGAGTCGACCGTCTCCCGCGTCCTGGACCTGGTCCAGCATGCGAGCGCCTGCAAGGCGCCCACGGAGACCTTCATCGCGAAGTTCGCGCGCGTCTACACTCCGGCCGTCGTCGGCATCGCCGCCTCGCTCGCCGTCCTCCCGCCGCTGCTCGTGCCGGGCGCGACCTTCTCCGCCTGGATCTACCGCGCCCTGGTATTCCTGGTCGTCTCCTGCCCCTGCGCGCTCGTGATCTCGATCCCTCTCGGCTACTTCGGCGGCATCGGCGCGGCGTCGCGGCACGGCATCCTGGTCAAGGGAGGCAACTATCTGGAAGCCCTGAACCGGGTCGACACGGTCGTCTTCGACAAGACCGGAACGCTGACGAAGGGCGTGTTCGAGGTCATCCTGGTCGAGCGCGCGGCCTCCTTCGACGGTGACCTGCTGGAACTGGCCGCCCTCGCCGAGCACCATTCGAACCACCCGATCGCCGCGTCGATCGGCAGGGCCTACGGTAAAGCCGTCGACGCGCGGCGGATCGGCGGACACGAGGAAATCCCCGGGCAGGGCGTGCGGACGCGGGTCGACGACGTCCCGGTCCTGGCCGGCAATGCGGACTACCTGCGGCGGGCGGGCGTCGTCTTCGACGAAGCCACCGAACCCGGCACGGTCGTCTATCTGGCGAAGGACGGGCACTATGCGGGACACCTCGTCATCGCCGACGAGATCAAGGAGGACGCGGCGCTGGCGATGAGGAGGCTGCGCGAGGCCGGCGTGCGCCGCCTCGTGATGCTGACCGGCGACAGCCGCGCGGTCGGCGAGAAGGTCGGCCGGGAGCTGGGCTTCGACGAGATCCACGCCGAACTGCTGCCCGACCGGAAGGTCGAGGCGATCGAGGCGCTGGAGCGGTCCTCCGGGCGGCGCGGCTCGCTCGTGTTCGTCGGCGACGGCATCAACGACGCGCCGGTGCTGGCGCGCGCCGACGTCGGCATCGCCATGGGCGGACTCGGGTCGGACGCCGCGATCGAGGCCGCCGACGTCGTGCTGATGACCGACGAGCCGTCGAAGGTGGCGGAGGCCGTGCGCCTCGCCCGCCGGACGCGGCGCATCGTCTGGCAGAACATCGTCCTCGCGCTGGGCATCAAGGCCGTCGTGCTGCTGCTGGGCGCCGCGGGGCTCGCGACCATGTGGGAGGCCGTGTTCGCGGACATGGGCGTCGCGATGATCGCGATTTTCAATGCGATGCGTGTCCTGAACGACCGGAAGGGCTGACTATTCCGCCTTGTTCGCCTTCGCGATCTCGCGGCCGATCGCCATGCACCGGGCCTGGTCCTCGGCGGTCGGGTTCCACATGCACTTGATGCCTTCGCTCACCAGCGTGAAGCCGGCCTTCGACAGCAGTCCGTTGAGCTTCGCGACGGACTCGCCGCTCCAGCCGTAGGCACCGAAGGCAGCGGCCTTCTTGTTCTTGAACTTGAGGCCCTCGATCTCCTCGAGGATGGCGGCCATGGCCGTCGAGATGCCGTGGTTGATGGTCGGGGAGCCCGCCACGACCGTGCGGGACTTGAAGACCTCGGAGATCGCGTCGTTCTTGTCGGTCTTGCCCACGTTGTAGAGTTTGACCACGACGGCCGGGTCCTCGAGGTGGATTCCTTCGGCGATGCGGTCGGCCATGGTGCGCGTGGCGTCCCACATCGTGTCGTACAGGATCGTGATCTGGTTTTCCTGGTAGTCCTGGGCCCACTCCATGTACTTCAGGACGATCCGCGTCGGGTCGCCGCGCCAGATCACACCGTGGCTCGGGGCGATCAGGTCGATCGGCAGCCCGAGCGCGAGGACCTCCTTGATCTTGGCGACGACCAGCGCACTGAACGGGGTCAGGATGTTGGCGTAGTATTTCAGCGCCTCCGCCATGAGCTCGGCCGGGTCGACCTTGTCGCTGAACAGGAACTCGCTCGCGAAGTGCTGGCCGAAGGCGTCGTTGCTGAACAGGACCTCGTCGCCGGTGAGATAGCTGGCCATGCTGTCCGGCCAGTGCAGCATGCGCATCTCGACGAACACGAGCTTCTTGCCGTTGCCGACGTCGAGCGAGTCGCCCGTCTTGACGGTCACGAAGTTCCAGTCCTGATGGTACAGGCCCTTGAGGATCTTCACGCCGTTCGCCGTGCAGTAGATCGGGAGGTCGGGGCGGCGGGCCATCAGCTCGGGCAGGCTGCCGCTGTGGTCGACTTCGGAGTGGTTCATGACGACCGCGTCGAGGTTCGCCAGCCCGACCTCCTGGTCGAGGTTGTCGACGAACTGCCGGTCGTAGGGCGCCCAGACGGTGTCGATCAGGACCGTCTTCTCCTCGCGGACGACATAGGCGTTGTAGCTCGAACCGCGGTGCGTCGAGTACTCCATGCCGTGGAAGTTGCGCAGCTCCCAGTCGATGCGGCCCACCCAGTCGATGTGGTTCTTCACGTGGATCTTCATTTCATCTCCCCTCCGAGGTAGGTCTTCCGGAGCCGGTGCAGCAGGTCGTGGAATCGCTCGTGGGCACCGGGCCCCATCACGGTCTTCTCGTGCCGCTCGAACCGGTCGAGCAGCCCGGCCTCCTGCTCGACCGGGATCTTCCGGTCGCCGAGCGGGAACAGGATCATGTTCTCCTTGCGGATGTGGATGCGGAGAAGGGCGAGGTAGGCGTCCGCACCTTCAACGAAGGCGGCGGAGTCGAGTCCGCCGTCCGCGAGGGCGGACTTCATCCGGGCGACGGCGGCGCGCCCTTCGACGTGCTCGGCGAGCATGACCCCGATCGGACCGTTCTCGTTGGGGATGCCGGCCTCGGCCATGGCGGGGAAGAGGATGCCCTCCTCCTTGCCGTGGTGGCACCGGTCGGCGAACTCGACGAAGAAGGCCACGAGGTCGGCGGCGTCGGCGCGTTCGACGGCGCGGCCTTCGCGGAGCCACTGGGCCATCCGCTCGAGGACGTCGAGCCCGGCGTTGATGGAAACGTGCTCCTGGATCAGGTCTTCACTGGCGTACTTCATGAGGGTCCCTCGCTTTCTTTCATGACCCCATTGTAGTCCGTCTCGTCGAAGGATTCCGTGATTCCGGTCACAGGAAGCGGAGCCGCTTCATGAAACGTCGTCGTGGAGGAAATCGAGGAATTCCACGAGCGCCGGGTCCCGGAGGTCCTCGGTGCAGATCCGCCGCTCGTCGAGCCGGATCATGGCCGGGGCGTCCGGGTGGAAGGCCGGCCACGACGGCAGGCCGTTCCCGTTGGGGTCGCCGGTCCGGGCGAAGTGGGTCCAGTAGTCGGCCATCGCCTCGGACAGGTCGTGGTGCCGGCCGTCGAACCGGCGCCAGCAGCGGCCCAGGACGCCGAAGAGGTACCACATCTCGCTCGAGTGGTAGGCCATGCCGTCCGGGACGAACGAGGCCGCGTTGTGTCCGGGGACGTGGGGGTCGAAGAAGTAGAGGTAGACCGGCGCGTGACCGTTGCGGAACTGGCCGTGGGCGATCGCGAGGTCCCCGACGCGGGGTCCGGCCTCCAGCAGCGCCGCGGCGATCCGTCCGCCTTCCCCGTCCAGGGGGAACCGGGCCAGGAATTCGTCTGTCCGCCGTCCCAGCCGCGACCGCAGCGCGCGCCGCTTCTGCTCGCGGATCGGGTGCTCCGGCTCGGCGAAAAGGGCGCGATCGCCTCCGACGCTGCCCACCAGGATCGGGACGTCGCGGGCGGCTCCGGTCGCGAAGGCCCGGACCGGATCGACGGGGAACAGGTACGGATCCGACAGGTGGCGGGGCGCCGGTCCGGCGCCGTGCCGTTCGGCCCACTTCAGGGCCTTGAAGGCCTCCTCGCCGGACAGGGCCCGCAGGTCGTCGACGGATTTCCCGAGCAGGCCGCAGGCTTTCTCTCCCCAGGCTTCGCCCTCGGCCAGGGTCGCGGACAGGCGGTTCTCGCCAGCGGTGCCATAGCTGCCGCTCTGGACGATGGCTCGGGAGAAGAGCCCCTCGCTCCGCGGCGAGACGAGGAGGGAGACGACCGAGGAGCCGCCCGCCGATTGACCGAAGATCGTGACGTTGTCCGGGTCGCCCCCGAAGGACGCGATGTTGCGGTGCACCCAGCGGAGCGCCGCCAGCTGGTCGAGGATCCCGCAGTTGCCCGAGGAGCCGGTCCCGCTTTCGAGGGACAGGTCGGGGTGGGCGAACCAGGCCAGTACGTCGAGCCGGTAATTGAGCGTGACGAGCAGGACGCCCCGCCGGGCCAGCCCCTCGCCGTCGAATTCCATCTCGTGGCCGTACCCGGTGGACATTCCGCCCCCGTGGATCCAGACCATGACCGGCAGGCGGTCGGCGGTCGACGCGGCCGGCGTCCAGACGTTCAGGCGGAGGGAGTCCTCGCTCATCGGGAAGGCGCAGGGATAGAACTCCTTGATGAAGAAGTCCGCGAAGGCCGTGCCGGGCTTGAGGACGGGCTGGAAGCAGAGGTCGGGGAAGTCGGAGCAGAGCCGCTCCTCCTCCCAGGGCGCGGGGGGTCGCGGGGGGGCGAAGCGGTTCGCGCCCTCCGTCGGGGCGGCGTAGGGGATGCCGCGGAAGACCGTGAAGAGCGGGTTCCCGCAGGGCACGCCGCGAACGGCGCCGGTCTCGATGCGGGTGGTCCGGATAGCCATGTCGTCACTCCTTGAGGCACGATTTGCCGGGGCGGACGGCGCGTCCGCGCCCCGAAACTCCAGTATACCGGAAAAGCGGGGCCGGTTCCGGAACCGATGCTGGAAACCGGTACCGAATTCACGGCTCGCTTTTCGGTAAGATGGAAGCAGGAACCACAGGGGGCCCGAAAGGGCGGAACAGGAGTCCACCATGGCATTGATCCACGTCGATTTCGTGTCCGAATGTCTCGCGAGGACCGTTCCCTTCACCGCCATCATCCCGTCGGAGCAGCTCGGTCGCCCCGGCACGCCCAAGCGGGAAAAGAAGCCGTTCAGGACGCTCTACCTCCTGCACGGGATCATCGGAAACGACACGGACTGGGTGACGGGCACGCGAATCCAGCGCTGGGCACAGGAACGGGACCTCGCGGTCGTCATGCCGTCCGGCGACAACGGCTTCTACGTCGATCACCCGGGCCGCGGTGACCAGAAGCACGGAGAATACATCGGGCGGGAGCTCGTGGAGTTCACGCGCCGGTTGTTCCCGCTGTCCTGCGAGCGCGAGGACACGTATATCGCCGGTCTCTCCATGGGCGGTTACGGAGCGCTGCGCAACGGCCTCAAATACGCCGACACGTTCGGACGGATCGGTGCCTTCTCCAGCGCGCTGATCCTGGATGCGGCCGTCGCATCGACGGACGACGCCCCCTTCTTCATGCAGCAGCGCTCCTATTTCGAGAGCGTCTTCGGAGACCTGTCCCGTTTGAAGGGCAGCGACAAGGACCCCGAGATGCTGGTCCGGGGACGGCTCGCAGCCGGGGATCCCGTTCCGGGGATGTACATCTCCTGCGGGACGGAGGATTTCCTGCTGCCGGCGAATCGCGGTTTCCGCGACTTCCTTCGGGGACAGGGCGTGGACTTCACCTATGTGGAGACGCCCGGCGGGCACGAATGGGACTTCTGGGACACGCAGTTGAAGCGGTTCCTCGAGTGGCTGCCCCTGAGACAGTACGGCAAGGACGATCGGAACAGCGGCAACGTCGGCATCCAGTAGAAGGGTGCGCGGTCGTGGAAGAAGAAGGAGAAATGAAGTGGAGAACCGCATCGACGCGCTTCTTGAGAAGATGACCCTTGCAGAGAAGGTGGGGCAGCTGACATCGTGGTCGGCCTCGATCTTCGGCGCCTTCGACATGGGCGCCCTGATCCAGCAGCTCGTGGACGGCGCGATCTCGATCGAGGAGTTCGAGAGCCTGCCGCGCGACTATCACGAACAGGAGATCCGCGACGGCCTGGTCGGCAGTCTCGGCGGCGCGCCCGACGTCGACACGCTGCTGAAGCTGCAGCGGATCGCCGTCGAGGAATCGCGCCTCGGCATCCCGATCCTGTTCGGCTTCGACGTGATCCACGGCTTCCGCACGATCTTTCCGATCCCCCTGGCCGAGGCCTGCAGCTGGGAGCCCGACCTGGCCCGCCGGACCGCGGCCGTCGCCGCGAAGGAGGCTTCCGCGGCCGGCCTCAACTGGACCTATGCGCCGATGGTGGACATCGCGCGCGATCCCCGGTGGGGCCGCATCTCGGAAGGGGCGGGAGAGGACAAGTTCCTGGGCAGCGTCTTCGCCGCCGCGCGGGTCGAAGGGTTCCAGGGCGACCTGTCGTCCGACGAGAGCGTCCTCGCCTGCGTCAAGCACTACGCCGCCTATGGGGCGGCCGTCGGAGGCCGCGACTACAACACGGTCGACATGTCCCTGCCCCTGCTGCACGACGTCTACCTGCCGCCCTTCGAGGTCGCGGCGCGTGCCGGGGCGGCGACCTTCATGAGCGCCTTCAACGATCTCAACGGCGTGCCCTGCACGGCCAATCCCTACCTGCTGGACACGGTGCTGCGCGGGCGGTTCGGCTTCCGCGGCTTCGTCGTCAGCGATGCGAATGCGGTCGGCGAACTGGTCGTCCACGGGTTCTCCGCGAATCTACGCGAGGCGAGCCGGATGGCCCTGCAGGCGGGCGTCGAGATGGACATGAGCCACGGCTACTATCG
Organism: uncultured Eubacteriales bacterium; assembly: GCA_903835065.1. Classification (GTDB taxonomy): domain Bacteria; phylum Bacillota; class Clostridia; order Saccharofermentanales; family UBA5734; genus CAILLO01. Next base: position 31,708 of record CAILLO010000006.1, read on the forward strand.
CGAGAATCTGCCCCTCGCCGTCGCCGACGGGAGCCTTCCCGGGAAGGACCTCGACGAGGCCGTTCGGCGGGTGCTGCGCGTCAAGTTCCGGCTCGGGCTGTTCGAGCGCCCCTACCGGACGGACGCGGCGAAGGCGGAGCGCACGCTGCTCGCGTCGGCGCACGTCGACCTCGCCCGCGAAGCGGCGCGGCGGTCCATGGTGCTGCTGAAGAACGAGGGAGCCGTCCTGCCGCTCGCGAAGGAACTCCGCCGCGTGGCGGTCGTCGGTCCGCTGGCCGACGACGCGGCCGACCTGCTCGGCGCCTGGGCCGGCGTCGGCAAGCCCGAGGACTGCGTGTCCGTGCTGGCGGGGATGTGCGCGGCCGCCGGCGTCGCGACGGAGATCCTGCATGCGCCGGGCTGCAAGGTCCTCGGCGACGACACGTCCGGGTTCGCCGACGCGATCCGCGCGGCCGAACTGTCGGACGTCGTGGTCGCGGTCGTCGGCGAGAGCAAGGACATGAGCGGCGAGGGCGGCTCGCGCATCGACCTGGGCCTGCCCGGCGTGCAGGAGGAGCTGGTCCGCACGCTGGTCGGCACGGGGAAGCCCGTCGTCGTCGTGCTGGTCAACGGCCGCCCGCTGGCCTTCCCCTGGATCAAGGAACATGCGGCCGCCATCGTGGAGGCCTGGCAGCCCGGCATCCAGGGCGGACCGGCCGTCGCCGACGTCCTGTTCGGCGCGTACAACCCCAGCGGGCGGCTGGCCGCGACGTTCCCGTACTCCGTCGGCCAGGTCCCGGTCCACTACGACCACCCGATGACCGGCCGCCCGGCGGCGGCGACCCGCTTCAGCTCGAAGTACATCGACGGCCCGACCGAGCCGCTGTATCCGTTCGGGTATGGGCTGGGCTACACGGAGTTCACGTACGCCGATCTGCGCGTGGACCGCGTCGAAGTGCCGGCGGACGGGAAAGTCGCCGTCGAGGTGGACCTGACGAACGTCGGACCGGTCTTCGGCGAGGAGGTCGTGCAGCTGTACGTCTCGGACCTCGTGGGCTCCCGCGTCCGGCCGGTCAAGGAGCTGAAGGGCTTCCACAAGGCCGCCCTGATGCCGGGGGAGACGCGCTGCGTGCGGTTCGACCTCGAGATCGCGGCCCTGGGCCATCACGACGAGGCGCTGCGCTACCTCGTGGAGCCGGGGGAATTCCGGATCACCGTGGGTCCCGACTCGCAGCGCGGGCTGCAGGCGACGATCCGCGTCGTCGCGGGCTGAACCGCTAGACGACGGGCGTGTCGGCCGGGGTGGGCGACTCCGCCGCTCCGACCGTCGCCTCGACGGTCGGAGCGGCGGTCGCCGTCGGACCGTGCGTCGCGCTCGGCTCGGGCGTCGCGGTCGGCGTCGGGCCGGGACCCTCGTACGGCGTGACGATCGGCGCGAAGGGCGTGAACGGGAGGGTCTGCTCCCAGATGAACTGCTGGATCTTCGGCAACAGCGCGTTGCGGTCGGGGACCATGCACCAGTTGCCGCCGCGATAGACCGTGTAGTCGCCGGTGGTCGGGACGAGCATCTCCTTCACGCCGTTCTTGAGCAGCGGAAGCGCTTCGAGTCCCAGCCAGGTGATCTCGGTGGGCGACAGATTGGTCGTGCAGTCGGACAGACCCTGCTGGATCAGGTGGGCCTTCGTGACGATGGAATCCTTCTCGAAGCTGACGAGCAGGGCCTTCAAGACGGTGCGCTCGCGCTGCGTCCGGACGAAATCGCTGTCGAGCTTGCGGATGCGCGCGTAGCAGACGGCCTGGCGCCCGTCGAGGTGCTGCAGGCCGGCGACCGTGACGTAGGGGATCTTCGGGGTGTTCGGGAAGATGGAATTGTTCTCCTCGTCGAGGTTCTTGTTCAACCAGGGGATCTCCGCCGTGGTCACGTCGATGTCGACGCCGCCGCCGAGGTCGATCAGGTTCTCCGCGTTCTTGAAGTCCACTTCGACGTACTTCGTGATGTCGAGTCCGAAGTTCTGGTTCACGGTCTTCATGGTCATCTCGGCGCCGCCATAGGCGTACGCGGCGTTGATCTTGGCGGTCCCTCGCCCGGGGATCGGGACCCAGAGGTCGCGCATGATGGACATGAGCTTCAGGGTGCCGTGCAGGCGGTCGACGGTGACGACCATGAGGACGTCGGAATTGCCGTTGACGTCCGACGCGTGGCGGCTGTCGGTGCCGATCAGGAGGATGTTGAGGACCTGGTCGAGGTGGGGCGCCTCGACGGTCGGCTCCAGGGTCGTGGAGGGCTCGGGGGTGCCGGAGACGTCCGACGAAGCGGAGGCCGTGACGGTGGGCTGGCCCGTGGGACGGTAGTTCAATCCGGAGAAGAGATAGGACCACGCGGCGTATCCGAGCGTGGCCAGGACGAGCACGAGACAGCCGAGGATGGCGAACGGTCGGAGGAGACTCCTCTTGTCGTGTTTCATGGGTGTGGACGCTTTCTGCCGCTGCAACCGCTTGCAGGCTTCGCATGTGCCCTATACTATCACGCTTTGCGGCGTGATTCACGCATTTTCGACGCGGGGGAGAGGGGTTTGCGGGACCTGGCCTATCGTGATAGTATGAGGGGCAGAACCGCCCGAGGAGGAACCGAGATGAAGCCTGCCACGCTCTTCGACAGCGAATGGAAACTCATGGAGATCCTCTGGGAATCCGGACCGACGTCCGCGAAGGAAGCCAGCCGGCTCGCCGCGGACCGGATCGGCTGGAACAAGAACACGACCTACACGGTGCTGAAGAAGCTCGTCGACAAGGGATACCTCGACCGCAGCGAGCCCGGTTTCGTCTGCACGGCCAGGATCGGTCGCGAAGACGCGCGCACCGAGGAAACGAGCCACCTGATCGACCGCCTCTTCGACGGGTCGAAGAAGGCCTTCTTCTCCCACTTCCTGGACCGCAAGGACCTGACGCCCGAGGAGATCGACGCATTGCGTACGCTGCTCGAGGACCGGTGATCCCGTGGTATCCACGACCTTCTACTGGCTGCTGAACATGAGCCTCGCCGCCAGCGCGGCCGGTCTCGCGATCCTGCTGGTGCGGCGCATCCCCGGTGTCCCGCGGTTCGCCGTCTATTCGCTCTGGGGCATCGTCCTGCTCCGGCTCGTCGTCCCGGTCTCGGTCGCGTACCGCTACAGCCTGATGGGGCTGATCGCCTCGCTGACCAGCCCCACGGTCGTGCCGGTGGGGGAGGGCAGCTTCACCAACATGATCCAGGCCGCCAACGCCTACGGCCCCGTCCACTATCGGACGCCGGCGCTGACGCAGGTCTTCGCCGTCGCGTCGGTCGTCTGGCTCGCGGGAGCGGTCCTGGCCTGGACCGCGATGGCCGCGACGTACCTCGCCGCGAGCCGCCAGCTGCGGGACGCGGTGCGCGTGGACGGGAATCTCTACCGGAGCGTCCGCGTCGACTCGCCCTGCGTCGTCGGTCTCCTCCGCCCGCGGATCGTCGTGCCGGAGGGCATGGAGGGCGAAGCGCTCGAATGGGCGCTGCACCACGAGAGGATCCACCTGCGGCGCCGGGACAACGTGACCCGGGCCGTCGCCCTGGCCGTCTGCGGGCTGCATTGGTTCAATCCGCTGGTCTGGCTGTTCCTGAAGGCGTTCTTCCAGGACATGGAGTCCGCTTGCGACGCCGGCGTCCTCAAGGGCCGCTCCGAGCCGGAGAGACGGGCCTACGCCCGGGCGCTGCTGGATTGCGCCGATTCCCGGAGGCGGCTGCCGGTGCCGGCGTTCGGCGGCGGCACGGTCCGCCGCCGCATCGCGCTGCTGCTCGCCTATCGGCCCTACGCGTTCGCCGCGCTGCTGGGCTTCTCCGCCCTATGGGCCGCGATCGCGGTCGCGCTGCTGGCCAACCCGCCCGCCTAGTCCGGCCTAGCCGACGAGCAGCTTGTCCTCGGATGTCGGGACGATGACGTCTCCCCGCGTGTCGTGCTTGTACTGGTCGATGGTGCGACGCCAGACGAGATGCAGTCCGGCGTCGTAATGCGAGACGACCGCCTCGCTGTCCTGCCACATCGAGGAAATATAGGGCGGCTGCGGCAACGCGCCCACGGTCTGCCGCGTGCACGCGGTGAACCCGCCGTCCTTCGTGGCGTGGAGCCAGTCCATCGTGCCGGGGAGGACGTCCAGTTCCCGGAGAAGCTTCCCGTCGGCCGAGAGGAGTTCGAGGAAGGCTTCCTGGCCGCCCGCGGCGGTCGGACGGAACCCGCCGAGTACGGCGGTGCCGTCGGCGAGAGCCAGCGCGGACCGGTACCAGGTGTTCGCGGCCGTCGCGACGAAGGTCCACTTCAGGCTTCCCTGCCCGTCGAAGCGGAAGAGCGCGGACTGGGCCTTGGAACCGGATCCGGTCGTCGCGGACTCGACGGATTGGCCGAATCCGAAGATCCCGCCGGTCCCGTCCTGCAGCAGGAGCTCATAGAGCTGGGCCTTCTCGGACAGGTCCGTCTTCCATGTCCGCACGAGCTGCGCGTCGTAGCACGAAAGGTGGGAGTCCATCGGGAACGCCGTGCCCTGCTGGCTGTCCATCCGTCCGGAGTCGCTCCGCCAGGAGAGGACCAGGCCGATCGGGTCGGCGTAGGTCGCGTCCATCAGGGAGTCGAATTCGCCCGAGCCGATCGTGACGTCCTTCGTGAAACGGCCGTCGGACTCGATCCGGAGCAGGGAGAGGTCCGAATCGTGGGAATATGTGCCGTCCGGGAGCTTCGGCGTGACGGTCCCCGCGGACAGCAGAGCGCCGTCGGACAGCGGGAGCAGGAATTGGAACGCGTCGATGTCGACCTGGCCCTCCGCCGTCTTCCAGAGGAGCGTGCCGTCCGGCGAGAAGCGCCGCAGCAGCGAGACCTGCTCTCCTTGGGAGGACCCGGCGCGCGCGGCCGTCAGCGAGACGGCGAATCCGTCGTCCGGGAAGACGCAGGCCGTGGAGACATAGCCGCTGAAAGGATCCTGGCCGTACGTCCGGTCCCAGCGGACCTTTCCGTCGGCCTGGAAGCGGAGTGCCCGCAGGACGGACTGCGGATTGCCGGCCGGGTCCTTCTTGTCGAGGGCGACGGTCGTGACGAGGAGACAGCCGCCGTCGGACAGCGCCAGGGCCTGGTTCGGGGACACGCCGTCCGGCAGTGCGAGGCGCAGGGCGGGCACGGCGGAAAGGGCCACCGGCGGAATGGCGACGTAGTGCGCGTCCACGCCGACCGTGCCCCAATCGGCCGGGGCCTTCGTCGGCGTGAAGCCGGGCGGGTCGAGCGGGTCCGACGTGGCGGTCGCGGTCGCGCAGGCGGACAGGAGTGCGGGGAAAAGGACGAGGACCGCGAAGAGACGGGTCATTCGGGCGCGCAGCATGGGAGCCACCTTCTTTCGGGCGGAGCCGCTATCCGGGTTTCGCCGTGTAGAAACCTTCGTTCTTCGAAATCAGGACGTGCAGGACGTTCGTCGTGCGCCCCGCCATCGTGGCGGTCACGGTGACCTGGAGCGCGTCGCTCACGGGAATCGAGACGGTGCCGCCGTTCCCGTCGAGCAGCGGGGACCAGTAGAAGGTCCTCGCCGCGCCGGAGGACGTGAACGTCACGGTCGACCCCTGCGACATAACCTTGCTGCCGGTGTCGGCTCCCCATCGCTCCAGGTCGCCCTGCGCGGCGGTCGCCTGGACCTGGGCTCCGTCCTCGGCGAGGATCGTGATCGGGAGACCCGGGACGGAATCCATCATGAGGGAGTAACTCGGGACCGGCAGCGTGACTTCCAGCGTCACGGGACGCGTGGCGGCGCAGGCCGTCGGGACGAGCGCGAGGGCGGCCGCGAGGAGCAGGGCCGGCAGACGGCGGAGGAACCGGAGTTGCGGGGAGGAGGGGTTCTTCGCGAGGCGCTTCATGGGATCCACCTGGCTTTCCGAGGGGCCATCGACGATCGAGAAGATCATCGTACTATAGCAGTAGTCCGAATACAGGATAGCACGGCCCGCACGGCCCGTCAATCGCCCGGTGGGACCGTCCGACGATTCCACTTGACCGGAAGCGCGCATCCCGAGGTATCCTAGGGAAGAGATCCCGGCCGAGGCCGGGCCGGGAGGACGACCCACGATGGACACGCCGCGCGAGGCCTACCTGAAAGCCGTCCGGTTCGAAACGCCGGACTTCGTTCCGATGTCCTATAGGATCAACGACGCGTGCTGGCGGAACTACGACCCGGACACGCTGCTCGAGCTGATGGACCGGCACCCGTTCCTGTTCCCGCCCGAGGACCGGCCCGCCGACCCGTCGCACCCCGTCTTCGCGCTCGTCGCCCGGCGCGACGAGCCCTATGCGGACGACTTCGGCTGCGTCTGGCGGACGCTCGAGGACGGCATCACGGGCACGGTCGTGACGCACCCTCTCTCCGATTGGGCGCGCTACCCTTCGTACGTCATGCCCGACCCGGCCGCCTGCACGGGCATCGGCCCGGTCGACTGGGCCGCCGAGCGCGCACGGGCGGAGGCTCTCCGCACCGCCGGGAAGCTCGCGGTCGGCAGGCTCCGCCACGGGCACACGTTCCTCCAGCTGTGCGACCTGCGAGGCTATGAGAACCTGATGTACGACTTCGCGGACGATGGACCGGAGATCCGTCGGCTGATCGCCGACCTCGAGGAATTCAACGCGGGGATCCTGGCGCGCTGGCTCGACCTCGGCGTCGACGTCGTCGAGATCCCGGAGGACCTCGGCATGCAGGTCGGGCCGATGCTGTCGCCCGACCATTTCCGCAGGTTCATCCGACCCAGCTACCGGCGGTTCACCCGGATGGTCCGCGAACGGGGCGCGATCGTGCACATGCATTCGGACGGCGACATCCGGGACCTCGCGGACGACCTCGTCGAGGGCGGCGTCGAGGTCCTCAACCTGCAGGACCTGGTCAACGGGATCGACTGGATCGCCGGGCGGTTCGGCGGGAAGGTGTGCGTCGAACTCGACGTCGACCGGCAGCAGGTCACCGTGCGCGGCACGCCCGAGGAGGTCGACCGGCTCGTGCGCGAGGAAGTCGGAAGGATCGGCTCGCGGCGGGGCGGACTGATGATGGTCTTCGGGCTGTATCCGGGCGTTCCGCTCGCGAACGTGCGGGCGCTCATGGACGCCATGGAGCGGTACGCCTTCTTCTACGCGTAGGTTCCGAAGCGCTCGGTCGCGTCGCGCAGCGCGCGCAGGTTCTCCGGCGGCACCCGCGGCGACGCGGAGCAGGCCGTGCTCAGGATGTAGCCGCGCGGGCGGACCCGGGACGCGAAGAGAAGCCCCCGCACGGCGTGCGGGGACCCCTCCGATGTCCTGGACTCGAGCGCGTCAGTCGTCCTGCAGCGCGTCGTATCCCTCTTCCCCGGTGCGGACCCGGATGACGTTCTCCACGTCGTAGACGAAGAGCTTGCCATCGCCGATGTGGCCCGTGTAGAGCGCCTTCTTGGCGGTCTCGATGACCTTGCGGACCGGGACCTTCGAGACGACGATCGAGACCTGCACCTTGGGCAGCAGGTTCATCTCCTTCTCGACGCCGCGGTAGTATTCCGTCTTTCCCTTCTGGATGCCGCAGCCGAGGACCTGCGTCACGGTCATGCCTGCGATGCCGATGTCGTTCATGGCCTCCTTCAGGAGCTCGAACTTGCTCAGCTTGGTGATGATGTCGATCTTGGTGAACTTCACGTCGGAGGCCATGAGGGTGGACGGGGAGGTCACGAGCTCGACGGGGACGGCCCGGTCGATGTGCACTTCCGGATTCTTCGGGACCGGCGGGGCGAGGGGGCCGCCGTGGGCCAGCCGGTGGTTGAAGCGGGCGAGCTGCGGAATCGGGGCGTTGTCGGCGGAGTCGTAGTCGAGTTCGGAGGCGGCGCGGACGTTGTCCGGGTAGGCGAGCACGCCCATCTCCGGGACGTCCAGGCCTTCCAGTTCGTCCTCCGGCGCGGAGCGCAGACCCCAGACGCGGTCGAGGACTCGGAAGAACGCGTAGGAGACGCCGAAGCCGAAGACCAGCAGCACGCCGACGGCGATGAGCTGGGCGACGAACTGGGACGCGTCGCCGTAGAACAGGCCGCGCACGCCGCCGGCCACGCCGTTGTACCCGTCGCCGTAGGATCCGTCCGCGAATAGGCCGAGCGACAGTACGCCCCAGAATCCGTTCACGCCGTGGACCGAGATGGCGCCGACCGGGTCGTCGAGCTTGAATCGGTTCTCGACGAACGGGACGGCCAGGCAGACCAGCACGCCGGCGACGGCGCCGATCGCGAAGGCCGACAGGCCGTTGACGAAGGCGCAGGGGGCGGTGATGGCGACGAGGCCCGCCAGCGCGCCGTTGGCGGTCATGGACGGGTCGGGCTTGCCGAACCTGATCCACATGAAGGCCATGGCGACGAGCCCGCCGATGGCGCCCGCGATCATGGTGTTGGTGGCGACGACCGACAGGCGGAGGTCGGTGGCGTTGAGCGTGGAGCCCGCGTTGAAGGCGAACCAGCAGAAGAACAGGATGATCGTGCCGATGATGGCCATCGGGATGTCGTGGCCCGGGAAGGCGCGCGCCGTGCCGTCCTTCTTGAACTTGCCGATGCGGGGGCCGATGACGATCGCGCCGGCCAGCGCCAGCATCCCGCCCATCGAGTGGACCACCGCGGAGCCGGCGAAGTCGACGACGCCGTGGCCCAGTCCGAAGTTCTTGCCGAGGGTCGACAGCCAGCCGCCGCCCCAGACCCAGTTGGCGAACACGGGATACAGGAAGATGGAGATGAAGAACGAGGTGATGACGACGGCCGAGTACTTGACGCGTTCGGCCATGGCGCCGGTGGGGATCGTGACGGTAGTGTCCATGAAGACCATCTGGAAGAAGAACAGGGCGTAGATGCCGGCGTCGTAGGTGCCGACCAGGCCGAAGCCCTTGAGTCCGAGGATGCCGCCGAATCCCGGGACGGACAGCATCGCGTTGAGGGCGGAGCCGCCCGAGCCGAGGCCGGCCGCACCGCCGGATCCGCCCATCTGCAGGGCGAAGCCGACGAGGAAGTAGCCGATCGCGCCGACCAGGAAGACCATGAAGTTCATCGTGATGGTGTGGGCGGCGTTCTTGGAGCGGCAGAAGCCGGTCTCGACCATGGCGAAGCCGCACTGGAAGAAGAACACGAGGAAGGCGCAGATCATGACCCAGACGTAGTTGGCGCCGAGCATCGCCTTGTTGGCGGTCGTCGCGACGTCGGTGAGGGTCTCGGTGCCGGTCGTGGCGGAGTAGGAGGCGCCGGTCGGGTCGGCGGCGGAGGAATCGCCGATGAACCGGCTGGCGATGACGAGAATCGCGGCGAACGCGACGATGGCGACGAGGATGAGGATCAGGGACTTCCTGGGAATCTTCATTCGGATCTCCTTTCAGGCCGGGGGCATCCGGATGGGCTGCGGGACAGGGGGCGACGGTCGCGCTCTAGCGGCGCTGTCGGGACTTGTCCGACCGGAAGTTGTCCCAGGAGAACCGGGACGTATCCTTGTAAACTTCGGCCCGGAGCTTCCGGACGGAAAGCAGGTACCGGACGCCCAGGAACATCAGGACGACGCCGAACACGGCTCCGGGGACCTGGGATCCCATGACCGTGAACTGGAAATCCTCGAGCGTGCAATCGATGCCGAACGCGGCACCGCCCACCAGGATCATGACGGCCAGGACGAACAGCAGGACGATGGGGCTGGACTTGGAAGGGTCGACTTTCATCTGCGCGGGTGTCTTCATGTGTCTACCTCCTCTCCTCGCTTTTCCGAAAATGCCGAAGGCGCCTGCCCGGACTGTCCGGACAAGCGCCTTCGCTCGTACAGAAAAGGCGCCTCTGACCGTCGGATCAGAAGCGCCTTCGCTGTTTGTGGGGGAGTATACGGGGTCGGCGGCGGGTTGTCAATCCCGGGTCCGGGATTCGGATCCTACAGCCTCCGGATCACCGTCGGGTCGATGTGCGCGAGGTCCGGAGAGGCGGTGCGGCCCATGCACGAAGCGAGCACCTCGGTCACCGAGACGATCTTCTCCGCCACACCTTCCGCTCCCCCTTCGGCCAGGGAGTCCATCAGGGAGCGCCCGAACGACACGGCGGTCGCCCCGAGCGCCAGCGCCTTGAACGCGTCGATGCCGGTCATCAGGCAGCCGTCCAGGAAGACGGGGATGCGGCCGGCGACGGCCTTCGCGATCTCCGGAAGGACGAGCAGCGGGGGCACGGCGTAGTCCTGGATGCCGTGGTGGTGCGAGAGGACGATGCCGCGCACGCCGGCCTCCAGGCCCTTGAACGCATCCTGCAGGCTCAGGGTGCCCTTGAGGAGGAACGGCACGTCACCCGCCGCCGCGACGTAGCGTCGGATATCGGCGGCGGACTTGGCACCCATCGCGACGCCCTTGACCTCTCCGAGCTGGCCCCGCTGGTTGAACGAGTGGTCGACGTCCATGCCGATGCCCAGCACGCCGCAGGACTTCGCGTGGGCGATCCGCCGCATCGCGACGTCCTCGTCGGCGTAGGGCTTGAGCACGACGACCGTGCGGGCGCCCGTCGCGACGATGCTCTCGAGCTCCGCTTCGTCGCCGAACCCGGCCCAGTACACCGCTCCGGCCAGCGCGGCGCCGCGCGCCAACTCGACCATGCCGTTCGGGCGGATCCATTCGAGGTGCGACAGGGCGGCGGTCATGACCGGCGTCGCGAACGTCTCCCCGTACAGCGTCAGCGCGGTGGAGGGGACGACGGCGTCGAGGTAGCGCGGCTCGATCAGCAGCGAGTCGAGGTATTCGCGCGCGATCCGGTTCGAGTCGCCGGGGCGCGGCTGGGTCATCGGGAAAATCTCCGAGGGCTTTCTGGGCTTCTGGGTCGTCTCTTCCATGGACTTCCTTCCTCTTCCGGACTTCGCCGAAACCGCGGGCGGGCTGCCTCCCGCATTATACCGCGGGACGGCGGCGAGCGGGCGCCCGGAATCGGGACAGCGCGGCGAGCCCCTGCGCGGCGTGAGGGAACCACATGGGCTCCGCGTGCGTCTAAAGGCATATCGGGAGGGAGGTGGACCCCTTGGCCGGACGAATCGGACGCTCGATCCTGTCGGGACTGCTGATCGCGGTGACGATCGCCCTGTCGACCTACGCCGTCCTCGACCACCTCGTGGGCGCGGTGCAGGCGACGGACAGCGGCGTCCAGGGCACCGCATGGGTCGGACCGGTCTCGCCCGTCCAGAAGGCCGGCGACGCCAGCGAGCAGGTCTATGCGAACGCCTGGATCCTCGTGAAGGACGCGGCGGGGAGGACCGTCGCGACGGCCGTCTCCGACAAGGCCGGACTGTACCGCGTGGCCCTCTCCCCGGGAAACTACACGCTCAGCCCGCAGCCGCCCGTGGGGAGCGCCCTGCCGCGCGGCGCGGACGTGGTCGCGGAGGTCGTGAAGGGACGGTTCACCCGGCTCGACGTGCATTATGATTCGGGAATCCGATAGCGGACTCCACCTCGCCGCCGACGCCGGGGGCCTCCGCCGACCGAAGACTCGTCACGCCCCGATCCGGACGCTATACTGGGAGCGGTGCGACCGGCCTGAAGCCCGTCGCTTTCAGGAGGGCTCCGACATGACCGTTCCCCACGTCCGCCACATCGTCCTGTTCACGCTCCGCCACGCCCGCGGCTCCGCCGAGGAGCGCGCGTTCCTCGCCGACGGCGAGCGGATCCTGGCGTCGATTCCCGGCGTCGAGCATTTCGAGGCACTGCGGCACGTCAGCGCCAAGACCGATTTCGACTTCTGCTTCTCCATGGAATTCGCGGACCGCGCGACCTATGACCGCTACAGCGCGCATCCCGACCACGGCGGTTTCGTCGCGCGCCGCTGGGCGACCGAAGTCGCAAGGTTCCAGGAGATCGATCTCGAGGGAGTCGCGCAGTGAACGGAACAACGCTCGCCGCCCCGCTCCGCCTCCGCGACCGGGTCGCGAAGAACCGCATCGTCCTGCCCCCCATGGTCGTCTGCGGGCTGCACCCGGACGGCCTCGTGAATGAAGACACGCTCGCGCATTACGAGCGATTCGCCGCCGGCGGCAGCGGCATCCTGATCCAGGAGGCGACCTGCGTCTCCCCCGACGGCCGGCTCGCGGATCCGCAGCTCGGCCTTTGGAGCGACGACCGGCTCGACGGACAGAAGCGACTCGTCGACCGCTGCCGCCCCCACGGCCCCCTCTACCTCGTCCAGATCCACCACGCCCGGGTCGTCGGCCGCGAGCTCGGGACGGCCGAGGTGGAGCGCATCCGCGACGACTTCACGGAAGCCGCGGTCCGCGCCGAGAAGGCCGGCGCCGACGGCGTCGAGCTCCACGGCGCGCACGGGTACCTTTTGTGCGCCTTCATGAACCCGCGCGTCAACGTCCGGACGGACCGCTACGGCGACCCGATGGCCCTCGTGGACGAGATCTACCGGGCCATCCGCCAGCGCACGCGCCCCGGCTTCCTGGTCACGATCCGCGTCGGCGCCGACAACCCGGACCTCGACACCGGCATCGCCCGCAGCCGGGCGCTCGAAGCGCTGGGGTTCGACCTTCTGAGCATCTCCTCGGGCATGACGAAGCCTGAGGACCCGAAGCTCGCGGTGCCGGACGATTTCCCGTTCTCGGCGCTCGCCTGGCGCGGCTGCGAGGTGAAGAAGCGCGTGTCGGCACCGGTCGTCGCTGTCGGACAGCTGGACGACCCCGCGAAGGCGGCGCGGCTCGTGGAAGGCGGCTTCGCGGATTTCGCGGCCGTCGGGCGCGGGCAGCTGGTCGACCCCGAATGGGCGAAGAAGGTGCTGGCCGGCGAGCCGGTGCACCCCTGCCAGAACTGCAGCCCGTGCCGCTGGTTCCGTCACCACGAGAACTGCCCCGGACGCAAGCTCGCCGAGGGCAGGGACTAGCCTGGAGCCGGCCCATGGCTAGCCCGGAGCGGCCAGCCCCTCTTCCCGCAGGCGGCGGACGAGGCGGGCCATCAGCCCGAACCGCGAGAACGGCGTGACGAGGAACCAGCCCGCGACATCCGGTCCGCAGGCGCGCGCCCCGGCGACGGCGGCCTCGAGCCCCGCCTCCTCGGCCTCCTCGCGCGTCATGTCGGCGCGGAACCGGGCGATCGCGTCGTCCGGCAGCGAGATGCCGGGCACTTCATTGTGGAGGAACAGGGCGTTGCGCAGCCCGACGGGCGGCAGTAGCCCCGCATGCACGGGTACGGCGAAGGTGCGGGCGAGTTCGGCCGTGAAGTCGGCGGACGTCCCTTCGTAGACCGGCTGGGTGAACAGGAACCCCGCCCCCGCCTCGATTTTGCGCGCCGTCCTGGCGATTTCCGCCTTCCGGTTGGGGAGGTGGACGCCGACGGCCGCGCCGGCGACGATCGGGTCCTTCCCGAAGACGGAGCGGCCCATCTCGGCGACCAGTTCCAGCAACCCCCGCGAATTCAGGTTGAACACCGGCTTCACGTCCATCGCCACGCCCTCGGGCAGTGGGTCGCCAGTCACGCACAGGACACGGCGGATGCCCTCGGCGTGGGCACCGAGCAGCAGCGAGCGCAGCGCGTTGAGGTTGCGGTCGCGGCAGCAAAGGTGGGGAATCGCGACGACACCGGTCTCGCGCTGGATGCGGGCCGCTAGGAGAACCGGGTCGAGCCGGGCGCGGCCCATGGGGGAGTCCGCGACGCTGAAGGCCGAGACGCCCTCCGCGGCGAGGAGGCGCGCACCCTCGAGCAGCTTGCCGAGATCGGCGTCGAAGGGCGGGTCGATCTCGACGGAGACCGGCCTGCCGGAGCGGTGGGCGAGCGAGGGGGCTGGCGGGACGGGAGCCGGCGCGGACGAGAGGCGCCGGGGCTCGGCGGGCCGGTGCGGGGCGGCGGGTCTGTCCTGGACCGTGCCGTCCTTCAACGCCTGCAATCGGAGGTCGAGACACCGGACATGCTCGGGGGTCGTGCCGCAGCAGCCGCCCAGGACCCGCGCACCGAAAGCGGGGGCGCGGAGGACGGTCTCGGCGAAGTACACCGGGTTGCGGCGGAAGACCGTTCGCTCCTCGACGCGTACGGGATAGCCCGAATTGGGGAGGAAAAAGCGCACGGCGCCTTGCGGCAGGCCGGACAGCACCTCGAGCAGATGCGACGGACCGCTGCCGCAGTTGAGGCCGAGGGCGTCGACGGACGGCTCGTCGCGCAGTTCGCGCTCGATTGCGGCGAAGGGGCGGCCCCTGCGGGTGAGCCCGTCCTGCAGGACGGAGAAGGAGGCGACGACGAAGGCGTCCGGACGGCGGCTCTTGACGCGGCGCGCCGCCTGCAGAAGGTCGGCCGTCTCGGAGAAGGTCTCGAAGAAGAAGAAGTCCGCGCCGGCGTCGAGGTGGGCGTCGACGGCTTCGGCCAGCAGGGAGGCGCGGGCCTCGCCGGGGGCGACCGCGTCGGAGGAGGCGTCGGCCGGGACGGGGCCGACCGAGGCGGCGACGAGGACGTCGGGGCGGCCCGCGGCGGCGGCGCGCGCTGCGGCGTGTCCGGCGGCGACGACCTGCCGGACCGTGGCGGCTTCAACGCGGAGGGAGGTGCGGTTGGCCGCGAAGGTGTTGGTGCGCAGCAGGCGGGCGCCGGCATCGAGGTACTCGCGGTGGATCGAGACGACGAGCGCCGGATCGGAGAGGTTCGCGAGCTCGCAGCGCATTTCGTCGTCGCCGGTCCGCTCCGCGAACCAGGTCCCCATCGCACCGTCGGCGAGGAGAGGGGAAGGGAGGGCGAGAAGGTCGTGCGCTTTCATGCGGCTACTATATCAAAAATCCGGGGGAAGGGGGACGTTTCGGGAGTTCGTCGCGCTGAGCCGCGCTTCTGATGATAAGATGGGAAAAAAGGGGGACAAGGGCATGCGTTTCGACGAACTGACCCAGCTGACCGGCGTGAGCGGATACGAATCGACGGTGCGCGAGAAGATCGCCGCCGACGTCCGGGGGTTCGCCGATGAACTCACCGTCGACGCGATCGGCAACCTGATCGCCTTCCGGAAGGGCTCCGGTACCGCGAAGCGGCGCGTGATGCTCGCCGCGCACATGGACGAGATCGGCTTCCAGGTGATCAAGGTGCTGGAGGACGGCCTCCTGATGATCAAGACGCTGGGGCACTCGTTCCTCCACGTGGCCTACGGCTCCCGCATCCGGTTCCGCAACGGGACGACCGGCGTCGTGTCCAGCCGCGTTCCGGCCGAGAAGCTGGGCAAGGACTTCACGGACCTGTTCGTCGATATCGGGGCGAACTCGAAGGAGGAGGCCCTGAAGCACGTCGACGTCGGGGACGTCGCCTGCTACGTGGGCGACTTCACGCCGCTGGTCGGCCGGACCGTGGTCTCCAAGGCCGTGGACGACCGCGTCGGGTGCTACATGATGATGGAGACGATGAAGCGCTGGCCGAAGCCCTACCACGACGTGTACTACGTGTTCTCCGTCCAGGAGGAGGTCGGCTGCCGCGGCGCGAAGGTCGCCGCCTCGACGATCCGCCCCGACATCGGGATCGCCGTCGACGTCACGCCCCACCACGACCGACCGGGCGACCTCGAAGGCAGCAACCGGCAGGGCAAGGGCATCGCGGTCAAGATCTCCGATACGTCCGTGATCTGCGACGAGGGCCTGTGCGCGCACCTGTTCGACCTGTGCCGCCGGGACGGGATCCCCTTCCAGAAGGAGGTCCTCTATGTCGGCGGCTGCGACGCGAGCGCGATGAACCTGTCCTGGGAGGGCGTCCGCGTGGGCGCCGTCTCCGTCGTCACGCGCTACACGCACGGACCCGGCTGCCTGGTCGACCTCGACGACGTCGAGGCGGGCATCCGGTTGCTCGGCGCGCTGGCGGGCGAGGAGATCCGGCTTTGAAATGGCCCTATGAGAACGCCGTCGGCGCGACGGAGACCCTGTCCTGCGACGTCCTGGTCCTCGGCGGCGGCATCGCCGGCTGCTGGGCCGCGATCGCGGCGGCGCGCAAGGGCGCGTCGGTCGTGCTGCTCGAAAAGGGCGCGACGATGCGCAGCGGCTCGGCCGGCAGCGGATGCGACCACTGGGAGAGCGCCGCGACCAACCCCGGTTCGACGGTGTCGCCCGAAGAACTGACCGCGGCGGTCCTGGACGACCAGGACGGCTACAACAACGGCATTTCGCACTACATCGAGAGCCGCGAGGGATACGACCGGATCCTTGACCTCGAGCGCTTCGGCGGCAAGGTGCGTGACACCGCGGACGAGTTCGCGGGCGCCCGGTTCCGCGACGAGGCGACGAAGTTCCTGTACGCGTACGACGACCGCGCCCGGACGACGCTGCGCGTCTGGGGCACGACCTTCAAGCCCGCCCTGTACCGCGAGTGCCGCCGCCTCGGCGTGAAGGCGCTCGACCGCACGGCGGCGACGTCGCTGCTCGTCTCCGAGGCCGGCGGCGTCCGTCGCGGCGCGGGGGCGACGGCGGTGAACGCGCGGACCGGGAAGTTCCTCGTGTGCCGCGCGAAGACGACCGTGCTGTGCATGTCCCGTCCGGCGCGGATCTGGCTGTTCCACCCCGACCTCGTCGGGTTGTCCGAGTTCCGCCCGCCGCAGTGCGTGGGCAACGGGCACGCGATGGGCTGGCGCGCCGGCCTCGATTTCACCATGATGGAGAAATCCGTCCCCGCCGAGTTCTCGGCCGCGGGCCGGAGCTTCCCGCCGTATTCCACCGGCAACAACCACAACACATGGTTCCCCGCCACGATCGTCGACGCGGACGGCCGCGAGGTCCCCTACCTCGACCGCGACGGCCGCGAACTGCGCACCTACGAAGAACGCTTCCAGCCCGCGCCGGGCCAGAAGTTCTTCCTGATGGGCGGAGGCGTCGACGCCCCCAAGTACGCCTACCGCGGACCCGAGGTCCCCGACTTCGGCGAGTTGCTCGAACGCGGCTACCGGCCGCCGTTCTACGCGGATCTCAGCCGCCTGCCCGAACTGGAACGCAGGGCGATCTGGGGGCTCATGGTCGGTCAGGAGGGCAAGACCCAGGTCCCCGTGCTCGCCGAGTTCACCGGCCGCGGGTTCGACCCCGCGAAGCACCGGCTGCAGAGCTACGGCTCGGGCTGGAAGTCCGCGTCGTTCCTGCCCCAGGAGCGCCAGCTGTTCGGCCTGCCGGGCGGCCTGCTGCACGACTGGGACCTGCGCACCTGCCTCGAGGGCGTGTATGCCGCCGGCGACCAGCTGTTCGCGTCGAACTGCATGGGTCACGCCGCAGCGACCGGCCACTATGCGGGCCGCCACGCGGCCGACGCGGCGCGCGCGACGGACCTGCCCGCGTACGACGAAGCGGAGGCCGCCCGCGAGCAGGCCCGCGTCCTCGCCCCGCTCGGGTCGGACGGCGACCTGGGCTGGAAGGAGCTGAACATGGGCATCGCCAAGGCCATGCAGCTCTACTGCGGCGACCGCAAGCACGAGGAGACGCTGCGCCAGGGGCTCGCCCTGCTCGGCGAATACGAGCGCGAACAGGTGCCGCAGCTGCACTGCGACAACCCGCACGACCTGATGCGCACGCTCGAGACGATCGACGTGCTGGCCGTGTCCCAGCTGATCCTGCACGCCTCGCTGGCCCGCCGGTCCTCGTCGCGCGCCCTGTGCTTCGACCGCGTGGACTACCCCGAGGTCGACCCCGAAGCCGACCGGAAGTTCTTCACGATCCGCCGCGAGGGCGGCGAAGTCCGGACCGGCGCCCTTCCGCTCGACTTCCACGGCGACCTGGCCGCGAACTATGCCCGCCACAACCGGGCGGACGGGGAGGATGCGCGATGAGCGGAGACGTGAACCGCAACGGGACCGACGGCGCGACGAACGGCCTGCGCGCCGAGGTCGTGCCCTGCAGCGCACGGCCGATCCGGTTCGACCCGGCGAAGTGCAACGGGTGCAACCGGTGCCTCGAGGCATGCCAGGTGGACGTGTTCCTCCCGAACCCCGAGAAGGGGAGCCCGCCGCTCGTCGTCTGGCCGGGCGAATGCTGGTACTGCGGCAGCTGCGTGCAGGAATGCCCGCGGCCCGGCGCGATCGCCCTCTCGCACCCGCTGATGAACCGCACCCGCTTCGTGCCCGTCGGATCTTCGGACTCCCAAGACTAGTCGAGCGGTTTCCGGACCGGGCGAACGACCGCAGCGCAGTGATGCGTTCTCTTGTCCATTCTTCTCGTCCCTCCTTCTCCTGTCCTTCCCCTATGGACTCCTCCTCTTCCCTTTGAGAGATTTACTCCATGTCCCGGCCGACCCTGGAAGGCTAGGATGGATGTATCTGCCTCGAAAGGAAGGAATACTCATGAGTATGATCAAGGAATGCAGGACCGATTTTCTGAACTTGCAGGTCCACGATACGCGCACTTCGATGGGGGAGACCGCCGCCCGTGCCGTCGCCGCGAAGATCCGCGAGATCCTGGCGGAGCGGGATGAAGTGAACATGGTCTTCGCTTCTGCACCTTCGCAGGACGAGTTCCTGCAGGCGCTTCGACAAGATGGCACGATTCCGTGGAATCGGATCCACGCCTTCCACATGGACGAGTACATCGGGCTGCCGGCCGACGCTCCGCAGGGGTTCGGCAACTTCATCCGCGCGCGTCTATGGGGACACGTGCCCTTGAAATCCGCCAACTACCTCGACGGCTCCGGACGGGACGTCGAGGGCGAGTGCCGGCGATACGCGGACCTGCTCCGCACGCACCCCATCGACATCGTCTGCTTCGGGATCGGCGAGAACGGGCATCTCGCGTTCAACGACCCGCCGGTCGCCGATTTCGCCGACCCGAAGGCCGTGAAGCGCGTCGAACTCGAGGAGGCGTGCCGGCTGCAGCAGGTCCACGACGGCTGCTTCGCCGCGCTGGACCAGGTGCCCCGCTCCGCGATCACGCTCACGATTCCGGCACTCGTCTCGGGGCGCTTCCTGTACGGCATGGTGCCGGGACGGACGAAGGCCGTCGCCGTGCGCCGCACGATGACGGATCCTGTATGGACGGCCTGCCCGTCGACGATCCTGCGCGGACACCGCGACGCCCGCCTGTACGTCGACCGCGAGAGCGCCTCCCTGCTCTGAATCCGCCCGCGACTGCGAGAAGAGGGCCAGGACGTCCGCTTCGGGCCTCCTGCCCTCACGAGACGCTCACGGCGCCACCTCCGTGCGTGCTACAATGAGGTCGAATCCATGGAAGGCCGGCGGCGGAAGGCCGCGGCGCCCGTGGACCCGGCAAGGCCGGGAAGAGAGGGTTCCAGATGGATCCGCTGACCTACGTCATCATCGGCGTCGTCGCCCTGGTCGTCCTGTATATCCTGCTCGGATTCCGGATCATCCCCAACAGCAAGATCGCGATCGTCGAGAAGTGGTGGTCCCTGAAGGGGTCGCTGAACGAGCAGATCATCGCCCTCCACGGCGAAGCGGGCTTCCAGCCGCAGGTGATCCGCGGTGGCTTCCACGTCCTGTCGCCGCTCATGTACAAGGTCCATATCTGCCCGCTCGTCACCGTCCCGCAGGGACAGATCGCCTACGTGTTCGCTCGCGACGGCAAGCCCCTGGAGCCGATCCAGACGCTCGGCAAGGTGATTCCGGAAGGCAGCAACTTCCAGAACGCCCGCGGCTTCCTCGAGAACGGCGGCCAGAAGGGCCCGCAGCGCGGCATCATCCGGGAAGGCACGTACGCCTTCCACCTCGCGCAGTTCATCATCATCACCGAGGACCGCACCTACTACCTGCCGATGGGCACCAACGCCGAAGAGGCCTCGATCCAGAAGATGGCCGTGCTCCTCAAGGAGCGCGACGGCTTCCGGCCGATCGTGATCAAGGGCAACGAGGACCGCGTCGGCATCGTGACCGTCCACGACGGTCTGTCGCTCAACCGCGAGGACATCATCGCCCCCGCCGTCGGCGATGACCCGTCCAGACCGGAGACCTACCACAACAACTTCCAGGACCCCGAGAAGTTCCTGAAGGCCGGCGGCTACCGCGGCCGCCAGTACCAGGTGCTGGTCGAGGGCACGTACTTCGTCAACCGATTCTTCGCCACGGTCGAACTGATCGAGAAGACCTTCGTGGACGTCGGCTACGTCGGCGTCGTCGTGTCGTACATCGGCCCGAAGGGCACCGATTCGACCGGCGAGGACTACAAGCACGGCGAGCTGGTCGAGAAGGGCGCGCGAGGCGTCTGGCAGGACCCGCTGATGCCCGGCAAGTACGCCTTCAACACCTATGCCGGCAAGATCATCCGCGTCCCCACCACCAACATCATCCTCAAGTGGATCAGCAACCAGTCCGGCGCGCACCTCTTCGACGAGAACCTCAAGGAGGTCAGCCTGATCACCAAGGACGCCTTCGAACCGTCGCTGCCGCTGTCGGTCGTCATGCACATCGACTACAAGAAGGCCCCGCTCGTGATCCAGCGCTTCGGCGACATCAAGATGCTCGTCGACCAGACGCTCGACCCGATGGTCTCCGCGTACTTCAAGAACATCGGCCAGACCAAGACGCTGATCCAGATCATCCAGGAGCGCAGCGAGATCCAGGCCCGGTCCTCCGCGGAGATGAAGGTCAAGTTCGAGCACTACAACCTCGAGCTCGAGGAGGTCCTGATCGGCACGCCCGCGGCCTCGGCCAACGACAACAAGATCGAGATCATCCTCGCGCAGCTCCGCGACCGGCAGATCGCCGTCGAACGCATCGAGACCTACACGCAGCAGGAGCGCGCGGCCGGCAAGGAGAAGGAGCTCCGCCAGGCGGAGGCCAAGGCGAAGCAGCAGACGATCCTGACCGAGTCGGACATCAACATCGAGATCCAGGGCAACCAGGGCAAGGCCGACTACCAGCGCTCGCTGCAGGAAGCCGCCAAGATCAAGGCGATCGCCGAGGCGGAAGCCGAGAAGGAGGCCCGCGTCGGCATCGGCAAGGCCATCGCGATCCAGGAGCAGGTCAACGCCTACGGCGGCCCGCAGTACCAGGTCGTCCAGGACGTCATGACCAAGTTCACGGCCGCGATCCAGCAGTCGAAGATCGACATCGTCCCCAAGACCGTCGTCAACATGGGCGGCGGCCAGGGCCAGGGCATGGGCAGTTCGGTGAACGCGTTCGAGATGCTGCTGGGCCTGCTGATCAGCAACAAGCTGGGCGTCGACTTCACGAGCGGCGCCGCGACCGAGGAGGACCTGCGCGTCAAGGAGCTCAAGGCTTCGATCATGAAGGCCATGGAGCAGAAGGTCGCTCCGCCAGTGGAAGTGCCCGAGTCCGCGAAGTCCAGCGAGCCGAAGAAGTAGCGGATCGGCGGGTCCGCAGCCCGGATGCGGCCCGGGAGGGGGTCCAAGCGCCTCACCTGGCCTTTCGTCGGGGGTTCCTGGATACAATTTGCACGAGCGTTGTGATAGGCTTGGGTATGCCGCGCAGCGGCTGGGTGCTCGCGAGGGAGGTCGGACCATGCATGCGTTGATCCTGAAGGAATACGGGCGATTCTCGTACGAGGACGTGGCGGCTCCGACCGTCGGGCCCGAGGACGCGCTCGTCCGCGTGAAGGCCTGCGCGATCTGCGGCAGCGACGTCCACGGGATGGACGGCAGCACCGGCCGGCGGATCCCGCCGGTCGTGATGGGGCACGAGGCCGCCGGAATCGTCGAGGCCGTCGGCGCCGCCGTGACGGAGTACGCGCCCGGCGACCGCGTGACGTTCGACTCGACGGTCTCCTGCGGCCGCTGCGCCTACTGCCGACAGGGCGACGTCAACCTCTGCGACGACCGCCGGGTCCTCGGCGTCTCCTGCGCCGAATACCGCTACGACGGCGCCTTCGCCGAGTACGTCGCGGTCCCGGCCCGCATCCTGTACCGCCTCCCCGACGCCCTCTCCTTCGAGCGGGCCGCCCTGGTCGAGCCCCTCTCCGTCGCCCTGCACGCCGTGCGCAGGTCGCGCGTCCGCCCCGGCGAGTCCGCCGTCGTCGTCGGCGCCGGCCTGATCGGCCTGCTGGTCGTCCAGTGCCTGCGTGCCGCCGGCTGCCGTCCGATCGTCGCGGTCGACCCCGTGCAGGGCCGGCTCGACCTCGCCGTCCGCTTCGGCGCCGACCTCGCCCTGCAGCCCGACGCCGCCGACGTCGCGGCCGCCGTGCGCGACGCGACGGGCGGACGCGGCGCCGACGCCGCCTTCGAGTGCGTCGGACTGACGCCGACGATCGGCAGCGCCGTCTCCGTCCTGCGCAAGGGCGGCACGCTGGCGCTCGTCGGCAACGTCAGCCCTCACGTCGAACTGCCGCTGCAGGCCGTCGTGACCCGCGAGCTGAACCTCATCGGCTCGTGCGCCTCCGCCGGCGAATACCCGGCCTGCCTCGACCTCCTCGCCGCGGGGCAGGTCGACGTCGACCCCCTGGTCAGCGCCGTCGTGCCGCTCGCGGAGGGCGACGCCTGGTTCCAGCGGCTGCACCGCGCCGAGCCCGGCCTGCTGAAGGTGGTGCTCGTCCCGTGAGCGGCGGGCGCTCCGCACGGCGCGTCCGGACCGGTCTGATCGGCTGCGGCAAGGTCGGCCGCATCCACGCCGGGGTCCTGCAGGACCTTCCCGGCTCGGAGTTCGCCGGCTGCGTCGGGCGCGACCCGGACCGCACCGCGGCGTTCGCGCGCGAGTTCGGCGTCCCCGCCTTCGCGACCGTCGAGGAGATGGCCTGGAGCGGCGTCGAGGCCGTCGTCGTCTGCACGCCCCACCCCCTCCACGCCGAGTCCGCCGTGCGCGCCGCGAACGCCGGGATGCACGTGCTCGTCGAAAAGCCGCTCGCCGCCTCGCTCGCCGACTGCGACCGGATGCTGGCCTCCGCGGAGGCGAACCGCGTCGTCCTGTCGACCGTCTCCCAGCGCCGCTTCTTCGAACCGTGCCTGCGGATCCGCAGGGCCATCGACGACGGGAAGGTCGGGACGCCGGTCCTCGGCACCGTGACCATGCTCGGCTGCCGCAAGGAGGCCTATTACCGCAGCGACCCCTGGCGCGGCTCCTGGAGCGGAGAAGGCGGTGGCGTCCTCGTCAACCAGGCACCCCACCAGCTGGACCTGCTGCTCTGGTACATGGGGCCCGTCGAGGAGGTCTATGGCGCCTGGGCCAACCTCAACCACCCCTATATCGAGGTGGACGACACCGCGACCGCCGTCGTCCGCTTCCGCAGCGGCGCGCTCGGCACGATCCTCGTGACCAACTCGCTCGACCCCGCCCTCTATGGAAAGGTCCACGTCCACGGCTCCAACGGCGCGACGGTCGGCGTCCAGACCGACGGAGGCGCCATGTTCATCGCCGGCATGTCGAAGATCGAGGAACCGCCGCTGAACGACCTCTGGACCGTGAATGGCGAGGAGTCACGGCTGGAGGCCTTCCGCGAGGAGGATGCCGCCTTCTTCCGGACCATCGACCCGATCCGCCACTACGTCGAACGGCAGGACGCCGATTTCCTGCGCGCCGTCGCCCTCGGCACGCCGCCGCTGGTCGACGGCCGGGCCGGACGCGCCACGGTCGAGCTGTTCACGGCGATCTACCGCTCGAATCGCGACCGGCTGCCGGTCCGGTTCCCCCTCGCGCCCGAGGGCTGACGCCGCGGAGCCGGCCCCTTTGGGAAAGGCGCACCGCGCTCCTTGTGCATGTGCCCAAATCGTGCGGTCAAGGGCGATTCCCGAGTTCCATGACACAGTTCGTACATAATCCGGTGCTATGATGAGATATCAAACTACTTGAAGAAATCAGAGGAGGACCCCGATGAGCCCCAACGACAAGAAGACGACCCGCAACCGCCGCCGCCGCTGGCCGTGGCTTTTCCTGCTCTTGCTGCCGATTCTCGTGCTGGGCATGATGTTCGGCACGGCGCGCTCCGCGGCGATCGCCGCGCGCGACAACCACACGACGGTCCTGCCCACGGTCGGCGCGATCGCCGTGACCGTCTACGGCAGCGGCTCGATCGACGCCGGCAAGGCCGACCCGGTCTATGCGCCGGCGACGGGACGCGTCGAGACGCTGAACGTCGCGGTGGGCGATTCCGTGAAGCAGGGCGACGTGCTCGCCGTCCTGTCGAGCGACGCCCTCGATGCCCGGATCACCCAGTACGAGACCTCGATCAAGCAACTCGACGCGCAGATCGCAGCGATGCCGTTCACGGCCGGTTCCGCCACGATCGCGGCGCCGGTCGCCGGTCGCATCCTGTCGGTCTTCGCGGCGGCTGGCGACCCGGTCGCCGGCGTCATGGACCAATATGACGCCCTGCTCGTCCTGTCGGGCGACGGCAGGATGAAGGTCGTGCTGACGGGCGCGAACGACCTCAAGGCGGGCGAAACCGTCCGCGTGACCGATGGGTCCGTCACGGCGGACGCCACGGTCATGGAGAAGACGGCCGCGTCGACCGTCGTGACGTTTTCGGATTCCGGCTTCTCGGGCGGCAGCCCCATGGACAAGACGACGCAGATCACCGTCTCCACGACCGGCGGAACGGCCGTCGGTACCGGAGCCCTCGAGATCGACGCCCCCGTCTATGTGACCGCGTCCTCCGGCATCATCAAGTCGGTGGCCCACGCCGCCGGCACCAAGGTCACAAAGGGCGAGACGCTGTTCACGCTCAAGGAGGCCGGCTACTCGGCCGCCTACCTCGACCTGGTCGACCAGCGCACGACCGCGCTCTCCGACCTGCAGGCCGCCCGCGCCCAGAAGGTCGCGCTCACGCTCACCGCACCGGCCGACGGCATCGTCCAGACGATGAACGTCACCCTCAAGGGCCAGGTCGTCGAGAACCAGCTGGTCGTCCAGGTCGGCGAGACCGGCAGCTTCGTCATGCAGGTGATGGTCGACGAGCTCGACATCGCCGGCGTCCAGATCGGCCAGACGGCCACGATCACCCTCTCCGCCTTCTCCTACAAGTCCTTCCCGGCCACGGTCGAGGAGATCTCCTCGGTCGGAAAGACGACCGGGGGCGTGACGACCTATCCCGTGACCCTGCGCATCACCGCCGCGACGGGCATGAAGATCGGCATGAGCGCCAACGCCGACATCCTGGTCGCCCAGAAGACCGACGCGCTCACGATCCCGCTGAAGGCCCTCAAGGTCGACGGCACGCGCACCTACGTGACGGTCGTCAAGAACAACGGCACGCGCCAGGTCACGACCGAGCAGCGCGACGTCACGGTCGGCCTCACGAACGGCAACCTGGTCGAGATCCTGACGGGCCTCGCCACGACGGACGAGGTCCAGCTGGTCGACAACACGGCCTCGGGCATCGCCGGCTTCTTCGGACGCGCCCGCTCGACGACCGCTCCGACCGCGGGGGCATGACCGTCCAATGATCGAGATGAGGAACATCCGCAAGATCTACCAGCTCGGCGACGAGGAGGTCCGCGCCCTCGACGGCGTGAGCCTCAGGATCGAGGACCACGAGTTCGCGGCCGTGATCGGACCGTCCGGCAGCGGCAAGTCGACGATGATGCACATCCTCGGCTGCCTCGACGTGGCCGACGAGGGCGAGTACCTGCTCGACGGACGCGATATCTCCGACTACACGGACGACCAGCTGGCCGAAGTCCGCAACCGCAAGATCGGCTTCATCTTCCAGCAGTTCAACCTGCTGCAGAAGCTCAGCGCGCTCGAGAACGTCGAACTGCCCCTGATCTACCAGGGCGTGCCGCGTGTCGAACGGCAGAAGCGGGCCCACGACGCCCTCGAGCTCGTCGGCCTCGGCGACCGCATGAACCACCGCCCCAACCAGCTGTCCGGCGGCCAGCAGCAGCGCGTCGCGATCGCCCGCGCCCTTGCGACGAAGCCGGAGCTGATCCTCGCCGATGAACCGACCGGCAACCTCGATTCGCACTCCAGCGCCGAAATCATCGGCCTCCTGCACCGGCTCCACGAACAGGGCAACACGATCGTCGTGATCACGCACGACAACGACATCGCGGAGGAAGCCGAGCGCATCATCCGCATCCGCGACGGCCGCATCGTCTCCGATGAGCGGAAGGGGGCCTCCGCATGATGCTGTCGCAGTCCATCCGGATGGCCTTCAAGGCCATCGGCGCCAACAAGTCCCGCTCCTTCCTCACCATGCTCGGCATCATAATCGGCGTGCTCGCCGTCTCCACGCTGATCTCGGTCGTCCAGGGCGCCACGGGCAGCATCACTTCGCAACTCCAGGGCCTCGGCAGCAACATGCTGATGGTGAACTTCCGCAACTCGGGCAACGTCGAAATCACCCAGAGCGACCTCCAGTCGCTCGTCTCGCCCTCGACCGGCATCTCCGCCGTGTCGCCGACCGTGACCAGCCAGGGCACGGTGCGCTCCGCCGGCAAGTCGATGACCGCGACGGTCACCGGCGTGAACAAGGACTACTTCGGCATCCGCAGCCTCACCGTGACGACGGGCCGGTCGCTCCAGGCGGCCGACGACCTCTACCGCACGCCCGTGGCCGTGATCGGCACCGGCGTCGCCGACACCCTCTTCGGGCAGCGGAACGTGGTCGGCAGCACGATCGTCGTGATGGGCCGCGAGATGACCATCGTCGGCCTGCTCAAGGAAGAGGGCACGTCGCAGTTCAACACCAACGACAACACGATCTTCATTCCCTACCAGACCGCGCAGCGGCTGCTCAAGAACACCTACTTGTCCAGTTTCTACGTCGCGAGCGCCTCTTCGGACACGGTCGCGCTGGCCAAGACCTCGGTCGAGGCCTTCCTCGACGAGCGCGTCCACAGTTCGGACAACTACAGCATCTTCAGCATGAACGACATCCTCAGCGCCCTCGGCTCGGTGACGAGCCTGCTGTCGCTGCTGCTCGGCGGCATCGCCGGCATCTCGCTGCTCGTCGGCGGCATCGGCATCATGAACATCATGCTGGTGTCGGTGACAGAGCGCACGCGCGAGATCGGCATCCGCAAGGCCATCGGCGCCAAGCGCCGCAGCATCCTCAGCCAGTTCATGATCGAGGCGCTGGTGATCTCCCTCGTCGGTGGCCTCATAGGACTCGGCATCAGCTGGCTCGGGGTCACGATCATCGGGAGCCTCATGGGCATCTCGATCGGCATCACCTTCGGCGTCGCCTCGCTATCGCTGGGTTTCTCCGCGGGCGTCGGCCTCGTGTTCGGCATCTACCCGGCCGCCAAGGCCTCCAAGCTCGCCCCGATCGACGCGCTGCGGTACGAATAGGAAGCGTCGGGCCAAAACGGGGAAAACGGGTCATCCTCGGTAGGGGATGCACGCACGCCAGAGGACCCGGATTCGGAAAGGGAGCCCCCCGCGGCTCCCTTTCCTTTCGCATGGATTCCGTTGCAAGGACGATTGACGGACTCGGGCGCGATTGATACCGTGAAGGCAGGTCACGGCATGCGGAAGCAAACCGAAAGGAGAAGACGAAGATGAAGATCGTCTCCCGGATCGCGCTCGCACTCGTTCTCGTCGCGTCCCTCTCTCTGGTCGCCGCCGGCTGCTCGAACCCGGGGGGAGGCGATTGGACCGGGAAGATCACGGACCTCTCGAGGACGTACCTCTACAAAGGGTACGCGTTCAATCTGTACCGCTCCGCGTCGGAAGTCGGCACCGATGCCGCCTCGCTGGGCAAATCCTACATCGACATGGCCTTCTCGGTCCTGCCGGAATATACGTCGACAAACGACTACGACCCGTCCGCCGGATACAACGTCAAGAAGTTCTCGATCGGGAACGTCCATGTCGTGTCGTCCTCGAAGATGGGCACGGTCGGGAGCCTCTCGGTCTGGAAACCCGGTACGGTCGACCCGAGCGGCCCCCGCGTCGACCTGGTGGGATCCTTGGATCGTGCGGATTTCGCCGTCTCCCCGGCCGATTCGTCCGGTCGCCAGACCGTCCTGTACCTGGAACTCGACAAGGTCGCGCAATATGACCTCGCGAAATCGCCCGCCGCCGCGAACGGCGCGAGCCCCACCATGGAGCAGATCTACCGGGAACTCGGCATCGACCGGTCCGCCGTCACCCTGAAGCTCGCCTTCCGCATCGAGCTCGTCACGGTATCCGGAAAGACGCTGTTCCATGACGTGGAGATCGAGCTGCCGCCTTCGAACGTCGACGTCACGGGGCCCGAATTCCACTACGAGTATTTCGTGGCCGAAGTCACCGCCATGGAACCCTTCCTCGAAAAATAGAAGGAGAGACCCGCCATGCTGATCCGGATCTCCGGCCTCGTCCTCGGCTTCCGGGAAGCCCTGGAGGCCTTTCTCGTGCTCGCCGTCCTCCTTCGTTCCCTCGAGCGCAGCGGACGCCCCGGTCGCCGTCTTCCGCTCTGGCTCGGCGCCGGGTTCGGCATCGCCGCCTCGGTCGCCCTCGGCTTCGGCCTCGATCAGGCCGAGAAGACGTTCGGAGGCGCCGAAGCCTATACCGCGAGCTGGGCGCTCGTCTCGAACCTGCTCGCGCTCGCCCTGATCACCCTGTTCCTGGTCTGGATGACCCGACAGGGCGGGGACCTGGCCACGTCCGCACACCGACGCCTCGCCGCCGCCCCCACGCCGTTCGGCATCCTGACGCTCGCGTTCTTCATCGTCGGCCGCGAGGGCGCCGAAGTCTCCCTGTTCGCCTTCGCCGGCGCCTACCCGGCGCTGTCGATCGCACTCGGCGTCGCCGTCGCCCTGGCGCTCGCCCTGCTGATCCAGCGGTCCCTGGTCCGGATCGACCTGAAGACGGTCTTCCGCGCGACGCTCGTGTACCTGGTCCTGCAGGCGGGCTATCTCGCCGGCTCCGGCGCGCACGAGGCGCTGTCGCTGGCCGCCGCGACGGGCGCGATTCCGGACGCCTCCTTCCTGCTCGCGAAACTCTACGACCTCTCCGGCACCGTGCTCGACCGCGAGACGGGTCCCGTCGGCGTCGTGCTGAACATCCTCGCGGGATGGAACTCGGACCCCGAGTGGCCCGCCTTCGTCCTCCAGTACCTGTACACCGCCGCGCTGCTCGTCTTCTGGAGCCGCTCGCTGCGGCCCGCCGCGCCGGCCGCGCCGCCGCCCGCGACGCACGACGCTCCGTGACGCCCTCGCGCGCCCCCGTCCCCGCACCTCCGCGCGTCGGCTACGCCTGCATCGCGCTCGCCGTGCCCGGCGCGGCGCTGTCGGCCTGCTCGCTCGCGTCGGCCGCCGCGCACCCCGGCCGTCCCGTCGAGGTCGCGCTCGCGAACCTCGACGCCGTCGAGGCGATGGTCGCCTACAACGCGCGCGTCGGCATCCGCCTCTACCGCCTCTCCTCCGACCTCGTCCCCCTCGCGACGCACCCCTCCCGGCCGGTCGACCTCGCGGCCGCGCTCGCCGGACCGCTCGCCCCGGCCCTCTCGCGCATCGGCGCGGCGCTTCGGGAGTCGTCCCAGCGCGTGTCCATGCACCCCGGCCAGTACACCGTCCTCAACACGCCCTCGCCGGACGTGCTCGAGCGCTCCGTCGACGAACTCCGCTACCACGCCGCGCTGCTCGACGCCCTCGGCGCCGGCTGCGAGGCGCGCCTGGTCCTCCACGTCGGCGGCGGCTACGGAGACCGGACGGCCGCGAAGGAGCGCTTCGTCCGCAGCGTCCGCATGCTGCCGGAGAACGTCCGCTGCCGCCTGTCGGTCGAGAACGACGACCGGATCTTCACGCCGGCCGACGCGCTCGAAGTGGCGACCGCACTGTCGATCCCCGCCGTCTACGACAACCTGCACGCGGCGCAAAATCCCGGCGGCGAAGGCGGCGACGACGCCCTCTGGACCGCGCGCTTCGCCGCGACCTGGAAGCCGGGGGACGGCCCGCAGAAGGTCCACTACTCCCAGCAGGCGCCCGACCGCCGCGGCGGCTCGCACTCCGACTCGATCCTCGCCGTGCCCTTCCTCGCGCACCTCGCGGCCCTGCGGACGGCGCTCGGCGACGCCGCGCTGCCCGACCTCATGCTCGAGGTCAAGGACAAGAACGTCTCGGCCGTGAAGGCCGCGCTGCTCGTCGACCAGGCGTTGCGCCCCGACGCGCGCTCCGCCGTCCACCGTCTCGAGGCCGAGTGGGCCCGGGCGAAATATCGCGTGCTCGCGCGCTCCGAACGGGAGTACGACGCGATCCGGCAGCTCCTCAAGGACAAGACGCCGGCCGACCCCTTCGCGCTCGCCGCCGCCTACTACGCCCACGTCGAGGCGGCGCTCGCCCGGCCCGAGGACCCGGGCGCCGAGGTCAACGCCGCGGAACATGTCCGGGGCTACTTCAAGAAGACCGCGACGCCCGCCGACCGGCGCCGGTTCGACGCGCTGCTCGTGAACTACCGTGCCGGGCGGGCGACGGCCGCCCAGGTGCGCGCGCTGTTGTCGCGGCTGGCCGACCGGGAAGGGGAGCGCTACCTGCTGGAGTCGTACTACTTCCTGGGGTGAGCGGACGAGGAGCCTCGGGTCGACGAAGAAGCGCGGCTCCCGGAGGAACCGCGCTTCCGCTTCGTCGTTTCGTCGCTTCAAACGACGGCGTCCCGGAGGAACCGCCGCCTCTCGCGCCCCTACAGGTCGCGCAGGTTGAAGAACGCCTTGCGTCCCGGGTACTCGGCGGTGCCGCCCAGCTCCTCCTCGATCCGGAGCAGCTGGTTGTACTTGGCCACGCGGTCCGTGCGGCTCGGAGCGCCGGTCTTGATCTGCCCGGCGTTGGTCGCGACGGCGATGTCGGCCAGCGTGGTGTCCTCGGTCTCGCCCGAGCGGTGCGACGTGACGGCCGTGTAGCCGGCGCGGTTGGCCATCTCGATCGCCTCGAGCGTCTCGGTCAGCGTGCCGATCTGGTTGACCTTGATCAGGATCGAGTTCGCGGTGCCGGTCTCGATGCCGCGTGAGAGGCGCTCGGTGTTGGTCACGAACAGGTCGTCGCCGACGAGCTGGATGCGCTTGCCGAGCCGGTCGGTGAGCATTTTCCAGCCCGCCCAGTCCTCCTCGGCCATGCAGTCCTCGAGCGAGACGATCGGGTAGCGGTCGACGAGGTCGGCCCAGTAGTCGACCATCTCCTTCGCGCTGAACATCAGGCCCTTCTTCCAGAACAGGTAGGAACCCTCGCTCCCGGCCTTCGCGGCTTCGTCGTACATCTCGGTGGCGGCCGCGTCGACGGCCAGCAGGAAGTCCTCGCCCGGCTTGTAGCCGGCCGCCGAGATCGCCTCGACGATCACCTTGAGCGCGTCCTCGTCGCTCGCGAGGTTCGGGGCGAATCCGCCCTCGTCGCCGACCGACGTCGCGAGGCCCTTGCCCTTCAGCACCTTCTTCAGCGCCGCGTAGACCTCGGCGCACCAGCGCAGGCCCTCGCGGAAGCTCTCGGCGCCGACAGGCATGATCATGAACTCCTGGATGCTCACGCTGTTGTCCGCGTGCTTGCCGCCGTTGAGGATGTTCATCATCGGGACGGGCAGGCGGCGGGCGCTGGTGCCGCCGATGTAGCGGTAGAGGGGCATGTCGAGCGAGTCGGCCGCCGCCTTGGCGACGGCGAGGGAGACGCCGAGGATTGCGTTGGCGCCCAGCTTCTCCTTGTTCTTGGTGCCGTCGAGGGCGATCATCGCCCGGTCGACGCCGACCTGGTCAAGCACGTCCATTCCGTACAGGGCGGGCGCGATCACCGTGTTGACATTGGCGACGGCCTGTTCGACGCCCTTGCCGCCGTAGCGCTTCGGGTCGCCGTCGCGCAGTTCGACGGCCTCGAAGGCGCCGGTCGACGCCCCCGACGGCACGGCCGCGCGGCCGAAGGAGCCGCAGCACGTGGTGACCTCCACCTCGAGGGTGGGGTTGCCGCGGGAATCCAGGATTTCCCTGGCGAATATGCTTTCGATCGTGGAGTGGTCGTTCATGGGTGATCTCCTTTCGCAGGTGCTCCGCACCTGGGGAAAGGGATGCGGAGCGGTGTCAGACGCCGACCGACTCGTCGATGAACTGGCTGACATAGAGGGCGTGGTAGTGGCCGCGCCGGCTCATGAGCTCCCGGTGCGTACCGTCTTCGATGATACGCCCGTCGGAGATGACGAGAATACGGTCTGCGTTACGGATTGTGGAAAGGCGGTGCGCGACCACGAACGAGGTGCGCCCGGACAGCAGCTGCAGGATCGCGTGCTGGATCGCCTGCTCCGTCTCGGTGTCGACCGAGGACGTCGCCTCGTCGAGCACGAACAGGCAGGGGTCCGACAGCACGGCGCGCGCGAAGGAGACGAGCTGCTTCTCGCCGGTCGACAGGCGGTCGCCGCCCTCGCCGACCTCGGTGTCGTAGCCCTTCTCGAGCCGGAGGATGAACTCGTGCGCCGAGACGAGCTTCGCGGCGGCCTCGACCTCCTCGCGGGTGGCGGTGGGCTTGGCGTAGCGGATGTTCTCCTCGACCGTCCCGCTGAACAGGTGCGGCGACTGGAGCACGTAGCCCAGGCGGGAGTAGAGCCAGTGCATCGGGTACTCGCGGTAGTCGCGCCCGTCGATCAGGATGCTGCCGGAGGTCGGCTCGTAGAAGCGGCAGGCGAGGTTCACGATCGTGCTCTTGCCTGCGCCGGTCTCGCCCACGAGGGCCACGGACTGACCGCTCGGCACGACGAGGTCGAAGTGCTCGAGCACCTTCTCGCCTTCACCGTAGGCGAACGTCACGTCGCGGAACTCGATGCGGCCGTCCATGCCGGGCCAGCCCGACGGGTCGGCGCCGTACTGGGCCGAGAAGGCCTCGCGCACGCCGGGCGCGTCCACGATCTCCGGCTTCTCGCCGAGCAGGCCCATGACGCGCTCGGCCGCCGCCTGCGCCGCCTGCAGCTCCGCGAAGATGCGCGAGAGGTGGCGGATCGGGTCGAAGAAGCGGGAGGCATAGGAGATGAACGCATAGAGCGTGCCCATGAGCAGCACGCCCGAGATCACGCCGTCGCCGCCGACGACCAGCACCAGCGCCGAGCCGCAGGACGCGAGCACGGACACGAGCGGGATGTACAGGGAGGAGAAGACGGCCGCACGCACCGAGGACTTGTACATGGTGTCGGTCAGCTCCTGGAACTCCTCGCTGTTCTTGTGCTCGCGCAGCAGCGTCTTGGTCGTGCGGGCGCCCATGATGCCCTCGTTGAAGGCGCCGGTGATCCTCGAGTTGGTCTTGCGGATCTCGCGCTGCGACTCGAGCATGCGGCGCTGGAAGAACAGGCTGGCGTAGGCGAGGGCGGGCACGACGGCCATGGTGACCAGCGCCAGCCTCCAGTTGAGGATGAACATCGCGACCGATGCCGTGAGCAGGCTCGCCGCGCCCCAGAAGACGTCCACGAGCCCCCAGGCGATGACTTCCGCGAGCCGCTGGCTGTCCGAGGTCATACGGGCCATGATCCAGCCGACGGGCGTCCGGTCGTAGTACGAGAAGGGCAGCTGCTGCAGGCGCTCGAAGCCCTCGCGCCGGATGCTGTAGCACATGCCCGCCTCGACGCGGCCGGCGTTGTAGAGGAAGAAGTAGGTGGAGATCGCCTGGACGACGGTGATGCCGAAATAGAGCAGCGCGAACCAGGGCAGGCCCGCGACCGTCCCCTGCGCGACGAAGTGGTCGATCGAGTACTTGGTGAGCAGCGGACCGAGGGTCTCGAGGCACGCCAGCAATCCCATGGAGATCCCGAGGGCGACGAACACGGGCTTCAAGCCCCTGCCGTGGGCGAGCAGGCGCTTCCAGATGCCGAAATCCAGCTTCTCGCTGAAGTCCTTCTCCTCAAACTGCGTCATGCGCCTTCCCCCCCTTCTCCGTCCGCCTCGGTGCCGAGCGCGCTCTGGATCTCCCAGACGCGGCGGTACAGCCCGGGCCGCGCCACGAGCTCGGCGTGCGTCCCCGACTGGGCGATCCGGCCGTGCTCGAGCACGAGGATCAGATCGGCCTCCGCCAGCGTCGAGACGCGGTGGGAGATGATGAAGGTCGTCGACTGGTGCCTGCGGGCGCCGAGCTCGGCGCGGATCTTCGAATCGGTCTCCGTGTCCACGGCCGACAGCGAGTCGTCGAACACCACGACCGGGCATTCTCGGATGATGGAGCGGGCCATCGCGACGCGCTGCCGCTGCCCGCCCGACAGGGTCACGCCGCGCTCGCCGACCACGGTCTCGTAGCCCTGGTCGAAGGCGAGGATGTCGTCGTGGACGGCGGCCGTGCGCGCGGCCTCGTGCACCGTCGCGTCCTCCGCGTCGGGGCGCGGCAGGCGGATGTTCTCCTTCAGCGAGCGCGAGAACAGGAACGCCTCCTGCAGCACGAGCCCGACGTTCCGGCGCACGTGCGCGCGGCGGATGCTCTTCAGGTCGACGCCGTCGAGCAGGATCCGGCCGGAGGTCGGCTCGTAGAGGCGCTGCAGCAGATGGACCAGCGTCGACTTGCCCGAGCCGGTCGGCCCCAGGATCGCGACGGTCTGCCCCTTCTGGACCGTGAACGAGACGTCCTCGAGGACGTCCTTGCCCTCTTCGTAGCGGAAGCCGACGTGCTCGAACGTCACGCCGCCGCGGATCTCCGGCTCGAGCAGCTCCTCGTCGGACGGCTCCTCGGGCTCGGTCAGGACCTCCTCGATGCGGGACAGCGAGATCTGCATCTTGCCGGCGTCCGCCAGCGTCCGCGCGAGGCCGCGCAGCGGGTAGAGCAGCATGTCGACGTACGCGATGAAGGCAAGCAGCGTGCCGAGGCTCATCCCGGCCTCCACGACGCGGTAGGTGCCGAACACGACGACGGCGCCCATCTGGACGAGGCACAGGAAGTCCGAGTACATCCAGAACGCCCCGACGATCTTCATGAGCTTGATGCCGAGTTCGCGAAGCGAGGAGTTCCCCTCCTCGAAGCGGGCCATCTCGTCGTCCTGCCGCGCGAACGCCTTGACGACGCGCACTCCGGTCAGATTCTCCTGGAGCAGCGTGGACAGCCGCCCCTCCTGCTCGTCGTAGGCCTGGAACGCCGTGCGCTCCTTCCGGAAGTAGAGCAGCGACGTCACGAAGACGACCGGGGTGACGGCGACCGAGACGAGGGCCATCCCGGGGTCGAGCAGGAACATGAGGCCGGCCGAGAACAGGACCAGCGCCAGGCAGCGGACGATCTCCAGCAGCTGGAGCGCGAGGAACTTGCGGACGGTGTCGACATCGGACGTGCAGCGCTGGACCAGGTCCCCCGTCTCCGCCTTCGCATGGTAGGAGTAGGGGAGGGCGCCGAGGTGACGGTAGAGCTTCATGCGGATCGTGCGCGCGCTGTGCTCCGACACGATCGCCATCCACTTGCCCTTGAAGAAGTCGACGCCGCCGGAGATCGAATTGACGACCACGATCGCGACGCCGCACAGCCAGAGGTTCGCGACGAAGAAGTCGCGCGACCCGAGCCCGGCATAGAAGGACTGCAGCAGGGGCGGCAGGGCGGGCGAGCCGCCGTCGATCACCGTGTCGACGACGAAGCGGAACACGAGGGGCATGATCATCGACAGCGCCGCGGAAAGCAACGTGAAGAGCACCGAGCCCACATAGGGCGCGGCGGTGCCTTCCAGGAATCCGGCCAGTCGCCGGACCGTCGTCCGAACCGTCAATCGCTTCATCGTCCCGCCATTCTACCCCAGCCCCCCGCCGGACCGCAATCCGGGCCTTCGCCGCTTTCGGGAAATGCTTTCGGGAAATCTTCCGGAAATCCCATCTCGTCAAATCCGGGTCCAAGGCGTATCATGTCGAAAGCATGGAAGACTTCGAACCCGTCGAGACCCCGACCCCCCCGGTCGCCAAGCGCCGCCCGCTGTTCCGGAAGGACGTCCTTTCGGCTATCCTGCGTCTGTCCTGGCCCGCCGTCCTCGAACAGGTCCTGCTGATGATGGGCGGGCTGGTCGTGACGATGTTCCTCGGCAAGCGCGGCAATGCGGAGCTCGCCGCCGCGGCGCTCGTGAACATGGTCGTCGTCGTGCAGCAGACGGCGTTCGCCGGCCTCGCGACCGGCGCGACCGTCATCATCGCCCGCGTGATCGGCGAGGGCGACGACCGCAAGGCGCGAAGCGCTCTCTTCCAGGCGCTGGTGATGGGCCTCGCGATTTCCGGGGCCATCACGGTCCTGACCTATCTGTTCGCGGATCCGATCCTGTCGGTCTTCTTCGGCCCCAACAGCGCGGACGCCGCCGCCCTCGCCCCCTCCTACTTCCGCATCCTGCTCTACGCGATGCCGTTCATGGTCCTCGACATGACCATCGCCGCGTCGATGCGCGGCGCCGGCGACACCGCCACCCCGATGGTCGTCTCCGGGATCGGCGCCGCCCTCAACGTCGGGCTGTGCTTCCTGCTGATCGGGCCGATGGGCATCGTCGGCGCCGGCATCGCCCTGACCGTCTCGCGCATCACGACCGCCGCGCTGCGCGTGACCCTGATGTTCGCCTACCGGAAGGTCCTGTATCTCCTGCCGCGGGAGCGCTACCGCATCGACCGCGTCCTGATGGCCCGCATCTTCCGCCAGGGACTGCCGGCTTTCCTCGAGCAGGCCGTCATGCAGGGCGGTTTCCTCATGATGAGCTGGCTCCTGACCGGCCTCGGCACCGCGGAGTACGATTCGTGGCAGGTCGGCGTCAACATGAACTCGATGGCCTTCATGCCCATCTTCGGCCTCGCCGTCGCGACGACCACATACGTGGGCCAGGCCCTCGGCGCCGGCCGCCTCGAGGACGCCGCCGACGGCGTCAAGGAATCCGTCCGCGTCGCGGTCGTGACGATCACCCTGCTCGGCATTCTCGCCGCGGTCTTCGCGGACCCGATCGCCCGGATGTTCACGAACGACCCCGAGGTCGTCCGCAAGGGCGTCGAGCTGATCCGCTTCTTCGCCGTCCTCGAGCCTCTGCTGGCCATCATGAACGTCTGCGCGGGCACTCTGCGCGCCGGCGGCGACATCATCTTCGTCACCTGGACCGCGTTCGTCGGACTCTGGGTGTTCCGCGTCCTCGTATCCTTCCTGATGATCCGCTTCGTCGGGCTCGGCCTCGAGGGCGTCATGGTCGGTACCGCGATGGACTTCGTCGCGCGCGCCGCGCTCTACGGCCAGCGGGTCCGGCGAGGCCGGTGGAAGCACAAGCGGGTCTAGTCTGCGACGCCTGGCCGGGGTGACGCTTCAAGCGTTCTAGTACAACGTTTTGCAGATGAATATGCAAATCATCAAACGGCCACCTCGTCCATCTTGTACTTCCAGCGGTAGATCACGGGTTGAGCATTGATCTCATCCATGTACTGATAGATACGCTGGACCAACTCTTCCTTTGTA
>CAILLO010000007.1 GCA_903835065.1 uncultured Eubacteriales bacterium
CGGGGGCGGCAGGGGTGCGGCGCGTTCGGCCGCGGCATGATAGAATGACGGTGCTGCCACCGATTATACGATATCCGGAGGTTGGATGGGACTTCGCTGCGGCATCGACATCGCAAGCATCGAGCGGATCCGGGGCGCCGTGGCGCGCCAGGGGGACGCCTTTCTCCGCAGGACCTTCACGAAGGTCGAGTTGGACTACTGCCTCGCCCGCGGCGAGGAAAGCCGATACGAATCCCTGGCCGTGCGCTACGCCGCCAAGGAGGCCGTGGGCAAGGCGCTCGGCACCGGACTGCTGCGGGACGGGATCGCCCTTTCCGACATCGAGGTCCTGCGCGCGGAGGGCGGCGAGCCTTCGGTCCGGCTCACGGGCGGCGCGCTGCGCGCCTTCCGTCGGCTCGGCGGCGAGGAGATCGCGATCAGCCTGACCCATGAGGGCGACGTCGCGGCCGCGAGCTGTGTGCTGACGACGAAGGGCCCCGGCCCCGGTGCCCTTTTCGGCGAGGACCTCCCGTGAACTTCGACTTCCCGTTCTTCCCCCGCGGTGATTCCGCCGCGAAGGCCCGAAGAAAGCTCGCCCGCCGGAACCGGCGGAGCGGCCGCACCCCCCGCGGCCGCAGGCCCGGCGATCTCCGGATGCAGTCCGGGCCGGTCCGAGGCCACGACACCTGGAAGTACGTCGACCGCAAGATCTACGTCGACGCTGCCGCCCGACGCCGCACACCCGTCTGGGTGGTCCCGGCGGTCGTGACGCTGCTGCTCGCCGTTCTGGTCTTCTTCGTCGTCCCGTACGCCCTGTCCGGTCTCCAGACGCTGTTCGGCAAGAGCGCGACGAACGGGCGGAACGCCGTGCGCGTCCTCGACGACGCGACCCGCCTCGTGACGGTCGCCGCGACCGATGTCCTCGACCGACCCGACCTCCGCGGCGTTCGGATCACCCAGGTCCTCTACAACACCCCGGTCGAGAGCGACGCAGCCCGGTCGTCCTTCGGGTTCAACGCCGTGACGCTGGCGGACGGCACGCAGGGCTACATCGCCAACGGCGACCTGACGGCCGAGCGCGACTCCGCCGAGCCCAATCTCTATCTGTACAAGCTGGTCGTCTCGGACCGGGTGCGGCGGATCATGTCGCATGCGAGCCAAGGGACCCTGCTCCAGGAAGTGATGATGGGCACGGTCCTCTATTCGGACTACCGCGGGGACGGGATCTACCGGGTCGCGCTGGCGGGCGGCGGGACGGGCTGGATCGGCGGGAACGGGCTGATCGAGATCCCGGTCGCCTCGAAGGTCCAGACGAGCGGCGCCGACGCGTTCGTGTCGAGTGCGATGTCCTTCCTGAACATGACCTACCTGCCGGGCGGCACGACCGAGAACGGCATCGACTCGGCCGGATTGATCCGCATCGCCGCTTCCGTGAACGGCCTGGACCTTCCCAGGACAGTCGACGCCCTCGGCGCCGCCGGGACGCCGGTGACGCTCGTGAAGGACGAGAAGACCGGCGCGCTGCTCACGGACGGCTGGCAAAGCGGCGACCTCGTCCTGTTCGCGCCCCTGGCGGGAGACCTGACCGGCACGACCTTCGGAGACGTGGCCCTCTACATCGGGGACGGGCAGGTGCTGATGGCCCGCCCGAGTCGCTCCTCCATCCGCCTGGTCACGCTGGCGGACGACACCACCCTGTTCGCCCGGATCGCGGCCGTGCGCCGCGTCTTCCCGGCATCCTGACCCTTCGTCCTGCGGTTCCCGCGTGAAGCGGACACGAAAAGAGGATGCGGCGCTGGCCGCATCCTCTTCGGGTCGATTCCGGTCGGTGTTCGGAAAGAAAGGTCTCTAGGCCCTCTTCACGGCGTTCGAACGCAGGCAGCGGCTGCACACGTGCATCGTGGCAGGGGTGCCTTCGACGACGACCTTGACGTTCCGCACGTTGGGCTTCTGCTTGGACTTCGCCCGGCGGGAAACCTGGGAACGGGTGATGCTGATGGAACGACCGAAAAGGATATCCTTCTCGCAGATCTCGCACTTGGCCATGTCGGAAAGCCCTCCCTGCGCCCGCGGATTCGGACGCGCACACAGAATAGTACCACAGGAATCCGGTTCGCGCAACCGGGTATCGGGTCGGTCAGGAGACGATGGTCATTTGCAATCCTTAACTCCCGTGAGGTCGGGAGATTCGTCCTGCAAACCGGCGGCGGGCGATTCGTCCTGCAAGCGGAAACCCTCTGCTACACTGGTCGGTAGACTTCTCCGGGCCAATCGAAGGAGGTAGGACAATGGCCCAGTTCAAGCATCTGTCCCTTTCGGATCGGATCACCGTCCATCGCATGCTCTCCGGCAACAACCCCCTCTCGGCCATCGCCCTGGCGCTCGGTCGTGACCGCAACTCCATCGTCCGGGAAATCCGGCAGAACCGCACCGCTGTCTTCACCGGCTGCAGCGGCGGCGGCAAGAACGACTGCGCCAGACTCAAGACCTGTCGCATCAAGGGGTTGTGCGAACGCTGCATCAGCCCACGCCGGATCTGTCGCCTGTGCGGACACTGCAATCCCTTGTGCCGGGATTTCGCACCGGCCCGTTGCGAGCGACTCGTCCACCCGCCGTTCTGCTGCAACGGATGCCTGAAATTCCGCAACTGCACCATCCGGCGCTTCGTCTACGACGCCGGGAAGGCTCACGAGACGGCCCGGGCGAGACTCAGAGACGTCCGCAGCGGCATCCTCCTCTCGGATTCCGAACTCGCACGGACGGACCTGCTGGTGTCTCCACTGCTGCGGAACGGCCAATCGGTCCACCACATCTTCCTCAGCCACAAGGACGAGCTCTTCTGCTCCGAGAAGAACCTCTACAACCTCATCG
Source organism: uncultured Eubacteriales bacterium (assembly GCA_903835065.1). Lineage (GTDB taxonomy): Bacteria > Bacillota > Clostridia > Saccharofermentanales > UBA5734 > CAILLO01. Next base: position 2,851 of record CAILLO010000007.1, read on the forward strand.
ACCAAGGTCTCCTCTCGGCCAGGAACCTCGACCTGAGGCTCAAGGTGAAGCGCCGGATCCCCCACCGGAAGCCCGAGCACAAGGTCGACCGGGCCTGCCGCGTGGGCCGGACCTACGCCGACTACCGGCAACTGCTGGACAGCGCCCCCGACCTCCCGGTCGTGCAGATGGACTCGGTCCTGGGCTCGCAGGAAACCGTCAAGGTCCTCCTGACGCTCTTCTTTCCCAGGGCGCAGCTGCTCCTCTGCCGGATCCGCGACTACAACACCGCCCGTTCCGCCCTCGAGGCCATCGACGCCCTGGAGGGGCTCCTCGGCGAAGACAGGTTCCGTCGCCTGTTCCCTGTCCTCCTGACCGACAACGGCTCCGAATTCAGCGACCCCACTGCGTTGGAAAGGGGTCGGCGCACCCGGGTCTTCTACTGCGACCCCTTGCAGAGCAATCAGAAATCGGGCATCGAGCGCGCCCATGAGTTCATCCGCATGGTCCGCAAGAAGGGTTCGTCCTTCGACGACCTCTGCCAGCCGGACATCGACACGCTCTGCTCCCACATCAACAGCTACCGCCGCGACAGTCTCATCGGCAGATGTCCCTTCGACGCGTTCGAGTTCCTCTACGGCGAGGGAATCCTGGATCGGCTTGGTATCACAAAAATAGGAGCAGACGAGATCGTCCTAACCCCCCGCCTGCTCCCTTTGCCGCACTAGCCGGCTCCAACCGGCCCGGAGAAGTCGGCCACTCTCCCTACGAATCCGCTCGGGCGTTTCGTGCTGCAAGCTGAACCGCCGCAGACCGGACCTGTGTTCAAGTCGCCCTTTTCCCCTTCATGCACCCCTAGAATAGCACGTTGCTAAGCAGATCGCTTGGCCCTGAAACCCCTGTTCCGTCCGATTCGGGAGGTTACTTCTTCACTCAGGAGTCAAGGATTGCAGTCGACC
>CAILLO010000008.1 GCA_903835065.1 uncultured Eubacteriales bacterium
CCCTGACGAGCGGGATGATTTCGCCGGTCAGCAGGTCCATGCCGGCCAGCAGCGACACCGTGCCCATCCGCCGGTATTCGCTGTCGCGTCCCACGAATCCATGCTTCCTCGTCGGCGGAAGATCGGCGCAGGTATTGCCTATGGCTTGGATGCCGGGTTTCTCGTCGTAGGAGATGACGATGGTTCCGGTCTCCTCCTCGCTTTCGAACTGGATCTCGATCTGCTTGTAGACGATGAGCACGTCCCCCATCTTCCGGTCGAATTCGGGATCCCGTTTCTCGAGGTAGTACCGGATCTTGTGCGGCTTGATATCGGCCGTGTTCAGAATCGTGTTGACCGTCGACGGAACGATTGTCGCCAGATTCGGAAAGCCCGCTTCGACGCAGTTCCTCTGGATATGGCCCTGAAGGCTGCGAACGGTCCAGAGCTCCTGGGCGTATCCCAGGTCGCACGGCTTCTGGCAGGCCAGATTGCGGACATAGGTCTTGTCCGCATCGCTCAGAACCGCCTTGCGCCCACGTCCGGCGTCGTCGCGAAGGGCGGACTCCATGCCCGCCGACGCATACTTCTTCAAGCACAGCGCCACCGAATTGCGGTTGATGTCCAGTTTCTCCGCGATCAGGACGTTGCTCATTCCAGCCGCACTCAGCAGCAGGATCTTGGCTCGCTGCACCTTCTGCGCCTCCGCCGTCCGCGTGTTGGTGATCGTCGTCAACTCCTCGATCTCCCGTTCCGTCAATTCGAACCGCCCGTATTTCTTCGGTCGTGCCATGTAAATCCACCCCCCATGATTCCGATGGATTCACTATAGCACTCTTGCCTATCTATGCACAGTTATTTGCAAAACATTGTACTAGTCGTAATTGAGCCCTTGCAGGTCGGCCGGCAGGAACCGTCCGTCCTTGCGGACCAGTTCGCCATCGAAGTACATTTCGCCGCCGCCATACTCGGGACGCTGGATGCACACGAGGTCCCAGTGCACGGAGGACTCGTTGCCGTTCGGCGCCTCGTCGTAGCAGCGGCCGGGCGTGAAGTGGAACGAGCCGAAGATCTTCTCGTCGAACAGCGTGTTGCAGAAGGGCTCGCGGATCAGCGGGTTGAGGCCGATGGCGAACTCGCCGATGTAGCGCGCGCCGGGGTCGCTGTCGAGGATGCGCAGAAGGTCCTCCTGCGAGCCCGTGCAGGTCGCCTCCTCGATGCGGCCGTCCTTGAACGTGAACTTGATATCGGAGAATTTCTTGCCCCAGTAGATCGAGGGGGTGTTGTAGGCCAGCGTCCCGTTGATCGAATCGCGGATTGGCGCGGTGAAGATCTCGCCGTCGGGGATGTTGAACTCGCCGCAGCAGGGGATCGGCGGGATGCCCTGGATCGAGAAGGAGAGGTCGGTGCCGGGCCCGACGAGGCGGACGCGGTCGGTCGCGAGCATGCGCTGGCGCAGCGGCTCGACGTCGCGGCGCATCTTCGCGTAGTCGACGCACGACACGTCGAGGACGAAGTCGAAGAACCGGTCGTAGGACATGCCGGCCTTCTGGGCCTGGCCCTTGGTCGGCCACTCGAACAGGACCCACTTGCGATGGTTGATGATCAGGTCCTGGAGCGGCTGCCCGACCTGGGCGGACAGGCGAGTCTTCTTCGGGTCGACGCCAGCGCTCTCCATGTCGTTCTCGTGGGAGCGGACGGCGACGTTGGCCTTGAGGTCGGCGAACTTGCGCAGGCCCCACTCGACGGCGCACTTCAGGGACTCCTCGGAGAACCCGCCGTCGTCGGGGTCGACCAGTTCCATGCGCAGGCGTTGGAGCTCCTCGTCGAGGATGTCGATGTAGGGGAAGGCGCCGATGTGCTTCGACTCCTCGAGGATGGCCTTGCCGAGGGGGATCGCGGACGTCGTGAGCGACAAGCTGAAGCGGTCGCCCTTGCCGACCTGGATGGAGTACTCGAGGATGTGGCGGGCGAGGGTTGTGAGGCGTTCGTCGCGCATGGGGACTCCTTTCGACCGAGTGCAAACCGGGCTAGAACGGCATCGCCATCGAGGAGAGCAGGGCCTTGTCGGAAATCGGTCGACGCAGGTAGAATCCCTGGATGAAGTCGCAGTCCCGAAGGACCAGGTAATTGTGCTGTGTGGAGTCCTCGACGCCCTCGGCGACGACATCGAGGCCGAGCTGGTGAGCGAGCGTGATCAGCGTGCCGATCAGGACCTTGTCCTCGTTCGCGATCGAGATGTCGGTGATGTACGATCGGTCGATCTTGAGCCCGTCGATCGGTAGGGCACGCAGGAAACTCAGAGAAGTGTAGCCGGTTCCGAAATCGTCGAGAACGATCCGGACCCCCATGCCCTTGAGGCTCTTCAGGACCTCGAGGGTCTTCTCATAGGGGCCGACCAGGACCGACTCCGTGATCTCGAGTTCGAGGAACATCGGGTTCACGCCCGTCTCGTTCACGATGCGGCGGAAGCGCTTGAGGAAATCCTCCTGCATCAGTTGGACGGTCGACAGGTTGACGGCGAAGTAGGTGATGCTGCGGATTCCGTCGTTCATCTTTCGGCACGCCTCGCAGACATTGCGCAAGACGTATTCGCCGAGGTCGATGATACAGCCCGTATTCTCGGCGACCGGGATGAATTCCGAAGGCGGCACCTTGCCGAACCGCTTCGAGTCCCAGCGCATCAGCGCCTCATATCCCCTTGTCGCACCCGTCTTGGCGACGACGATCGGTTGGTAGTCAAGCGAGATCTCCCCGTATTGAAGTGCCGTGCGCAGGGCAGAGCCCATTTCCATCCGTCGCTGCATCCTGGTGCCGAGCTCTTCCTCGGAGAGGCCGCGGTCGGTCGGGTCTCGCATTCCGTACGCCTGGGGCAGGCCCGAGGGATAAGGCACGACGAGCGTGACGACCAGGTCGCCGGACAGGAAGGAGGATACCTGGCACCAGGTCCCGCTGCGCTTCGAGAAGAAGGGAGGGCGCGCATTGGAGGAAAGTACGACATCGAAGTCGCCGAACCACCGGAGGACTTCGTCCCTGCGTCCCTCGTCGAAGCTCAGGAACCGCTTTCCGACGAGCAATTCGGATTCGAGGCCCGTGAGACGCTCGAATTCGGGGTTCAGGCTCAGGAATTCGGCGTCGGGCACGCTGGCACCCGGTCCCGGGCCTTTCGGCTCGAGTCGGCGGTGACAGGCGATGCCGATCGGCATTCCTTCATGAATGGAACGGTAGTCGATCTCCCGAACAGCCATGTCGATTACCTCAGGCTATGGATGCTGACTCATGCCATCGATTCTACCATAATGGTCCTGCCGGATACGAGACGTTCTACGGCGACCAGACCCCCTGGAAGATCCGGTCGAAGACGAGGGCGGTCGCGCCTCGGACGGGCGCCTGGTCGAGGAAGGCGGAAATGCGGATGGGCAGGTGCTTGGTCGCGCTCTGCAGCATGCGGGAGTTGACGGCCCGCTCGAGGCGGCCGACCAGCAGGTTGCCGGCCAGGGCCCCTTCGTGCCCGAGGAAGACGGCGTCCGGATCGAGCACGTTCGCGAGGTTCACGAGCGCGACCGAAAGGCTCTGGAAGAGGCCGTCGAGGACGTGGCTGGCCTCGAGTTCGCCGGCGCCGGCGCGCGCGACCAGCGTGGCGAAGGCCTCGGCCGTCGCCTCCGGCAGGCGGCCGGAGTAGCGCTGGAAGACGAAGGGGAGGCTCGCGTAGAGCTCGAGGCAGCCGTTGTTGCCGCACTTGCAGGGCGGCCCCTGGTAGTCGATCGACATGTGGCCCACTTCGCCGGCGAACCCGGCGCCCCCCTCGTAGAGGCGGCCGTCCGAGACGACGCCGGCTCCGACGCCGTTCGTGACGCCGAGGTAGACGAAGTCGCGCAGGCCCCGCGCGCCGCCGTAGAGCATCTCGGCGAGCGCGGCGGCGTTCATGTCGTTGTCGATGCGGATCGGGAGGTCGGTGGCGCGCTCGAGCAGGGCGCGGACCGGCACGTCGGAGATCCGGTGGAAGTTCGGGGGGGTGAGGATCCGGCCTTCGCGGATGTCGAGGGGGCCGAGGGCGGCGACGCCGAGTCCGGACGGGCGGCCGTCGGCGGGGAGACCGCGTTCGGCGCGGAGGGCGCGGTCGCGGTCGGAGAGGTCGGCGACGAGGGTGAGGATCTTGCGGGAGTAGCCCGCGGAGTCCTCGTCGGGGTCGAGGGGGATGCGCTGCACGTAGAGCGGGCCGGTCGCGATGTCGGCGACCGTGCCGTGGACGGCGTCGCGGGACAGGTAGAGGCCGAGCGCCGTGACGCGGGCTTCGGGGAGGGCGAGGCGCACGCCGCCGCGACCCTGAGGTGCGGGGGAGGTGGGCGCGGCGGATTCGGTCAGAAGACCCTCGGCGAGCATCTCCTGGACGATATAGGTGATGCTCATCCGGGTGAGGCCGACCTGGCGCGCGAGGGTCGCACGGGACGCCGGGCCGCCCGTGGCGAGCAGCCGGAGCAGCAGGGCTCGGTTCGCATTGCGGACGGTCCGGTTGTTGGAACCCCTCGGCTCGGGCATGGGTCTCCTTGTCCGCCGGATCGGGCGGGGGCGGCGCGGGGCGGGTGTTTGCGGTGTGCCTCCATTGTCGCACGGGCGGTGCCGGGAGTAAAGTAAAAGGTCTTTACAATTTGCACGGCGCGCGGTACGATTTCGCCATGGGACTGCCGGGCGGTGGTCCGGCAAGGGGGGCGCCAACATGGAGAAACGGCTGGACGTGGCCTGCGTCGGCATTCTGGTCGCGGACGCGATCGGACGCACGATCGACGGGATTCCGGAGCGCGGCAAGTTGCAGCTCGTGGACCGCATCGACCTGTTCGTCGGGGGCTGCGCGTCGAACGCCGGTATCGACCTCGCGAAGATCGGCCTGTCGGTCGGCGTGCTCGGAAAGATCGGGGACGACGGCTTCGGCCGGTTCATCTCGGACTCCCTCGTCAAGGAGGGCGTGGACGTCACCGGACTCGTGTCCGACGCGGGCGTCGGGACGAGCGCCTCCCTGGTGCTGGTCGACGGCGGCGGGGAGCGCAGCTTCCTGCACTGCCTCGGCGCGAACGCCGAATACCGCCTGTCGGACGTCCGGATGGACTCGGTCGCCCGCGCGCGGATCCTCTTCATCGCCGGGACGATGCTGATGCCCGCCTTCGACGGCGAGCCCGCGGCGGAACTGCTGAAGAAGGCCACCGCGATGGGCGTCGTGACCGTGCTCGACACCGCCTGGGACAGCCGCGGCCGCTGGATGAGCGTCCTCGCGCCCTGCCTGCCGCACCTCGACTACTTCCTCCCCAGCTACGAGGAGGCGGTGGAACTCTCCGGCGAGAAGGACCCCGAGCGGATCGCCCGCTTCTTCCTCGGCCGTGGCGTGCGCCGGGCCGTCGCCGTCAAACTCGGAAAGGACGGCTGCCTCGTGGCCGACCGGTCCGGCTTCGTCGCCCGCATCCCGACCTACGGCTCCGTCAGGGTCGTCGAGACGACCGGCGCCGGGGACGCCTTCTGCGCCGGCTTCACGACCGGTCTCGCCAGAGGCTGGGACCTGGTCGAGTGCGCGCGCTTCGCGAATGCCACCGGCACCTTCTGCGTGACAGCGGCCGGCGCGACGACCGGCATGCGGTCCCTCGCCGAAATCCAGGCCTTCATGGCGGCGCACCCGGACGAGAACGTCCCGCAGGCCGTGGCCCGGGGGGTGGCGAAGTGATCGTCGTGGAACGCACGCCGAAGGGCGGGCCGGCGCGCAGGCCGGTCCTCGCCATGTACGGCGCGGGCAACATCGGACGCGGCTTCATCGGCATGGTGTTCGCCGACGCCGGCTACGAGGTGGTGTTCGTCGACGTGATGCCCGACGTGGTCGCGGCGCTCAACCGCGAGCACCGGTACCCGGTCGCCGTCGTGAGCGACGCCGCGAGCGAGGACCGCTGGATCGAGGGCGTGCGGGCGGTCGACGGCCGCGACGCCGAGGCCGTGGCGGAGCTGATCGCCACCTGCGACGTCGCCGCGACCGCCGTCGGCGTGAACGTTCTGCCGCGGATCGCACCGATGCTCGCGAAGGGGATCGCCCGGCGCATGGCACTGGAGCCCCGTCGCCCGCTCGATATCGTGATCTGCGAGAACCTGATCGACGCGAACCTGCGCCTGGCCGAATGGATCTCGGAATTCCTGCCCGCCGGCCTGCGTCCGCGCCTCGCAGACGACGTGGGCTTCGTCGAGGCGTCGATCGGCCGGATGGTCCCGGTCATGACCGAGGAGATGAAGGCGGGCAACCCCCTCCGCGTCTTCGTCGAGCCCTACGACGAACTGCCGGTCGACGGCGCCGCCTTCCGCGGTCCGGTCCCGCCCGTCCCCAACCTGCGGCCGTTCACGCCCTTCGAGTTCTACATCCGCCGCAAGCTCTTCGTGCACAACCTGGGCCACGCGACGACCGCCTACCTCGGCTGGCTGCGCGGGTGCGAGCTGATTTCGGACACGGTTCGCGTCCCGGAGATCGAGTCCGCCGCGCGCGCCGCCATGGGCGAATCCAGCCGCGCCCTGTCCGCGGAGTTCGGCGTGGCGCCCGAGGTGCTCGCCGCGCACGTCGACGACCTGCTGTTCCGCTTCCACAACCGGCGCCTCGGCGACACGGTCGCGCGCGTCGGCCGCGACCCGCTGCGCAAGCTCTCGCCGGAGGACCGGCTGGTCGGCGCGGCCCGCCTGTGCCTGAAGCACGGCATCGAGCCCGTCGCGATCTGCTGCTCGATCGCCGCGGCGCTCCGGTTCGACGACCGGGACGACCCCGCGGCCATGGCGATGCAGGCCGAACTGCGCGAGAAGGGCGCCGGCGCCTTCCTGCGGGAGCGGTGCGGACTCGGCGCGAAGCCGGGCGACGACGACGGGCGCAGGATCCTCGAGCGGGTGCTCGCGGAGAAACGTTAGGGATTGAGGTTCTGTAAGTGCTTCGGATCTGGATGCAGCGAATCCGTTGCGCACCGACCCAGCAATAGGAAGAGAAACGGAGCCGTATAGGTCAGCGAGTTGCCGAAGAATGCGGACGCCAGATAGGTCAATGCGGCACAGGCGGCAGCAACGGCTTCGATCGACATGCCTTCGAACGCTTTCGGAACTCGACGGAAGCGCCATGACGACCAGGGAAGAACCGGATGGATCGACGCATAGAGAAATGCCAACCAGGCCAGTAGGCCTGGAATTCCCAATGTGACAAGATATTCAAGATACTCGTTGTGAAGACGGTCGCTGAATTGGATTCCGTCTCGTTGCAGGAAAAAACCGGTCGTGTCGGGACCATTTCCGATCCAGGGACTCTGCAGGAAGTACTTGATGCCGTCGACCCAGAGAAGCCAGCGAGAACCACCGGCTTCCAATGCTTGCGTGGAACCCGGATTGGTGATGATTGCGGACACGTCGGTTCCGATCAGGACGATCTTGTATGTGGACAGAGCGCCATCGACGACATAGAGCAGAATGAAGACCGAGATGGCGGTGAACAGCGGGAGGAACGACCGTAGAGACCTTTTCCCCGGCAGGAGGAAACCGAGAAGGGTCAATCCGCCGAGAAGAGCAAGGGAAGATCCGCGCGTCTGTGCATAGACGAGTGTCGTGAAAAGGAGCAGAGAGAGTGCAGGAGCCGCCAAGGAACGGATCAGGGATCCGAAGGACCGCTTCGATGATTCAGAAGTCGTTTCGGGCCGGATCCATAGTGCCGAGGACAGAACGGCGGTCATGCAGAGGAAATAGGCGAAGTGGTTCTGATTGATGAAGAAGGAAATGGCCGAACCACTCAAGGACCAGGCGAACGGCCGATAGCCGGAGCGTTCCGCAAGTCCGAGAAGACAGGATATGGCGGCCGTGATGAACCAGAAGGAACGGATCAGGGGCCACTTTCTCTTCTGCGTCAGGGAAATCGCAGCTGTGAACAGACCCGCATAGGCCAGGTATTGGATCCAGCCCTCGTGTCTCCACCAATTACCGAAGAATGCTGTCGCTGGCCATTGGGAGAATATCGAACAGACAAGACTCCAGAGCAGGAAGATCACGAGGGTCAGGATCGGAAGAGGAAGCCAGGGGAATCCTGATCCCAATCGACCTTTCAATAAGGACTGTCCTGCTGGGTGAATGAGACCTAGAAGGATCAGGACAGTCCAGCATAGATAACCTGCCATCGTGACGATCGTGGATTTCCATGACAATGCTTCGAGTGCTTCGCTTCCGAAAAGAAAAGTATAGAGCGGAGAGAGCACGAAGAAACCGACGCTGCCGAGAAGACAGACCTGTAGAGCCACCCGGAGTGTGGCTTTCGATTTTTCATACTGCACCGGATCGACAGGAGTCATCCGGAATGACTTGGTTATCCACTTGAAAGTCATGGTGCGATTGTACCATTCTTGCCCGAGCATCGATGACCACGTGGGCCGCCCTACCCCGCCAGAGCCGCGGCGGCGGCGTCGAGCGTCTTCGCGTCCTCGACGTTGACGACGAGGGCGCCGGGCAGCGTCTTGCGCACCAGGCCGCACAGGACCTTGCCGGGCCCGCACTCGACGAACGCCGTCGCGCCGGAGGCCGCCATGGCCTCGAGCTCGGCCCGGAAACGGACGGGCCCCGTCATGTGGCGCGAGAGATAGGCGGGCACGTCGGCGATGTCGTCGACGGCGGCGCCGGTGGCGTTCGAATAGAGGACGGCGCCGGGCAGCGGCGCGCCGAACGCGAGCCCGCGGGCGAAGGCCTCGAGGCCGAGCGCGGCGGTCGACATGAGGGGTGTGTGGAACGCGCCGTTGACGCCGAGCTTCACGACGCGGCCGGCGCCGGCGGCCTTCAGGCGCTCGGCGGCGAGGGCGGCGGACTCCTCGCGGCCCGCGACCACGACCTGGCCCGGGCAGTTGTAGTTGACGGCCGCGACGAACGCGTCGGGTCCCGCTGCGGAGATCTCGGCGCAGACCCGCTCGACCGCCGCGTCGTCGAGGCCCAGGACCGCGTACATCGCGCCGGGCTTGCAGTCGCACTGCTCCTGCATGAGCCGCGCGCGCTCGGAGACGAGGCGCACCGCGTCAGGCAGCGTCACGAGGCCGGCGGCCGCGAGCGCCGCGTACTCGCCGAGCGAGAAGCCCGCGAAGGCGCCGGCGGTGAGGCCGGTGCGCTCCTTCAGGGCGGCGAGGGCGGCGAGGGACAGCGTCAGCATCGCGGGCTGGACGTACAGGGTCTGCGCGAGGCGCGCCGACTCCTCTTCGGGGGTGGAGGCGCCGAGCGACGCGACGTCCCAGCCGAGGACGGAGGACGCCTCCTCGTAGACGCGGCGCGCCGCCGGGCTGGCTTCGCACAGGCTCCTGCCCATGCCGGCGTACTGGGAGCCCTGACCGGAAAACAGGATCGCGACCATCGGTTTCCCTCCTCGCGGGACCCCCCTCCGGCTTGACAAGGGAGAGGGGTGGGTTGTATCCTTTGCTTGTCCTTTGATTATCAAAATAAACGAAATCACGGGCGAGGACAAGGAGAAGGAATTGATCGAAGCGGGCATCATCGGGACGGGAAGCTACCTGCCGGACGTCGTCGTCACGAACCAGGACATGTCCGGAATCGTGGAGACCTCCGACGAGTGGATCACCTCCCGCACGGGAATCTCCGAGCGCCGTCTCTCGTCGGGCGAACCGACCTGGTTCATGGGGCTCGTCGCCGCCCGGAAGGCGATTGCGGCCGCCGGCGTCGAGCCGATCGACATCGACCTGATCCTCGCGACGACCGTGACGCCCGACTACTATTTCCCGTCGCTCTCCTGCATTATACAGGCCGAAATCGGGGCGGACAACGCGATCGCCTTCGACGTCAACGCCGCCTGCAGCGGATTCGTGTTCGCCATGGACGTCGCCGGCCGGTACCTCATGACGGGCGCCGCGAAGAACGTGCTGATCGTCAGCGCCGAATGTCTGTCCAAGCTCACGGACTACACCGACCGCGCGACCTGCGTCCTCTTCGGGGACGGGGCGGGCGCCGTCGTCGTCTCCACGGGCGGCGGCCGGATCCTCGGCTCCCACCTGCGGTCCGAGGGTAAGAGCGGCGGTTCGCTCGTCAGCCGCGCCCTGCCGATCCAGCACCCGTTCCTCGACGGGACCGGGCGCAACCCCGGCGGCTGGGGCTCCGCGTTCCCCGAACGCTTCCCCGATGCCGTCGACAAGTTCATCCGCATGGACGGCACGGAGGTCTACAAGTTCGCGGTGCGCGCCGTGACCGACTCGATCCAGGTCGTGGCGAAGGAAGCGGGCGTCGAGGTGGCCCGCATCGACCACTTCGTCCTGCACCAGGCCAACTTCCGGATCCTCGAAGCCGTCTCGCGCCGCCTCGGCGTCCCGATGGACCGCTTCGCCGTGCACATCGGCGAGATGGGCAACGCCTCTTCGGCCAGTATCCCGATCTGCCTCGACAACATGATCCAGGACGGCCGGCTCAAGCCGGGCGACTCGGTCATGATGTCCGGATTCGGCGCCGGCCTCACCTACGGTGCCATGCTGGTGACGTTCTAGCCTCGCTGTCCGCACGAAAGGAGACCCCATGGCCGCTCTCGAAGGCATGTCCGCGTCCCACGCCCCCGCCGTCCGCCCGGTCGCGATCGTGACCGGCGGCTCCCGCGGCATCGGCGCCGCCGTCGCCCGTCGCCTCGCCCGGGACGGTTTCGACGTCGCGCTCTCGTACCGCAGCGGCCAGGAAGCCGCCGAGGCCGTGGCCGAGGAGTGCCGCGCCGCCGGGGCGAAGGCCCTCGCGTTCCGCGCCGACGCCGGCTCGTCCGAGGACTGCGCCACGTTCGTCGCCGCCGTGCTCGCGCAGTTCGGACGCGTCGACGCACTGGTCAACAACGCGGGGATCACGCGCGACGGCCTCGCGATGCGCATGAGCGACGACGCGTTCGACCAGGTCGTGTCGGTCAACCTCAAGGGCGCGTTCGTCATGTGCCGCCAGGTGCTGCCCGCGATGATGAAGGCCCGCGCGGGGCGCATCGTGAACGTCACGTCGGTCGCCGGCGTGTTCGGCAACGCGGGGCAGGCCAACTACTCCGCCGCCAAGGCCGGCCTGATCGGCCTCACCCAGTCCCTCGCCAAGGAGGTCGGCTCCCGCGGCATCACCGTCAATGCCGTCGCCCCCGGCTTCGTCGAGACCGACATGACCGTCGGCCTGAACGACAAGCTCCGCGAGGCGGCGCTGACGCGGATCGCCCTCGGCCGGTTCGGCCAGCCGGACGACATCGCCGGCGCCATCTCTTTCCTTGTGTCGAAAGATGCCGCATACTTGACGGGACAGACGATCGTCGTGTCCGGTGGATTGTCCCTCTGAGATCCCGGACCGGTCCACGCACAACCTGCAGACCTGCAAGGAGGAGCCCATGAACACGCAAGAGCCCGTCCGCGGAAGAAGAGTGGTGATCACCGGAATGGGGGTCGTCTCCCCGGTCGGCAGCACCGTCGAATCGTTCTGGAACAGCCTGAAGACCGGCCGGCACGGCTTCGGCGTCATCGACGCGTTCGACGTCACGCCCTACAAGGTCAAGCTCGGCGGCCAGGTCCGCGACTTCGACCCGCTGGCCTTCCTCGACCGCAAGGAAGCGCGCCGGATGGACCGCTTCGTCCAGTTCGCCATGGCCGCCGCATCGATGGCGATGGCCGACAGCGGCCTCGACGTCCAGGCCGTGGGCCCCTTCCGCGTCGGCACCATCATCGGCAGCGGCATCGGCGGCCTGCTGACCCTGCACGACGAGTACGACAAGATCTTCAAGATCGGCAACGCGACGCGCGTGTCGCCGCTCTTCATCCCGATGTTCATCCCGAACATGGCCGCCGGCATGGTGTCGATGGCCCACGGAACCCAGGGCGCCAACTTCAGCGTCGCCTCCGCCTGCGCCACGGGCGCGCACTCCGTCGGCGAGGCCTTCCGCTCGATCAAGTACGGGCACCTCGACGCATGCATCGCCGGCGGCACCGAGGCCCCGATCACCCCGATCGCCTACGGCGGCTTCACCAACATGACCGCCCTGTCGCAGAACCCGGACCCCGACACGGTCTGCCGCCCGTTCGACCTCGAGCGCGACGGCTTCGTGATCGCCGAGGGCGCGGGGATCCTGGTCCTCGAGAGCCTCGAGCTCGCGCTCGCCCGCGGTGCGAAGATCTACGCCGAGATCTCGGGCTACGGCGCCACTGCCGACGCCTACCACATCACGAGCCCCGACCCCGAGGGCGCGGGCGCGGCGATGTCGATGCAGCTGGCGATGGCCGAGGCCGGCGTCCGCCCGGACCAGATCGACTACATCAACGCGCACGGCACGAGCACGCCGCTCAACGACAAGTACGAGACGGCCGCGATCAAGCGCGCGTTCGGCGACTCCGCGAAGACGGTCGCCGTCAGCTCCACCAAGTCGATGACCGGGCACCTGCTCGGCGCGGCCGGCGCCGTCGAGGCGATGGTCTGCGCGCTCGCGCTGCAGGACGGAATCCTGCCTCCCACGATCGGCTACCACACGCCCGACCCGGACTGCGACCTCGACTACGTCCCCAACACGGCCCGCAAGGCCGACGCGAAGATCGCACTGAGCAACTCGCTGGGATTCGGCGGGCACAACGCCACGCTGTGCGTCCGGCGATACGAGGGGTGACATCATGACGGACAAGGACAAGGACCTGGACGCGTCCCGGGGCAAGGGGACCCGCTTCGACAGCCTCGACATCGTCCGCGTCGCCGAGCTGATGAAGCAGATGCGCGAATACGGCATGACCCGCTTGGACCTCGAGGTCGAGGGCGTGAAACTCACGCTCGAGCGCGGCCGCCCGCCCGTCGCCTCCGTCGAGGGGGTGTCCGGCGATGCCTGGCCCGCAGTCGAACCTGACCCCTCTTCGCGGGCCTCCGCTCCCGCGCCCGCTCCCGCTCCCGCTCCCGCCGCGCCCGCCCACGCCCCCACGGCGCCGGCCGCCCCCGCCGCCCCCGCCGCCGAGGCGCCGGTCGGCCACCTCGTGAAGTCGCCGATCGTCGGCATCTTCTACTCCTCCCCGTCCCCCGACGCCGCCCCGTTCGTCGCGCCCGGCACGGTCGTCAAACCCGGGCAGACGCTCTGCATCATCGAAGCCATGAAGCTCATGAACGAAGTCAACAGCCCGGTCGCCGGCACGGTCGCCGAGGTGCTCGTCAAGAACGGGGACCGGGTGGAGTTCGGACAGCCGATGCTGCGCATCGTCTAGGAATTCAGAAGGAGCCGCATCCCATGATCATGGACCGCACCCAGATCGAAGCCGTCATCCCCCACCGCGACCCGTTCGTCATGATCGACGCCGTCCAGGCGCTCGAGCCCGGCCGAACCATCCTCGCCTCCTACTACGTCTCGCCGGACCACGACTACTTCAAGGGCCACTTTCCGGGCAACCCGGTCATGCCGGGCGTCCTGATCGTCGAATCGATCGCCCAGGCCGGCGCGGTCTGCATGCTCTCGACGCCCGAGTTCGCCGGCCGCACCGCCTACTTCGCCGGCATCGACAAGGTCCGGTTCAAGCGCAAGGTCGTGCCGGGCGACACGCTGCGGCTCGAGGTCTCGATCGGGCGCATGCGCGGCCGCATCGGCTTCGGGACGGGCAAGGCCTACGTCGGCGACGAGCTCGCCGTCGCGGCCGAGATCATGTTCGCCATCGGCTGACCGGCTGAACGCTCGAGGGGGAACCATGTTCAAGAAGGTCCTGGTCGCGAACCGCGGGGAGATCGCCGTCCGCATCATCCGCGCCTGCCGCGAGATGGGCATTCAGACCGTCGCCGTGTGCTCCGAAGCCGACCGCGACGCGTTGCACACGCAGATCGCCGACGACGACATCTGCATCGGCCCCGCCGCGTCCCGCGACAGCTACCTGAACCCGCAGGCCCTGCTCGCCGCGTGCGAGGTGACCGGAGCCGAGGCGATCCACCCCGGCTTCGGCTTCCTGTCCGAGAACCCCGCGTTCGCGCGCATGTGCGAGCGCTGCGGCATCACCTTCATCGGCCCCTCCTACCACTCCATGGAGAAGATGGGCGACAAGGCCGAGGCGCGCAAGACCGCCGTGGCGGCAGGCGTGCCCGTGACGCCCGGCTCGCCGGGGCTCGTCGCGAACCTCGACGAGGCGAAGGCCGCGGCGGCGCACGTGGGCTATCCCGTGCTGGTCAAGGCGACCGCGGGCGGCGGCGGGCGCGGCATGCGCATCGCGAACTCCCCGGAGGAGCTGCCGTCGGCGCTGACGACGGCCAAGGCGGAGGCGCTCGCGTGCTTCGGCGACGACCGCGTGTACGTCGAGAAGTTCGTCAAGAACCCGCGCCACATCGAGTTCCAGCTGATGGCCGACACCTTCGGCCACGTGATCCACCTCGGCGAGCGCGACTGCTCGATCCAGCGCCGCAACCAGAAAATCCTCGAGGAGTCGCCGTCGCCCTTCATGGACGAGAAACTGCGCGCGAAGATGGGCCAGGCCGCCGTGCGCCTCGCGGAGAGCGTCGGGTACGTCGGCGCCGGCACGATCGAGTTCCTCGTCGACGAGCAGAAGAACTTCTACTTCATGGAGATGAACACGCGCATCCAGGTCGAGCACCCCGTCACGGAGGCCGTCACCGGCACCGACCTCGTGCAGGCCCAGATCCGCGTCGCCGCCGGCGAGACGCTCCGGTACCGCCAGAAGGACATCTTCCTGAACGGCCACTCGATCGAGTGCCGCATCAACGCCGAGGACCCGCTCCACGACTTCCGCCCCTGCCCCGGCACGATCGACTCGCTGCACGTCCCCGGCGGGCCCGGCGTCCGCGTCGACAGCGCCCTCTACCAGGGCTACACCGTGCCGCCGTACTACGACTCGCTCGTCGCCAAGCTGATCGTCCACGCCCCGACCCGCATGGAGGCGATCCTCCGTATGCGGCGCGCCCTGTCGGAGTTCCTGATCTCCGGCATCGCGACCAACATCGACTTCCACCTCTCGATCCTCCGCGACCCCGAATTCATCGAGGGCCGCTACGACATCGGGTATCTCGGACGCAGGACCGACGCACTGCTCGGCCGCTAGCGGGAAAGGATGTCACGCGCATGATCAAGGAGAACCTCCGGCAGGTCCGCGAGCGGGCCGCCATGGACCACCCCGAGCCGTCGGCCGAGGACGCGTACGTCTACCGCCGCCCGATTCCCGACGACCTCTGGGTCAAGTGCCCCGAGTGCGGCGGCGTCATGTTCTGCGAGGAGTTCGAGAAGGAATACAGCGTCTGCACGAAGTGCAACCACCACTTCCGCCTCGACGCCCGCGAGCGCATCGACATGGTCGTCGACCAGGACACGTTCGTCGAGATGGACAAGAACATGCGCAGCGTCAACCCGCTCGGCTTCCCCGGCTACGGGCAGAAAATCGAGAAGCTCATGGAGGAGACGGGGCTTTCCGAGGCCATCGTGACGGGCGAGGCGAGGATCGGCGGGTTCGCCTGCATGGTCGGCGCGATGGACAGCCGCTTCCTGATGGGCTCGATGGGCTCCGTCGTCGGCGAGAAGATCACGCGCATGTTCGAGTCCGCGACCGACCGCCGGCTGCCGGTGGTGCTGTTCTCCGCATCGGGCGGCGCCCGCATGCAGGAGGGCATCGTCTCGCTGATGCAGATGGCCAAGACCTCCGGTGCCGTCGCGCGCCACGACCGGGCCGGGCTACTCTACATCTCGGTCATGACCGACCCGACGACGGGCGGCGTCACGGCCAGCTTCGCGAGCCTCGGCGACGTCATCCTCTCCGAGCCCGGCACGCTGATCGGCTTCGCCGGCCGGCGGGTCATCGAGGGCACGATCGCCCAGAAGCTCCCCGAGGGCTTCCAGCGCGCGGAGTTCCTCCTCGAGCACGGCTTCCTCGACCGCATCGTCCAGCGCAGCCAGATGCGCCCGACGCTGATCCAGCTGCTCACCGCGCACGTCAGCCCGGCCGCCAAGCGCTCGCGCCGACGCATCCGCGACTTCCGCGACGCCGCCGCCGAATACTCCGAGACGACCGTCGCCCGCGTGCGCGAGTTCTTCGCCGACGCCCGCCACATCGGCCTCTTCGGCGTCGACCACGACCACCCGCCGGAGGGCGCGGCCGGACCGGCCGTCGCGCCGCCGCGCAAGGCGTCGGAGCGGCTCGACCTGATCCGCCACAAGAACCGCCCCACGCTGCGCGACTACATCCCGCTGATCTTCGACGACTTCCTCGAACTGCATGGCGACCGCCTCTTCTCGGACGACCCTGCGCTGTGCGGCGGCATCGCGATGTTCCAGGGCGTGCCGGTGACCGTCGTCGGGCACGTCAAGGGCCGCAGCCTCGAGGAGAACAGCCGCACGAACTTCGGCATGCCGCACCCCGAGGGCTACCGCAAGGCCATGCGCCTCATGCGCCAGGCCGAGAAGTTCGGCCGGCCGGTGCTGTGCTTCGTCGACACGTCGGGCGCCTACTGCGGCATCGGCGCGGAGGAGCGCGGCCAGGGCGAGGCGATCGCCCGCAACCTGTTCGAGATGATGGACCTGCGCACCCCGATCGTCAGCATCGTGACGGGCGAGGGCGGAAGCGGCGGCGCGCTGGCCGTGGCCGTGTGCGACGAGCTCGCCATGCTGCGCAACGCGATCTACTCGGTCATCTCCCCGCGCGGGTTCTCGAGCATCCTGTGGAAGGACGGCACCCGCGAGAAGGAGGCCGCCGACCTGATGAAGATCACCGGCGAGGACCTCGTGGAGTTCGGCATCTGCGACGCGATCCTGCCCGAGCCGGACGAAGGCGCCCACGCCGATCCGCGCGCGACCGCGGCGGGCATCGTCGACTTCCTGTCGCGCACGCTGCCGAAGGTGTGCGGGCACCCGGTCGCGGACATGCTCGAGAAGCGGTACGAGAAGTACCGGAAGATCGGGATGTATCTGGAGTAGGGACGGAATCCGGGCGGTAGGCCCGGCGGAGACCTAGAGCGGCAGGCGGGAGAGCTCGGAGAGCATGTCCCGGCCGGTCGAGGGGGGGAGCGTCGCGAGGCGCTCCTTCGCTTCGTCCAGATACCTGCGGGCGGTCCGGCGGGCGGCTTCGACGCCGCCGAGGCCAGCCATCCCGCGCGTGAGCGCCTGGACGCGGTCGGGCAGCGGCGGGGCGCCGGGCGCGCCGCCGTCGCGGAAGTAGACCTCGAGGTCGGCGCGGAACTCCGGGCTGGCCTTGGCGGCGAGCAGGTAGGGGAGCGTCGCGATGCCCTGGACGAGGTCGTGCCCGGTGGGCTTGCCGGCCGGACCGGACGTCACGCCGCCGACGTCGAGCAGGTCGTCGGCGATCTGGAACGCGATGCCGTAGGCGCGGCCGAACTCCGCGCAGGTACGGACGACCGCCTCGTCCTGCCCCGAGGCCGCGGCGCCCGCGGCGCAGGCGGCCGCGAAGAGGGCGGCGGTCTTGCGCTCGATCCGGGACAGGTAGGTCTTCACGGAGGGGATCCGGCCCCGTCCGAGATACTGGTCGACCTCGCCCGCGCACAGGGACTCGAGCCCCGCGACCAGGACCTCGGGCACGGCGGAGCGGTGGCGGACGCCCTTCTCGTCGGCGGGGAGGAGCGCCTCCTCGAGCGTCGAGAGGGAGCGGAGCGCCTTCACGAGCATCCAGTCGCCGGTGTAGACGGCCGTGTGCGCCCCGTGGAGCGCGTACGTCGTCGCGGCGCCGCGGCGGGTCGGGGCGGCGTCGATCACGTCGTCGTGGACCAGCGTCGCCATGTGGATCATCTCGACGGCGGCCGCGACCGGCAGCACGCGTGTCGGGTCATAGGCGCCGAGGTGCCCCGCGGCGATCGCCATGGAGGGACGCAGGCGCTTACCGCCGCTGTCCAGCAGCCGGAGCCCCTCCCGTCGGAGGAAGGGGCCGCCGGCCCCGAGATCCTCCCGAAGCCGGCGTTCCAGTTCCTGCAGCTGCGGTGCCAGGTCCGACAGGACCTGCCCGCCGGGGGCCGTAGGGCGCATCATGCGCCGCGTTTCTTGAAGAAGGTCAGGCGGAGGGTCTTGTTCTTGCGGACGTTCTCCCACACCCGGGTGAGGTAGGGCAGCACATAGGCGTCGAGGCCGAACGCGCGGCCGACGCCGCCCATGCAGGCGATCGAGGCGAAGACCATCCACCAGGTGCTGTCGTAGATGCCGGTGGAGGTGATGAACATGGCCATCAGGGCGAAGGAGATCAGGGAGCCGAGGAAGGTGAACATGCCGCCGAGCAGCATCAGGCCGACGAGCACCTCGAAGACCACGACCAGGACCTGGAAGAACATCGCGAGGCCGTCGGTCGCGAGGACGATGTTCTGCAGCAGCCAGTGCACGAGGTCGAAGTTCCCGTAATGGAAGAAGAGGACCTTGAAGATCATGCGCGGGTCGCCCTGGACGGCCTGCGTCACGGTGCCGACGAGGGACTCCTTCACGAGCGTGCCGTGGACGAGGCCGAGGATGTTGACGTTGAGGATGTCGGCGTATTTCGCGACGGTGTCGACGACGCCGCTCCCGCCGCCCTGGGACGCGCTACCCGTCGTATCGGCCCCGCCGACCGCCATGCCGAGGAAGGAGGCGAGCTTGGGATCGACGAACCAGCCCTGGACGATCTTCTGGATCCCCTCGTAGAGCCACATCGCGCCGAGGAACACGCGGAGCGGGGCGCCCCACCACGCGGGCTGCATCTTCGTGTAGTGCTTCTGGAGGAAGGTCTCCCGCTGGCGGCGGAACAGGATCTCGTCGTGGAGGTAGGTCCAGACGCCGGCGGCGCCGCGGATCCCGTAGAGGTAGTGGCAGTTGACGAGGATCTTCATCGTGAGCGACAGCCAGCTCGGGAGGCGGAAGCCCATGATGTCGGAGACGGCGTGGTAGTTGCCGATGCAGACCATGATGCCGTGGAACTTGACTTCGACCTTCGTCGGCTCCTTGCCGCGGATCGCGGCGAGGATGTTGTCGGCGACGCCGTCGCCGGTCTGGAGGGCCGTCTCGACCATCGCGGCGTAGGGCTTCTTCCCGGCCGCGGGAGCGAGTCCGCCGACGTCGCCGATCGCGTAGACGCCGGGCTTGCCGGTGCGGCAGAAGGAGTCGACCTCGATGCGGCGGGCGGCGACGGTGGGGAGGCCCATATGCGCGACGTCGGGCGCCGCGCACACGCCGGCCGCCCAGATCAGGGTGCGGGTCTGGATGCGGTCGTCGCCGAGGTCGACGTAGTCGCAGGTGAGTTCCTTGATGCCGGTCTTCAGCTGGATCTCGACGCCCATCTTCTCCATGCGGTGGTGGGCCTTGCGGGAGCTCTTCTCGTCGAGGACGGGCAGCACGCGGTCGAGCATGTCGACGATCGTGAGACGGACCTCGGAGTAGGGGATCCCGTTGTCCTTGGCGAGGGCCCTCGTCCAGATCGCGAGCTCGCCGACCATCTCGACGCCGGTGAAGCCGGCGCCGCCGACCACGAAGGTCAGGAGGCGGGAGCGCTCCACGGCGTCCTTCTCGACGGCCGCCTTGTGGAAGCAATCCTTGATGTGGTCGCGGATCGCGACGGCGTCCTCGAGCGACCAGAGCGGAAAGGCGTTGGTGTCGAGGCCCTTGATGCCGAAGTAGTTCGGGGTGGAGCCGACCGCGATCACGAGGTGCTCGTACGGGTACGCGTTCTTCGCGGAGGAGACCGTCCTCGCGTCGTAGTCGTAGGAGACGATCTCGTCCTGCACGACCGTCACGCGGGTGTCGCGGAAGATATCCTTCAGGGGAATCCGGACCGAATCCTCGCCGACGCGGTTGCCGGCGACCTCGTGGATTTCCGTCAGCAGCGTGTGGTAGGAGTGGCGGTCAATCAGGACGATCTCGAGGTCGTCCTTGCGGCCCTTCCTGTTCAGATGGAGCGCGGCCTCGATCCCGGCGTACCCGGCTCCGACGATGACGATGCGATGCGGCATGGAGTTCTCCTTTCGTGGCGAAAAAGGCGGCTCCCCCTTGGGAAACCCCCACACTTTTATACAACAATGCCCGGGGGTTGGCAAACGGAATCCGGTGCGGTGCAGAAATCGCGCAATTATGGGATAATCTTCGCAGAAAACATCCTACAGGAGGCATCACCATGGGTTCCTTCCAGTCGACGCCCGGACTCGACGCCCGCTTCTTCTCCGGCAACCGCGCGCGGCTGCTGGGCATGCTCGAAGAGGACACCATCCTCCTCGTCTTCGCCGGACGCGCCCCGCGCCGCACGGCGGACCAGGAATACGCGTTCCACGCCGACCGCAGCTTCTTCTACCTGACCGGCTTCGAGGAGCCGGAGGCCTTCCTGCTGGCCGCCCGCCACGACGGGCGCACCGAGGAGCGCCTCTACATCCGGCCCAAGGACCCGTCCCGCGAGCGCTGGACCGGCCGCCGCTCCTCCGCCGAGGAGGCGTCCGCCGCCTCCGGGATCCAGGTCATGCGCGACGTCGAACGCTTCGAGGGCGACCTCAAGGACCTGATTGACGGAGGCCGCTTTTCGTCCGTCTCGCTCGACCTCTCCGGCTATGACGCGCACCCCTCCGAGGACCCGGTCCACCGTTTCGCGAACCGGATCCACGGGGAGCACCCGCACATCGCGATCGACAACGTCCACGGGCGGCTCGCCGCCCTCCGCGCGATCAAGAAGCCCGAGGAGGTCTCGCTGCTGCGCGCCGCCGCGGAGCGCACCGGCCGGGGGATCCGCGCGATGATGGACGTCTGCCGGCCCGGCGCGATGGAGTACGAACTGGCCGCCGCGTTCCAGTGCGCGATCGCCAACGAGGGATGCCCCGAACCTTCCTTCTCCTCGATCGTCGCCACGGGTCGCAACGCCTTCTACCTGCACTACGACAAGCCCCTGTCCCGGATCGAGGACGGGGACCTCGTCCAGATCGACGTCGGCGCCCCCTTCGGCGGCCTGCACGCCGACATCTCCCGCTCCCTGCCTGCGAACGGCCGCTTCTCGCCGCGACAGCGCGAACTGTACGGCATCGTCCTGCGCTGCCAGGAGGTCGCGTTCGCGGCGCTGGTGCCCGGTGCCACGGTGCGCGACGCCAACGAGGCCGCGCGCGACGTCGCGTATGCCGCCCTCAAGGACCTCGGGGTCCTCGAGCGCCGCGAGCAGGTCGACGACTACTACTGGCACAGCTGCTCGCACCACCTCGGAATGGACGTCCACGACATCGCGTCGCGCGGGCTTCCGATCGAGGCCGGCATGGTCTTCACGGTCGAACCCGGCCTCTACGTCCCGGAATGGGGCATGGGCATCCGCATCGAGGACGACATGCTGGTCACCGAGGACGGCGGTGTCGACCTGTCGCCCACGATCCCGAAGGATCCGGACGAGATCGAGCGCCTCATGGCGGAATCCAGGAGATAGAGGACCGGCAGATCCGCCCGCTCCTCCCGGCAGTACAGGTCCAGCCCCTCGCAAGCAAGCAGTCGCGACGCCCATTCGGCGCCGAGCCGCCGCGACCGCGCACAGCGGACCGCCCTGCGCAGTCCGACGCCGTATCCGGCGAACGTCCTCCGCAGGAAGGCGTCGTAGTCCCGGACCTCCAGCGGTCCGTATACCTCCGCATTCCGGCAGGCCATGTCCGCGAACGCGTCGACGACCAGCCGCTCGAGGCAGGGGTGGTCGACGCCGCGCGCCGTGTCGAAGGGCGCGTGGGACGGCAGGGGTCGCACGACCAGCTTGTGTCCGGGAAACGCCTCGCGCAGAGGCGACAGGCTCCGGTCGCGCAGGAGCGAGCGAAGGGCCTCGGCGTCCTCGCGGGCGGCTTCCAGCAGCACCACGGACCGGCCCGCCGGCGGCCCGAGACCGAACGGCGCGAGCCAGTCGCTGTCGAGCAGGGAGAAGGCCCGCCCTTCGAGCGCGCGCCGGCAGCAGTCGGAGAGCGCGACGTGGGCGGCTTCCGGCCGGGGGCGGAACCTCCGGCCGACCGCAAAGGGCGCGGCGGGAGCGCCGGGACGGCAGCCGCGCGCGGTGAAAAGCCCGCGGTCGATCTGTCGGACGGTCCCGGCGTCCAGCATGCGCCCGAGCAGCGCGCGGGTCCCGTTGCGCGTCAGGTGCGCGCCGCGGCGCACGAACGCGGACAGCAGCTCTTCGGCTGTGAAATAGGGGAGGGAGGCCAGCGCCCCGGGCAGCGGCGGCACGCCGTCGAGGCATCCGTCCGGCCCGAGACTGTCGGAGTCGGTCATCGTCGCATCACCTCCTCGGTTCCATGCTACGCCGCTCGCGGGTCCCCACTCGACGCCCATTCGCGACAACCATGGACCGGCGCGACTCAATTCACGACAAACCCGCCGCAAATGATAGAATGGGGGCGACGCCGTCCTTCGGCCGCCGAGGCAGCCGGGCGGGGAGAACGGGTCGGACGGCGGGAGGCCGGAAGCAACATGGTGGAAAGACCGAAGATCGACCGCGGGGCCGCGCTGGCCCTGCTCGAGGAATACAACGCGAACCCGCGCCTCCGGACGCACGCCAGGTGCGTCGAGGCGACGATGCGGGCCTTCGCTCGGGACGCCGGCGAGGACGTGGAGAAATGGGGCGCGGTCGGCCTCGTCCACGACCTCGACTACGAGCGCTGGCCCGAGCGGCACTGCGCGCGCAGCGCCGAGCTGCTAGAGGAGGCGGGATGGCCCGAGGACATGATCCGCGCGGTGGTCTCGCACGGCTGGGGGATCTGCTCGGACGTCGAGCCGCTCTCGTACATGGAGAACGTCCTGTACGCCACCGACGAGCTGACCGGCCTGATATACGCAGCGGCGCTGATGCGGCCGTCGCGCAGCGTGCTCGACCTCGAGGTGCCGTCCGTCATGAAGAAATGGAAGGACAAGCGGTTCGCCGCGGGCGTCGACCGGGGCGTCGTGGAGGCGGGCGCCGCCCGGCTCGGACTGACGGTCGAGGAACTCGTGGCGCGGACGGTCTCCACGATGCGCGAGGCGGCCGACGGGATCGGTCTGGCGGGGTCTCCTGCCGGGCAGGGGAACGCATGAGCCCGAAGAAGGTCCGCACCCGCACCCTGCGCCTGCCCCGCAAGCCCAGCCAGGCGTTCAATCTCTTCCTCAAGGGCACGCTGCAGGTCGTCCTGCGCATCCTCTACAACTACCACGTCGACGCGCGCGGCATCCGGGGCCTGAAACCCCCGTACCTGGTGATCGCGAACCACGACATGAACCTGGACCCGTTCCTCGCGCTGTCCGGTTTCCACAAGCCCGCCTACATCGTCACGAGCGAGCACCTGTTCCGCATCCCGATCCTCGGCTTCCTGCTGTCGAACCTCGTCGGCGCGATTCCCAAGACCAAGGCGAAGGCCGATTCGCGCACCGTCCGCGGAATGCTCGAGGCGCGCAGGAACGGCTATCCCGTGCTCGTGTATCCCGAATACGGCGGCCGCAACTGGGGCGGGCAGACGAGCCGGCTCATCCCCGCGACCGGTAAGCTCCCGCGGCTGCTCAAGATCCCCGTCGTCGCGATCGTCTTCGAGGGCGCCTACCTCGCGACCCCGCGCTGGTGCTTCAAGCGCCGCCGCGGCCGCATCACGCTGCGCTACCACGTCGCCCTGACCGCCGAGGAGTCGGCGACGCTTCCCGAAAAGGAGGCGCTCGCGCGCATGCAGGCCTCGATTGACCACGACGACAACCTCTGGCAGAGGAAGAACCTCGAGGCCGGGCACGGCGTCGTCTTCCACGCGCGCAACCGCGCCGAGGGCGTCGAGCGCTCGCTCTACGCCTGCCCGAAGTGCGGGACGCTGCGGGCGCTCCATTCGCACGGCGACTCGTTCTCGTGCTCGCACTGCGGCTTCTCCGCCTCGATCGACAAGTACGGACTAGTCGACGGGTCGACCGCGATGCGCGAATACACCGTCGAGGTCGAACGGATCCTCGAGGACCGGGCGGCGGAGTACCTGGCGTCGGGCGGGTCGACGGAACCGTTCCTCGCGGACGTCATGACGGTCTGGTCCAGCCCGCGCATGCAGCCGATGGAGAAGCTCGCGCACGGCGAGCTCCGGCTGGACGCGGAAGGGCTGGCGTTCGACGGCCCGGACGGTCCCGTCCGGCTCGCCATCGGAAATATCACGGGCGCCACGTGCATCCACGCCCACATCCTGGAGTTCGTCTGGGAGGACCGGGTCTACCGCGTGATCTTCGACGACCGCAAGACGTCGTGCCGGCTCTGGCTGACGGCGGTCAGGATCTTCGCCGACCACGCAAAGGGCGGCGACTCCGGGATAATCGAGGACTGAACGTGCGCTCCCCGGAGCTGCGGCGTCCGTACGGGCGCATCAGCGTCAGGACGAGGACGAGCAGCCCCGCGGCGGCGACGAGCGTGCCGAGGGAGAGGTAGGGCGGGTCGGCGGGCAGCAGCGGCAGCGGGATCGTCCAGGCGAGCCAGGGCAGGACCGTGCCGGGCCCGACCAGCGACCGGTCCAGGTAGGATCCGTGCATGAGCCCGTATTTCAGGGCGGGGTTGTCCGTCGAGAGCAGCAGGTCGACGCTGACGGGCATGGTCCCCTGGTTCGCGAGCACGACGGCGGCCATCCCCGCGACGCCGAGCAGCAGCAGCCCGAGGCCCGCGCGGTCGGCCGCGTCGACGGAAGGCCGCTTCCAGGGGATCAGGTTCAGGACGAGGAACAGGACGGCGACGCCGAAGACGAGCGAGGCGTGCGCGGTGCGGATCGCGACGAGGGCGGCGCCGGACGGCCAGTCCTCGAAGCCGGCCATTACGAGGACCTGCGGAATGACGGCCAGGACGAGCCAGACCGGCAGCAGGCCGACGAAACGCAGCTTCTCCAGCAGCAGGCCGCGCAGGCGACCGCCGGCGGCCAGGCCGACGACGGCGCCCAGGATCGCGATCGAGAAGAGGAACACCACGGAACCCTCCGCCCGCTAGCGGACGACCAGATTCGCGAGGCGGCCCTTCACGAAGATGAACTTCACGAGCGAACGGCCGGCCAGCGCTTCCGCGGTCCTCGGGTCACCCTCGACGGCGGCGCGCACCTCCGCCTCGTCGGCGGCGCTGCGCACATCCATGCGGTAGCGGACGGCGCCGTTGACCTGGACGGCGATCTCGACGGTATCGCGCACGAGCGCGGCGGGGTCGACGCGCGGCCAGGCGCGGTCGAAGAGCGAATACCCGTTGCCGAGGGACTCCCACAT
Source organism: uncultured Eubacteriales bacterium (assembly GCA_903835065.1). Classification (GTDB taxonomy): domain Bacteria; phylum Bacillota; class Clostridia; order Saccharofermentanales; family UBA5734; genus CAILLO01. The sequence continues at coordinate 25,106 of CAILLO010000008.1, forward strand.
TTCCTCGGTGAAATGGGGCGCGAAGGGGGCGAGCAGCGAGAGCAGGTCCTCGACGACCGACCGCACGAGCCTCGTATCCGGATCGGAGACGGAACTGCGGTAGGCGTAGAGCGCATTCACGAGCTCCATCATGCGGGCGACCGACGTGTTGAACTGGAAGCGCTCGGCGTCCAGGGTCACGCTGCGGATCGCGAAGTGGAGCGCGTAGAGCAGGTCCTTTTCCGCGGGGCCTGGCGTCCGGTCGCCGCCCTTCCGGTCGGCGCGCACGTCCTCGACGGCCTTTTCCACGCGGGAGACGAACTTGGCCGTCGCCTTGACGCCGTCGTCGCTCCAGGGGCCGCCGTCGGTATAGGCGAAGCCGAACGCGAGGTACAGGCGGAAGACGTCGGAGCCGTACTTCGAGATATACTCGTCGGGCGAGATCGTGTTTCCGCGGGACTTCGACATGCGCTGGCCGTCGGGGCCGAGGATCTGGCCCTGGTGGACCAGCGACTTGAAGGGCTCGTCGAAGGACAGGTACCCGAGGTCGCGCAGCGCTTTGGTGACGAAGCGCGCGTACAGGAGGTGCATCGCGGCGTGCTCGGCGCCGCCGACGTACTTGTCGACGGGGCACATGGCGTCCACGATGCCCCGGTCGAAGATCCGCTCGCTGTTCTTGTTGTCGGGGTAGCGCAGCTGGTACCAGGACGAACAGACGAAGGTGTCGAGCGTGTCGGGGTCGCGCAGGGCGGGGCCGCCGCACTGCGGGCAGGTCGTGTTCATGAAGGCGGCGCTCTTCTTGAGCGGGGAGTCGCCGTCGGGCCGGAACTCGACGTCGTAGGGGAGCAGCACGGGCAGCTGGTCCTCGGGGACCGGGACGACGCCGCAGTGTTCGCAGTGGACCATCGGGATCGGGGCGCCCCAGTAGCGCTGGCGGGAGACCAGCCAGTCGCGCAGGCGGTAGTTGATCCGGGAGCCGCCACGGCCCGCCGCGGCGAGCTGCGCGACGATCGAGGCGATCCCCTCCTCGGAGGTCTGCCCGTCATGCTCGCCGCTGTCGACCAGCACGCCGTATTCGCAGAAGGGCAGGGCGTCGTCCTCGCCGTGCGCGGCGGCGATCACCCGCCGGACGGCCAAGCCGAACTTCGTCGCGAAGGCGAAGTCGCGCTCGTCGTGCGCCGGGACGGCCATGACGACGCCGGTGCCGTAGCCCGCGATCACGTAGTCGGCGGCCCAGACCGGCACGACGTCGCCGGTGATCGGGTGCACCGCGTACGAACCGGTGAACACGCCGGTCTTCTCGCGGACGGTGCTCATGCGCTCGATGTCGGTCTCCTTGCGCGCGGCGTCGCGGTAGGCCTCGACGGCCGCCTTGTTCTCCGGGGTCGTGAGGCGCCCGCACAGTTCGCTCTCGGGGGCGACGACGACGTAGGTCACGCCGAACACGGTGTCGGCGCGCGTGGTGAAGACGCGCAGGGAGAGGGGCTTCCCGTCCTCGTCGAGGATCGGCTTCCCGTCCCGCTGCGTCCCGAAGTCGATCTCGGCGCCCTCGGAGCGTCCGATCCAGTTGGTCTGGATCTTCTTGGTCTTCTCGGGCCAGTCGAGCGTCTCGAGGCAATCGAGCAGCTCCTGGGCGTAGTCCGTGATCTTGAAGAACCACTGCGTCAGGTTCTTCTTGGTCGCTTCGGTGTGGCAGCGCTCGCACGTGCCGTCCTGCACCTGCTCGTTCGCGAGCACGGTGTTACACTGCGGGCACCAGTTGACGGGCGCGTTCTTGCGGTAGGCGAGACCGCCCTTGTAGAGCTGGAGGAAGATCCACTGGGTCCAGCGGTAGTACTCGGGCGTGCAGGTGACGACCTCGTGGTCCCAGTCGAACATGCCGCCCATCTCGCGGAGCTGGCGCTCCATGGTCTTGATGTTGGCCATCGTGCTGTCCATCGGGTGGATGCCGGTCTTGATCGCGTAGTTCTCGGCGGGCAGGCCGAAGGCGTCGAAGCCCATCGGCTGGAACACCTCGTACCCCTGCATGCGCTTCATGCGCGCCCAGGAGTCGGTCAGCGCGTAGTTGTACCAGTGCCCGACGTGGAGCTTCGCCCCGGAGGGGTAGGAGAACATCTCGAGCACGTAGAGCTTGCGGTCCCTGTGCTCGGGGTGGAAGGAGTACAGCCTGCTGTCCTCCCAGCGCTTCTGCCACTTGCGGTCGATCTCGACGGAATACGGCATGTCAGGACCTCTTTTCCAAGCCCGGAACGTGGATTCGGGCGGCTATTCCTTGGATAATGCCACGGCTTGCGTCCGGCTTCAAGCCTTGAGGAGCGAATTGAGGAAGACCAGCAGCGCGAAGTGGACGGGATAGAACACGTAGAAGAAGTACTTCTGCGCCCGAGTGGGGCGCTTGTCCCTCCAGGGGATCCAGAGCAGCGGCAGCGCGAGCACGGAGAAGATCTCGATCCAGTAGTTCAGGCCGAGCCCGATCCAGCCGATGTTCAGGAGGAGGAAGCCGATTCCCTGCACGACCCGCCTTTCGGAGCCGAAGGCATCCTCACCCTCGGAGGGCACCGGATGCATCCGGAGGGGGATGTAGAACACGAGGACGGCCAGCAGCCCGAAGTAGTCGTAGTCGGACTTCAACCAACCCACGGCGAAGAAGGAAAGGACGACCAGCCCCATGCCGAGCGGGATGCCGAGGAGAGGCGGGAAGGAGAGGCCACCGGGGTTGAAGCGCACGTCGAAGCGCTGCGAGCCGCCCGGCGCGGCGCCTACCAGGCGGAGGGTCGCGATGCGGTCGCGGTAGGAGCGCAGGGCGATCTCGATGCCGCCGAGCATGAGGATCGCGAAGGTGAAGGTCACCATCACGTTGGTCCAGGAGGACAGGTCGATGTGGTCCCAGGCATGGGAGGTCTGGAAGTGCGTCAGGTAGGCGGTCCCCTTGATCAGCAGCTCCGTCGCGACCGCGAAGAGGGCCATCCGCAGGAAGTATCGGTAGGGACTGCGCGTGCGCGTGAAGCCGACCGCGATCCCGTACGCGAAGACCGGGAAGGCGAGGCGGCCGACGATCCGCATGGCCCAGTAGAGGAGCGGGTGGACCGAGTGGTCGACGAGGAAGACGCCGGAGTGGTCGATCAGCATGAAGAGACAGGCCAGGAGCTTGAGCAAGGGGCGCCTCCTCTTCCGCGTCGCGGGACTCGTTGAATTCGGGGCGGTTGTATTGTATCATCATTAGGCATTTGGTACAAAACGGCCGGTCGCCCCGAAGCGGGGGACCCGGTCGCAAAGATAGGAAAGAAGGGCTTTTCACATGAACCTCGGACTCGATATCGGCATCGACCTCGGCACCGCGACCGTCCTGATCTACGTCAAGGGCAGGGGGATCGTCCTGCGCGAGCCCTCCGTCGTGGCCGTGAACTCGCGTTCGGGCAAGGTCCTCGCCGTCGGCGAGGAGGCTCACATGATGCTCGGCCGCACGCCCGGCATGATCGAGGCGATCCGCCCCCTCCGCGACGGCGTGATCTCCGACTTCAAGGTGACCGAAGTGATGCTGCGCGAGTTCATCCACCGCGTCATGACCGGCGGCCTGAGCCGCTACTTCAAGCCCAGGATCATGGTCTGCGTCCCCAGCATCATCACCCCCGTCGAGCAGCGCGCCGTCGAGGACGCGTGCCGCAACGCCGGCGCCAAGGACGTCTTCATCATCCAGGAGCCGATCGCCGCCGCAATCGGAGCCGGCATCGACATTTCCAAGCCCTGCGGCAGCATGATCGTGGATATCGGCGGCGGCACCGCCGACATCGCCGTGATCTCCCTCTACCAGCCCGTCGTCTCGCACTCGATCAAGGTCGCCGGCGACCGCTTCGACGAGGCCGTCGTCAAGTTCGTCCGCCGCCGCCACAACGTCCTGATCGGCGAGCGCACGGCCGAGGAGCTCAAGATCCACATCGGTTGCGCCTTCCCGCGCGACCCCGAGGTCACCATGGACGTCCACGGCCGCAACCTGATCACCGGCCTGCCCGCGATGGTCACGATCAGCTCGACCGAGATGCTCGAGGCCCTCGAGGAGCCCGTCGAACAGATCTACGAGGCGATCCACTCCGTCCTCGAGCGCACCCCGCCCGAACTGATGGCCGACATCAGCGAGCGCGGCATCGTGCTGACCGGTGGCGGCGCCCTGCTCCACGGCCTCGAAAAAATGCTGTCGCACAAGATCGGCATCGACGTCGTCGTCGCGGACGACGCGATCTCCTGCGTCGCGATCGGCACCGGCCGCGCCTTGAATATTCTCGAGCGCATGCTCCAGTCCGGCACGGACTGATTCCCGGGCCGGGACGCTTCTCCGGATGGGCGGAGGCCGCTGCGGCCTCCGCCTTTTTCGCGCGCTTTGCAGGATTCCGTCGGAAAATGCCGGAAAGGTCCTGCCGAAGCGCCCCCGATGGCCGGTTCCGGCTTGACGCGGCGTCGAAGCGGGGGCTATAATCAAGCCGATTTCTGTGCCCCATCGACGGGCCCCCTCTTTTCCAGAAGCCCCTCCACCGCGTCCCTTTCTTCCTCCGCGCATTCTGCGCGCCTTCCGCGCGGTCCGAGGACCTGCCCTCCCATTCCGAGGTGCCTTCATGCCCGATCACCATTTCGACCAGAAGAGCCGCGACGACCTCGTGATCGTCGCGAAGCTCGCCGCGCTCCGCGCCCCCGAAGAACTGGAACGGCTCTCCAAGCCCGAACTCGTCGACCTCCTCGTGCGCGCCGAGACCTCGACCGCCGCGGAGGCCCCCGCTGCAGCTCCGAAGAAGCGCGGCCGCCCGCGCGCTGCCGCCATTGCTCCCACCGAGTCCGCACCGCCCGCCGCGGTCGTCGTGGAGACGGCCCCCGTCGAGGCGGTCCCGGCACCCGTGCCTGCCTCCGAAGCGACGAAGCGCCGTCCGCTGGGTCCCCGCGTGGGCCGCGGGCACCGCCCGGCCGCTGTGCTGGAACCCGTCGCCGGATCCGCCGCCGAGGCGCCTTCCGCCCCTCCTGTCGTCTCCGCCGACCGACCGGAGCCCGTCGCGACGGCCGGCATGCCCGACCAGGTTGCCGAACCCGCCGCATCCTCCGGGTCCTCCGATGACTCCGATGCCGCCGTATCCAGCGAAGCCGCCGCCCCCGCGACCGAGACCGCGTCCGCCCCCGCTGCGGCCCCGGACGGCCCCCGGCCCGACGCCCCGCACCGTCCCGACCGCGGCCCCCGCGCCGCGCACGTGCGCCCCGGCCGTCCCGAGCGGACCCCCGGCGGCGTCCCCGACGCGAACCGCCACCCCGGCCGTCCCGTCGAGCCCGCCCGCCGCCCGGCCCCTACGGACCGCCGCCCGGGACGCCACGATGAGCAGCGCGGCCGAGGCGACCGCAACCGCTCCCCCCAGCGCGGCAACGACCGTGGCCAGGCCCAGCGGATTGCACCGAGCACGCTGCCGTCCGCGGACTACGCCGACGAGGACTACCGCGAACTCGAGGCGACCGCCTACGAAGGCGCCGAGGCCGACGCCCGCGCCGCGCAGGAAGGGGAGGAGGGCGCCCGCCGTCCCCAGCTCGAGTCGGGCGAGACCGTCGTGGGCATCCTCGAACTGATGCCCGACGGCTACGGGTTCCTCCGCCGCGAGAACTACCTGCAGGGCAACAAGGACATCTACGTACCGCCCCAGTACATCCGGCGCTTCAACCTGCGCAACGGCGACCACATCTCCGGCCCCGGCAAGGTGCAACGCGAGAGCGACCGCTTCCAGGCCCTGCTCTACATCAAGGAAGTCAACGGGCAACCGCCGGAGAACATGATCAAGCGCCCGTCGTTCGACAAGCTCACCCCGATCTACCCGGACCAGCGCTTCCGTCTCGAGACGGTCCGCAACGAGCTCTCGACGCGCATCATCGACCTGGTCTCGCCGATCGGCAAGGGCCAGCGCGGCATGATCGTGTCCCCTCCGAAGGCCGGCAAGACGATCCTCCTGCAGAAGGTCGCGAACGCGATCTCGAAGAACAACCCCGAGGCCAAGCTGATCGTCCTGCTGATCGACGAGCGCCCCGAGGAAGTCACGGACATGCAGCGCTCGATCAACGGCGAGGTCGTGTACTCCACCTTCGACAAGTCGCCCGAGAACCACGTGAAGGTCGCGGAACTCGTGCTCGACCGCGCGATGCGCCTCGTCGAGCTGGGCCAGGACGTCGTGATCCTGATGGACAGCATGACCCGCCTCGCCCGCGCCTACAACCTGACGATCAACCCGACCGGCAGGACGCTCTCCGGCGGCCTCGACCCGGGCGCCCTCCAGGGCCCGAAGCGCTTCTTCGGCGCGGCCCGCAACATCGAGTTCGGCGGCAGCCTCACCATCATCGCGACCTCCCTGATCGAGACCGGCTCCCGCATGGACGAGGTGATCTTCGAGGAGTTCAAGGGGACGGGCAACATGGAGCTCGTGCTCGACCGCAAGCTCTCCGAGAAGCGGATCTTCCCGGCCATCGACATCAACAAATCCGGCACGCGCCGCGAGGAACTGCTGCTGACCTCCCGCGAGCTCGACGCCGTCTGGACCATCCGCAAGGCGTTCAGCCAGCTCGATACCGCGGCCGTCACCGAGATGATCATCAACCTGCTGCTCAAGACCACGGACAACGGCCACTTCGTGCAGTCCGTCAACGTGACGCTGAACGACAAGGCGGTCTTCGACGCGATGCGCGGCACCCGGCCGGGCTCGAACGGCGGCCCGGCCAACGGCGGCGGCTACGGCCCGGGCAACGGCGCCGGCTACGGCCGCAACGGGATGGACGATTGACACCTCCTCCGGCCGCGTTGTATACTTCCTTCGCGTCCCCAGAGACGCGATCCTGTCCGGCATACGTGGCGAGGCAAAGCGCGAGGCTACGCGCCGGAACACGACAAGGAGTACCAGATGAAAGACGGAATCCACCCCAAGTACGGTAAAGCGGTCGTCAAGTGCGCCTGCGGCGAAACCTTCGAGACCGGTTCGGTCCGCCCCGCGCTGCACGTCGACGTCTGCTCGAAGTGCCACCCCTTCTTCACGGGTCGCCAGAAGCTGATGGACGTCGGCGGACGGGTCGACAAGTTCAAGAAGAGGATGGACCAGAACCAGAAGTAGACCGCAGGGACATCGGACCCGGAGTCGAAACCAGGGAGGGGCTGACGATATGTCTGCCCCTCCTTTTGTTCCCGGCACCGCCAGGCGGCCGGGGAAGATCAAGGAGAATCACCCCATGGCGAAGAAGACCACGATCGGCGGACAGGCCCTTCTCGAAGGCCTCATGATGGTCGGCCCCGAGCGGGTCGCGATGGCCGTGCGCAAGGCCGACGGAGAGATCGTCGTCGAGGAGTGGCCGGCCGGGAACCTCTCGAAGGCCGCGAAGATCCCGTTCGTCCGCGGCAGCGTCCGCCTGTTCCACCAGCTGGTCACCGGCACGAAGACCTTGATGCGGTCGGCCGATTACATCGAGGAGGCCCTCGAGAAGCCCGCGACGCCGGAACCCGTGGCCGCCGTCGAGGCCGACGCGCCTGTCGTCGATGCCGCCGCGGTCTCCTCGGCATCGCCGGCGGAATCCGCCGAGAAGCCCGAGAAGAAGCCGGGCCGCCTCGAGCAGTACCTGGAGAAGCACACGGAGGTCGTCCTCTACGGGTCCGTGGTCCTCGGCCTCGCCTTCAGCGTCGGCCTGTTCTACTTCCTGCCCTGGATGCTCGTGTTCCTCGTGCCGCCGCTCAAGGCGCTCAACGCCAGCAAGGTCTTCTCCGACAAGATCCTCCTGAACCTCTGCGTCGGACTCGTGCGCATCGCGATCTTCATCCTCTATCTGTACCTCACGTCGCTGATGAAGGACATCCGCCGCGTCTGGATGTACCACGGCGCCGAGCACAAGACGATCCACTGCTACGAGAACGGCCTGCCCCTGACCGTCGAGAACGTCCGGACCTTCTCCACGCGCCACCCGCGCTGCGGAACGTCCTTCCTCTTCATCGTCCTGATCGTCAGCATCGTCGTGTTCTCGTTCTTCACCTGGTGGTCGCCGGTCGTCAACCTGCTCGTCCACCTCGCCCTGCTCCCGGTCGTCGCGGGCATCGCCTTCGAGATCATCCGCTGGTCCGGCCGGCACGACAGGAACTTCCTCTCGCGCATCCTCTCCGCCCCCGGGCTCGCGCTGCAGGCCCTCACGACCCGCGAACCCGAGGACGCCATGCTCGAGGTCGCGATCCGCGCGACCGAGCGCGTGATCCCGGAGCGTTCGGACGCCGATGTCTGGTGACGAAGCCCGTCCGACCGTCCTCTCCCGCAGCGCGGCCGCCGAAGCGGTCCTGAAGGACGCCGGCGTCGAGGACGCCCGCCGCGAGGCGGCCCGGCTCGCCGCCTGGGCGCTCGACGTCCCGCTCGCCCGCTATTATGCGATCCGCGACGAGGTCTTCCCCGAGGACCGGCTGCCCGCCTTCCTCGACGGCGTCCGCCGCCGCGCGCTGCGCGAGCCGTTCGCCTACATCACGGGCTCGTTCGGCTTCCACGGGCTCGACTTCGCCGTCGGCCCCGGCGTCCTGATCCCCCGGCCGGAGACGGAGCTCCTGGTGTCGTGCGCCCTCGAGGCCGGCCTCGCGCTGCCCGGCGACTCCGTCGACTTCCTCGACCTGTGCACGGGCAGCGGCTGCGTCGCGGTCTCGCTCGCGATCGCCCTGAAGGAGAAGGGGAGAACCCCTCACGCCGCCGCGACCGACGTCTCACCGGACGCGCTGAAGGTCGCCCGGGACAACGCCCACCGCCTCTCCCCCGGTCTCGACCTCGTGTTCCTGCTCGCCGACCTCGTGCCGCCGGAGGGCAGCCGATTCGACCTGCTCGTCTCGAACCCGCCGTACGTGCGGTCGGACGAGATCGCCCCGCTCGCCCCCGAGATCACCCGCTACGAGCCGCGCGAAGCGCTCGACGGCGGCCCCGACGGGTTGGCGTTCTACCGCCGCATCGTCGCGTCCGCACCGCGGTACCTCAAGGCCGGCGGCACCCTGCTCGTGGAGCACGGGTCCGACCAGGCCGAGGAGGTCCGCGCCCTGTTCGCCGCCGACCCGCTCTTCGAGGGGATCGGGACCCGGAACGACCTAGCGGGGAATCCGCGCGTCACCTTCGCCCGCGCCGCCTCCCCCTCCGACCTCCTCGAATCCCTCTAGCGGGACCGAAAGGAGCGCGACCGTGGGCAATCCCTTCGAGCTGTATCCCTTCCAGGCCGGCGAGCGCGTGAAGACGCGCAAGGCGCACCCGTGCGGCGGGACCGCGTGGGAGGTCGTCCGCGCCGGGGAGGACATCCGCATCCGCTGCGAGACCTGCGGACACTACGTGTCGCTCGGGCGGCGCGATTTCGAGAAATCCGTCAAGGAGATCCTGAAGAAGGCTCCGTAGCGGCGCGTCAGAAGTTCATCAGCTCGGACAGCTCCTGCTCTTCGCGCGCCCGGGCCAGCCGCTCGTTCGCGAACTCGACCAGCACCTGCTCGATGACCGCGTGTCCCGCTTCGTTCGGGTGGATGCCGTCCTCGCACAGCAGGGTGCGGTAGTCGCGGCGCTCGAGAAACGCGCGGCGCACGTCGATCACGCCGCAGCCCGTCTCGCGCGAAAGCTCCCAGACCGCCTGGTTGTAGCGCTCGTGCCAGCGATAGATCGTCTGCACGTCGCCGAGCCAGTGGAGGATATCCTTCGCGGAGAGTCCCCCGCGCACGATCCAGGCGAAGTAGCGCCCGGCGTCGAGCGGCGGAAGGGTCATCAGGTAGACTTCGGTGCCGCGCGCGCGCAGCAGCTGGACCATCTCGCGGTAGACGTCGACGAACTGCACCAGCGTCGTCTTCGGGGCGTGCTCGCCGTCGGGCGTTTCCGCGACCTCCCGCCAGTCGAAGTCGCAGTCGTTGCCGCCGAACTCGAGCACGGCGACGTCGCAGAACGGGTCGCTCTCGAGCGATCGCTTGAGGATCTCGCGCCCCTGGGCGACGGTGCAGCCGAATTTCGCGCGGTTCTCGAAAGTGAAGCCGAGACGCACGCTGGCGCCGGCGGCGAAGTTCTCGCGCAGCAGCACGTAGCGGCCGCGTTCCGCATCGAGCACGACGCCCTTCGCGACCGAATCCCCCCAGATGCCGACCCGTCTCTTCGTCTTTTCCATGGCTTCGCTCCCTTCACGTCGCGTGAACCACGCATGACATAATTATGAATATGATGATACAACATATAGATGCGATTACAAGAGGGTTGTGGGATAGATTGCCATCGATTCGATGAATTGATACAATCGACATCACAATGACATGAGGAGGGGACGCGCATGGAAGACGTGAGGAAGGAACTACTCCGCTGGGCCGGCGAAGTCGAGGGGCGCTCCACCGCGGACTGGGAGAACCTCCCCGACATCGGCCTCTACATGGACCAGGTCGTGACCTACGTCGAACGCCAGCTCGCCGCGGTCTGGCGCCTCGAGCGCGAGAAGCCGCTCACGCCCGCGATGGTCAACAACTACGCGAACGGCCAGATGCTGCCGCGCGCGGACGCCCAGAAGAAGTATTCCCGCGACCACCTCGCGATGCTGCTGATCCTGTGCACGCTCAAGCCCGTCATGCCGATCGCCGATATCGGACGCCTGCTGTCCGGTTACCGCAGCGAGGGCGACATGGACGGCTTCTACCGGAATTTCCGCGAGACGCAGTCCCGCGCGATGGCCGGAATCTCCACGGCCCTGCGCGACGCCCTCGAAGGGGTGCCCGAGGGGCCGGAGGGCGAGACCGCCATGCGCATGCTCGCGCTGGGGCTCGCCGTCGAGGCGAACACGCGCAGCCTCGCCTCCGAGCGGATCCTGCAACTGCTCGCCGAGCAGGCGACCGCGACCGCCGCAGCCGCGAAGGCGCCGGGCGAGCGCAGCGAGAAGGCCGAGCAGAAGGCCGAGAAGGCCGAACGTGCGGAAAAGGAGAAGGCCGAGAAGGCCGAAAAGGGCCGCTAGGTCAGGACTCCGCCGGTTCGCCCTCGAGCGTCAGGTATTCCGAGTACAGCGCGTCGATGCGCGACAGCAGCTCCTGGTACTCCACGTAGTCCGCCGCCGGCGCCCCGGCCGGGAAGCCGGCCTCCAGCTCCGCCTTGCGCGCCTCGCCGGCCGCGATGTCGCGCTCGATCCGGCGCAGCATCTCCTTGCGCATCGCCGTCTCCCGCCGTTCCTGCGCCCGCGTGCGCGCGTCGGACGGCCGCAGCGACCCCGCGCGGGCCGCCTGCTCCCGCCCGTCCATCGCCCGCTCCTGCGCCTTCACGGCCGATGCGGCGGCCGCTTCGCCTTCGCGGCGGCGCATGTCGTCGCGGTACTCGTCGTAGCTCCCGTAGGTACGCAGCGACCCCTGGTCGAAGGCGTAGACCAGGCGGCAGCAGCGGGCGATGAAGTAGCGGTCGTGACTGACCGCGACCAGCGCGCCGCCGAAGCCGGCGAGCGCATCCTCGAGCACCTCGCGCGACTCGATGTCGAGGTGGTTGGTCGGCTCGTCGAGGATCAGGCAGTCGGGCTCGTCCATCAGCATGCGGCAGAGATAGAGGCGCGAGCGCTCGCCGCCCGACAGGACGCGGATGCGCTTGAAGGCGTCGGTGGAGCGGAAGCCGAACAGGGCCAGACGGCTGCGGACGCCGGTCTCGGTCAGCGTGCCGGGACGGGCGATCTCGTCGAAGGCCGTCGCGTCCTCGTCGACGAACGACGTGTGCTGGCCCATGAATCCGTACCGCAGCCACTCCGCGACGCGCACCTCCCCCTCGAACTCCGCGTCGTCGCCGAGCAGCAGGGACAGCAGGGTCGACTTGCCGCACCCGTTCGGACCGGCGATCGCGATGCGGTCGCCGAGGCGGATGCGGAACGAGAGGTCGCGGAACAGCGTGCGGCTGCCGAAGGACTTCGTGAGATTCCGGGCGGACAGGATCTCCTTGACGGCTTCGAAGTTCTCGATGCGCTCGGGGCGCAGGATCGTGACGCTGATCCGCCGGGCCGACGTCGCCGGCAGGCGCGCGCGCGCCTCCTCCAGCTTGTCCGTGAGCTTCTGCACGACCTTCTCGCGGCTGTGGAAGGAGACCATCTTGCGGTGCGAGCGCAGCGTCTGGGCGACCTCCGCGGCGCGGGCGGCCTCCTCCTCGAGTCGGCGGACCTCGCTTTCGCCGAAGGCCGCCTCGACGCGCTTCTGCTCGACGAACGCCGTGTAGTTGCCGGGTCTCGTCCGGAGCGTGCCCGACAGTTCGGCGACCGACGTCGCGACGCGGTCGAGGAAGAAGCGGTCGTGCGAGATCACGAGGATGCCGCCCTTGAAGCGGCGGAGGAAATCCTCGAGCCATTCGAGGGCGTCGACGTCGAGGTGGTTGGTCGGCTCGTCGAGCAGCAGCAGGTCGGGGGACCGCACGAGCAGGCGCGCGAGGGCGACGCGCATGCGCTCGCCGCCGGACAGCGTCACGACGGGGCGGTCCATGGCCTCGACCGGGAAGCCCAGTCCCCGCAGCGCCTCGGCGGTGCGCAGGTCGATGTCGTACCCGCCGATCGCCTGGTAGCGCGCGTTCAGGCGGTCGTATTCCGCGAGCTGCGACCGGTCGGCGCCCTCCATGGAGCGCTCGATGCCGCGCAGCCGCGCCTCGAGCTCGCGCGCCTCGGGGTCGCTGCGGGCGGTCTCGCCCAGCGCGACGGCCTCCTCGAGGTCCTGCGGGAGATAGCCCGGCACGGCGGCGGAGGCGACGACGACGCGCCCGGCGTCGGCCGTCTCGAGCCCTCGGACGATGCGGAGCAGCGTCGTCTTGCCCGCCCCGTTGCCGCCGACCAGGGCGAGGCGCTCCCCGCGGTCGATGCGCAGCGACACGCCGTCGAGGACCTTGCGGTCCCCGTACGACTTGAAGACGCCTTCGACCGACAGGAGACTCATGCGTCAGGACCCGTGCTTCCCCGTCCGCTCCTCGATCGAGAGGCGGAGGATGGTGGCGGGCAGTGCGGCGCCGTCGCGGAATTCCTTGACGAAGCGGTCCATCACGGCGTCCGGGTCATTCTCGAGCCGACGGATCATCACCTCGAGCGCGTGCAGGCACTCGGCGGGGTCGGAGACCTCCTCGAGGCGTCCCGCGACGTGGACGGAACGGTAGCCGTGCGAGCATTCGCCGTCCTTGTAGCCGAGGTCCTCGACGGCAAGCGCGGACACGAAGGGGTTCAGGCGCAGCAGGTCGATCTTGCGGCCCGTCTTCGCGGCGTGGAAGTACAGGCAGTTCCGCTCGGCGTCGTAGCCGTGGTTCATCACGACGACGTGCGGGCGCAGATCGGGGCCGCACAGCGCGACGGACACGTACTTCGTCGTCGAGAGGATGCGGTCGGTCTCGTCCTTCTCGTCGATCGCGCGGTCGGCGCGGCGCAGGTGGTAGCGCCGTGGTTCGGGGGTCGGTCCGGATGTCGGCATGGGGGCCCTCCTGGCATTTCGATGGGCATCGCGACAAGTGCCATGATACCACACGGGCCGGGAGCCCCGCCGCCGCCGGGCCGCACGCCGGCCGGACGGCAGGAGTCCCGGGTCTGTGGCATCATGGAGGCGTTGGTACGCAATCGACACGCAACGATGCCCGTGCACGATGAGGTCGTCATGCGAAACGATTCCGATCCGAGGACGACCGAACTCCGGATGTCCGCCGAACGGCTCGGACTGGCGCTCGAGTCCGCGCACGCGGGTATGTGGGAGTGGGACCTCGCCACCAACGACAATTTCTGGTCGCCGGAGCTGTGGGAAGTCTACGGCGTCGAGCGGGATTCCTGCGCGGCGTCCTACGACGCCTGGAAGGCCCTGGTCCACCCCGAGGACGTCGAGGAATCGGTGCGGTCGATTCGGGTGGCGGTGCAGTCCCGATCCGAGCTCGAATTCGAGTGGCGCAGGGTCGGGAAGGACGGCGCGGTCCACTGGCTCCTGTCCCGCGGGCGGCCGATCCTGGACGAACAGGGCGCCCTGACCCGCTATATCGGCATCGTGCTCGACATTTCGGGGCGCAAGGCGTACGAGCGGCGGATCACCCAGCTGCAGCGGATCTATGCCATGCTCAGCCAGATCAACCAGACGATCGTGCGCACGAAGACGCGCGACAAGCTCTATCGGTCGATCGCCGACGTCTCGGCCGACTTCGGGGGGTTCTTCCTCACGTCCGTGGCCGTCTTCGACGATTCCTTCGACAGGCTCCGGCTCGTGGCGGTCCATGGCCGCGAGATCCAGGACATGCCGTTCCAGGAGATCCCGATCCACGATCCCATGTTCCGGGACACCCCTTATGCCCGGGCGATCCGCGAGGCGAAGGTCGCGACCAGCTGGGACGTCCGGACGGACGGAGGCATGGCGGCCTGGAAGGGGCGCATCGGAGCCCGAGACGGCATCGCGCTGGCGGTCGTCCCGTTCTCCTGCAAGGGCTTCATGGCCGGCGTGCTGAGCCTGTGTTCCGACGAACCGGGGTTCTTCACGGACGAGCAGGAGATCAAGCTGCTTGAAGAGGTCGGGATGGATATCACCTTCGCGCTCGACGCGATGGAGACCGAGGCCGAGCGCAGACGGGAGGAGCAGCTCCGGAACGCCTCCGAGGAAATGTACCGCCTCGTGACGGAGAGCACCGAGGACTGGATCTACTGGAGGGCTCCGGACCGCAGTTTCCGTTACTGCTCTCCTTCCGTGGAGAAACTGACCGGTTATGGCCCGGCCGAGTTCCTGGAGGATCCCGGACTGCTGGAGCGGATCGTCCACCCGGACGACCTGGCCGGCTTCCTCGAGCACCTCGACCGCTACGCGGACGAAATCTGCGACGGCATCGACTTCCGCATCGTCCGCAAGGACGGCGTCGTGCGGTGGATCCGCCACACCTGCGCTCCGATCCTGGTGGACGGCGGGGTGCAGGCCGGACGCCGTGGCACGAACCAGGACTGGACCGAACGCTTCGCGGCCGAGAAGGCCCTGCGCGAGAGCGAGGACCGGCTCAGTACGTTGTTCGATGCGTCCCCCGACGCCATGTTCGTCACGGACCTCGACGGTCGGATCCTCATGCTGAACCGGATCGCCTCGGAGCGGTACGGGTATTCGGCCGAGGAACTCCGTCGGATGTCCGGCAAGGACATGGCCCCGGACGACATGAAAGGCCTGGCGGAGGGCCTGATCCAGGACGCGGTCGCCACCGGGCGCCCCGTCGAGCTCGTGTCCGTCCGCAAGGACGGCTCCCGGATCCGCGAGGAGGTCGTCTTCCGCCGGGTCGAACTCGACGGCAGACCCTGCCTCTTCTCCAGCGCCCGCGACATCATGGAGCGCGTCGAGTCGGAGCAGCGGACCCAGCTCCAGCTGCAGCGGCTGCGCGCCCTCCACGCGATCGACATGATGATCGCCTCCAACTTCGAGGTGAAACAGACCCTGAACCTCCTGCTCGACCAGGTCGTCACGCAGCTGCACGCCGACGCGGCCGCCATCCTCCTCGCCGGGCCCGACGGGCCGATGCTCTCCTATGTGGCAGGCCGGGGCTTCCATTCCCGCGCCGTCCAGTCCCTGAAGCTCCTGCCGGGCGACGGCCTGGCCGGCAAGGTCGCGCACGACCGGAGAATCCATCACATCGCCAGCTTCCGGGACGCGGACCCGGGCCCCCAGTACCGGGCGATGCTGCCGGGAGAGGGGTTCGTCGCCTATTTCGGCGCCCCGCTGATCGCGAAGGGCCAGGTGAAGGGCGTGCTCGAGGTCTACCACCGATCCGCCCTCGACCCCGACGCGGACTGGGTGGACTTCCTCGAGACGCTCGCCGGGCAGGCCGCCCTCGCCATCGACTACGCCCAGTTGTTCACGGGCCTGCAGAAATCCAACTCCGAACTGGCCGAGGCCTACGAGGAGACGATCGAAGGGTGGTCCCGCGCGATGGAGCTCCGGGACCAGGAGACCGAGGGACACACCCGCCGGGCCACCGAACTGACCGTTCGCCTGGCCCTCGCGGCCGGGATCCCGAAGGAGCAGCTCGTGCACGTCCGGCACGGCGCCCTGCTGCACGACATCGGCAAGCTCGGCGTGCCCGATTCGATCCTGCTCAAGGCCGGACCGCTGGACGAGGACGAGCTCCGCACCATCCGGTGCCACCCCCAGTGCGCCTACGACCTGCTGTCGACGGTGGCCTACCTGAAGCCCGCGCTCGAGATCCCCTTCTGCCACCACGAACGGTGGGACGGGACCGGCTACCCGCGCGGCCTTAAGGGCATGGAGATCCCGCTCGCGGCCCGCCTGTTCGCCGTCGTCGACGTCTGGGACGCGCTCCGCTCCGACCGGCCTTACCGGAAAGGGTGGAACGAGACCGATGTCCTCGCGAAGCTGCGCGAGGAGTCCGGGCGCCACTTCGACCCGGCGGCCGTCGACCTCTTCCTGAAGGTGCTCGAGGACTTCCCGATCGTTCCGGAAGTCCACTGCTGAACGAATCCGCACCATGCGCGCAAAACCGCGCGATTCCGTCATTTTTCGTTCCGTTCTCTTGCCGCGCCGACCTTGCCCGACCGCGAGCTCCGGAGTAGCATATGGGGAACACGGAAGATGCCCTCGGCGTGCCATGTGCGCGCACGGCGGCGGGAAAGGGGAAGGAAGCCATGACCAAGGACGACAAGCGGATCATCCGGATCTTCGACACCACCCTGCGCGACGGCGAACAGGCGCCCGGCTGCAGCATGAACCACCAGGAGAAGCTGGAGGTGGCCCTGGCCCTGGAAGCCCTGCGCGTCGACACGATCGAGGCCGGGTTCGCGATCGCCTCCCCCGGGGACTTCGAGTCGGTCCGGCAGATCGCGAAGCAGGTGCGCGACGTGCGCATCGCGAGCCTCGCGCGCGCCGTCCCCGCCGACATCCAGCGCGCCTGGGAAGCCCTGCGTGGGGCGCAGGCGCCCGTGATCCACGTCTTCCTCGCGACTTCTCCGATCCACATGGAATACAAACTCAAGATGACGGCCGACCAGGTCTTCGAGCGCGCCCGCGAGATGGTCGCGCTGGCCGCGTCCCTCGCCCCCGAGGTCGAGTTCTCCGCCGAGGACGCCAGCCGCAGCGACTGGGATTTCCTTTGCAAGGTGTACGGGGCGGTGCTCGCCGCCGGAGCCGCGACGATCAACATCCCCGACACCGTCGGCTACGCCTCGCCGGAGGAGTTCGGCGCGATGGTCGCGTACGTGATGAAGAACACGCCCGGCATCGAGAAGGCCGTCGTCTCCGTCCACTGCCACAACGACCTCGGCCTCGCCGTCGCGAACTCGCTCGCCGCCGTGCGCGCGGGCGCCTCGCAGATCGAGTGCACGATCAACGGGCTCGGCGAGAGAGCCGGCAACGCGTCGCTCGAGGAAGTCGCGATGGCCCTGAAGACGCGCACCGAATACTTCGGGTGCGACACGAACCTCGACACCCGCAGGATCTACCGCACGAGCCGCCTCGTGTCGGCCGTGACCGGCGCCCCGGTCCAGATCAACAAGGCCGTCGTCGGGCAGAACGCGTTCGCGCACGAGGCCGGCATCCACCAGCACGGCGTGATGGCCAACGCCCTGACCTACGAGATCATGAGCCCCGAGTCGATCGGCGTGCCGCGCAAGAACATGGTCCTCGGCAAGCACTCCGGCCGCCACGCCTTCGAGCAGCGCATCCAGGACATGGGCTTCCAGACGACCCGCGAGGAACTGGACGTCCTGTTCGCCCGATTCAAGGAGCTCGCCGACCGCAAGCGCACCGTGACCGACCGCGACATCGAGGCGCTCATGGGCGTCGGCGTCGCCGAGGACAAGCCGGGCCTCTACAAGCTCGAGCGCTTCGTGATCAACAGCGGCAACACGATCACCGCGACCGCGACGGTCCGGCTGCTGCGCGAGGGCGTGCCCGTCGAGCAGGTCGCGACCGGCGACGGTCCGGTCGACGCGATGTTCACCGCGATCAACCGCATCGTGGGCGTCAAGTTCACGCTGACCGACTACACCTTGCGCGCCGTGACCGAGGCGACCGACGCCCAGGGCGAGGCGACCGTCAAGATCCGCCGCGACGCCGGGATCTTCAACGGCCGCGGCATCAGCACCGACGTGCTCGAGGCCACCGCCAAGGCCTACGTCAATGCAATCAACCACATGCTCGAAACGAAGGAGTGACGCGCATGAAGGTCGAGATCCTCGACACGACCCTGCGCGACGGCGCACAGGCCGAGGGCGTCTCGTTCTCGGTCAACGACAAGCTGCGCATCGTCGACACCCTGCAGGCGCTGGGCGTCGACGTGATCGAGGCGGGCAACCCCGGGTCGAATCCGAAGGACCGCGCGTTCTTCGAGGCGTTCCACCAGGCGGCGCCCGCCCTGGGGAACACGCGCCTCGCCGCCTTCGGCAGCACGCGCCGCAAGGGCGTGAAGCCGGAGGAGGACGCGGGACTGGCGGCGCTGCTCGAGGCGGGCACGGACACGGTCGTCGTGTTCGGCAAGGTCCGCCCGGCGGAGATCTCCGAGATCCTCGGGGCGACCTGCGAGGAGAACCTCCGCATGCTGCGCGACACGGTGGAATACCTGCGCGCGAACGGCCGCACCGTGATCTACGACGCCGAGCACTTCTTCGACGGCTACCGCACCGAGCCCGCCTACGCGCTCGAATGCCTCGTCGCGGCGGCCGACAGCGGCGCCGCGACGGTCGTCCTGTGCGACACCAACGGCGGGTCGATGCCCGAAGAGGTGACCGCAGGCGTCCAGACCGCGGTCGCCTGCCTCGCGAAGGACCACCCCGACGTCCGCGTCGGCATCCACTGCCACAACGACGCCGGCGTCGCCGTCGCGAACTCCCTGGCCGCCGTCCGCGCCGGGGCGACGCACGTGCAGGGCACGCTGATCGGCATCGGCGAGCGCTGCGGCAACGCGAACCTCACCACGATCATCGCGGATCTCCAGCTCAAGTACGGCATCGAATGCCTCCCCGCCGACCGCATCGCCCTGCTGACGCACGCGGCGCGCAGCCTCGCGGAGACGGCGAACCTCGCGCTGCCCGGCAACGAGCCGTACGTGGGCGTTTCGGCGTTCTCGCACAAGGCGGGGATGCACGTCGACGCGGTGAACAAGAACCCGACGACCTACGAGCACGTCCCGCCCGACGCCGTCGGCAACTCGCGCCGCTTCCTGCTCTCCGAGATCGCCGGCCGCAGCTCCGTGCTGGCCCTCGTGCGGCGTCTGCGCCCCGACGTCGCCAAGGACGCGCCCGAGGTGTCCGCCCTGCTCGAGAAGTTCAAGAAGCTCGAGCACGAGGGCTATTCCTTCGAGGGCGCCGAGGCGTCCCAGACCCTGCTCGTCTGCAAGGAACTCGGGCTCTACCAGCCCTTCTTCCGCCTCGAGAAGATGAGGATCACCGGCGAGCAGCCGCACGTCGGCGCATACTCGGCCTCCGCCTTCATCAAGATCCACGTCGGTGCCGAGAACGAGGTCACCGCCGGCGAGGGCGACGGCCCGGTCCACGCGATGGACCGCGCGCTGCGCAAGGCGCTCCACGTCTTCTACCCCCACGTCGCGGACGTCCGCCTCACCGACTACAAGGTCCGCGTGCTCGACACCGCCGCCACCGCCTCCAAGGTCCGCGTCCTGATCGAGAGCACCGACGGGGACGACGTGTGGACCACCGTGGGCGTCTCGACCGACATCCTCGAGGCGTCCTGGCAGGCCCTCGTCGACTCCCTGGAATACCGCCTCATGAAGACCGCCCTCAAGCAACCGAAGGAGAAGTGAACATGGCCATGACGATGACCCAGAAGATCCTCGCCCGGCACGCCGGCCTGGACAAGGTCGTGCCCGGACAGCTGATCGAGGCGTCCCTCGACCTGGTGCTCGGCAACGACATCACCACGCCCCCCGCGCTGGACGTCTTCGCCGCGACCGGCGTCCAGAAGGTGTTCGACAAGGAGAAGGTCGTGATCGTCCCCGACCACTTCACGCCGAACAAGGACATCCAGTCGGCCGAGCAGGCCAAGAAGATCCGCCTGTTCTCCCGCGCGCAGGGGCTGGTCAACTACTACGAGCAGGGCGAGATGGAGATGGGGATCGAGCACGTCGTCCTCCCGGAGAACGGCCTCGTGGCCCCCGGCGACGTGATCATCGGCGCCGACTCGCACACCTGCACGTACGGCGCGCTCGGCGCGTTCGCGACCGGCGTGGGCAGCACGGACATGGCCTGCGGCATGGCGACGGGCACCGCGTGGTTCCGCGTCCCCTCCGCGATCCGCTTCGAGCTGGTCGGCAAGCCGTCCCGCTGGGTGACCGGCAAGGACGTGATCCTCTACATCATCGGGAAGATCGGCGTCGACGGCGCCCTGTACAAGTCGATGGAGTTCACGGGCCCCGGCGTCGCGGAGCTGTCGATGGAGGAACGCCTCACGATGGCGAACATGGCCATCGAGGCCGGCGGCAAGAACGGCATCTTCCCGGTCGACGAGAAGACGCTCGCCTACCTCGAGAAGTACGCCCCGAAACGCCTGACCGCGGGCAATTTCCGCATCACCCGGGCCGACGACGACGCCGAGTACGAGGAGACGCACACGATCGACCTCTCCAAGGTGCCGCTGATCCTCTCGTTCCCGCACCTCCCGTCGAACGCGAAGGCGCTCGGCACGTTCCCCGAGATCGCGATCGACCAGGTCGTGATCGGCTCCTGCACCAACGGCCGCATCAGCGACATGCGCGTGGCGCGCAGCATCCTCAAGGGGCGCAAGGTCGCCAAGGGCGTGCGCTGCATCGTCATCCCGGGCTCCCAGAAGGTCTACCTGCAGTGCGTCCGCGAAGGAATCGCCGAGGACCTCGTCGAGGCCGGGGCCGTGTTCAGCGCCCCCACCTGCGGGCCCTGCCTCGGCGGCCACATGGGCATCCTCGCCTCGGGCGAGCGCTGCGTGTCCACCACGAACCGAAACTTCGTCGGCCGCATGGGCCACGTGAAATCCGAAGTCTACCTGGCGGGCGTGCCCGTCGCCGCGGCGAGCGCCGTGGCGGGGCACATCGCGGGTCCCGACGAGATCGGCGCAGAGGGGGAGGCGTAAGCACATGAAAGCCACCGGCAAGGTCTTCAAGTACGGCGACAACGTCGACACCGACGTCATCATCCCCGCGCGCTACCTCAACCTGTCCGAGGCCTCGCAGCTGGCGAAGTACTGCATGATCGACCTCGACCCCACCTTCGTGCAGCGCGTCGCGCCCGGCGACATCATGGTCGCGGGCACCAACTTCGGCTGCGGATCCTCCCGCGAGCACGCCCCGATGGCCATCAAGGCCGCAGGCATCTCCTGCGTGATCGCCCCGACCTTCGCGCGCATCTTCTACCGCAACGCGATCAACATGGGCCTCCCGATCCTCGAGTGCGCCGAGGCGGCCGCCGCCGTCGCGGACGGGGACACGGTCGAGGTCGACTTCGAGACCGGCGCGATCGTCGACCGGACCACGGGGAAGACGTTCCAGGCGCTGCCGTTCCCGCCCTTCATCCGCAAGATCATGGAAGCCGACGGGCTCGTCGGCTACATCCGCAGCAAGGGGGCCGGCTCGCATGGCTGAGTTCCGCATCGCGCTGATTCCCGGCGACGGCATCGGCCCCGAGGTCGTGGGCGAGGCCTGCCTCGTGCTCGACGCGGTCGGCCGGAGGCACGGCCACTCCTTCCGCTACGAGTCGGTCCTCGCGGGCGGTTGCGCCCTCGACGCGACCGGCGAGCCGCTGCCCGCGGCGACGCTGAAGACCTGCCAGGAGAGCGACGCGGTGCTGCTCGGCGCCGTCGGCGGCTGGAAATGGGACGTCCTGCCCGGGAACCTGCGCCCCGAACGCGCCCTGCTGGGCCTGCGCAGCGGGCTCGGCCTCTATGCGAACCTGCGCCCCGCGACGCTGCATCCGGCGCTCGCCGCCGCCTGCCCGCTGCGCGCGGATATCGCGGCGCTGGGCATCGACGTCGTGTTCGTCCGCGAGCTGACCGGCGGCATGTACTTCGGCGAGCGCGGCAGACGCCAGGGGAAGTACGGCCTCGAGGGCTACGACACGGAGGCCTACGGCGTCGGCGAGATCGAGCGCATCGCGCGCGTCGGCTTCGAGCTGGCCCGCAAGCGCCGCAGGAAGCTCACGAGCGTCGACAAGGCCAACGTCCTCGAGAGCTCGCGCGTCTGGCGCGAGGTCGTCGTGCGCGTCGCGGCCGAGTACCCCGACGTCGCGCTCGACCACATGTACGTCGACAACGCCTCGATGCAGCTGATCCGTCGCCCGTCGGACTTCGACGTGTGCGTGACCACCAACATGTTCGGCGATATCCTGTCGGACGAGGCCGGGCAGATCACCGGCTCGATCGGCATGCTGCCGTCCGCCTCGCTCGGCGACCCGGGCAAGCCCGGCATGTACGAGCCCGTCCACGGCTCCGCGCCCGACATCGCGGGCCAGGACAAGGCCAACCCGCTCGCCACGATCCTGTCGACCGCGATGATGCTGCGCCTGTCCTTCGGCCTTGACGAGGAGGCCGACGCGATCGAGCGGGCCGTCACGGCCGTCCTTTCGTCCGGCGCCCGCACGGCCGACATCCGGCTCGCGGGCGACGCGGCCGCTCCGATCGGCACCCGCGCGATGGGCCGCCTCGTCGTCCAGCACCTGGCCTGAACCAAAGGAGGGACCCCCCATGGCAGAGAACGCAACCCGGAGCGACAGGATCAAGAAGGGCGCGCGCCGCGCCTCGCACCGCTCGCTTCTCTACGCGCTCGGCCTCACGCCCGAGGAGATGGACCGGCCGTTCATCGGCGTCGTCAACTCCTTCAACGAGATCGTCCCGGGCCACGTGCACTTGCGCAGCCTGACGGACGCCGTCAAGGAGGGGATCCGCATGGCGGGCGGCGTGCCCTTCGAGTTCCCCGCCATCGCCGTGTGCGACGGGCTCGCGATGAACCACGAGGGCATGAAGTACTCGCTCGTCAGCCGAGAAAGCATCGCCGACTCGGCCGAGATCATGCTGACGGCGCACCAGTTCGACGGCGTCGTCTTCCTGCCGAGCTGCGACAAGGTGGTGCCGGGCCTGCTCATGGCGGCCGCGCGCATGGACCTGCCGTCCGTGTTCGTCAGCGGCGGGCCGATGCTCGCCGGCACCGCGCGCAACACGGCGGGTGAGAAGCGCCGCATCGGGCTGTCCGACCTGTTCGAGGCCGTCGGGGCCAACGCCGCCGGGTGCATGAGCGACGAAGAGCTGACCGCCATGGAGATGTCCGCCTGCCCGACGTGCGGCAGCTGCTCCGGCATGTACACCGCGAACACGATGAACTGCCTGACCGAGGCGCTCGGAATGGGCCTGCCCGGCAACGGCACGGTCCCGGCCGTGTTCGCCGCCCGCAAGCGGCTCGCCCGCCAGGCCGGCATGAAGATCATGGACCTCGTCGCCGAGGGCCTCACCGCCCGGAAGATCATGACGGCGGACGCCTTCACGAACGCGCTGCGCGTCGACATGGCCCTCGGCGGCTCGACGAACAGCGTGCTGCACATGCTCGCGATCGCCCGCGAGGCGGAAGTCCGCGTCGACCTGCCCCTGATCGGCCGGCTCAGCGACACGACGCCCCAGTTGTGCAAGCTCAACCCGGCCGGCCCCGACTTCATCGAGGACCTCGATGCGGTGGGCGGCATCACGGCCGTCCTCGCGGAGCTCGCCAAGGCGGGCCTCGTCGTCCTGTCCGCGAAGTCCGTCGACGGCGGCATCGGAGCGCGCATCGCGAAGTCCCTGGGCGCCGACGGCAAGGTCATCCGCAGCCACACGAAGCCCGTGGGCGTCGACGGCGGCCTCGCGGTCCTGACCGGCACGCTCGCGCCGGACGGCGCGGTCGTCAAGAAGGGCGCCGTGCTGCCCGAGATGATGGTCCACGAAGGCCCCGCCCGCGTGTTCGACTCCGAGGAGCAGGCGTCCGAGGCGATCTTCGCCGAGCGGATCCTGTCCGGCGACGTCGTCGTCATCCGGTTCGAAGGCCCGCGCGGCGGTCCCGGCATGCGCGAGATGCTGACCCCCACCAGCGCGCTGGCCGGCATGGGTCTCGACAAGTCCGTCGCGCTCGTCACGGACGGCCGCTTCTCCGGCGCCACCCGCGGCGCCGCGGTCGGCCACGCCGCCCCGGAGGCCGCCGAGTGCGGCCCGTTGGCCTACGTCCAGGAGGGCGACCGCATCCGCATCGACATCCCCGCGCGCCGCATCGACCTGCTCGTGTCCGCCGAAGCGCTCGCCGCTCGCACCCCCGCCCGCCTTCCGGACCGACGCCTCAAGGGCGTGCTGGCCCGCTACGCGGCGCAGGTGGGCTCGGCCGCGGACGGCGCGGTGCTGCGGCAGCCCCGAAAGGAGTCCTGACCATGAACGGTGCCCAGAAGATCCTCGAATTCCTCAAGTCGAAGGGCGTCGAGCACGTCTTCGGCTATCCGGGCGGCTCGGTGCTGGTCCTGTACGACGAGATCCACAAGGCCGAGTTCCCGCACATCCTGACCCGCCACGAGCAGGGCGCCGCGCACGCCGCGGAGGGCTACGCCAAGGCGACGGGCAAGGTGGGCGTCTGCATCGCGACGTCCGGCCCGGGTGCGACCAACCTCGTGACGGGGCTCGCCGACGCGAACCTCGACTCCGTGCCCGTCCTCGCCATCGCCGGCAACGCCAGCACGACCGCGATCGGCACCGACGCCTTCCAGGAGGCCGACATCACGGGCATCACGCTGCCCATCACCAAGAACAACTACCTCGTGAAGAGCGCCGACGACCTCCAGACCGTCCTCGAGGAGGCCTGGAGCCTGACGACCGAGGGCCGCCCCGGTCCCGTGCTCGTCTGCGTGCCCAAGGACGTCCTCGCCGCCACCGTGCACGAGGGGTCCGAGGCGAAGTCCCGGGCCGAGCTCGTCCGCCACCGTCCGGCGCCCAACCGCTCCGCCGCGTCCATGCAGGACGTGCTCGCCGCGCTGTCCAGGGCGCAACGCCCGGTGCTCATGGCGGGCGGCGGCATCGTCCACTCGCCCGGCGCGTCCGCACTGCTGAAGAAGCTCGTCTCGTACGCCTCGCTGCCCGTGATCACCACGCTGATGGGCAAGGGCACGATCTCCGAGGACGAGCCGTCCTGCCTCGGCATGGTCGGCATGCACGGCATCCCGCAGGCCAACATCGCCCTCGGCAAGTGCGACGTGCTGCTCGCGGTCGGCACCCGCTTCAGCGACCGCATCACCGGCGACCCGGTCCACTTCAACGCCAAGCAGCGCTTCGTCATCCACGTCGACATCGACCCGGCCGAAATCGGCAAGAACGTCAAGGTCGACATCCGCATCGAGGACGACGCGGCCGATTTCTTCACGGGCCTGCTCGCCGCCATGGTCGAGTCGGGGTTCAAGCCCGGCTGGAGCGCCTGGAACCAGGAGCTCGCCGCCCTGACCACGAAGTACCGGAAGAGGCTCGCGATCATGGCCGAGAACCGCTCCGACGCGCAGCCGCGCGGCGAGGGCTGGGACCGCGACGGCGCCGGCAAGCTGTCCCCCAAGTACGTCATCAAGACGATGGCCGACCTCACGGCCCGGCAGGACCCGATCGTCGTCACCGACGTCGGCCAGCACCAGATGTTCACCGCCCAGCACTTCCCCGTGCACACGCCGCGCCACTGGATCACCTCCGGCGGGCTGGGCACGATGGGCTTCGGCCTGCCCGCGGCGCTCGGCGCGGCGGTGGCCTGCCCCGACGCCCTCGTCCTCCTGTTCGTCGGCGACGGCGGATTCCAGATGACCATGCAGGAGCTCGGCGTGATCCAGGACCTGAACCTCAATGTCAAGATGATCGTCATGGACAACGCCTGCCTCGGCATGGTCCGCCAGTGGCAGGAGCTCTTCTACAGCCAGCGCTACAGCGAGTCGCTGCTCATGAACAACCCCGACTTCGTCATGATCGCGTCCGCCTACGGCATCGCCGCCGGGCGCGCCGAGAACCCCGCGGAGCTCGCGGTCCAGTTCGAAAAGGCCCTGTCGACCGCCGGACCATACCTCGTGCACTGCATCCTCGACGGCAACGAGAACGTCTATCCGATCATCCCGCCCGGCAAGCAGACCACCGACATGATCATCCCCGGCGAATAGGGGAGGTGCGTCTGCGGGTCATCGCGCGTCCGAGCCGCCCGCGAGATGCTGGTCCGCGGCGTCTGGACGATGCGAGCCGTCCATTGACAAGATCAGACGATACCGATAGTCTGTACCCGTGGAGATCCCACGGGAGGTTCCCATGGAAAGTCGTCGCTCAGCCCTCGATATCGCGCTTCTTGCGCTCCTATCGCTCGCCGTCGCCGTCGCTGCGATCCTCCGGGTCCACTACCTCGTCCAGCTCCTGACTTCCACGTCGAGCACGGGATACTTCGACCTGACGGACAGCCGCATCGCGACCCTATCGGTGAAACTTCCCGGCATCGTGCGGTACGCGGCTTCGACGCTGCTCCAACTCGGCGGCATGGTCGGCATCGGATTCGTCCTGCTGGCCCGGCGACGCGTCCGTCTCGTCGGTTCTGCGATCGCCTGCGCCGCCCTCGCCCTGGCCGAAATCGACCGCGTCGTACTCGCCCTGCCCGGGCAGCCGCGTTCCGCCGTCTGGTTCAATCTCCCCTTCACGCACGGGTTTCCGAGCGACGCGCTCCAGGCCGCGCTCGGCCTTCTCGTCGCCACCGGACTCTTCTTGGCTTTCTCCGGACGATTCAGCGCCAACTGGTCCGCGGTACTGCTCCCGATCCTCGTCGCTTCGGCAGCGCTGCAGGGCTGGATGATCGCCATGGCGCTCCGGACGATGGAGATCTACCGACTGATGTCGTACACCTGGTATTACGGACGGTATCTGGAACTCGCCCGATCCGTAGCTCTCTCCCTCGGTCTCCTCCTCTTCGACCTGGCGCTCGTCCTCCTCGTCCTGCGCGCCCTGCGCCGGGGTTCCTTCCACACGCCGGCAGAGGTCTTGACGCCCGCGGCCGAATGATATAATGGTCGCAGTGACCAGCGTGAATGGCATCTCCTTGAGGAGGTGACGCGAGTGGTGGGCGACTGGGCTCTCTCCGGACGCGATATCGACCGCATGCGGCTCCGTTGGCAGGACTTCCTCTGCGTGAAGTTCCCCTGTTCCACGCGGGATTGCCTCGACGAACTCTACGCCGAGCTGATCGAGTGGGACGGGGAGGTCGCGGAGTGCATCCGCCTGCTGCTCGAGGGGCGCCGCGTGAACCTCGCGAAGCTGCGCGACGAGCGCACGATCCGCGGGATGCTCGACGACCTGAAGGCGCGCGAGGAGAGCGACGATCTCCGCGGCCTGGAAGCCTACTACGACGCCCTCCTCGCCCTGATCGACGACTCGATGCGCCTCGCGGTCCGCCATTAGGCACGACCCAGGCCCCCGCCTCTTCGTCCCCCGATTCTCGTGCAGTTTCGTTCGCGAATCCGTCCGGAAACGCTATGGAATCGGGCGTTCCCGTATGGTACGATATGAAAACCCGCAAGGGTTTCTGAAAACCATGACATGTCTTTCCAGGGAGGGGGGTGCCCGGTCTGAAATCGAAATCGTTCAAGGCCGTCGTGCTTCTCCTTTCCGTCTTCCAGCCCCTCATGGCCCTCTCGCCGGTGCTCGCGGACCTGCGGCGGACGTTCGCCGTCGACGCGTCGCTCGCCGCGCAGCTGATCTCGATCCCGTCGATCGTCGCCGTGCCGACGATGCTGCTCTGCGGATTCCTGAGCCGGCGGCTCCCGGGGAAGCCGGTCCTCATGACGGGCCTCGCGCTGCTGACCTTCGCGGGCTCGGCGACCGCCTTCGCGCCGTCCTTCACGGCCGTCGTCGCGCTGCGCGCCCTGTCCGGCGTCGGCGCGGGGCTGCTGATCCCCTACACCCTGAGCCTGATCGCCGACAACTTCGAGGGCCCGGAGCGGAACCAGCTCTACGGCCTGCAGGGCACGGCGCTCAACAGCGGCGGCGTCCTGTTCTCCCTCGTCGGCGGCCTCGTGGGCGTCCTCGGCTGGCGCGCGAACTCCTGGACCGCGCTGCTCGGCCTCCCGTTCCTCCTGATCGCCTTCTTCGGCCTCCCGCACCTCCCGCCCACCGCGCACGCGGAAGAGAAGTCCGGGCACCTCACCCCGGCGGCCTGGAGGATCTACCTGACGATCGTCGCGAGCCAGGCCCTGATCTGGGTCTTCCCGCCCAGCGTCGCCTTCCTGCTCGACCAGCGCGGCTTCGCCGGCTCCGCCCTCGCGGGGACCGCCATGGCCTTCTTCACGGCCGGCGGCATCGTCGGCGGCATCGCCTTCAGCCCGATCCACCGCAGGATCGGCCGCCACGTGACCGGGATGGCCTTCCTGCTCGGCGCCGCAGGCCTCGCCGTGGCGGCCCTGGTCCCGGCCTACGCGGCCTTCCTCGCCGGCGCACTTCTGCTCGGCCTGTGCGGCTCGTTCTCCGTCAGCTGCCTGCTCGTCGACCTGACCGCGGTGGTGCCCGGCGCCTCCATGACGACGACGATGTCGGTCGCGATGGCCTTCCTCGTCGGCGGCAACGCCCTCGGCCCCGTGCTGTCCGGCGCCCTGCGCTCCGCGCTGCCCGGCCTGACCTACGAGATCCTCTTCGTCGGCTCCGCCGTCTGCATCGCCCTCCTGGCCGCGGCCACCTTCCTGCCCGGCCGCACCGCCAGAACCTGAAAGGAGTTTCCCCATGGACGACCTCAAGCAGAAGACCGCCCGCTTCCTCGCCGCGCACGGCATGGCTCCCGAGTCCGTCGACCTCGACCGCGAGCTCCGGACCTTCGTCCGCGAGATGGAGGAAGGCCTGTCCGGCCACGCCTCGCTCAAGATGATCACGACCTACGTCAGCCCGGACGGGGAGATCCCGGTGGGCCGGCCCGTGATCGTGATCGACGCCGGCGGTACGAATTTCCGCGTGGCCCTCGTGATCTTCGACGAGAAGCGCGCCCCGGTGGTCGAAGACCTGAAGGTCCACCCGATGCCCGGCACTCAGGGCGAACTCGACTGCGACGACTTCTACCGCACGATGGCCTCCTACGTGCTCCCCCTCGCGGACCGGAGCGACCGGATCGGCTTCTGCTTCTCGTTCCCCGTCGAGATGCAGCCCGACAAGGACGGCGTGCTGATCCAGTTCAACAAGGAAGTGCTCGTGCGCGGCGCGGTCGGCAAGCTCGTCGGTGCGAATCTCCGCAAGGCGCTGGCCGACCTCGGAGCCAAGGGCGAGAAATCCGTCGTGATCCTCAACGACACCGTCGCGACGCTGCTCGGCGGCAAGGCGGCCTTCCCCGACCGCCGCTTCGACGGCACGATCGGCTACATCCTCGGCACCGGCACCAATTCCGCCTACGCCGAGGACAACGCGCGCATCGTGAAGTCTCCGACCCTGCGCGGCAGGCCCGGCACGACGCTGGTCAACATGGAGTCCGGCGGCTACACCGGCTACCCGCAGAGCCCGATCGACAAGGAGCTCGACGCGACGCTGTCCGACCCCGGCGTCCACACGTTCGAGAAGATGATTTCGGGCGCCTACCAGGGCGGCCTCCTGCTGCGCACGGTCGCCGCGGCCTCGAAGGACGGCCTGTTCTCGCCCCGCGCGGCGCGCGCCTTCGCGGCCCTGTCCTCCCTCTCCTCCCGCGAGATCGACCTCTTCTGCTTCTACCCCTTCGACGCGCGCAACGTCCTCGCCGGCTGCATCGGCGGCGGCGACTCCGCGGAGGAGAAGTCCGACCGCCAGGTCCTCTACCACCTCGTCGACGCCCAGTTCGAGCGCGCGGCCCGCCTCGTCGCCGTCAACCTCGCCGCCGCGATCGTCCACACCGGGCGCGGCACCGACCCCTGCCTGCCGGTCTGCATCTCCGCGGAGGGCACGACCTTCTACAAGTCCAAGCTGTTCCGCGGCAAGCTCGACCACTACGTGAAGACCTTCTTCAACGACCGGCTCGGCATCTACTGCGACTTCGTGCAGGCGGACAAGTCGACGCTGATCGGCACCGCGATCGCCGGCCTGATCGGATGACGTCGAAGCCGGTCGCGTGAGCCGCCCATGGGCTGGCTGAAGAAGTACATGCCCCGGTACCTGAAGCGGGCCATCCCCGCGTGGGCCTGCCTGCTCGGCGAGGTCCTCGTGGACCTGAGCCTGCCGACGCTGATGGCCTCGATCGTGAACATCGGCATCCTCGGGAACGACACGCCGTTCATGCTGCGCACCGGCGGCTGGATGCTCGCGATCGCCCTCTCCGGCTCGGTCCTCGGCACCTTCCGCAACCTCCTTTCGACCCGCGCCTCCCAGGACCTCGGAACCGAACTGCGCGCCGACCTGTTCCGCAAGACGCAGACGCTGTCGCTCGCCACGCTGCGTCGTTTCGGCACCGCGACGACGATTACGCGCATCACCAACGACGTGATGCAGGTGCAGAACCTGTCGTTCCTGATCACCCGCATCTTCATGCGCGCCCCGATGATGATCGTCGGCGGCCTGATCATGGCCTTCTCGCTCAACGCCTCCATGGCCCTGGTCCTGCTCGGCGCGCTGCCCGTCCTGGGCGTGCTGCTCGTGTTCCGCATCCGCAGGGGCCTGCCGCTGTTCCAGAAGGTGCAGGCGGCGCTCGACCGCGTCAACGGCGTGATGCGCGAGTACCTCGCGGGCGTGCGCGTCGTCAAGGTCTTCCACCGGACCGATTACGAGGCGGAGCGCTTCGACCGGGCGAACCAGGACCTGACCGGGATCGGCGTCAAGGCGGCGCGTTCGCTCGCCTCGATCCAGCCCCTGACGCTGCTCGTGATGAACGGCAGCATCCTGCTCCTGCTCTGGCTGGGCGGCGTGCGCGTCGGGTCCGGCGCGACGAAGGTCGGCGACGTGATGGCCTTCGTGACCTACTTCCAGCAGATCCTGCAGGCCATGACCATGCTGTCCATGATCTTCAACGCCATGGCGCGGGCGCGCACCTCGCTGGGCCGCATCGGCGAGGTCTTCGCGACGACCGAGCCCATGAAGGACCCGGAAGCGCCCCGCTCGCCCGAACGGACCGGCGCGGTCGAGATGCGGGGCGTGTCGTTCACGTTCGAAGGGCAGTCCGCCCCGACGCTGTCCGGCCTCGACTTCCGCGTGGAGCCGGGCCAGACGGCGGCCGTGATCGGGGCGACCGGCTCGGGCAAGTCGACCCTCGTCCAGTTGCTGCAGCGCTTCTCGGACGCGACGGAGGGGTCGGTGCGCATCGACGGCCAGGACGTGCGGGACTTCGCGCAGGACGAGCTCCGCCGGCGGGTGGCGATCGTGCCGCAGCAGTCGACGCTGTTCACCGGGACGCTCAAGGAGAACCTGATGTGGGGCGACGAGCACGCGACGGACGAGGAGATCGCGCATGCGCTCGCGGTCGCGCAGGCCGCCGACTTCGTCGCGCGCATGCCGGAGGGCCTGTCGACCCGCATCGGCCAGGGCGGCGTCAATCTCTCGGGCGGCCAGAAGCAGCGCCTGAGCATCGCCCGCGCATTGCTCCGGAAGCCCGACGTGCTGCTCCTCGACGACAGCACGAGCGCCGTCGACATGGAGACCGAACGCCGCCTGCGCGAAGCCCTCCGCACCGCGTGCGCCGGCACGACGGTGGTCGTCGTGGCCCAGCGCATCCATACGGTCATGGAGGCCGACACGATCCTCGTCCTCGACGAGGGGCGCCTCGTCGCGCAGGGGGACCACCGCGCGCTGCTCCGTACCTGCCCGATCTACCGGGACTTCTACCGCTCGCAGGTCGGCCTCGACGTGGCCGGCCAGGAGGTCGTCTGATGGCCGCGCCGAACTCCGCGCCGAGCGCCCCGCCCGTCGGCATCCGCGCGCAGGAGCGGTTCCTGCCCGGCGCGAAGCCGCGCGACCTGTGGGGCTCGCTGAAGCGCCTCTGGGCGGTGTGCGGCAAGGAACGCTGGAAGCTCGTCGTCGTGTTCCTGATCGCGACCGCCGGCTCCGGGTTCGCGCTGGCCGGCCCGCTGCTGATCGGCCGCGCGGTGGACGCGATGGCCCGGGCCGGAGGCGTCGACTTCCCGCGCCTCGTCCGGACGCTGGTGCTGCTCGCGGCCGCTTACGGCGGCGGCGCCCTTCTGACCTGGCTGCAGGAGTGGTGGATCGCGGGCGTCGCGCAGCGGGTCGTCATGGGCATGCGCCGCGCCCTGTTCGCGAATGTGCAGGGCCTGCCGCTGTCCTATTTCGACCAGCACCCGCACGGCGAGCTGATGAGCCGCCTGTCGAACGACGTCGACAACGTCAGCACCCTGCTCTCCTCCTCGACGACGCAGTTCTTCTCGAGCGTGCTGATGCTCGCCGGCTCCCTCGTCTTCATGCTCGCGCTGTCGCCGCTGCTCACGCTGCTCGCGCTCGTGACGCTGCCCTTCACGCTGCTGCTGACCGGAAACGTCTCGAAGCGGGCGCGCAAGGAGTTCAAGGAGCAGCAGCGCCTGCTCGCCGAGTTGAACGGCCAGGTCGAGGAGGCCCTGTCGGGCCAGGCGGTCGTGAAGGCGTTCGGCCAGGAGGAGCGGATCACGGGGCGGTTCGACCGCGTGAACCTCGATCTCCGCGAGGCGGGGCGCAAGGCGCAGATTCTGTCGGGCTTCATGATGCCCATGCTCAACGTGCTGACCAACGTCGGCTTCGTCATCGTGGCGACCGCAGGCGGCCTGCTCGCCGCCGCCGGCACGGTCTCGGTCGGCGTCGTCGCGAGCTTCCTGACCTATTCGCGCCAGTTCACGCGGCCCATCAACGACATCGCGAACCTCTACAGCTCGATCCAGTCCGCGCAGGCGAGCGCCGAGCGCGTCTTCGACCTCATGGACGAGAAGCCCGAGGCGCCCGACCGGCCCGGCGCGAAGCCGCTCGTCGACCCGAAGGGCCACGTGACCTTCGAGGGCGTCTCGTTCGGCTACCGGCCAGACGTGCCGGTGCTGCGGGACATCGACCTGGACGCGCCCCCCGGCCGGACGATCGCCCTGGTCGGCCCGACGGGCGCCGGCAAGACCACGATCGCCAACCTGCTCGTGCGCTTCTACGACCCCGACCGCGGGACCGTCCGCCTCGACGGGTCCGACCTTCGCGACTGGACGCGCGACAGCCTGCGCGACTGCTTCGCGATGGTCCTGCAGGACACGCACCTCTTCAGCGGCACCGTGCGCGAGAACATCCGCTACGGGCGCCTGACCGCGACCGACGCCGAGGTGGAGGCGGCCGCCACCCGGGTGGGAGCCGACGGCTTCCTCCGTCGGCTGCCGCAGGGCTACGACACGCTGCTCGGCGAAGCGGGGGAGGGGTTCTCCGAGGGACAGCGGCAGCTCCTGTCGATCGCCCGCGCCGTCCTCGCGGACCCGGCCGTCCTGATCCTCGACGAGGCGACCTCCAGCGTCGACACGCGCACCGAGATGGTCCTGCAGCAGGCCATGGTCCACCTGCGCCACGGCCGCACGAGCTTCATCGTGGCGCACCGCCTGTCCACGATCCGCGACGCCGACGAGATCCTCGTCATCGACGGCGGCCGGATCATCGAGCGGGGCTCCCACAACGGACTCATGGCCGCC
This sequence comes from uncultured Eubacteriales bacterium, assembly GCA_903835065.1. GTDB lineage: Bacteria > Bacillota > Clostridia > Saccharofermentanales > UBA5734 > CAILLO01. The sequence goes on from CAILLO010000008.1 coordinate 58,631, forward strand.
CGGGGCTTCTACTGGAATCTTTACAGCGGACAGTTCGGCGCGGCCGAGGAAGGGAACGGCAAGGGATAGGTGCAATGGGCTTTTCCGGACGTCCGACAACCACTTCTTGTGATATTCTAGGGCTAGGAATACGCCAGGCGAAAAAGGAGGGACTCGTGATGTTCTGTTCGAACTGCGGCTCGAAAAACGACGACAACTCCCCGTTCTGCGGCAACTGCGGTGCCCGGCTGAACGCCGCCGCCCCGCCCCCCACCCAGGCCGCTCCGCCCCCGCCGCCCCCGCCCCAATACGCGCCCGCTCCTCCACCGCCCCCGCCGAAGAAGAAGAGGCACGGCTGCCTCTGGGGCTGCCTCTCGATCCTGGTCGTGGTCGCGATCCTCGTCGGCGGCCTCTATCTCTGGATCAGCGGCGCCTTCCTTTCACCCGGCTACACCGCAAAGGACTACGATTCCGCGATGCAGAAGGTCGGCGTCACGATCGACTTCGAGGGGATGGACGCGACGCAGCTCACGGCATTCGTCAAGGCCCACAGGGGCGAGAAGTTCGCGCTCGCCGACTACGACATCGCGTTCTCCGACTACCAGGAGAAGACCTTCTCGCTGACCCAGGTGGAGGCCAATGCCTTCGTCAACGGCGTCGCCCCCAACTTCAGCTGGTTCGACAGCATCCGGTTCACGATCAATTCCGACGGCAGCGTCACGGGCAAGTACAAGGTCGACTTCAAGAAGGTCAAGGACGAACTGATCCCCGACCTGCTCGGCGACATTCCTCCCCAGGTCTCCGCGTTCCTGCCCGACACGTTCTCCCTGACGACCCGCGGCACCGCGAGCATCGTCGACAACCGGGTCGTCGTTCCCGAACCGCTGTCCGAGCTTGCCATCGGACCGATCCCTCTGCAGCCCATCATCCGGAACGTCGCCGGCGGTCCGCTCGACGAGAGTTCCCGCCAGCAGATCTTCGACATCACGTCTCGGATCTACACGGAGATCCCCGACCTGCAGATTCACTCGCTCAAGGTCCAGGACGGCCAGTTCTACTTCTCCGGCTATGTCCCGACCCACGTGACCGTCACCGAGAAGTAGTCCGGCAGAACCCGGGAAGGCAGGTCCCATGCCCCATCTGACGATCTCGGGGAGGAGGGAGCGCATCCCTCCTTTCCCGCATCACAAGGTGTTCGTGCACCGGAGCCGCCGGTTCTTCTTCGCGCGCTCCGCCTGGGACCACCTGACCCTCGGGCGGGGCATCGCGCTGAAGGAGATGGCCCGTGGTCTATGGCACCGCTGCTTCGTCCCCCGCGTGCTGCTCCTCGACCCGACCAGCCGCTGCAACCTGCACTGCACGGGCTGCTGGGCGGCCGACTACGGGCGCGGCGACGAGCTCTCCTACGGGATGCTCGACTCGATCCTCTCCCAGGCGGAGGCGCTGGGCATCGAGGAGTGCATGATGAGCGGCGGCGAGCCGATGCTGCGCAAGGACGACGTCCTGAAGCTCGCGGCGAAGCACCGGCGGACGATCTTCGGCCTGTACACCAACGGGACGCTCGTGGACGAGACGTTCGTCGACGGGATGGCCCGGCTCGGCAACCTGAACCTGTTCCTCAGCATCGAGGGCTGGCGCGAGGAGACCGACTTCCGGCGCGGCGAAGGCACGTTCGACCGGGTCGTCGCGGCCATGGACCTGCTGAAGTCGCGCGACATCGGCTTCGGCTTCTCGACTTGCTACCACGCGAAGAACTGGGACGTCGCGACGAGCGACGCGTTCCTCGATTTTCTGCGGGAGAAGGGCGCCTGGTTCGGCTGGCTGTTCCAGTACGTGCCGGTCGGCTCGGGCGCGGACCTGTCGCTGGTGTGCCCGCCGGAGCAGCGCGCCGAGGTCAAGCGCCGCGTCGAGGACTACGGCCGGCGGCACGACTTCGTGCTGGTCGATTTCTGGAACACGGGGCACCTCGTCTTCGGTTGCGCCGGCGCGGGCACGGGCTTCGTGCACGTCAACGCCCACGGCGACGTCGAGCCCTGCGCGTTCTGCCACTACTCCGATTCGAACCTCCATGACATGACCCTCGTCGAGGCGCTGCGGTCGCCGTTCTTCCGGCGCTTCCGCAAGGCGCAGCCCTTCGACGCGAACCCGCTGCGCGGCTGTCCGCTGATGAACCACCCCGACGAACTCGCGGAGGTCGTCCGCGAGAGCGGTGCGCATTCGACGCACCTGGGCGCGCCCGAGAGCCCGGAAGAGCTGGGCGCCAAGACGAAGCCCGTCGACGCGGCGTGGCGGCCCGTCGCCGAGCGCGTCGCGGCGGCGGAACCGGCCGGGCGGAAGCGCCACTTCGCGACGATGCTGCGGTTACTGCGGTGGAAGAAAGGCTGGACGGACCCGCGGTAGGCGTGAGTTCTACGCTTGCAACCGCAGAACTTGCAGAAAATCGGGAAAATATGGCCGCGTCCATAGAACTTCTTGCACTCGCGATTCCATGAAGGACCGAACCGGAGGAAAGGATTCAATATGGAGGACCGGAAAACGATTGAAATCCAGGATCGTGCCATTCGGAACGTGTCACGGAAATGCATCGGGTTCCAGAACAGGGTCATCGATTTCGAACAGTGCGCGGCGAATTTCGCGCGTGAGCAACGAATGACCGAATCGAGATGCGTCGCGGAGCGGAAGAGCGATGGAACGTTTCCATTTTTCCAGTTTCCGACGAACCCGGTGCCGACGCGGATCGTCTTCCATTCCGGGAATCGCCTCGTGGAGCTCATTACAAGACAGAGCGCAGTCCGGCGATTCCAGAACCTGAACAGACGAATCCGGGAACTCGGTTGGACGACATTCGACTTGTCATGAGTCGATCGGGCCTCAGCAATCGAACTCCGAGTGCCGCCCTACTTGCAGAACGGTTCGTCGAACAGCCGGTCGCCGAATTCCGCGACAAGCTTCGCGTCGTCCCTATAACAAGTCGCGTCGTCCCGGATCCCGATCACGACGACGTTCAGCACTCCATGCTTCCGAACCAGGCAGTAGACGACGCGAACACCGATCGAGGAGAATTTGATTTTCAAGAACCCCGAGAGATTCCCGGAACCTCGAGAACCCAAGGGTTCACCAAGTCCGAGAGGTCGTGGCTCGGGGTTCTGCAGCACCTTCCGGATTCCCTTGAGGATCCGCGGTGCCTGGTCGGGATGCTTCTTAAGATAATCAAAGGCAGACGCAGAATACCGTGCCTCCCACATCAACCGAGGTCCTCGTCGGGAGCCGCCTCGATATCCTCTTCCGTCAATCCGAGTTGCATCATCAATTCCTTCTGGCCGATATAGCCGTCATCCGGCGTATTGCGGACCACCTCTTCCGAGGCCCTATAAAGGGCCACATCCTCGGCAAGGACAAGGAGCGCATCAAGCCGCTCGGCCTTCTCGATCAGTTCCGAATAGCGAATGGACTCGACCATGAAGGCGGTCGGGCGGTTTCCGCGCAGGACCATGACGTCCTGATGGCCCTTGGACACGATGTCGAGGATTTCGGAGGACCGCGTCCTGAGTTCGGTCGCGGAAATGGTGGTCGGAATGACCGGACGGATATTCCTTGGCGGCATGGGGAGCTCCTTTCCCGGATGACTTTAATTGCGTGCGATGCACGTTATTTTGTACGTTTATATGTACATTATAGCGCGCACAAGAATACAAAGCAAAGCCGATTGCCTTGGGAGTCCGCAGGACTACCGGGTCAAGCAGGCTTCTGCCCCTACGACAGCCGTCCCTTGTAGTCCTCGTACGTGAAGGTCCGGATGACCCGCAGCCCGCCCGCCTCGTCGATCTTGGCGATCGAGGGCAGGTTCACGCCGTTGAACGTGTTGTTCTTGACCATGGTGTAGTGGGCCATGTCCGTGAACACGAGCCGGTCGCCCGCCTGGAGCGGCTCCGGGAACGAGTAGTCGCCGACGATGTCGCCCGCGAGGCACGTGAGGCCCCCGAGCCGATAGGTGTGCGCGAACTCGCCGGGCTGACCGGCGCCCAGGATGCCGGGACGGTAGGGCATCTCGAGCACGTCCGGCATGTGGCAGGCGGCCGACGCGTCGATCAGGACGATCTCCATGCCGTTTTTCACGACGTCGAGCACCTTGGCGACGAGGAAGCCGGTGTTCAGGGCGACGGCCTCGCCCGGCTCGAGGTAGATCCGGACGCCGTAGCGGTCCTGCAGACGCTTCACGATGCGCTCGAGGCGCGGGACGTCGTAGTCGGCGCGCGTGATGTGGTGCCCGCCGCCGAGATTGAGCCACTTCATGCCGCGCAGCACGCCGCCGAAGCGCTTCTCGAAGGACTCGACGACGCGCTCGAGCGTGTCGGAGTTCTGCTCGCACAGCGCGTGGAAGTGCAGGCCGTCGATGCCGTCGAGGAGGTCGGCGCGGAACGAGGCGAGCGGGATGCCGAGGCGCGAGTTCACGGCGCAGGGGTCGTACAAAGGCGTCGACACCTCGGAGTAGCCGGGGTTGACCCGCAGGCCGACCTCGACCGCGTGCCCGGCGGCGCGCATCGCCTCGACCTTCGGGCGGAACCGCGCCCACTGGTCGAAGGAGTTGAACACGACGTGGTCGACGTACCCCAGCAGCTCGTCGAACTCCTCGTCGACGTAGGCGGGCGCGTAGACGTGGACCTCCTTGCCGAACTCCTCGGCGCCGAGCCGCGCCTCGAACAGGGAGGAGGCCGTGATGCCGGCCAGGAACTTCCCGACGAGCGGGAAGACGGAGTACATGGAGAACCCCTTCAGGGCGAGCAGAATCTTCGCGCCCGTGCGCCGCTGCACGCCGTCCAGCACTTCGAGGTTGCGCCGGAGCAGCGTCTCGTCCACGACGTAGCAGGGGGTCGGGACGGCGTCGACGTCGAAGGAGAGGTCGAACCGGCGCGCCAAGGCGTCAGTCCACCAGGACGGGCGAGAAGTCCTCGACCCACGGCAGGCCGCAGAGGTTCAGCTGCTCCATGAACGGGTCGGGGTCGAACTCCTCGACGTTGAAGACGCCGGGCTTGCGCCACGGCCCCTTGAGGACCATCATCGCGCCGATCATCGCCGGGACGCCGGTGGTATACGAGATCGCCTGCGAGCCGACCTCGGCGTAGCACGCCTGGTGGTCGCAGACGTTGTAGAGGTAGTACGTCTTCGGCTTCCCGTCCTTGACGCCCTGGTAGATGCAGCCGATGTTGGTCTTGCCCTTCGTGCGGGGGCCGAGCGACGCGGGGTCGGGGAGGACGGCCTTGAGGAAGTGCAGCGGGGCGATCATCTGGCCCTGGATCTCGATCGGCACGATCGAGGTCATCCCGACGTTCTCGAGCACGCGCAGGTGCGTGAGGTACTTCTCGGAGAAGGTCATCCAGAAGCGGATCCGCTGGATGCCGGGGAGGTTCTGCGCGAGTGACTCGAGCTCCTCGTGGTGGAGGAGGTAGATGTCCTTCGGGCCGATCTGAGGGAAGTCGTAGGTCTTCCGGACGGCGAGCGGTTCGGTCCCGATCCACTTCCCGCCGTCAAAGTAGCTGCCCTTCGCGGTGATCTCGCGGATGTTGATCTCGGGATTGAAGTTGGTGGCGAACGGGTACCCGTGGTCGCCCGCGTTGGCGTCGAGGATGTCGAGCGAGTCGATGCGGTCGAACTGGTGCTTGAGGGCGTAGGCGCTGAACACGCCGGTCACGCCCGGGTCGAAGCCGCTGCCGAGCACGGCGGTGAGGCCGGCCTTCCTGAAACGCTCGCGATACGCCCACTGCCAGCTGTACTCGAAGTGCGGGACCTCCGGCGGCTCGTAGTTGGCCGTGTCGAGGTAGTGCACGCCGGTCGCGAGGCAGGCGTCCATGATCGACAGGTCCTGGTAGGGGAGGGCGACGTTGATCACGATCTGCGGCTGGAAGCGGCGGATCAGCGCGACGACCTCGTCCGCGACGTCCGCGTCGACGGAGGCGGTCGTGATCTTCGTGCGCGGGTCCTTCACGCTGGCGCGGATCGCCTCGCACTTGGACTGCGTTCGGCTCGCGATGCAGATCTCCTCGAAGACGTCCGGATGCTGGCAGCACTTGTGGACGACGACGTTCGCGACGCCCCCCGCTCCGATGATCAATGCCTTGGCCATGGGAAACCTCCAGCAGCGCCCCGAATGCCCGTGCGCCCGGCAATTCCTCCGCGTGACGCCGAAAGGCGCATCCTTCGCGGTCTCACGATGTGCATTTCGATTGTATAGAGCGCACCCCCGCGCGTCAATGAAAGCGAGACTTGCGGGAAACCGGGGCAGGCCCTATCCTCGAGAAGTAGCGGCCAACCACGGAGGAAACGCGTTGGACAGGACTTCGATCTCGCTTTCGAACCCCGGACGGATACAGCTCCGCAAGGAGGACGGCACCGTCGTCTACGGCGCCGACCAGGAGTGGTACGGCTCGAGGATGAAGAAGATGGCCGGCTGCGGGCCGACCGTCGGCTCGACGCAGCTGCTGTACCTGCACGCGAAGGGCCGGGTCCGCCTGCCCGTCGAGGTCCTGGACCAGAAGAGCTTCGTCTCCCTGATGGACCTCGTCTGGCGCCACGTGACGCCCAGTTTCAAGGGCGTCTCGACGCTGTCCCACTATTGCGGCGGCATGCATTCTTTCCTTAAAAAAGAGATCGGCACCGACGTGCCGTGCCACACGCTCGACGTCCCGCGAACGAAGTCGAAGCGCCCGAAACTGGACGAGCTCGCGACGTTCCTCGCCGAAGGACTCGGCAGGGATTGCCCGGTCGCGTTCCTGATCCTCACCAGCGGCACCGTCGAGCACCTCGAGGCCTGGCACTGGGTGACGATCGTCTCCATGGACTTCGACCCGGCGGTCGGGACGCTGACCGCCGAGATCTACAACGCGAGGGAATCGCACCGGATCGACCTGCGGCAGTGGCTCGAGACGCCGGGCCACGGCGGGGGTTTCGTCTACTTCGAATGAAGAAACCAAAGACCCCGGTAGCCGAAACTGCCGGGGTCTTCTTGGCGGAGAGAGTGGGATTCGAACCCACGGACGGCGCAAACCGTCACATGATTTCCAGTCATGCGTCTTCGACCACTCGGCCACCTCTCCGCGAGAGCGCGCATGTCGCGTAGGAATACTACCACCCCGACGAAGGACGCGTCAAGCCGGAAACGCCTTTTCCGCCAAGGCGTCGCG
>CAILLO010000009.1 GCA_903835065.1 uncultured Eubacteriales bacterium
GCCCGGTGCCGTACGACGGCCATAGCCGGAGTGACAGGCAAGCGGCGCATCAGCTTCTACGGCAAGTCGGGAGACGTACGTTGACCGCTTCGCGGGCATCGTGGCAGTCTCCCGCAACTACTTGCCGTTGAAGCTGACGACACACCGTCACGATGCTCGCCCTTGCCGGAAAGCCCGCTGGAACGGATTCCTGCTCAGCGAGTTCGAGGGGGACAAGTGCGTGCCGGGGTCCGCATCGGACCAGCTGCACAAGCAGCACGTGCTGTTGAAGCGCGCGCTGGGACGCTGAAGGGAGGCGGACGACATGCTGGAACGCGACATCGTCCAGTCCCGGGGATTCCGGAACATCGGCAAGGGCGGGGCCGCCGTCGGTTTCGAAGTGGCGGTGCGTCTCCCCTATTACCGCGGCATCTGGCTGTCCCAGCTCCGGCCGGGTCGCCTGGTCGTCGACGGCGTGGAGATCGCGCCGGCCGACATCACCTGGGTCGTGGACGGCAAGGCCTATTCCCAGGGCGAACTCGCGGCGCACGGCGACGTGCACTGGTTCCTGCTGGACACGGCGGTGCTGTCCGTGTGGAAGCCCGGCGGGCTCGCGCAGGGGCTGCACGAAATCGAAATCGACTTCAGCTGGAGCGCCTCGTACATGCCGCCGTCGATGGACTCGGCGTTCGGCACGCGGCCCCAGAAGCGCCAGCTGGTGCTGGTGTAGGAGCGCTACTCCGTCTTCCGGTCGGCGAGGAGGTTCCCCGCGACGGCGACGTTCTCCGCCTCGTCCTCGCGGATCAGCACGGTGATGTTCTCCGGCGGTTGACCATATTCGCGGGCGACCACCTCGGTGATGCCGGCGACGAGGGCGCGCTTGCGGGCCAGGTCCCTGACGGGCGGGCCATTGACGACGATGAACGGCATGGCGGTTCTCCTTTCATTCTGCGGGCCATCCCGGACGCGGGGACGGTGCGTCAGACGCGCAGGTCCGCGACCTTCTCTTCCCTTCCGGATGCAGCCGAGGCCATCGCCGCGCGGACGACGGCCAGCGCGGTCGCGCCGTCGCGCCCGGTGCGCACGACGGCGCCTTCGCCGCGGACCGCCGCGTGGAAGGCGGCGACCGACCGGTCGAAGGGGTTCATGCGGTCCTCGACGGGGATCGATTCCATGAGGTCCGACTTCGCCGACCGCACCCGGACGACCTCGGGCGCGGGAATCGACGCATAGGGACCGTGCTCGCGGGCCGACAGCGTCCCCTCGGTGCCGAGCACCTCGACTCCCGGGATGCCGTCGATCAGGTAGGAATCGTGGAACGAGGCGAAGAGGCCGCCCCGCGTGCGCATCACTCCCATCGCCTGGTCCGCGACGCCCTCGGCGGCGAGCCCCTGGCGGGCGCCGTACGCGAAGACCGCCTCGATCTCGTCGGCGAGGAGGAAGCGCGCCAGGTCGGCGTCGTGCGTGGTGAGGTCGTAGAACACGCCGCCTCCGGCGGTCGCGCTCTTCGTGCGCCAGGAGTCGTCGAAGACCTTCGGCAGACGGATCGTGTGGCGCACGCGCAGGGCGAGCGGACGGCCGATGTCGCCCGCGGCGATGCGCTCGCGGATCAGGCGGTACTGGGGCAGCGCAGGCTGGTGGTGCAGCACGGCGAAGACGACGCCGGCGGCGGCGCAGGCGCGGACCATCTCCTCCGCGTCCGAAACCTCGACGGCGAGGGGCTTTTCGCAAAGGACGTGCTTGCCGGCGCGGGCCGCGGCGAGGACCGGGTCGCGGTGGCGGTCGTTGGTCGTGCTGACGTAGACCGCGTCGACGGCCGGATCGGCGAGCGCCTCCTCGAGCGAGCCGTAGGCGCGCGGCAGGTCGAACTCGGCCGCGAAGGCCGCGCCGCGCGCGGGTGACGAGCTCAGTACGCCGCAGGCCCGGCCGCCCGGGATTCGGTGCAGCACGGGGTCCATGACGTCGCGCACCATCGTGCTCGCGCCGAGGTACGCCCAGCCGACCGTCGCGTTCCGCGAAACGGGATGGCGAGTCTCCATGGTCAGGCCTCCTCCGGGGGAACCCCCGCTGCGGCGTCCCGCGCCTCGTGTCGCGCGAGCTGCGGTCGCACGAAGAACAGGTACACGACGCCGGACAGCGCGACGACGCCGATGGACACCAGGAAGAAGGCCGTGAAGTCCATGTCCGTCAGCTGCACGATATAGCCGAAGACGACCGCGCCGAGGCCGAAGCCGAGGTCAGAAGCGGTCATGTAGGTGGCGTTGGCCGCACCGAGCGACTCCCGCGGGCTGAGGCGGATCAGGAAGTCGCGGAGCACCGCGCCGGAGAGTCCGAGCCCAACGCCGAACAGGAAGGCCGCGAAGGCGACCGTGAGTTCGTCCTTCGCGAACGCGAGCATCGCGTAGGTGAGCAGCACGACGGCGAGGCTGGGCAGGAAGAGGCGCTTCGGTCCGACGCGTTCGACGATGCGGCCGAGCAGCAGGTAGGTCAGCCCCATGCCGACGGCATGCACGGGGAAGAACAGCCCGATATGGGCGAAACCGCGCTCCTTGCCGTAGGTCGCGATGTACATCATGATCGCGTCGAGCGGCAGGCACGAGAAGAACGAGACGAGGGAAATCCACAGCGCGGTCGGCTCGAACAGGCGGCCCTTGCGGGCGGGAGTGCCGACGGCCGGCGGACGGAGGGCGCTGCCCGCGCGCCGTTCCTTCTTCTCGTAGGCCATCAGCATCGAGAGGCCGATGACCAGGACGCCGGACCCGACGAGCACGCCGAAGAGCAGGCGCACGTCGATGCCGAGCAGGTAGAGCCCGAGCACCGGACCGGCCGCGGTCGACACCGTCCCGGCCAGACCGAGGTATCCGATCGCCTCGGTCAGGCGCGACGGCGGCGCAAGGTCGGCGAGTACGGTGCCCGTCGCCGTCGTGAAGGCGCCGTAGCCGACGCCGTGGACGACGCGCAGGAGGAACAGCAGGGCGAAGACCGGCAGGGAGGGGTACAAGGCGGAGCACGCCGTGATCGCGGCGGCGCCGACGACCAGGACGACCCGGCGGCCGCGCTCGTCGAGGAACTTGCCGACGAGCGGACGGAAGGCAAGCGCCGCGAACGTGAACGCCCCGGCGAGCACGCCGGCCTCTCCTGCCGTGCCGCCGATGCCGGCGACGAAGGTCGGCAGGCCGGTCAGCAGCATGAAGTGCGCGTTGTAGGCCACCAGGTCGATGGCCAGCAGCAGGACGAACCAGCGGGTCCAGAGCTTCGGGCGGGACTTCGTCATCGGTCGGTCCACCGCGCCAGGTATGCGGCCGAGGCGAGGCTGTCCGCCACGCCGTCGCGGTCCGACGGGTCCTGGTCGAGGACGATGCGGTAGTCGGGGCGGGCGTAGCGGTCCGCCGCGGCGAAGGCCGCCGGGTAGTCGCAGGCGCCCTGACCGGCCGGCACGTAGATCCGTTCGCGCTCCATCGCGGCGAAGCCGGGAGCGAGGTCCTTGACGTGGAGGATTCGGACCCTGTGCCCGAGCCGTCGGATCAGGTCCGCGACGTCGACGCCGGCGTAGGTCGCCCAGCCGACGTCCAGCTCGGCCCCCAGCCCGATTTCCTCGCACCCCTCGAGGATGCGCTCGTACAAGGTCTTCCCGGCGCCCGACCCATCATGCACCACGACGAAATCCGTGTCGTGGTCGTGCAGGACCATCTCCACGCCGGCCGCCTTCAGCACGCGCCCCACCGAGAGAATCTTCTCGACGACCGACCGGCAGGCGACGATGTCATCGCCGACGGCCGGCGGACTGAACACCACGTACGCGATGCCGAGCTCGACGCAGAACGCCGCCAGCTCGTCGACTTCGCTCTCGATGCGGTCCAGCGAGACGAACATCCCCTCGAGCGCGAGGCCCATGGCCCGCAGGCGCGACAGCCGCTCGCGGATCGCAGTGCGGGGCCAGCCCGATTCGATTCCACCGGAAATCGCCCGATATTTCGCCAGCATCGCGGGGTCGGCACCCCAGTCGGTCAGCACCTCGAGATACGAGACGCCGCCGTCGCGCAGGGTCGCGAGCGTCCCCCACAGGTCCGCGTGCAGGTCCCGGAAGACGCCGAGCGTCTGTATTCCCAGTCGTTTCACGTCAACACCTCATTCGAACCAGGCGATGGACGGCTCCGGTTCATCGCGGGCGACTTCGCGGGGCGGCTCGTCGTCCCGTTGCATCCGTTCGTTCAAGGCGTACCTCCCGCTTTCCGACCCTTGCCCGGGATCGCCCGGGTCAGCCCGACCACCAGGAACTGGACGGCCACGAAGGCGCTCGCGATGTAGAAGACCGGACCGAGTCCGGCCAGCGTGCTGATGGTGCCCATGAGGATCGAACCGATGCTGAGGCCGATGTCGCTGGCGGCCATATAGAGGGCGTTCGCCTTGCCGCGCTGCGGAATCGGCGTCGATTTCATCAAGGAGGCGGAGACCAGCGGCTGCACCACGCCGTTGGCGAGGCCGTAGACCGCCGCCGCGACGAGAAGCATGGCGAGGTTCGCGCTGAAGCCGATCAGAAGATAGGCGAAGACCATCGCGGGGAGTGCCGTCAACATCATCCGCCGGTACCCGTACCGCTCGCCCAGCCGGTTGCCGAAGATCCGGACCAGCAGCGTCGCCACCGACTGCACGGTGAAAAAGAGGCCGCCGCCCACGATCGTGCGGTCGACGATCAGCAACGGGAGGAAGGTCATGATCGAGCCGAAAGCCAGGAAGACCAGCAGGTTGAGGACGACGGGCACGACGACCGGCGCCGTGAGGACCAGCTTCTGCGGCGCGTTCTCGCCGGCCAGCCACTCGGCGCAGGCCTGTTCGTCCTTCTTGCGGACCGCCAGGGCGTCGTCGTGGACGGAACGGATGAACAGGGCGAGGACCACCAGCAGCGCCACCAGCGCGCCGGAACCGATCCAGAGCGCCGGGAAGCCGTAGCGCTGGGCGACGGCGAGGCTGACGGTCGGACCGGCGGCACTGGCGAGGATCCCGGCGATGCCGTAGTGCCCGATGCCCTCGGAGAGGCGGGAATGCGGAATCGCATCCGTCGCGAGCGTGAGGCACGCGGTGGATGTGAACGCGAAGCCCGCGCCGCGCACGGCGCTGCAGACATAGAGGAGGAGAAGGCCCGGGACGAATGCGGTCGCGGCCGACGCCGCGGCGAGCAGGACGAGGCCGATCAGCAGGGCGGGGACACGGCCGTGCCCGTCGAGCATCCAGCCGACGACGGGCCGCAGCGCGAGGGCGGTCAGCGTCGCGACCATCGCGTTGAGACCGACCTGGATGTCGCTGGCGCCGAACGCGTGCGCGAAGATCGGCACGGTCGCCGTCTGCCCCAGGAACGCCGCGAGGACGAATCCGTTGACGAGCATGGCCAGCACCAGATTGCGGCTCCAGACCTTCTCGTTCGTCGTCACGTCCGTCTCCTGTCCTGTCTTGCGGTGCGCGGCTTGGAATGGCTCGATTATACCGTACGCACACCGTCGTTTTCAACATAGTTACAAAAATTTCTGTAACTCTTGCTTTACATTTTCACAGGGCTTACAATAGGTTCATCCTGTCCGGAACTCCCTGATAGAAGGAGGAAGACGCCCATGTTCGACAAGTACATCGTCTGTCCCTATGGCCTGCGCAACGTGATCGACGAGCACGGCAGCATCGAGGGTTTCGAGCTGAAGATCCGCATTCCCTACTACCGCGGTGTGCCCCTGTCGGTCGTCGACTCGCTCAAGATCACGATCGGCGCCGAGACGTTCACCAACGAGAGCATCCGGTTCACCGTCGCATCCGGAAGCTTCACGATGTCCGAGATGTCCACGGTCGCGACGCGCCGCTGGAACTTCGACGAGGACGCCACGCTCAAGGTCACCCGGCCCGGCGGCCTGGTCTACTTCGACCAGCGGGTCGAGGTCCTGATCGCGATCCGCGCCCCCTATGGAATCTTCACGGGCCACGACGTCAAGGTCCTGTCGCTCGAGCCCGACAAGTACCTCGCCGTGGCGGCGAAGTAGAAGGAGCAAGAAGATGGCGACGATCAAGCGCGGCGTTTCCCTGTACAGCTACCAGGAGGAGTACTTCCTCCGGACGATGAAGCTCGAGGACTGCATCAAGGCCGTGTCCGACATGGGCGCGACCGGCGTGGAGATCATTCCGGAGCAGATGTGCAACGAATACCCGGACCTGTCCCCCGAGTTCCTGAAGAAGTGGTTCGGCTGGATGGAGAAGTACCACGTGCAGCCGACCTGCGCGGACGCCTTCTCCGAGGCGCTGCTGTTCAAGAACCGCGTCCTCTCCGACGACGAGCTCGTCGACCTCATGGAGCGCGACCTCAAGGTCGCCCACGACCTCGGCTGCTTCGTGATCCGCACGCTGTGCACGACCCCGATGCGGGTGATCGAGCGCAGCCTCCCGCTCGCGAAGAAGCACGGCGTCAAGATCGGCCTCGAGATCCACGCCCCCCTCGACCTCGGCTCCTCCTGGTTCGACCCCTACCAGGACCTGATCGACCGCCGCGGCACCGAGTGGTTCGGCATCATCCCCGACATGGGCGTCTTCGAGCTCAAGCCCAGCCGGATCAAGGCCGACCGCGCGATCCGCGACGGCGCGAACGCGAAGATCGTCCAGTACGTCAACGACGCCTATGATGCCAAGGCCGACCTGAAGAAAGTCCGCGAGGACATCGCGAAGATGGGCGCCAATGCCGAGGACTTCAAATGGCTGGGCCTCTGCGCCCGGATCCTGCACACCGACCCGCAGGTCCTGAAGAAGCACAAGGGCCACATCTTCCACGTCCACGCGAAATTCTACGACATGCTGCCGGACTTCACCGACGAGAACCTCGACTACGAAGTGGTCGTCCCCGTCCTCAAGGAGATCGGATACGACGGCTGGCTGTCCAGCGAGTACGAGGGCAACCGCACGATCGACGACGCGTTCCCCGTCGATAGCATCCAGCAGGTCTCCCGCCAGCACGAGATGTTCAAGCGCCTGATCGGCGAGAAATAGCCCGAACGGATCCGCTGACCCCGTCGCTGCAAAAGAGGACCCGGACCCGCCGACGCGGGAATCCGGGTCCTCTTTTCGAAAAGCGGGGGGAAGGACCCTATTCCTTCCGACCCACGGTCGATTCGCGGATCATCAGCTGGTGGTCGATCATGATGTGGCGGCCGATCTCGATCTCCTCCTTGATCAGGGAGGCGAGCAACTGCATGGTCGTGCTTCCGATCTCGAAGTAGGGCTGGCAGACCGTCGTCAGCGGCGGCGAGCAGATCTCGGCGATCTCGGCCCCGTCGTAGCCGGCCACCGCGATATCGTCCGGCACGCGCAGCCCCGCGTCGCGGAAGGCGGTCACGCAGCCGACGGCGACCGTGTCGACGGCGCAGAAGACGGCGTCCGGGCGCGGCTCCATCGTCAGGATCCTCCGGCCGGCCTCGAGGCCGCTGTCGAGGTTGAAGTCCGCCTCGATCACGAGCGAGGGGTCGAACGGGATGCCGTGGTCGATCAGGGACATGTGATAGCCCTTCTCGCGCTCCTTGACGAAGTGCGGGAAGCCGATCACGAGCCGGGGGGCGACGAAGGCGATGCGCCTGCGGCCGATGGAGACCAGGTGGTCGACGATCTCGGAGGCGGCCAGCTCGTTGTTGGTCGAGACCTGGAAGGAATCGGGCACGGCGATGTATTCGCCGCACTGGACGACCGGGATCCTCTTCGCCAGCTTGATCTGGTCCTCGACCGAGAAGATCGAATTCAGCAGGATCACGCCGTCGACCATGCTGTTCTTGAGGAACTTCACGGAGTCGAGGTCGATGTTGCGCGTCGTGCAGTAGTTGATGATGATGTCGTAGCCGAGCTTGGTGGCGGCGGCCTGGATGCCGTCGACGACGTCGTCGATCACGACCGAGCAGATCACGAGGATCGTCTTGGTCTCGGAACGCTTCTGGTTCCGGCTGTACGTGCTGGGCTGGTAGCCCAGCTTCTGGGCGGCGTCGAGCACGCGCGCGCGCTTCTCCTCGTACACGACGTAACTGTTGTTCATCACCCGGGACACGGTCGCGACGGACACCTTCGCGAGGGCCGCCACTTCGTCGATCGTCGCCATGCTTTCACCTCGGCATCGGAAACTCCGATGTTTCTGAAAGCATTATAGCAGAACCCTTTCCAGCTCGAACCACTCGAAGGCCGCCGAATTCCCGCTTTCTCGTCCGTTCGACGTCGCGAGGAGCCCCAGCAGCGTGCCGACCATCCCGCCGACGACCTCCGGGTTGATGGCCCGACCGTCGACGCCCTCGAGCAGGGGACGAAGCCCCGACTCGTCCGACCCGTAGAAGAAGCCGAAGTCCTGTCCGCGGGCTTGGATCTCGAGCGCGATCGGCCCCTCCGGCACTTCCGTCGTCGCGAGAATCTCCTCGTGCGTGCGGCTGGAGAAGCCCGGAAGGAACGGGAGTCCGTGCAGCTCGCACGTCGCGCGGACCAGCCGCAGGACCTGGCGACCTTCGGACAGGCTCCGCTCGAGTCGGAACTGGTGGTTGCTCGCCTGCATCACCACGAGACCCGCGGCCTCGTTCTCCGCGCGGGCCTTGAAATCCATGCGGGTCGCGGCCCGGAAGGACGGATGCTCCTGGATGCGCGCGACCACGGCGAGCGACGGGACGCTGGCGTCGGGTTCCTCGTCGAAATGGAATCGGGTGGAGACGAGCTCCGGCGCCAGGGCCCGGGGCAGGAGGCGCAGTTCCAACCGCCCGTCCGCGACGCGGTGGAAGGGCCGGTAGGGCGTGCCGATGAACCGCCATTCCGGATCCAGGCGGTCCCCGTCGAAGTCGTCGCGCACCGGGACGGACCTGGGTTCGAAGACCGGCAGGCCGGTGTCCGGATAGGTCCACTCGACCTTGCCGGTGCCGGGCGAGAAGACGGGCCACCCGTCCTCCCAGGTCACGGGGCAGATCCAGGTCTCGCGTCCGAGGTTCTTGTGGTAGCCGTCGATCAGCCGGGAGGCCAGCAGCACCGCGTACCAGTCGCCGTTCTGCGTCTCGACGAGGTCGGCGTGGCCGGGGTTGCCGATCGGGTAGTCCTTGCCGAGGTGGCGGTGCGTGAGGACGGGATTGCCCGCGAACCCCTCGTAGGGGCCCAGGACGTCCCGGCTTCGCGCCACGGTCACGGCGTGGAAATGCTCGGTGCCGCCCTCGGCGATCACGAGGACGTACCCGCCGTCCTTGCGGTACAGGTGCGGCGCCTCCGGCGAGGCGCAGCCGTTCAGCGCGCCGCCCCAGAGGACGGTGCGCGGTCCGGTCAGCCGGCGCTCCGCGAGGTCGAACGCGGCGCCCCAGATCACCTGCGGCCCCTGGGAGCCGTCGGGTTGCGGGAACCGGTCCGTGCCGGCGACGTAGGCCTGGCCGTCGTCGTCGAAGAACAGGGTGGCGTCGATGCCCGGCACGTCGGTCAGCCAGGTCGGCTCCGACCAGGGGCCGCGGGGATCCTTCGCCGTGACGAGCAGATTGCCCTTCGCGCTCGCGTTGAAGACGATCACGCAGAACGTCCCCTCGTGGTAGCGGATCGTCGGGGCCATGAGGCCTGCGACGAGCGAATCCGCCGTGACGTGCAGCTGGGAGGGGCGGTCGAGGACGTAGCCGATCCGCTCCCAGTGCGCGAGGTCCGTACCGTGGAAGACCGGGATGCCGGGGAACATCGAGAAGCTCGAGTTGACAAGATAGTAGTCCTCCCCGACCCGGCAGATCGAGGGGTCGGGGTAGAAGCCGGGGATGATCGGGTTGACGATCATGGTTCCCTCCAGAAGAAATTGACCGGCGGTCAGCCGGTCACGAGGCAGGTCCGGTATTCGGGTTCGCCGGAATGCATCGGGACCATCCGGTCCGTCAGTTCCCGGAACGTGGCGGTCGCGAGGTGCGCCCCGAGCGCCTCCCGGGTCTCCCATTCCTCGACGAGCAGAATCGTGTTCCCGTCGCCGACGTCCTGGCAGACCTGGTAGGTCGAGCAGCCGGGCTCGCCCCGGGCCGCCGCCGCGAGGCGGCGGGCCAGGACGAGGAAGGCCTCGGCGGAGCCGGGGCGGACGCGGCAGGTCACGATGACCTTCAGCATGTCGTTCTCCCTTCGGCCGGTGCGGCCGGAATCAGGCCTTCTTGGGCATCTTGAGCTCGTGGCCGTAGTCCTTGTACTTCTGGAGCAGGCCGGGCAGCTCGGCGCCGCGCTCGGCGATGATCTTCTGCTGGATCGGGCGCATGATCTCGAATTCCTTCTGGTGGTCGTGCAGGCCCTCGTAGCGGAGGCGCGAGTGCGACTGCTGCTCCTCGGAGAATTCGACGCGGACCTTCTCGCCCTCGACGACGAGCGTCCCCTCGATGCCGCACAGCGGGCATTCGACGCGGGTCGTGCCGTATCGGATCGTGATGTCGCGGTTGTGGCAGACCGGGCAGATGCCGGCGTCGTCGCCGAACCAGGTCCTGGCCGTCTCGGAGAAGGGCTTGCCGTGCATGGAGACGATGTTCGCGCCGAGCTGTTCGCAGCGGGCGATCAGCTTGTCGTCGAGGACGGGGTTGACGCGCGTGCCCATGGCGAAGGCGTCGATCTGGTCGACGACGCGCACCTGGTGCGGGAACATGAGCAGGTTCATCCCGGCGAGGCCCATCGACACCCAGTGCGGGGTGAAGGCGCCGCCGATCGAGATCAGGCCGCCGTAGCGCTGCTTCAGGTAGCGCGGGTCGAGGAGCTGGTCTCCGGTCTTGCCCGCGGCGATGCGCTTCTTCTGCTCGATGTCCATGCCGACCTGGTCGTGGGCCGGGCCGAAGCGGTCGGCGAGGTTCTTGAGCTGGCCGGTCGGGCCGAGGACGTACACGGGCGCCGCGACGATCCAGGCGTCGGCGTCGAGCATCGCGTTCTCGACGAAGGCGTAGTCGTCCTTGAGGCAGCAGACGCTGTTGCCGCCGTTGGCGACGCCCCGGCTGCAGGAGCCGCAGCCCGTGCAGTGCTGGATGTCGAGGCCCATCATGCGGATGAACTGGACGTCCGCGCCCGCCTTCTCCGCGCCCATCAGCGCGGCCTTGAGCACGAGCTCGCTGTTCTTCATGGCCCGACCGAAATTGAGTCCGAGTACTTTCATGGGGTGTTTTCCTCCAGAGGGGATGCGAACGCCCGGGATCCGGCGTTGCGGCCTGGTTCGATGCGATCGGAAGACTACGCGTTCTGGCTGTAGAGGTCGACGAGGTATTCCACGGCGTGCTCGCCGGCCATGCGGCCGCTGTTCAGTGCGAAGCCCATCGTGTTGCCGGGCAGGATGAAGACGTAGGAGTCGCCGAAGATCGTGCAGGCGTCGGTGCCGGCGGCGTAAAGTCCCGGGATCGTGTTCCACTCGGTGTCCTGGACCTCGGTCTTGTAGTTGATCTTGATGCCGCCCAGCGACCCGTACGCGCCGGGAGCCATCGTCACGCAATAGAAGCGAGGGCCCTTCAGGGGCTTCAGGTAGCGGGCGTCCTTGTTGAAGAGCTCGTCGCGGGACTTGCAGGCGGCGTTGTACTCGGCGACGGTCTTCTTGAGGTTCTCGGCGTGGATTCCGGTCTTCGCGGCCAGTTCCTCGATGCTGTCGGCCGCGACGACGTAGGGGTCGCCCGCCTTCTGGGCCGCGGCCATCTCGGCGTCGTATCCGTCGCAGCTGCGGATGTGCGAGACCAGGTTGAACTTGTCGACGCCGTTCTTGATGTAGTAGTTCTTGATCGAATCGTCGATGATCGAATAGCCGAAGCTGTTCTTCTGGGTGGTCAGCGCATTGGAGAAGAACGTCGTGTTGCTCATGACCTCTTCGTTGACGAAGCGCTCGCCCTGGAGGTTGACGCAGAGGTTCGGCTGGCAGTGGACGGCCTTGACGGTACCGTAGTCGCCCTGGCTGGGGCTCGAATACGCGACCTCCATGTTGAAATCGGTCTTGGCCGCGCCGACGTCCCAGGCCATCTTCATGCCGTCGCCGACGACGCCGGGGATGCGGAAGCTGAACATGTTCTTGCCGTACTCGTACTGCGTGTACTGCTTGATCATCTCCGGGTTGTCGCCGAAGCCGCCGGTCGCAACGACGACGGCGCTGCAGTCGATGCGGATCTCCTCGCCGGTCTTGTCGGTCGCGAGCACGCCGACGATGCGGCCGTTCTCGCGCAGGATCTTCTTCGCGGGCGTCTCGAGCAGCAGCTGGGCGCCCAGCTCCTCGAGGCGGCGGGTCATCACGCGCAGCATGCCGGACGCCGCACGGGGACCGATCTCGCCGTTCTCGGGCTTGACGATGTGCCAGGTGGCCTCGGATTCCGGGAAGTACTTGAACGCGCCCGCGAACTCGACGCCCATGCCCTGCAGCCAGTCGATCGTGCTGCCGGACTTGTACAGGTACTCGCGGACCAGGCGCGCGTCGACGCGCCAGTGCGTGTAGTCCATGAAGCGGCGGAAGGCCTCTTCCTTGGTGATGCCGATCAGCGACTCGCGCTGGATCCGGGTCTCGATGCCGAGCGGGCCCATGCCCATGTTGCTGGCGCCGCCGGTCGTGCTGGCCTTCTCGAGCACGATGACGCGCGCTTCCTTTTCCGCCGCCGCGTTGGCGGCCGCGAGGCCGGCGGGGCCGGCGGCGATGACGACGAGATCGCATTCCATTCTCTTCATGTTCTCTTCCTCCTTGGTGGCTTTCGGATTCAGGCTTCGAGGATCCTTCTCATGGCTTCCTGCTGTCTGCGCACCTGCTCGACGCTGTCCACGGGCAGGGCGTCGTTCAGGGACGAGTTGCCTTCGTATTCGGAGCTGATATAGCCGTCGTAACTGCCGGCGACGTACGCGGCGAGCACCTGGGGCAGCGGGGTGGTGGCGTCGACGTACTGCTCGTCGACCTCGTGGAACTTGGCGTGCGTGTGGTGGATGTGGGCGATGTTGCGTGTCACGACCGACGGGTCGTTCCAGGTGAAGTTGTAGGACATGAAGAGGTAGCCCAGGTCGGCGTCGTTGGCGCCGAGCGGGACGAGCTTCTCCTTCAGGTCGAACATGCCGTTCTCGCGGCGGTAGGCCGAGTTCGCGGCGGCCAGGTCGAGGCTGTAGCGGATGTGCACGAAGCCCTTCTCGACGCGCTCGGCGAAGGCCTCGTCGACCCGCCTCAGCAGGTCGGGGTGGGCGCCCTTGCGCAGAGCCTGGGCCCGGGCGATCGGCGGCATGTTGCGGTAGAACATGCCGAAGTCCGGCATGAACCCGAAGTGCTTCGTCCCCGTCTTCCGGATCATCTCCAGATAGAGGTCGGACCATTCGCTGTCGAGGGCGAAGGGGGCATGGACCTCGAGGCAGATCGTGATGCCTTCCTTCTCGGCGCAGGCGAGGCTCCCCTCGATCACCTCCAGCGGCGTGGAGCAGAGGGTGCGGAGGGTCTTGAAGCCGAACCGGGCGGCCAGCCGGATGTCGCGCTCGGTCATGGCGACCTGCTCGCGGAGGGTCAGCACGCGGTTGCGGTAGAGCTTCGACTCGAGGAACGCGTCGTAGCAAGTGGGCGTCAGGCCGTACTTCGCGAGCCAGCCGAACCACTGCGCCTCGAAGGCGGGGGAAGGACCCGGGAAGTCCGGGAACATCGCTTCGGCAAGCACCTCGACGCCGGTGGCGCCGGTCGACGCCACGGCCCTCAGACACCCCTCGAGGTCGAGGCGGCCGTAGTAGTACTCCTCCTGGAGACTGTAGAGCGAAACGCTGCGCTTGACCTGGTTCGGTGCGGCCATGGGGGTCTCTCCTTCTCGAACGGCGTCAGCCGGGGAGCGTGAAATCGGTTTCGGCGTGGACCACGATGGGCCACGGCATGTAGGAGGGACGGATCGTCTGGGTGCACCCGAGGCGGTGCGGACCCGGAGCCGGCGCGGCGCCCGAAAGGACCTGCACGGTCCCCCAGCGGCCGAACTCCCAGCGGTTGTCGACGGCGGTCTCCATTTCCACGAGCGTGAAGACGTCGCCGCGGTTCACGGCGCGGAGCGCCTCGCGAGGCATCTTCACGCCGTCCAGCCAGACCTCGAGGTCGAGGATGATCGAGAGCGGCGCTCCGCGGTAGTACTGGAGCTTCATCCCGAACTGGAAGCCGGCGGGTTTCCCGTCCCGTTCCACGAGCGAGAATCCGTCCGGATCGAACACCTGCTGGAACATCGTGCCTCCTCACCTCGCCCTAGGACGTCAACGTACTCATGTTCCCCGCACCATGCCACCCTGTTCCGGTGCGGTCGGAAGCTCCACTCGTGCCCGGCGGGCACGAGCCCGCTTCCGGCAACGACTAACTGAAAGCCGTGCTCTAAAAGTAGTCGTTGTTTCCGATCATCTCGGGTGGGATGGGCATCAGGACGTCCCAGTGCTCGGCCAGCAGTCCGTCCTGGATGCGGTAGAAGTCGCAGACGACGGCCTCGTTCTTCCCCGGCAGGCCGACGGCGTGCAGGTGCACGGCGGCCATGTCGTCCTGGCAGATGGTGCGCTTGATGTCGAGGTGGAAGGTCGGGACGGCCTTGAACTTCTCCGCGAAGGCCTCCATGAAGGCGGCGCGGCCCTGGCCGACGCCGGGGTTGTGCTGGATGTAGTCGGGGCGCATGTAGCGCACGGTCGCCGCGATGTCGTGCCCGTTGAAGACGACGTCGTAGAATTCCCGGATCATCTGTTCATTCGTCATGCCGTTCTCCCTCATTCCGCGGACACCGCCACCATGGCGATGTTGCCGATCATCTCGTCGATGGGCGCGCTGCGCGAGAAGTCGCCGATCGCCTTGGAAAAGCCCTGCAGCATCGGCCCGTAGGCGTTCGCGCGGGCGAAGTTCTGCACCAGCTTGACGCCGATGTTGCCGGCGTCGAGGTCGGGGAAGACGATGACGTTGGCGCGGCCGGCGACCAGGCTGCCATCCTTGACCTTGCGGGCGGCGACGGCGGGGTTGATCGCGGAGTCGAGCTGGAATTCGCCGTCGATCAGCAGGTCGGGACGCTTTTCATGGGCGATCGCGATCGCGTTGCGGACGCGGTCGACGCGGGCGTGCTCGGCGCTGCCCTTGGTGGAGAAGGACAGCATCGCGACGCGCGGCTCCCAGCCGAACAGCCGGTGCACGGTGTCGGCGGAGGCGATTGCGATGTCGGCCAGCTCGCTCTCGGACGGTTCGGCGTTGACGGCGCAGTCGGCGATCGCGAGCAGATTCCCTTCGGAGCCCTGCCAGCCCGGAATGTCCATGATGCCGATGCTCGACACGGTGTCGATGCCCGGCTTCGTACCGAGGAACATCTGCCCGGCCAGGACGACCTCGCCCGTGGCGTGGGTCACGCCGGCCATGCAGCAGTCCGCCTCGCCGATCTCGACCATGATCACGGCCATGTTGAGCGCATCCTTCATGCGGCGCTGGAGGGCCGCGAGGGAGAAGTCGCTCTTGCGGGCCGCATAGGCTTCGGCGAATCGGAGGGCGGCGGCTTCGTCCGGGTGGCGCAGGACGACGATGCCGTCGAGGGACAGGCCCAGCTCCTTCGCGCGGGCGCCGATCGCGTCCGGGTCCCCGAGGAGGATCGGGCGGACGAGCCCTAAGTCGAGCGCCTTGCGGGCGGCCTGGAGCACGCGGTCCTCGCCCGATTCCGGGAACACCACGCGCTTGGGCGCCTTCCGCGCCTTTTCGAAGAGCATCTCCATGATCGGTGCGGCCATGCGGGTCATCCTCCTTGCGTGCTCTCCGCGGACGACAGGACCGCGAAGGCCAGACAGTATTCCGTTTCCGAGGAGAGGGACAGGTCGACGGTCGCCTCTCCGGCGTGGCGCTTCATTTCTCCGTGCAGGGTGACGGCGGGTCGGCCGATCGCGTCGTTCAGGATCTCGATCTCATCGAGGCGGACGTGGTCGCCGGCCAGCCCCAGGGCCTTGAAGACGGCTTCCTTCCCCGCGAACCGGGACGCGAGGTACAGGACGGGGTCGGGACGGCGGCAGGCCTCTTCGCGCTCGCGGGCGGTGAAGGTGCTGCGAAGGAAGGGCGAATCGACGCCCGGATCCTCCACGACCCGGCGCATCCGGTCGAGGCTCAGCAAATCGGTTCCGATGCCGAGGATCATCCGTACCCTCCACAGGCTTCCGCATCCTGTTCTGTCGGGTCCATTCTACCGCTCCCCCACCCGAAATCCATTGGACTATCGTACAATTCATGCTCTCGACTTTTCCAGCGAACGATCGTATCATGCTCCCGTAGATGCATTGATTCAAGCAATTCAAGCGGATATCAGTCCGGAGGACAGACATGGACGAACGTACAGTAGTGGAATCCTCCACCGGTGCGACTTTCGAGCAGGAACCCGTGGAAGGCGCCCTGGCCCGCCTGACGGACGCGCTCCTGTCGGACGAGGGCCTCCAGGCGCTCATCGACGAAGCGGGGCGCGCGACGGGCCGCCGCATCGCGGTCGAGGACGTCGAAGGCCGCTCCCTCGCCTGGACGACGGGAGACGAGTCGCCGGCCCCTGCCACGCCGGGTGCACCGACCGGAGCCGCCGACGAGGGCGGCCTGGCCTCGCAGGTCCTTCTGCGTGGCGTCCCCGTCGCCGTTCTCCGGGTCGGGTCGGACGGCAGGGACTTCTCCCTGGACGAGCGCGCCCTGTTCGAACGCTTCGCCCGGATGATCGCCCTGGAACTGCAGAAGGCGGGCGTCGTCCGCGAGAACCGCGGCATGCTCCACGCCGGCTTCCTCTCCGACCTGCTCGACGACCGGATCGACACCGCCGCGGCCGCCCGACGTCGACTCGGCGCGCTGGGAGTCACCCTCCCCCGCCACCTGCACCTCCTGACCGTCGCCACCCGCAGCCGCCTCGTCGCGGACGTCCGGTTCCAGAGTCTCGGCGACCGCCTTCGCCGCCTCTTCCCCGACGCGTTCACCGTCTCCTACCAGGGGTCCTATGTCGTGCTGCTGGGACGTTCGACACCCGGCGACCCGCTCCGCGAGGTCGAGACCGCCCTGACGGAGCTGCTCGCGGGCAACAAGTGGGTCGCGGGGTTGAGCGGCTCCTTCACGGAGATCCTCGAGACCCGGCGCCACTACGCCGAAGCGCTCAAGGCCGTCGACCTCGGGGTCCGGGGCCGCAACGCGCGGTCCCTCTTCCGCTACGAGGACCTGAAGGTCTTCCACATGGCGGAACTCTGCGAGCACCAGGTCCCGCTCCAGGCGCTGTGCCACCCCGGGATCTTCACGCTGCTCGACTACGACGACGAACAGGGCGCCGACCTCGTCGAGACGCTTCGCGTCTACATGCGGCTGGCCCGCAATCCGACCCGGTCGGCCGAGGCGCTCGGCGTCCACCGGAACACGCTGTTCTACCGGATCGACCGGATCGAGAAGCTCACGGGGCTCGACCTCGCCGACGGCGAGGACCTGTTCCGCATCGGGATGTCCCTGAAGCTGCTCGAGTTCCTCGAGAGGATCAGGCCGGCCTGATCCTCGCCCTAGGACTTCGCTGCGTACACGACCTGCAGCGACCGCTCGGTGTACTGCATCAGTTCGATGCGATTGCCGTCGGGGTCCTTGATCCAGAACTGCCAGGTGTGGTCCGGTCCCAGCGTCGGACCGGAGTCCAACGGGATGCCCAGCGACCGGAGGCGATCCGCCGCCGCGTGGATGTCGTCGACGAGCAGACTCAGGTGGGCGTAGCCGATCCGCTCGAAATTCGGTCCGCCGGTCGCGAGGTCGGTGTCCGGCTTGGGGTAGAACAGCTCGAGGAAGGCCCCCTCCCCGATCTTCAGGTACGCGATGCCGGGCTTGCCCGCCAGCGCGACGATCGGATTCCCCGGAAAGAGCGTCGCGATATCCTCCGGGATGAGGATCTCGAAAGCCTTCTCCAGTCCGAGCGCCCCGCAATAGAAGGCGAGCGACCGTTCCATGTCGACGACGTTGAACGCGACGTGCGAGAACCCGCGAATCCCGCCCTTGTCCATGCCGGTCTCCTTCGCGGCGCCACGGCCGCCCCATGGAACAGGCCGGCGTGGCGGGTCTCCCCGGCCGGCCGGCCTGTCGCTGAAAAATTTCTGGAACGCCTCGTGCGGAAAGTCGCCTAGAATCGAACGATGTCGTGGATTTCGTGGGACTTGTAGATGGCCTCGAGGACCTGGGTGACGACGATCGCCTGCTCCGGCAGGACCAGGGGCTGCGTGTCGTGGATCACGGCCTTGAGCCACTGCTCGGCCTCGAGCGTTCCCGGGTCGCCGCTGCGGCCTTCGAAGTATGCGACGCCGCCGGCGCCCGCGATCTCCTCGTCGATCATCTTGCCGTACTTGGTCGTGTTGAGCACCAGGCGATACGGAGCGCCCATGCCGCCCTTGATCTCGGCGCCGCCCTCGGTGCCGCACAGCGTGGTGGCGGCTTCCTTTGCGTCGGTCGTGTTCAGGGCCCAGGCGGCCTCCAGGTAGATCGTCGCGCCGTTCTCCATCTTGATGAAGCCGAACGCGGAGTCCTCGACCTCGAAGGTCTTCGGGTCCCAGGGACCGAACACGTTGGCCTCGAATTTGTCGGCCATCTTCCAGAACACCGAGCCGGAGACGCTGGCAGGCTTGTAGTTGCCCATCATCCAGAGGGTCAGGTCGAGCGCGTGCGTGCCGATGTCGATCAGCGGTCCGCCGCCCTGCAGGGCCTTGTTCGGGAACACGCCCCAGGTCGGGACGGCGCGCCGGCGCACCGCGTGCGCCTTTGCGAAGTAGACGTCTCCGAGGAAGCCGCTGTCGACGGCCTTGCGCAGCGCGATCACTTCGTCGCGGAAGCGGTTCTGGTAGCCGATCGTGAGCTTCTTGCCGGACTTCTTCGAGGCGTCGAGCATCTTCTTGGCGTCGGCGTAGGTATGGGCCATCGGTTTCTCGCACAGGACGTGCTTGCCGGCCTCGAGGGCCGCGACGGTCATGGGCGAATGCATGACGTTCGGGGTCAGGACGTGGACGACGTCGATCTTCTCGTCCTTGAGCATCTCGGTGTAGTCGGTGTAGGTCTTCGCATGCGGGGCGCCGTACTTGTCGGCGGCCTTCTTCGCGCGCTCGGGGAGGATGTCGCAGAAGGCGACCAGTTCGCACAGGTCCGGGAACTTGACCAGCGAGGGGAGGTGCTTCTGGTTGGCGATGCCGCCGCAGCCGATGAAGCCGATCTGGAGCTTTCCGTTCTTCATGAGATCTCTCCTTTTCGTGGGAATGGCGATTGCCGATTCGTCGGGATGACCTCCCTCGATTATATCGGCTGTAAAGAAAAGCGTCAATGGTTTACAGTTATTTACAAAATCGCTTTCATATGTTTTCATGTAAGAAACGACTCCCTCACCGCATCCCGTCATGCGACGACCGAGTCCCGGCAGGGGGTAGGCACCATGAAGTCCGTCACCATCCAGGATGTCGCCAATGAGGCCCAGGTCTCCATCGCGACGGTCTCCCGCGTCCTCAGCGGAAAGGGCCAGGTCTCGGCCGAGCGCCGGAACCGCGTGCTCGAGGCCGCCGATCGGCTGGACTACACCACCGACCTCAAGGTGAGGGCGCCGCGGAAAGTCGAGGCCCGCATCCTGCTGATGATCGTGCCCCGGATCTCCAACCCCTTCTACGCCGAAATCGTCCACGGCTTCCAGAATACGGCCTACAAGAACGGCTACGAGGTCATGCTCTGCCAGTCCATGTCCAATCCGCGACGACTCGAGGAATACATCGAGCTCATGCGCAGCGGCGTCGCCGAAGGCGCCGTCACGCTCGACCCGATGACCGGGCTCGACGTCTTCGCGACACTCGTCGGCAAGTTCCCGCTCGTGCAGTGCTGCGAATACAACGAGGCGCTCTCTTCCTCCTACGTCGCGGTCGACAACGTCCGCGCCGCCCGCGAGGTCGTGCACTTCCTCCACTCGATCGGATGCCGACGGATCGCCCTCCTCAATTCCGGTCTCAACTTCAAGTACGCGCGCGACCGCCAGCAGGGCTACGAGGAAGGGCTCCAGGAACTCGGCCTGCCGGTCCGCCCCGAAGGGATCGCCCACGTCTCCGACGTGAACTTCAATCTCGCGCTCGGAGTCGCCGAGCGTCTTCTGGGCGGCACTCCGCCGCCCGACGCCGTCTTCGCGGTCTCGGACGTCTACGCGGCCGCCGTGGAGAAGGCCGCGAAGCGCATGGGGATCCGCGTCCCGCAGGACCTCGCCGTCGTGGGCTTCGACAACATCGACGTCTCCCTGATGTGCGATCCGTCGATCACGACCGTCAACCAGCCCCGATACGAGATCGGCGCCTTCGCCTGCGACATGCTGCTCGAGCGGATCCGCACGCCGGAGACCCCCGTGCGCCAACTGATCCTCAACACGGAGCTGATCGTCCGCGATTCGACGCTTCGGTAGACCGGTCCGCTACTTCCGCACGCCCATGGTCACCTTGGCGCGGTCGGTCCACAGGAACGGAAGGTAATAAGTCCGGATCTGGTGCGAGTAGTCGAACTCGTGCGGCTTCGACTCGTCGAGTCCGCCCGGCAGGTCGACGAGCACCTTGACCGTGCGCCCGTAGTTCCAGTAGTACGCTTGGATCGTGGCCATCTCGGCGAACGCGAACCGCTGGCCTTCGACTTCGAAGGAGATCCGGTCGGGTCCGTACAGGAAGCCGTCCACCGCGACGCGGCAGTCGTCGACGAGGCACAGCGGCACGCCGCGATAGTAGAAGCAGCGCGACTCGATCTCGAACCCGGCGATCTTCCCGTCCGCGCCGACGAGATTCCGGTAGCCGAGGTTGCTGAGCGCCTGGGTGTCCGTGGATTTCTCGGCCAGGGTCGGCATCGGGAAGCCGGGGTATGTGCCGATGCAGCGGTCGAGCATCGTCTGGAAGCGGCGCAGCGGCAGGAACGGGTCGCCCGGCACGGGGCCGCCCTCGTACTCGGAGGAGATGTAGCCGGCGTATCCGCCCTGGACCAGCACGGGCAGGACGTTCGGGTAGTCGATGCTGGTCTCCTCGCAGTGCTCGTCCATCTCCCAGAACTTGCCGTGGATATGGAGGATGTAGGGCATGTGCTCGAGCAGGACCTTCGGATCGTGGGACTCCGTGCGCCAGCACTGGCGGAGGAAGGCGGCCTCGGCGGGCGGGCGCGGGTCGAGGAGCATGCGCTCGCAGCGGGCCCGGTAGGCCTCGTTGGATTCCTGCTCGTAGACCGTCTTCATGGTTTCGATCAGGACCGGGTCGACGTTCGCGGCGCGTGCGGCGCGCATGAAGTAGACGCCTTCGGTGATGTGCTTCACGAACATGCTCATGTCGGGGATGATGCCGAGATAGGGCGTGTTCTTCTTCCGGATGATCTCGATCGTCTCCTGGATAATGGGGAGGATCCAGGACGAGGAGCCGTTGTGGATCTCGACGCCGAGTTTGACGCCGTATTCCTCGCAGATCGGGGCGGCCTCGGCGAAGAGCCGTGGGTCGAAGGTGCCGCCGATGCGGAGGATCGGGCAGTCAATCGCGGCCGCGAACCGGACGTGGCGCTTCACGATGTCGACGGACTCCCGGAGGGTGAGGTCGCGGTGCCGGAACATCGTGCGGTCGACGAAGAAGTCGTGGGCGACGGTCTTCGTGCCGTATTTCCACATCATCTCCTTCCACAGCGCGAGGTCTTCCTGGTTCACGTCGGGGCAGTTGCGGAAGAAGAGCTGGCCGAGCAGCTCGATGCCGTTCACGCCCATGTTGGCCATGGCCGCGATGCACTGGTCCCAGGTGAGCTGGCCCTCCGCGACGAGCTGCTTGAAACTGTAGACCGTGACACCCCGCTTGATCAGGTTCATCATGTCCCGCTCCCTTCGATGACGACCGTCCGGCCCAGCCGGTGGGACTCGAAGCAGGCCTCGACGAGCTTCATGACGCGCATCACCTGCGCGTTCTCCACGATCGGGCCGGCCTTGCCCTCGATCGCGATGCCGTGGTTCCGATTCTCCATGAGCCGACCCTCCTGTAGTTCTTGATAGCTCGAGTATAGCAACTCATGAAAGAAACTTCAAATTTTTCATGGAGTTTTCAGAAAACCGATGGTACACTGGAGAAGATAATGGCCCCCCCTACGAAGAGAAGGAGTCGACCATGAAGAGCGTCCTCGTCTACTACTCCCAGACCGACAGCACCCGCAAGGTGGCCCGCGCGATCCGCGACGGCGTCCGCGAGGAGACCGGGCAGTGCGACCTCTTCACGGTCAAGCAGGCCAAGGAACTGGACCTCTTCGGATACGACCTCGTCGGCCTGGGCTCCCCGATCTGGATGGGCGCCGAGACGCCCAACCTCCGCATCTGGATCGACGCGCTGCCGCACCAGAGTGGCCGGCATGCCTTCGCCTTCAACACGCACGGGGTCATGCCCGAGCTCTACTTCCCGAGCCTCGTCCGACGCCTGGAATACAAGGGCTTCACGGTGCTCGGGACGCGAGACTGGTTCGGCGAAGCCCGCTTCCAGACCGCGGCCTCCCCCTACTATACGACGGGGCACCCCGACGAGGTCGACCTGCAGGAAGCCCGCGACTTCGGGCGCGAGATGGCCCGCAACTCCCCGCGCGTCGCCGCCAGCGAGACCGCCCTCGTGCCGCCCGTCCCCGAGCTGGCCTGGACGCCGCAGCTCCAGATCCTGTTCGAATTCTTCAAGACGGGGCACAACCCGCACGGCTACATGACCTACGACCGCTCGAAGTGCAACTACCCCAAGTGCCGCATCTGCGTCGACAACTGCCTCATGCAGTACATCGACTTCGACAAGGAACCGAGGCGGTACGGGTCGTGCGGCGACCACTGCGACATGTGGATGGGCTGCACGTTCTGCGAGGCGGTCTGCCCGACCGGGGCGATTTCGTGCGATTGGGAAGCCCAGGAGAAGCGCAACGTGTCCGGCGGGTTCCGCGTCGGCGGCAACGCGCTGCACGACGGCGCGCTCAAGATGATCGAGGAGGGGCGCCTGCGCATGAAGCTGCCGCTCGAGTCGATCGACTGGGGGCACCAGTTCCGCCACGAGCACCCCAAGCACCCGCGCTACAAGGTTCCGAAGAAGGAACCCGACGAGATCTAGAAAGAAGGGGCTGTCTCACAAAAAGCGAGGCAGCCCCCTGCCGTACCCCTCACCGGTAGATCGGCCCCAGCTCACGCTCGAGGTAGTACGTCGTGAGGGCCATGGAGGCCAGCAGGTCGGGCGTGCCGTCGGTCTCGACGGTGACCCAGCCCTGGAAGCCGTGCTTCTTCATCGAGCGCCACAGCGACTTGAAGTCCAGGACTCCTTCACCAGGCTCCCAGAACCAGCGCGTGCCGTCGTCCTGGATCTCGACGTCCTTCGCGTAGCGGACGGAATCCGGCAGCTTCGGCGACGCCGTGTCCTTCAGGTGGAACGTGCAGATGCGGTCGTGGTAGTCGTCGTAGAACTTCACCATGTCCTCGCCGATGATCGCGATCTGCGCCGTGTCGAGGCAGTAGTGGACGTAGCGCGGGTCGGTGGACTCGATGAACTCCCGGTGGTTCTCCTTGTTGATGGCACAGAAGAATTCGTTGTGCAGGCCGATCCGCACGCCCTTCGACTCGGCGTAGCGGCCCATCTCGGTGAGCGTCGCGGCGGCGTACCGGACCTGTTCGCGCGACAGGGGACCGACGCCGAAGTAGTTGCTGTCCGGGCAGGTGTTCATGTGTTGGCCGCCCATCTCGACGATGCGGTCGACGTCCAGGCGGCTCGACGCGAGCACTTCCTCGCGCTTCGCAGGGTCGTGCGACCCCTCCGCGCCGTGGAACATGCCGCTCACGGCGACGCCGCGCTCCTTCGCGAATTCGGCGAATTCCTTCAGGGTACCGAACAGCGGCAGCATGTCGGCGAGGTCCCATGGGGCGACTTCGATGCCCTCGTAGCCGGTGGCGGCGTGGTAGCGCAGGATGCGGTCCCAGTCGCTGTAGTAGGCGGCATTGGACTTGTCCTCGTAGTAGAAGTCCCGGAAATTCGGGATCGTCTTGTACGGAATCGTCTTCCAGTGGCTCATGTGGGAGAAGCGCAGGTTGGCCATCTTCGGTACCTCCTTCAGTCCTTCGCGGCGATGCCGTCGAGGAAGGCGCGGGCGCGCAGCATCGCGCGGTAGATGTCCCGGGTCTGGCGGCAGCTGCAGACGAGCCATCCGCGGTACGACGCGTCGTCGAGCGCGGAAATGGCGCCGGCGAGGTCCACGTCGCCGAGTCCGATGTCGCGGAAGACCTGCGTCGGGCGGTCGGCCGGGAATTCGGGATTCACGGCGCGCCAGGCGCTGCCGGAGTCGACGAAGGCGGTGTCGGTGAGGTGGACGCTCCCGATGCGGCCGGAGAGGGAGCGGATCCGCGCCGCGGGTTCCAGGCCGCCGATCCGGAGGTGCGCCGTGTCGATATCGGCCAGGGCGCCGTCGAGGCCCGACAGGAAGGTGTCGATCCGGTCGCCGCGAAGCAGGCTCCAGAATTCCGACTTGAGGGAGAGAAGAACGCCGGTGGTTCGCGCTTCGAGGGCGAGCCGGTCGAGCAGGTCCGACGTGCGCTTCAGGAATTCCCGGGACCAGACGGACGCTTCGCCGTGGGTGGACTCGAGGATCCCCACGGGCGGCGTCGGTGTGACGACGAGGGATTCGGCGCCGGTTTCGGCGGCGAAGCGGAGCGCTTCGGAGGCGAAGTGCGCGAAGGCTCCGAAGTAGACTTCGGTCGGGGCGGATGCGAACAGAAGGGGCGAGAAGGCGACGGTGGCGATGCGTTCGATGCCCTTCGCCTTCATGGCGTCGCGGAAGCCGGCGACGGATCCGTACTTCGTGGTGACGGCGTAGTTCGTCATGGGGACGCCGCTGCGTCCGCCGAAGTCCCATTTGGGCTGGTAGGGGAGCTCGATGGCCCGGAAACCGGCGGCGGGGACCAGCGTGAACAGTTCGTCCCAGAAGTACCGGCTCTCCCGGCGGTTGCGGTTGGGCTCCTGGCGGTCCAGGTCGACGAGGTCGAGGGCGAGGGCGAATTTCCGGTTGGAATCCATGTTCGTCGCCTCCTTTGCAGTTCGAGCATAACGGACTTCGTCGTTCGAGCGGCCCATGGACATCGGATGCCTCCTCTTTCCTGCATTCGGCTTCTCACGTCATAGATTCGATGGGGGAAGGGTAGCGGTCTAGCCTCGACCAGCGAACGGACGAAGTCTGGAGCATCGTCGGGGTCTCCGAGTGTATGGAAGCCAGTTGGGCAGACCCACTCCGATCGGGTTGCCCGAAATCTCCTGCGGCAAGTCGGGAGCCTGCCACGATGCCGAAGGCATCGTTCGGCTCCCGACTCGCTCTAGAAACTCCGCGGCACTGGCGTCGTCAGCTCCAACGGACCCTATCGCGCCATGTTCAACGCTCCCCCGCTGTCTTCGAGGAAGCCAGCGGCCGCGTTGAAGGGTCCGTAGGAGCTGGTGCGCCGCTTGCGTCGTCAGCTCCGACGGAGAGTAGTTGCGGAAGCTACAACGCAGACCGCTCAGCGGTCAGCGTCCCGCTCCCGACTCTCCGTAGGAGCTGGTGCGCCGCTTACTTTATCGGATGCCCGCCGGTGCGGTCTTCGTTGTAGATCTCGAGGAACAGGCCGAGTTCCTTGCGCAGGTCGAGGTATGCGTACTCCATGCCCTCGCCCGTCTTGCCGTTGTCTTCCTTGGCGTGGATCCAGGGGTCCTTGCCGGTCAGCGCCTTGTGCTCCTTGACGACGTCGTCGAACTTGTCGCGGGTGCGGACGGCGATGTGGTGGATGCCGTTGCCGTGCTTCTCGAGCCACTCCTTGTAGACGGTCTCGTTCTTGGGCTGGATCAGCTCGAGCTCCATGCCGAAGGCCTTGCAGAAGGCGGCGCGGAACTCGACCATGCCGGGCTTGCCGTCGACGAGCATCTTCGGGAACATGCCGGGGCCGAAGTCGATGACGTTCCACGGCCCGATGCCGTATTCCGTCTCGTAGTGCTTCACGGCGGCGTTGACGTCCGCGACGATGATCCCGATCTGGAGCAGATGGGAGATGAAGGGTTCCATGGGGCTCCTCCTTTGTGGGTTCCCGGACCTTCGGGGCCAGGGGCTTCGGGTGGGCGATTGGGCTATAATGGTCGCAACAGGACGATGGGAGGGGACGGGATGCCGCAGGCGGTCTACCACGAGGATCGGGAATACGGGTCGGATTTTCCCGTCGAGATCGTCCGCTTCGGGGATTTCAGTTTCCGCGCGCACTGGCACTCCGAAATCGAACTGCTCCGGGTCGTCCAGGGTCGGCTGGTCGTCGGGGTCAACAGCGAGTCGCGGGAGCTCGGTCCCGGCGAAGGCGCCGTCTGCACGAGCGGGGACCTCCACTGGTACGATGCCCTGCCCGGTTCCTCCGTCGTCGACGTGCTCGTGTTCCGTCCGGAGATCCTCGAGCCGATCCTCCCGATCCCTGCGAACTTCCATGTCCGGAAGCCGTTCCTCCTGCGGGAGGGGACGGATCCGGTGCTGCTCGACGGCCTGGGGACGACCTTCGACCGCATCCGGTCCGAGATGGCCCGGAAGGAGCCGCATTTCAAGGTGCAGGTGACCGCCCTGCTCGCCGGCCTCATGGTCCAGGTGCTGCGCCACGTCCCCCAGTCTCCGGAGGACGCGACCTCGGGCCCCGAGTGGTCCGCGTCGAAGAAGCAGATCCGCAAGGCGATCAAGTACCTCGAGCTCAACTACTCGCTGCCGGTCCGGCTCGACGACGTGGCCCGCCACCTCGGCGTCAGCGACGTCCATTTCTCCCGGGTCTTCAACGAGGTCGTCGGGATGAACTTCAAGGCCTACTTGAACCGTCTCCGCGTGGAGAAGGCCGACCACCGGGTCCGGGCGACCGACGACCCGATCATCGGAATCGCCTACGACTGCGGGTTCGGCAGCATCCGGACCTTCAACCGGGCCTACCTCGAGCTGAAGGGCGTCACGCCGACGGCCCAGCGCGCGAAGAACCGCCCGCAGACCGGCTGACCGCCGCCGAGGAGCCCGGGGGACGCCCCGGGCTCCTCGCGTTGCGGACTAGCGGGTGGCGGACCTCAGGTCGAGCCACTCGATCTCCTTCGGGGTCAGCGCGATCTCGACCGCGGCGATCGTGGAGGCGAGTTCGGTGCGGTTCGCGACGCCGGAGACCGGGAAGACCTCCAGGCCGCTGTTCACGATATAGGCCAGCGCGATCTGGGCGATCGTCACGCCCTTTTCCTTCGCCAGTTCCGCCACGCTGTCCAGGCGCTGGAAATTCCCCTCGCCGCAGTAGGCGTGCGCCATGATCGGGTCCATGGTCTCGCCGCGGCCGGTCAGCTGGTCCTTCGTCGCCTTGCCGGAGAACAGGACACCGGGGCTCATGAGGTGGTCCTTCTCGGCTTCGTAGCGCTCGCGCGTGATCATGCCGGAGAAGAAGCCGCGGGCCAGGCTCGAGTAGGCGAAGACGGGCATGTGGTTGGCGGCGTACCAGGCGCGGGCGTCGGCGTTCTTCGGGCCGGCGATCGTCACGGTGCCGGGGGCCCACGGCGCCGAATACTCCTCCGCGAGGCTGTACTGCGGGCTGCTGGCGCGGAAGGGCTCGAGTCCGTTGGCCTTCGCGTAGTCGTTGGCTTCCTGGATGCGCTGGTGCGTCCAGTTGGAGCCGCCGAAGCTCTTGATGCGGCCGGCTTGGAAGTGCTCGTTCAGCGCGTCGACGATGGGGCCGACCGGGAGATCGGTGTCGTCGCGGTGCAGCAGATAGATGTCGATGAAGTCGGTCTCGAGGCGCTCGAGCGAACGGTTCAGGTCCTCGGCGAGGTCCTTCGGCGTCACGCGCTTGCCCTGCGGCCCGGGGTGGCAGCCCTTGGTGATCACGACGACGTCCTTGCGGTTCTTGCGTGCGGTCATCCACTTGCCGATCGAGACTTCGGCGCCGCCGTAGCCGATCGCGGTGTCGAGGAAGTTGACGCCCATCTCGGTCGTCATGTCCAGGTGATTGAAGTGTTCGCCGAGATCGCCCGAGAACAGGGGCATCGTGCCCATGAGCACGGGGCTGACGTCGCGGTCGAGGAACGGGATTCTCTTCTTCTTCATGTCGCCTCCTTGTAGGGATGCCCTCCGATATTGCCTTCGTGGTGCTTCTCGACGTGTTCGGGGTAGATTTCCATGAAGATGCCGAGTTCCTTGCGCAGGTCGAGGTACGCGAACTCGAGGTTGCGGCCCTCCGGCGCGCCGGTGTCCTTGGCGTGGATCCAGGGGTCCTTGCCCGTCAGGCGCTTGTGCTCCGCGATCACGTCCTGGAAGGGGTCCTTCGTGATGACGGCGATGTGGTGGATCCCCGGACCGTGCTCCTTGAGCCACTTCATGTACGCGCTGTCGGACATGGGCTGGATCAGTTCGATCTCCAGGCCGAAGCAGTGGCACATGGCCATCCGGAAGTCCAGGTCCGTCGGCTTCCCGTCGACCTCGAGCTTCGGGAACCCCTTCGTGTCCATGCGTCCGACGTGCCAGGGCCCGATGCCGTACTCTTCCTCGTAGTGCTTCACCGTCGCGTCGAGGTCCTCGACGATGATCCCGATCTGCAGGAGTTTCGCGATCTTGCTTTCCATATCGATCTCCCTTCCTTTGTGTGCGGTTTCCGCAGGACGGCCTACCCGAGCAGGCCGCGCAGGAAACGGTAGTCCATGTCGGCGGCCACGACGGCTTCACCGGCACGGTTGTCCGCGATGTGGTAGTATTCGCGCTCGTTCACGAAGGCAGCCACGCCCTGGGCTTCCGCCGCGTCGCGCAGCGCCGTCCAGTCGATCAGGCCCTTGCCGAGCTCCACGTTCCAGTTGCGCGAATGGTACATGAGGGCCGCGGCCTGCGCCGGGAACTTCGGCGGCCCGCCGCCCTTGCGCACGTCGCCGGCGAGGCTCTTCGCGAGGGCCATGATCCGCGCCGGGAAGTGTTCGTACTCGTCCTCGTTCTTCGCGACCTTGTCGCATTCCTTCACGTGGATGATCGGGAAGCGTCCCGGGTATTTGCGGACATAGGCGGCGCAGTCTGTGCCGGCTATCTGTCCCCAGCCCACATCGAACTCGAATCCGACCAGCGCCGGGTCCGTGTTCTGGAGCAGGATGTCGTACGCGCGGGTGTCGCCGACCTGGACGAACTCGTTCGCGTGGTTGTGGTAGAGCGTCTTCAGCCCGAATTTCGCCGTGGCGCGGCCGATGCCGTTGAGCGTCTCCGCGACGCGGAGCAGTTCCTCGCGGACCTTCGGGTGGCCCGGGATGTTCGCGACCGTGAAGCGCGCGCCCATCGCCTGTCCGAACGCGAGTTCGGCTTCGGAAGAAAGGCCCATGACCGACACGACGTCGAGCCCGAGGTCCTGGACGTACTTCCGGAATTCCGGCAGGTCCAGCCCGTCCTTGAAGTCGGAGATCAGCTCCACGCCGTCGTAGCCGAGCCCGGCGAAGACCTTCAGCGCATCCAGCAGTCCCGCGCGCTCCTGGCGGATCAGCGAGTAGACCTGTCCATAGACTATTCCCTTGCCCATGTGGCTCTCCTTCTCTTCGTCCGGTCCCGACCTCAGTCGAAATCGATCCAGACCGTACCCTTGCGACTACTCTCGACGCACTTCGCGACGAACTTCACGCCGTCGATGCCCTCGTCGATCTTCGGATAGTCGTAGTCGGATTCCTTGGCCTTCTTCCCGTCCATCCGGTCGCGCACGGCGGCCGTGAAGGCGCCGTACAGATTCGCGAAGGCCTCGTTGTAGCCTTCGGGGTGGCCCGACGGGAACCGGGAGTTCTTCGACGCGGCGGGGTGGAGGTAGCCGTTGCCGCGGGAGAGACGTCGCGGCGGCTGTTCCTTCAGCGAAAGCTTGAGGTAGTTGGACTCCTCCTGGACGAACTCGATCGCGCCCTTCGTGCCGAAGATGCGGACCTTGAGGCCGTTGTCGTAGCCGGCCGCGACCTGGGACGACCAGTACATGCCCTTCGCGCCGTTCGTGAAGCGGAGCATGACCTGCGCGTTGGTGTCGAGCGTGCGGCCCTTGCCGATCACATCGAGGCTCGCGCAAACCTGCCGGATCTTCAGTCCGGTCATCATGGCGACCATGTTCTCCACGTGCGTGCCGATGTCGCCGAGGCAGTTGGAGATGCCGGCCTGCTTCGGGTCGGTGCGCCACGCGGCCTGGCGCTGCCCCTCGGTCTTCTCGAGGAGGTCCATGAGCCATTCCTGCGGGTACTCGCCCATGACCATCACGATGTCGCCGATCTCGCCGGATTCGACGATCGCGCGGGCCTCCTTGGCCATCACGTGCCCGGCATACGCGTAGGCGACACCGAACAGGCACTTCTTCTTCTTCGCGAGCGCCTTGAGTTCCAGCGCCTGCTCGAGCGTGTGCGCCAGCGGCTTCTCGCACATCACGTGGATACCCTGCTCGAGGAACGCCTTCGCCGCCGGGTAGTGCGAGTCGTTCTGCGCCGCGATCACGACGAAATCGATCGCGTCCGTGCGCCCGGCTTCCTTCCGGGCCATCTCCTCGAAGTCCGCATACACGCGGTCCTCGTCGAGATGCAGCTCGCGCCCCGTCACCGCGCTGTTCGCGGGGTTGCGCGAGAAGCAGCCCGCCACCAGCGTGCCGTAGCCGCCGAACGCGATGGCGGAGCGATGCACGCCGCCGATGAACGATCCCGGCCCTCCGCCGACCATGCCGTACCGGAGAGGCCTTCCGACTGCGGCCGATTCCTTGCCTTCGATCATGACCTTTCCCACCTTTCGTGAATGGATGGCCCCGCGGGGCCCTGCTCAGGAATAGATCGGAGCGAGTTCGGTGTCGATGTAGGCCTTGGACAGGACGAGCGTGGCGAGCGGGTCCGGCGTGCCGTCGGTCTCGACCGCGACCCAGCCCTTGTGCTGGTACTTCTTGAGGAGCTTCCACAGGCCCGGGAAGTCGACGGTGCCGCCGCCCAGCTCCCAGAACCAGCGGTCGCCCTCGTCGTTGAACTCCGCGCCGGCCGCGCAGCGCTTCTCGTCGGGTGCGTCGAAGATATTGGTGTCCTTGAGGTGGAAGTACTTGATCCGCTCGTGGTACTTGTCGTACATCGCGACCGGGTCGAAGCCCATGATCGAGACCTGCGCCGTGTCGAGGACGAAGGCGGCGTACTTCGGGTCGGTCATCTCGATGAACCGCTCGAGGTCGTACTTGTTGACCGCGCACCAGAACTCGCTGTGGATGCAGGCCACGATGCCCTTGTCGAGCGCGCGCCGGCCGATCTCGTTGAAGCAGTCCGCGGCGTTGCGCAGCTGCTCCTTGGAGAGCGGGCCATGCCCGAAGTAGCCGCTGGCGGGCATGATGTTGATGTTCTCGCCGCCGAGTTCAGCCGTGAAGTCGATCATCTTCTGGTTCATCGCGAGGACGGCAGGGTGGTTGGCCCGGTCCTCGGAGCCGAGGGCGAGCGAGAACGTCCCGGTCACCTGCTCGATGCCGCGCTCCTTCGCGAAGTCCGCGAAGCCCTTCGGCGAACCGAAGTACTCGTTGACGTACGGCAGCATGTGGAACATCAGTTCGATGCCCTTGAAGCCCGCACCCACGTGGTACCGGAGAATCTTGTCCCAGTCGAGGTAGTAGACCGAGTTGCCGAAATCGCCTTCGTACCACTCGCCCCACTGGTTCGCGACCGGATAGCGGACCATGAGGCCCCACATGTTGGTCATATAGGAATATTTCAGGTTGCCCATCTCGTTCCTCCTCAAGCCTTCGCGGCGATCGCGTGGTCGATGCGCCAGCGCATGCGCAGCAGCGCGCGCGGTACGTCGAGGGTCATCCGGGAGTCGAAGACGATCCAGCCGTCGAATCCGGCGGCGGCCAGCGCCTGGTAGGCGCCGCGCAGGTCGACCGACCCGTCGCCGAGGTCGCAGAACACGCGCTGCGCGCCCTGGATAGGGATCTCCGGGTGCGACGTGCGGTAGTTGCCGACGACGTCCTCGAAGCAGGTGTCGTTGAAGCGGACCGACGCGAGGCGGCCCTGGTGCGCCTTCAGCACGGCGACGGGGTCGGCGCCGGCGATCGCGAGGTGCGAAAGGTCGGGGCTGTAGAGGATTTCCTTGTCGAGCTTGGCGAGGAACGCGTCCAGCGCGGTGCCGCGCAGCAGGCTCCAGAACTCGTTGCGGACGGACAGGCGGACGCCCTTGGCCTTGGCTTCGCGCGCCAGCTTGTTGAGCACGGCGGCGGTCAGGTCGAGGAAGCCGGCCTCCCAGCCCTCGCGTCCGCCGCCGAAGCAGCGCTCGACGAGACCCATCGGGGGCGTCGGCGAGACGACGAGGTCGGTCGAGCCGAGGTCGGCCAGGAAGCCGACGGCTTCGCGGCCCATCGACTCGAGCAGCCCGAAGTAGCGGGCGGTGTCGCCGTCGGTGGCGAGGATCTCGGCCAGCGCGTCGGAGGCCTGGACGTGCACGCCGCTGACGTCGGCGATGCCGAATTCGGCGAGCTTCTGGCGGAACTGCTTCGGCGAGCCGTACTTGACGTTGACGGCCGCAAGGCTGATCGGCACGCCGCAGCGGCCGATCTCGAAGGCGAGCGGGTCGTTGTTGAAGGGGTTGTAGGGCAGTTCGACCGCGGTGAACCCCGCGGCGGCGACCCACTGGAAGAACTCGATCCAGTAGCCCTTGGAGAGCAGGCGAAGCTTGCTCGGGCCGCTGCTCTTGAGTTCGACCGTTTCGAGACTGCAGGCGATCTTCATGGACGGCGCTCCTTTCGAATGGACCTCGACGGGTCAGTTCCCCTGGACGGGGGGCAGGGGGGCCGGCCGGTCGCAGGTGCTGGCGATCAGGACGCGGCCCTCGACGGCCGCCCGGTCGAACGCGCTCAGGACTTCGGTGACGTGGAAGGCGAGTTCGGCGCTCGCACGGTGGGCACGCCCTTCGACGATCGCGGCGGCCATGTCGGCGACGCCGAGGCCGCGCAGGTTGCCGGGCGGGTCGGGGCGGACGAGCGGCGCGTCCCGGAAGAGGCGGTCCATCTCGGAGGGCGTGTGCAGGAGGCGGACGGCGTCGGTCCAGGGCTTCCCCTCGACGGCGGCGAGCATGTCGGCGCCGCGGAGGACCGAGACCGGACCCCCGAAGAAGTTGGGGTCGGGCAGGACCATCGTCCCCTCGGTCCCGTAGAGCTCGAGCCCCGGGAGGTGGGACCACCACACGTCGAAGCTCATGGTGACGTTGACAAGCGTGCCGTCCCGGAAGCGCATCGCGCCGGTGTAGTGCGTGGGCACCTCGACGTCGATCGTCTGGCCGCGCTTCGGCGAGTTCGCCGTGATCGTCCGCGTCGGGAACGTCCGGCAGCTGAACCCCTCGACGCTCTCGACGGGGCCGAGCAGCGAGACCAGCGCGGTGAGGTAGTACGGGCCCATGTCCATCATGGGACCGGCGCCCTTCTTGTAGTAGAACTCGGGGGCGGGGTGCCAGGATTCGTGGCCGTGCCCCATCAGGTTCGCCGTTCCGCACACCGGAGCGCCGATCGCGCCTTCGTCGAGCAGCCGGCGGCAGGTCTGGAGTCCGGCGCCGAGGAACGTGTCCGGGGCGCAGCCGACGCGCAGGCCCTTGCGCGCGGCGAGCTCGAGCGTCTTCCGGGCGCCCTCGAGGTCCAGGGCGAGCGGTTTCTCGCAGTAGACGTGCTTGCCCGCCTCGAGAGCGGCGCAATTGACTTCGACGTGGGCGGCGGGGATCGTCAGGTTCACGACGAGCTCGACGTCCGGGTCGGCAAGGAGTCCCGCGACGTCGCCGTGGCGCGGGATGCCGTACTTCGACGCTGCCTCGGCGGCCTTGTCGACGAACAGGTCCGCCACGTGCACGACGCGCAGGCCGGGCGTGTTGGTCAGGTTCGGCAGGTAGGTGGCGCTGATCGTGCCGCAGCCGACGACGCCGACGTTGACGATTCGCATGGAAGATCCCTCCCTGGGGGCCGTGGGTTCACGACCTCAGTGTAGGGCGCGGAGCGTCCGGCTTCTCGCCAATCCTTGCCGGATGCTGGCCATTTTCCATGGGAGAGGCTACAGCGCGACGCGCTTCGCGTGCCGAATCGTGAAGTCGAGGGCGCCGCGACCGTGAAGTCCTCCAGCTGCCGCCAGGACTTGAGCTCCTCCTGAATCTCCGCGGCGTGCGGCGCGTACCACTCCTCGGTGGGGCTTCGAGGGGCTTCGCGCTTCTAGTTCCCGTATTCGTACAACCGGATCCTCAGGACCGACGGCGCGGTGCCGAAGCGGTGCATCATCCGCTCGTCCCCGTTCAGGATGCGGCCGCGGCGCCAGGTCCCGTCGACGAAGGAGCCCTCTTCCTTGACCAGGACGCCGACGGCCCGCTGGTCGTTGGCGTAGAACACGACGTTGCAGGAG
Source organism: uncultured Eubacteriales bacterium (assembly GCA_903835065.1). GTDB lineage: Bacteria > Bacillota > Clostridia > Saccharofermentanales > UBA5734 > CAILLO01. The sequence continues at coordinate 34,291 of CAILLO010000009.1, forward strand.
ATGCCGACGAGGAAGAACTCGTCCGGCGCGACCTCGACGAGGAATCCTCCGGCGACCGGGTCCTCGCTCGTCGGCGGCGGGCCGAAGAGGCTGCCCGCGCCATAGGTCACCTTCGCCGAGTACTTCCGGAAGCGGAGCATCGTGCCCCGGTCGTGGTACTGCAGGAATCCCTGGATCCGGTCCTCCCGGTGCGCCGACCGGACGAGTTCCTCGAGGCTGGCGACGAGCCGGTAGGCCTGGCCCAGGAGATGGCCCGCCCTGACCCGGTCCCCTCCGACGGCCGAAGGGTCGATGTTGAGGCGGCGGAGCTCCTCTTCGCCCAACCCGGTTTCGCCGAGCATGAGGTCCTCGATGCCGAAGGGCGAGAAGCACAGCGCGTTGTGCTGGCCGACCGCATATAGCAGGAAGGGCACGGTATCCTTCGAGCCGCGCGTCTCGGGGATGAAGAGGGGATTCCCGTCCGACGCGTATTCGTCGCAGACCGCCCGGTATTCGTCCACGTAGATGTCGGGGGCCAGGAAGGAGATCGTCGGGGCGAGTGCGCGCCACATCCTGCGGACCTTGAAGACGGGTCCGCCCGTCGGGTACTGCCCGGGCCGGGCGGGGAACTGTTCGAGCCAGGCGTTCGCATAGTAGACGATCCGGTGTTCTTCTGCGCCGGCCGCGACGATCCGCTCGACGGCCTTCGCGAAGTGGCAGGCCATGAACTGTTCGTCGGCGTCCGCCCCGAAGGCGTCGGTCCAGGTGCCCGAGACGCCGAAGGCACGAGCGACCTCCGCGGGAACCGTCGAGCGGAACGCCTGCTCCGCCGCGGGCGTGCGGTCCCGGCTGCAGCCGAGGATGCCGAGTTCGTTCTCGATCTGGACGACGATCACGGTTTCCCCGTCCGGGTCGATTTCGCGGACGCGCCGCATGAGGCGACGGAAGGCGTCCGCGTCCGCCTGGACGGCGGCGTCGCAGAACGGCGAAACGGAGGGGAGCGTCGTGTCGGCCTTGTGGAACACGGCGCCTTCGTCCACGCCGTTCGTCGTCATGTAGACGAAGCGTTCGCGGTCGAGTTTCGCCCATGTCGGAATGTACGACGACTCGCTGTTCTTCCAGAGGCCGAACCAGAGGAGCGTCAGCGTGACGCCTTCCCGGCGGGCCTGGTCGACCAGTCCGTCCACGAGTGCGAAGTCGAACGTCCCCTCTTCCGGCTCGATGCATTCCCAGTAGACGGGCGCGATCACGTTGTTCATGTGCAAGGGGCGCAGGGACGGCCAGACGACCTGGTCCATGTACTCCAGACTGGACGAGCTGGAATTGTGGATCTCCCCCGAGAGGGCGCGGTAGGGCTTCCCTCCGACGAAGAGTTCGGTCTTCTTCCCGGTTCCGACGAGATACGGCAGCGGCATGTCGATTCCCTCCAGGGGTCTGGCGGAAGAATGCAGAAGAGGACGTCCGACGGACCGGGCGTCCTCTCCAGCGTCGGGCCGCGAAGCGCGGACCGGCTGGACCGCCCTTCTGCTACTTCTTGAGCGCGTCGTCGAACGCGACGTCCGACGGGCTGAAATTGATGCGCTTGGTCATCGCGCAGGCCTCGGTCGCGCCGAAGACGCGCTCCATGGCGCTGTCCTCCCACTCGACGGACAGCGGGCCGTCATAGCCGGCTTCGTTCAGGGCGCGGATGATCCGGTCGAAGTCGACGCTGCCGTGGCCCGGGGACACGAAGTTCCAGCCGCGGCGCATGTCGCCGAAGGTCAGGAACGAGCCCAGGATCCCTTCGGTGCCCTCGAGGTTCACGCGGGCATCCTTGATGTGCACGTGGTAGATCTTGTCGGCGAATTCGCGGAGGAAGAGGTGCGGCTGGATGCCCTGCCAGATCAGGTGGCTCGGGTCGAAGTTGATGCCGAGCGTCGCGTTGCCCTTGAACGTCTCGCGGAACAGCTTCTGCGCGGAATAGAAGTCGAACGCGATCTCGGTCGGGTGCACCTCGAGCGCGAACTTGACGCCACAGGCCTTGAACTCGTCGAGGATCGGGGTCCAGAGTTCCTTGATCTTGTCGTAGCCGGCCTGGATCATCTCGTCGGTGGTCTGCGGGAACGAGTACCAGTACTTCCAGATCGGCGAGCCCATGAAGCCCGTGACGACCTTGCAGCCCATCGTCTTCGCGGCGTGGGCGGTGTACTTCATCTCTTCGATCGCCCAGGCGCGGATCGCCTCGGGCTTGCCCTTCACGCTGTCCGGCGCGAAGCCGTCGAGACGCGGGTCCCAGTCGTCGCCGACGCACTGGCCGGCGAGGTGGGAGCCGAGCGCCCAGCACTTCAGGCCGTACTTCTTCAGGGTCGCCTTGCGCTGCTTGACGTACTCGGGGTCGGTCGCGGCCTTGCGGACGTCCATGTGGTCGCCCCAACAGGCGAGCTCGAGCCCGTCGAAGCCCATCTTCTGCGCGAGCTTGCACAGGTCCTCGAACGGCAGGTCGGCCCACTGTCCAGTGAATAGGGTCACGGGTCTCGTCATGCGAATGTCCTCCTTCGTCTTCGTTCCAGGGTCATCGGGGGTGAGGGATCGTCGAATCCACTATACCGCCGCAGTAGAGTCGCCGCTTGCCAGAATCCGACCGGGAATGGTCATTTTCCGACTATATCGAAGTCGGAGGACGGCGCAGTCCGCCGAGTCCGCCGAGTCCTGCCGGCTTGGCCTTGAAGCTGCCGACCGGCACGGGTTCGGGCGGCGTCTGCGGCTTCACGGTGCCGGCGCGCGCCACCGCGCCCGCGATCGGACGGCAGACCGCCTCGCAGATGGCGCACTGGTTGCAGATGTCCTGGTCGATGACGTGGATGAACTCCGGTTCGCCCGAAATGGCATGGACGGGGCACTTGGGCAGGCATTCTCCGCAGCCGGTGCACTTGTCGGGCAGGATGTGGAACGTGGCGTACTTGGCGCAGACCAGCGTCGGGCACTTCTTCCGCTTCATGTGCTGCTCGAATTCGTCGCTGAAGTGCGCCTGCACGGTGGTCGCGACGTCGCTCGCGGTGCGTCCGACCGAGCATAGCGACCCCTCGCGCATCCCGGTCGCGAGCTCTCCGAGCGTCTCGAGGTCGTCGGCCCGGGTCTTGCCCTGCGTGGCGTCGAGCAGCAGCTCGCGCACCTGCCAGGAGCCTTCGCGGCACATCGTGCAGCGGCCGCAGGAGGCCTCTTCCAGGAAGGTCATCTGCCGCACGGCGTAGTCGACGGCGCAGGTCCGCTGGTCGAGCACTTCGATGCTGCCGGAGCCGAGCTTCCGACCGCAGGCTTCGAAGGCACCGTAGTCGAGGGCGACGTCGAGTTCGTCGGGTCCGAGGACAGGGCCGTTGGGACCGCCGACCTGGACGAACTTCAAGGTGGAGCCGGGGGCCATCCCGCCGCACAGGTCGTCGAGGACGGTGCGCAGCGGCGTGCCGAGCGGCAGCTCGTGGAGGCCGGGGCGGGCGACCGGTCCCTGCACCGAGAAGAACTTGGTGCCGGGCGCCTTCGAATCCGCGTCGGCGCGGAACAGCGCGGCGATCTGCGCGAGCGTCTCCGCGTGGTGCACCACGGTCGGGCGTCCGTCGAAGCCGCGCTCGGCGGGCTCGGGCGGCGTCAGCGCGGACATGGTGGGGCGGCCCGCCATGGAGGCGAGCAGCGCGGTGTCCTCGCGGCAGACGAAGCGGGCCTCGACGGGGGCGACCGCCAGCGGCAGCGCGACGCCCATCGCGCGGATGGCTTCGGTCAGGCGGGCCTGGAGCGCCGGGTTCTCGCGGTCGACGGCGACGTACCCCTGCGTCGCGCCGACGGCGCGGGCGACGATCGCGAGGCCCTCCAGCGCGCCGAGCGGGTCGGCAGCCAGCAGCGTCGCGGCGGCCGGCATGCGGGGGTCCGCGTCGAGCGCGTTGAGGACGACGGTCTTCGGCCCGGCCGGCCGGGCCAGGCACAGGCGCCACTTCTCGGCGACGGGCCGGCCCTGTCCGCCGCGGCCGCGGAGGCCGACGGCCTCGACGCGGGCGAGGATCTCCGCGGGCGGCAGCGCGAGCGCGCGGCGCAGCGCCTCGGTGCGGACGGCGGCGTCGACGGGGACTTCGGGTAGCATGCGAAGCTCAGTGGACATCGTATTCCCCCCAGAACTTCTGCCGGGTGATCCCCAGGCGCAGGTCGCACTGCAGGCAGCGGCCGGACTCGTAGCCGGCCGCGTCGCAGCCGTAGCCGCGGTCGACCAGGGTCGCGAGGTCGAGCGTCTCGACGGGCGCGTAGTCCGTGCAGGTGCGCGGCACGGAGGCGAACCCCTCCTGCCGGCCGATATACGGGTCGGCGGGTCGCTTCGGCGCAAGCGCCTCGTCGAGCAGGCCCAGTCCGCCGAGGCGGCGGTCGATGGCGGAGGCGGCGCGGCGGCCCGCGGCGATGGCCTCGATCACGGAGGCGGTGCCGATCACGGCGTCGCCCGCCGCGTAGACGCCGGGGACGGCGGTCTCGAGCGTCTCGGGGTCGGCGGCGATGCGGTTGCCCCGGGCGAGCGGCAGGCCGAAGTCCGCCGTCAGGTCGGGGCGCTGGCCGACGGCGAAGACGATCGTGTCGGCGGGAATGACGTGCTCGGAGCCGATCTCGCAGAGGATCACGGCGCGGCCCTGCTCGTCGAAGTGGAACGAGCAGACCTTGCTGCACTTGACGCCGGTCACGTGCCCGTCCTCGCCCTCGATGCCCTGGAAGGTCACCGAGGCGTGCACGGTCGTGCCCTCGTCGAGGGCTTCGTCGATCTCCTCCGGACTCGCCTTCATCTCGTTGCGGGCCTCGAGGCAGACGACGGTCACGTCCTTCGCGCCGAGCCGGCGCGCGGCGCCCGCGCAGTCGAAGGCGACGTTGCCGCCGCCGAGCACGACCACGCGCTCGCCGACCGGCACCTTCTCGCCGAGGCTGACGCGACGCAGGAAGTCGGTGTTGATCAGGATGCCGGACAGGTCGGCGCCGGGGATCGGAAGCCGGGCGCCCTGGTGGGTGCCGACCGCCGCGAGGACGGCGTCGTACCCGGCCTCGAGCAACACGGGGGCGCAGTCGACCTTCGAATCGGTGCGGATCTCGACGCCGAGCGCCGTGACTTCGGCGATCTCGCCGGCGAGGATATCGGACGGCAGTCGATAGCCCGGAATGCCGACGCGCATCATGCCGCCCGCGACGGGCAGCGCTTCATGCACGACGACGGAATGTCCCAGTTTCGCGAGGTAGAACGCGGCGGTGAGTCCGGCCGGTCCGGAGCCGATCACGGCGACCTTCCTTCCGGTCGGCGGGAGCCGGAACGACCCGGTGCGCCAGGAGCCGTCGTCCTGCGACGCGGCGAAGCGCTTGAGCTGCTTGATGGAGACGGCCTCGTCCACTTCGGCGCGGCGGCACTTCGTTTCGCAGACGTGGTTGCAGATGTAGCCGAGGACGGCCGGGAACGGGACCTTCTCGCGCACGACGGCGTTGGCTTCGGCCGCGCGGCCCTCCTTGACGAGGCGGATGTAGCGCGGGATGTCGATGCCGGCGGGGCAGGCGGCGCGGCAGGGCACGAGCGCATCGTCGCGTTTCATGTCCGTCCGGACGACGCCGATCTGGTCCATGATCGAACCGGTCGGGCACACTTCGACGCAGGCGCCGCAGAACTTGCAGCCGGAATCCGCGAGGGTGCCGTTCTTCGGGAGGACGCGGACGCGGCCGTCCTTGCGCCCGAACGTCAGGGCGTCGACGCCGCGCACGTCGCTGCAGGCGCGCACGCATCGGCCGCAGAGGATGCAGCGGTACATGTCGTGGTAGACGAGCGGGTTGCGCAGGTCGGGTTCGATCAGGTTCGGGCGCTTGCGCAGGTGCTGGTCCGTGACCTCGAGGTACTGGATCAGCGATTGCAGTTCGCACTTCAGGTACTTGTTGCAGGACGTGCACTCGGAGGGGTGCGGCGCGAGCACGAGCTCCGCGGCGAGCCTGCGCAGCCGGTTGAGCCGCGCCGTGCGCGTGACGACGACCATTCCGTCCGTCGCGGGCGTCGAGCAGGAGGTGACGGGGTCCGCCACGCCCTCGACCTCGACGACGCACAGGCGGCAGGAGCCGGCCGGCGCGAGGTCGTCGTGGGAGCAGAAGTGGGCGATGTAGACGCCGGCGGCGAGCGCCGCCTGCAGGACCGACTGGCCCGGCTGCGCCACGATCTCCTTGCCGTCGAGGGTGAAGCGGATTCCATCCATGGAGGGCTCCTACCGGGCCGGGCCCGTGAGGGCCGCCGCGTCGTCCGTCGGCGCCGGGGCGGCCTTGCGGAAGGTCAGGGACACGAGGACCGCGACCCCGCAGAGTGCGGCGGCGACATAGTAGGCCCAGAAATAGGACTTCGTCGCGTCGACGAAGGAGGCCGCCACCATGGGGCCGATGACCCCGCCGGTGCCCCACGCGGTCATGAGCAGACCGTAGTTCGAGCCGTAGTTCTTCACGCCGTAGCGCTCGATGACCGTGGACGGGAACACCGCGAACAGCGCGCCGTAGAAGAGACCCGTGAGGGCGGCGCCGACCGCGAGGGTCGGGATGTCGGTGAACAGCGGGAAGAGGCACATGGTCGCGGCGAGGCCGAGGAACACGAGGCGGAGCAGGACGATGCGCCCGAGGCGGTCGGAGACCCAGCCGCCCAGGATGCGTCCGCCGGCGTTGAAGATCGCGAGCAGGATGACGAGCAGGAAGCCGCCGTCCCAGTTCGCCTGGATTTTCACGATCTTGGCGGCGTGGCCGATGATCATGAGCCCGGCCGCGGAGGAGAAGGCCAGCATGATCCAGAGGCGCCAGAAGTCCAGCTTGCGGACCATGACCTTCCAGTCGACGTCCGGGGCGAACACGTGCTGCGCGGAGGTCGTCGCCTCGACCGGCGGATACCCGGCCGGCGGGTTCTTCAGGAACTGGGCCAGTGCGAGGACGAGGACGAAGATGCCCGCGCCGAGGGTGAGGAAGGTCGTGTCGATGCCGAAGCGCTTGATCATGAAGTCGGTGAACGGTGCGTAGAACGCCGACGCGATGCCGATGCCGGCCGCGACGAGGCCCGTCACCATGCCCTTGCGGCTCGCCGGGAACCACTTGACGGCCGGCGGCGAGGTGGAGACGTTGCTCAGGCCGATGCCGGCACCGGTGATGACGCCGAACGTGAGCACCATGACGGTCGGGTTCCGGGTCAGGCCGGACAGGACCAGTCCGAGGCCCATCAGGATGCCGGACAGCGTCCCGGTGAGGCGCGGCCCCCTGCGGTCCTGGAGTCGTCCGGTGAGGGCCATCGTGACGACGAAGGAGACCAGGGCGGCGGTATAGGGGAGCGAGGCCTGGGTGCTGGTCCAGCCCCATTTCTCGACCATTCCCTTGGCGATGACGCTCCAGATGTAGAGAAGGCCGGCGAGGAAGTTGATGCCGGTCGCGATGCCGAGCATTCCGTTCGCCCTGGACTTGAGGGGGTCGAGCATGGGGTCCTCCGTTCGGTCTCTTCGTCGGGGTCGGTTGGCGGCCGCTCCGTCCTATCGGTAGATGTAGTCGCCGGCGACGTAGCGCGGCGGGATCGAGGGAATCTGCAGGTACGACTCGTACGCGCCGCCCGTGTGGAACACGTGCTCGCCGTGGTTGTCGTGGTCCCACTCGAGGCGCTCGAACCAGCCCTCGCGGCGGTAGTCGCCCGTGATCTCGACGCGCAGCTGCTGGCCCTTGTGCCAGAGGCGGCTGGTCGGCCAGATCTCGATGTCGACCGGCACGATCTCGCCGGGCTTGAGGCGCTGCTCGCCCGTGTGGGCCTGGACCGGCTGCCAGTCGGTGGACAGCTTCGGGTCGAGTTCGCGGTGGGAGACGCGCATCTTGCCCCACGCGCCGGGGTGCGGCTCGCCGAGGACGCTGACGGGCAGGAAGTCCCCCTTCTCGTCGAGCTTCTTGATGGCGATGAAGAGGTCCATGTCGTCGTGGCCGCGGGCCTCGACGTTCAGGTGCAGCTTCATGAAGCCGGTGATCTCGGTGTCCTCGGTGAATGTGACGTCGAAGTTCGTCGTGCCCGTCGCGCCGTCGTGCGAGACTTCGGCGACCTTCACGGGCGCCCGGTAGGACAGGGACTTCGTCGCGGCGTCGAGGTAGAGCTTCTTGTACTCGGTGCGGGCGAGCGGGAACTCCTTCTCGGGGCGGTCGGTCTGGAAGTCGTACTCGTAGGCGTCCTGCACCTCGATGCGGACCTTCGGGGTGAGCTCCCAGCCGTTGCGGATGCCCTTGAGGTAGCGGTCGAAGTACAGCTTGAGGTCCTCGAGGCCCTTGTTGCCGTAGGTGTCCGGCCACTCGAACTCGCGGTGCGCGCGCATCCACTTCCTGGACGTGCGGATCTTCTTGAAGCCCTCGAAGGAGCCGCGCAGGTGGAAGTGGTTCCAGCAGGCGGTCGCGTAGACCGGGATGCGGATCTTCTCGAACTGCGGGATCTTGTCCTTCCAGTAGGCGTTCATGAACGGGTACTTGCAGGCCATGTAGACCATGTCGTCGATGTAGTTGTCGCCGGTCGTGAAGCCGACGACGCCCTCCATGAAGGCGTAGGCCGGGATGCCGCCCTCATAGGCGGATTCGCGGTACAGGTCGCCGGTCGCTTCCCACGGCGCGATGCACGTGAGGTGGGGCGGCTGCTCCGCGGCGATGCGCCACTGGGTCATCGCGACGCCCGAGTTGCCGAACAGCGCGATCTTCCCGCTGCACCAGTCCTGGGTCGCGAGCCACTCGATCAGGTCGTAGCCGTCGCGGCCGTCCTGGGTGCCGAACAGGTGGTGGTCGCCCTCGGAGTGCCCGATGCCGCGCGGGTCGACGTTGACGACGGCGTAGTCCTGGTGGCACCAGTAGCCCGGGTCGGCCGACTCGAACTTGGCCATCAGGGAGACCGTGCCCGCCGGCACGCCCATGATCTTCCACTCGTCCTGACCGTCGCCGGGGCGCTTGCCGAAGAAGCTCCAGGAAATGATCGCGGGGAGCTTGCCCTTCGCATGCTCGGGCAGGTAGACGTCGCAGTAGATCGTGACGCCGTCGCGCATCTTCACGCCGACGTCGTGGTGGGAGACGATGCCGGGTTCGGGATACACGGTCTCGGTCTTCTTCGGCGGGCAGAACGCGAACGTGTTGCCGCCGGGGCCCTGCGCCATGATCTCTTCCTTGGTCATCGGCTTGCGGGCCTTGCGGTAGTAGCAGTCGATGACCTCGCCGTTGAAGTCGATCTTCTTGACGATGCGCTCGACGGGCTTGTTGATGATCTCCTCGGCCTTCATGTCGCTTCTCCTCGCTCCCGGCTCACGCCAGGCTCGCCACGTATTCGGCGGCTTCTCCGAAAGTCTTGCGACGACGGAATTCCATGAAATTGATGTCGACGCCGAATTCGTCCTCGAGCACGGCGATCATCTTCACCAGGTCGACCGATTTCGCTCCGAGGTCCTCGAACCGGGTGCTCGCGTCCATGGGCCTGACGCCCACGAGCGAACCGCATTTCTCGATGATCCTGGCCAGCACTTCGTCCTTCATGTCCCTTCTCCCTTTCTTCCTTCCCTATCGCCGGAATCCGCTCCAGACGGGCACGCCCGTATAGGTCTTCGGCTGTTCCTCTCCGGTCAGCACGCGCCGTGCGCCGCTGGCCATCGCCTCCATCTCGAACTCGCCCGGCATCGCGACGACGGGGGCGATGAATCCGACCATCTCCCGGACCTTTTCCACCAGGTACGCGTCCCGCGCGATGCCGCCGGTCAGGAGGATCGCGTCGACCTGCCCGTGCAGCACGGCCGCGTAGGCGCCGATGCTCTTGCCGATCTGATAGACCATCGCGTCGTACACGAGCTTCGCATAGACGTCGCCCGCCCTGATCCGTTCCTTGACTTCCAGCACTTCCGCCGTGCCCAGGTGGTCGACGAGTCCACCGTTCTTGGTCAGGTAGTCCATCATCTGCCGTTGCGTGAACTTCCCGGAGAAGCACATCCGGATCAGCGCGGCCCCGGGGACCGAGCCGGCCCGCGTCGGGGCGAAGGGTCCGTCGCCGTTGACGACGTCGGTGGTGTCGGCCATGCGGCCCTTCCGGTGCGCCGTCACGGAGACGCCGCCGCCGATGTGCGACACGACGAGGTCCAGGTCTTCATATCGCCGGCCGATCGAGGCGGCGTAGCGGATCGCGACTTCCTTCTGGTTCAGGGGGTGGCCGCGGCTCTCGCGCGCCGCATCGGCCAGACCGCACACGCGGGCGACCTCGTCCATCTCGTCGACGTCGGGCGGGTTGACCACGAACGCGCGCCCGCCGTAGGTGGCGGCGAACTCGGCGGCCAGCTGGCTGCCCAGCGTCGCCGGGTGCTTCACGGAGAAGCCGATGCGCGCGTGGTGCAGCAGGGCCTCGTTGATCTCGTACGTGCCGCCGTCGCAGCCGACGAGGCCGCCGCCGCGCCCGATGAAGGCGTCGGTGCCGTCGAGGGAGAGGCCGCGCTTCGACAGTTCGTTCAGGATTGTCTCGCGGCGGTAGGGCAGCTGGTCCGCGATCTCGGCGAAATCCTTCAAGCGCGCTGCATCGTGCGTCACGTTGACGGAGAAGATTTCCCGGTCGTCCTCGAAGAGGGCGACCTTGGTCGAGGTCGAGCCGGGGTTGATGGCGAACAGGCGGTAGATCTTCGTCATGCCGGAGCTCCTCCATGGATGCGGATCTCGTCGTTGAGGATTTTCATGGCCCAGGGGTCGTCCCGGACGAAGGAGGGCTGGATCGCGAACCCCCCGCCGGGTGCGAGTTCGTCGATGGCCCGACGGACCTCCTGCCGGAGTTCCGCCTCCGTGACGCCCTCCCGGTCCAGCACGCCCTGGTTGTCGAGGCCGTAGAAGAAGGCCAGGCGGTTCTGGTAGCGAGTCTTCAGGCCACGGACGTCGTTCATCACCTGGCAGGGGTTCCAGGCGTCGACGCCCATCTCCACCATCGCCGGGACGAACGCCTCGACTTTCCCGTCGCAGTGCATCAGGAAGCGCGCGCCATGGGCGTGGACGACGTCGACGATCCGCTGGGTTCCGGGTCGGAGGAACTCGTCGAACAGGTCCATGGAGAAGAACGGGGCGCCTTCGCTGCCCCAGTCGTCCATGTACTCGACGACGTCGGGGCGGTAGAGCGGCAGGACCTTCTCGAGGACGGCGACCTTGAAGTCCACGATCGCGTCGATCAGCTCGTGCATCGCCTCGGGCTGCTCGTGGAAGTTGCAGAATGCATCCTCGAAGCCCATCAGGCAGTGCAGGCGCTCGAACAGCCCGAACGGCTGGAGCAGGGCGAAGGCGCGTTCGGTCGGGTCCACGCCGCGGAGGTCCTGCTCGGCGGTGGCGACCCAGTCGACGCCGGAGAGGTCCGGGAAGAGGCTCTCCTCGCGCCAGCGGGTGATATCCGGCAGTCGCTTGAGGCCCGGAGTGGGCGTCGGCTGTCCGGTCTTCTCGTCGGTCGTCCAGTGGACGCCATAGGAATCGCACCCGCCTCCCCGACCGTCGTACCGGTCGCGGACGGCCGAGCACACGCGCATGTCGGTCGCGACAGAGAAGTCGGGAATCCAGCGGGGCGTCCCCCCGCCCAGGGCGGTCAGGAGATTCTCGCGCTCGGTCATCGGCCGGCCTCCTCGCGGACGTCGAGGCGCATCATTGCGCGCGACGCGCCGGTGTAGGCGGGCCATTCGGGCAGGCCGGGTCCGTTGGGGTCGCCCGTGCGGGCGAAGTTCGCCCAATAGGAGACCATGCGTTCGGACAGTTCGCGGTCGCCGTCCGTGAAGGGACGCCAGCAGCGGTCGAGCGTGCCGAAGACGTACCAGAGCTCGCTCGAATGGAAGGCGCCGGCGTCGTCGCCGGGCAGCCGTCGCTCGAAGCGGTAGAGCCGCGCCGGAATCCGCTTCTGCTGGAGCTGGAGCTCGGCCCAGGCGAAGACGGCGCGCTCGAGGCGTTCGTGCATGCCGGGGCCTTCGACGAAGTCGTCCGACGTCAGGCCGATCAGGAGGGGGATGTCGCGCGGGGCGCCGTGCAGGATCGCTTCCGAGGCGTCCTCCAGCAGAACGTGTCCGTCGACGTTCGGGGCCATCTGGATCGCCCCCGGGTCCTTGGAGTCGAGTTCCGGCCTGGGCGCGCTGTCGACGATCTCCCGGGCGGACAGGGTCCGCATCTCGGCGATCGAGGCCACGCCGTACCCGGCGACCACGTGCGGTCCGTTCCTCTCGGCGACGGCCAGGGACTGGTTGTCGTGAAGGGCGTGGATGCCGCCGCCGCTCTGGAGGATCGCGCGGTGGAACAGCCCGCGGGCGAGGGGCGAGGCGACCAGCGTCTGGACGCTCATCGCGCCGGCGGACTGGCCGAAGACCGTGACGTTGGAGGCGTCGCCGCCGAACGCCGCGATGTTGTCGCGCACCCAGCGGAGCGCGGCGATCTGGTCGAGGATGCCGTAATTGCCGGAGGTCCCGGTCTCGGATTCGGCGGACAGCTCCGGATGCGCGAGGAACCCGAGCACGCCGACCCGGTAGTTGATCGTGACGAGCAGCACGCCCCTGGACGCCAACGCCTCGCCGTCGAACTCGATTTCGCCTCCGTGCCCGCCGAGGAAGGCGCCGCCGTGGATCCAGAACATCACGGGCAGGCGCTCCGACGCGTCCTGCGCCGGGGTCCAGACGTTCAGGAACAGACAGTCGTCGGTCATGCCCATCGGGTCCGGCGCATACTGGAATTCCTTCTGGTAGAACGTGCCGGGCGGCGGCGTCCACTGGGGCGCTCTCCGGCCGAATTCACCGGCCGGGCGGACGCCCTTCCACGGAACGACGGGCCGCGGAGCGCGCCAGCGCAAGTCGCCGGCCGGCGGTGCGGCATAGGGCAGGCCCTTGAAGACGGCGATGCCCGGCCGCGTGCCGGGAACCCCCGCGACCTGTCCGCCCTCGATCCGGATCGGCTGCTTCAGCATCACGTCGCCTTCCGCTTCCCGCCTACTTGAACTTCAGTTCGCGATAGCCCTCGAAGGGCTTCATCTTCGCTTTGAGCGAGTCGCCGGCGGCCACGATCTTCGGGCCCGCGATCGAGCCGAAGGACTTGATCTCGGTCCAGTGCTCGAGCTTGCCGTCGTAGTTGCAGCGGGAGCGCTTCTGCTCGGCCTCGGAGAACGTGACCTTCAGTTCGTCGCCCACGATCGACATCGTGCCGAAGATGCCGCAGACCGCGCATTCGACCGTCGTCGTCTTCCGGAGGGTCATCAGGTTGTTGTGGCAGACGGGGCAGATCCAGCCGTCGTCGCCGGCCCACTCGACGGTGTCGCGCGGCTTGCCGCAGGCCTTCGCCACGTTCCGTCCGAGGCGGGCGACGCGGGCCATCTGCTCGTCGTCGAGCAGGGGGCTGCCCTTGCGCCCCTGGTCATAGGCGTCGATCTGGTCGACGACCTTGATGTTGCCGGGGAACGTGAGGAGGTGCATGTTCGGCAGTCCCAGCGCGACCCAGTTCTGGGTCATCGCGCCGCCGACCGAAATCAGGCCCGCGAAGCGGTCCTTGAAGATCCGGGCATCGAGCAGCTGGTCGCCGGTCTTGCCCGCGGCGACGCGCTTCTCCTGCTCCTTGCCGAGGAAGCAGGTGTCGTGAGCGGGGCCGAAGCGGTCGACGAGGTCCTTGTAGAGACCCGCGGGGCCGACGGCGTAGACGGGGCAGGCCGCGATGATCGCGTCGGACTCGAGGAAGGACTCCTCGAGGAAGTGCAGGTCGTCCTTGAGGATGCAGCGGCCGTTGCCGCCGCGGTCGAGGGAATTGCCGCAGCCGCCGCAGCCGGTGCACGGCCGGATGTCGAGGTCGAGCATGCGCACGAAGGAGACTTCCGCTCCTTCCTTTTCGGCCGCCATCAGGGCTGCCTTGACCAGGATCTCGCTGACCTTCATCTTGCGACCGAAAGAGAGTCCGAGCATTTTCATGGGGTCCTCCTGTCAGGGGTTCCGCGGCGAGCCGGCCGGGTTCGGGACGAATCCAGTATAGCAATCCGTCTTCGGGGTTTCAATTTATTTCATGAAAGTTTCAGTAACTCGACGCCATTCCGCCAGGCGATGCGTTCGCGCTCCTCGGTCGAGATCGGCGCCGACGCGAAGAACGCCGTCGCGGCCTCGGTCGATTCGAACGGGTAGTCGACGGCGAACAGGACCCGGTCCGCGCCGAGCACGTCGATCGTGCACCGGAGCGACGGGGCGCTGAAGTTCCCGCTCGTCGTGACGAAGAGATTCCTCTTCGCGTAGTACGAGGGAAGCTCCCGGATGCGCCGGGTTCCGGACCCCTCGAGCAGGCTTCCCCCGCTCCGCGCGTTCGCCCACTGGTTGTCGAGCCGCCACAGCGCATAGGGGATCGTCTCACCGAGGTGCCCCACGATCAGATTCGCCTTCGGGAAGTCGTCGAAGACGCCGCTGCACAGAATGCGCAGCGCGTGCGTCCCCGCCTCGGTGCCCCAGCCCCAGGCCGCGGTCAGCAGTTCGGGGAAATCCTCGAGGTTCTTCCACTGTCCGGGAATCGGGTCGTTCACGTGAAGGGAGATCGGTACGCCGAGGCCTTCGGCGGCTTCCCAGACGACGCGCAGGGACGGGTGGTCGAGGTAGAGCCCGTTCGTGTGTCCGTTGACGAGCGCGCCGACGAGTCCGAGTTCGCGGACGACCCGCTCGAGTTCCCGGGCGGCGGCCGCGGGGTCCTGCAGCGGCAGAGCCGCGAAGCCGGACAGCCGGTCGGGGTGTCTCGCGACGACCTCGGCGAGCCGGTCGTTGAAGAGCTTCGAAAGGCGGACGGCTTCGCCCGCATCCACAAGGCCCTGGATCGAGGGCGACGAGGCGGACAGGACCTGGCGCTCGATGCCGAAGCGGTCCATGGCGGGCAGGCGGAGCTCTTCGATATCCGAAAGCACCCGGCCGAGGTCACCCCCCACGCCGGACTTCTCCTTGACCGGGAACCCGATCCGCTCCATGTACGCGGCGCGGATGGGCGCGAGCTCATGGATCGAGTAGTGCTCCTCGAAGGCGATCGGTCCGCGCTTCATGCATCAGCCCTTCACGGCTCCGACCATGATGCCGGACACGAAGTAGCGCTGGATGAACGGGTACGCGACCAGCATCGGGATGATGGACACCATGATGACGCAATACTTTATGAGTTCCGCCACGACGGATACGTAGGCGGACGATCCCGAGGCGCTCGCCGTGGTCGCCTGGTTCTTCAGGAGGATCTGCTGGATGACGAGCTGCAGCGTGAACAGGTTCGCCGAGCGGAGGTAGATCATCGCCTGGAAGTAGGAGTTCCACTGGGCGATCACGTAGAACAGCGCGACGACGGCGATGCTCGACTTCGCGAGCGGGATCATGATGCGGAACAGGATCTGGAGCTTGTTGGCGCCGTCGAGGTTCGCGGATTCCTCCAGGCTCTCCGGGATGGTCTGGAAGTAGGTGCGCATGATGATGAGGTTGAAGGCGGACATGCAGTTCGGGATGATCACGGCGAGCGGCGTGTCGATCCAGCCGAGCCTGCTGATCAGGATGTAGGTCGGAATCAGGCCGCCGTTGAAGATCATGGTGAAGGTGATGAAGAACATCGCCTTGTTGCCCCAGTAGAGATTCCTGCGGGACAGCACGTAGGCGCCGAAGATCGTCAGGACCGAGCCGAGCGCCACGGAGCCCGCCGTGTACAGGATCGTGTTCAGGTAGCCGCGCCAGATCTCGACGCTCTCGAACACCTTCTGGTAGCCGACGAGGGAGAAGCCCTTGGGCCAGAGGATCAGACCGGTGTTCGCGGCCAGCTTGAAGGGGTCGCTGATCGAGGCCATCAGCACGTGCACGAAGGGGATCAGCGCGATGACGCCCAGGACCGAGAGCAGGAGGGCGTTGAAGACGATGAACGTCTTGCGGGGCAGACTTTCCTTGCGGAATGGCGTATCCATCTTCGTCCCTCCTCAGAACAGCCGGGTGTCGGTGTAGCGCTTGGCCAGCCAGTTCGACAGGAGCACCATGGCCAGGCCCGCGACGGCGTTGAACAGGCCGACGGCGGCGGCGTAGCTGTAGTTGAACTCGAGCAGGCCCTTGCGGTAGACGAAGGTGGAGATGACGTCGGCGGTCTCGTAGATGCCCGGCGAGTAGAGCAGGATGATCTTCTCGTAGCCGACGTTCAGGAGCTGCCCCGTGCGCAGGATGAAGAGGACGATGATGGTCGGGGCGATGCCGGGAATCGTGATGTGGAGCAATTGCTTCCAGTGGCCGGCGCCGTCGATGCGGGCGGCCTCGTATTGTTCGTGGTCGATGCCGCTCAGCGCGGCGAGGTAGATGACGGCGATGTACCCCGTCATCTGCCACATGTCGGACACGACCATGATCGGTCGGAATCCGTTCGCGTAGGTGAGCAGGCTGTTGTCCAGCCCGAAGAGCGAGCTGAAGAGGTTGCCGACGGGGCCTTCCGGGGCGACGAAGATCTTGATCAGCGAGGCCACGACGACGAGGGAGATGAAGTAGGGGATGTACGTGGCGGTCTGGATGGTCTTCTTGAAGAGCCTGCCCTTCACCTCGTTGAGCAGCAGCGCGAGTCCGACGGGGCTGAGCACGCCGAACATCAGGCCCAGCGCGCTGAGGATCAGCGTGTTGCGGATCAGGCGCCAGAAATAATAGCTCTTGAAGAAGGTGACGAAGTTCGCGAACCCGACGAAGGCGCTTCCGAAGACGCCCTTCGCGGGGCTGAAATGCTCGAAGGCCATGGCGAGGCCGCCCATGGGGATGTAGAGGAAGACGACGTAGTAGAGGAGGACCGGCAGCAGGAGGAAGTAATACGTGCGGTTCCGTCTCCAGTCGACCCTGATCTTGCCTTCTCGTTTCGTGCCCTGCATGTCGTAGCCTCCTTCAGACCGGATGCGCTCCTGGGAAGAGAGCAGCCGCGGGCGGACGAGCCGCCCGCGGCCGTTTGATCTGCACGGATCCTAGCGATCCGTACGGGACCGGATCACTTCTTGGCCATATAGCGGTCGTAGGCCGTCTGCATGATCGTGATGGCGTTGTCGATGCCCATGGACTTGATCTGGGCGGCCTGGGTGGCCATCCAGCCGGCGGCGACGGTCGGGCTCTTGACGGCCAGAACGTACTGCTCCTGGATGTAGGTCTGGATATCGCTCATGATGGCGTTGACCTGGGTGCTCTCGTCAGCGGTCAACTGCCAGGTCAGGTAGACGGTGTTGACGGAGTCGACCTGGACGTTCTGCTCGGTCGTGGTCGCCGCGTCGATGAGCTGCGCGGACTGCACGGGGCCGTGCTCGAGCTTCAGCGGCGCGAAGTTGCCGTTGTAGATTTCGAGGTAGGCGGAGGCGCCCTTGTCGCTCTTCAGGATCTTGTCGGTGAACTGCGGCTTTCCGTTGACCATCGTGTAGGAGTCGCCTTCGACGCCCCAGTTCATGAGGAGCTGGCCCTGGTCGGTGCACATCCAGTTGAAGAGCTTGAGCAGCAGGTCGGGGTTCTTGCACGCCTTGGTGATGACCCACGGGTCGGAGACGTATTTGGGGAACGTGACCTGTTCGCTCGGGAGGTCGGAGGTGGCGGTCAGCTTGGGAGCCGGCGCGGCGACCCAGGCGAAGCCGGTCTGCGTGGAGGCGGCGCCGTAGAACATGCCCTTCCAGGCGAGGTAGCCGCCGGTCGCGCCGGCCTTGCCGGTGCCGACCAGCGCGGCTTCGCCGGGCAGGTCGTAGATGCCGCGGGTGTCGAAGTCACGGTCGTAGAGGCCTTCGGCATACCAGGCGGACAGGGTCTTCAGGTAGTCGGCATAGCCCTGCTCGACGCCACCGTAGTGGATCTTGCCGGACGTGTCGGGGTAGAAGAGGCCGACGCCGGAACCGAACTGGTTGGCCGGGTTGGCGACGATGCCGTAGGCCTGCATGAAGATCGGGTTGTCGCCCAGGTGCTTCAGCAGCGGGAAGGTGGCGCCGTTCTTGTCCTTGAAGGCGGTCAGGACGGTGTGCCACTCGTCGATGGTGGTCGGCATCGTGAGGCCGTCGGTATCGAGCCAGTCCTTGCGGATCATCATGCCCCAGACGAACGCGGGTTTGTCGTTCGTGAGCTCGGTGACCTGGTAGACGCCGGGGATGTAGCCCTTGTCGGTCTGGATGTCGCGGAGGATCTCGGGCTTGTTCAGGAGGCTCCAGTAAAGGGGAGCATCCGTCGCGAGCAGCGGCTTGACGTCGAGCGCGACGCCGTCGTCGACGGCCTGCTCGAGTCCGCCGGTGTAGTTCACCGAGCCGGAGCCGGAGGGATAGGCGAAGAGGTCGGGATAGGTCTTGGCGGCGAGCATGAGGTTGAACTCGGTGGTGTAGTTCGAGCTCAGGACGCTCGTGAAGTCGAGCTGCACGTTGGTCAGCTCGGCGACCTTCTTCCAGACCACGTTGTCCTTGTAGTCCTGCGCGGACTCGTTGATGGCCAGGAAGGCCTTGAAGGTCTGCACGGTGTCGGCGAGAGGCAGCGAGACCTTGGAGATGTCGGGGGTCGGGGTCGCGGTCGGGCCAGGGGTGTTGGTGGGAGCGGCGCAGCTGGCCAGCACGGCCAGAGCCAGGGCGAGGACAACCAGGACGGACCAGAATCTCTTGTTCATGGAACTCCTCCTTGTACCTTTCTTCTTCCTTGGGGATCTTGATTCAGGACCTGTCTTCGATCGAGAAAGGGGTTTCCATCGCGCGGGCGCACCGACCATCGCCGGGCGAGGCTGACGTCCTCAAGGTACGCGCGGGCGTCTCGTCTGGAAAGAGCAGGATTCGAGCCATGTGCGGAAATTCCGCGGAGAACCCGCGAACCCTTACTGGGAGCGCATCCGCTCGCGGTACTGGGTCCCGGTCACGCCCTCGAGCTTCTTGAAGATGCTGTTCATCGTCCGGAAGTTGTAGTACCCGACCTTCTTCGCGATTTCGGCGACGTTCCAGTCGGTCTCGGCCAGGTACTTCCGGGCGAGGTCGATCCGGCACTGCTGGATATAGTCGAGCGTGCCCATCCCGAGGCGGGACCGCATGAGGCGGGTGACCTGAGACACGCTGAGGTCGACGTGGTCGGCGAGCTTCGTGACGGAGAGGTCGGTGTCGGAGATGTTGGCCTGGATGTAGTCCACGATTCCCTGGAGCTTCCCGTGGTGCTGCTGGGCGGCCTCCTTCTTCGCGTGGAGGTCCTCCATGCAGGCGAGGAAGGCGTGGATGGTCCGGCGGAACAACCCGAGGTCGTTGCAGGTGGCCAGGGTGTCGAGCAGCGCGTCGGCCTCCTTGCGGAAGGCGGGCGGCTGCCCGGCGGAGAGTTCCTCGAGCGCGGCGAGCAGGTCCTCGACGAGGCTGTACTGACGCAAGCGCCGGATCGTCGGGTTCAGCTTCGCCGGCGTGTCCTCGTCGATGATGCGGTTGACCAGCACCTCGACGGAGCGGTAGTCGTTTCCCATGAGGTGGTTGAGCAGCTGCCGCCGCGTCGTGAGCGAATTGGCCCCGGGAAGTTCGGGTCCGGCCTCCGGGTCCTTCTCGGCGTGGCAGTGGACCGACCCGACGCTTTCGAAGAGCCGGGCGAAGTCGAGCGAATCGAGCGCGTCCTGGTATGAGCGCGGGATGCCGCCCAGGGTGGGTTGCTCGCTGCCGACGCCGGCGGAGACGAGGATGCCGAACTTCTCGCGCAGGAAGGCGAGGCCCTCCTCCGCGACGGTGGCGAGCGACGGGCAGCCGGTCGGCAGGTCGCCGGCCGGCAGGCCGACGAGGCAGGCGAGCAGGCCGTCGACTTCGAAGACGTAGGCCACGCAGCCGCCCGTTTCGCCGTATTTCTCCTCGAGGACGTTGCGGACCAGGAAGGACGCGAGTTCGATCGCCTGGCGCACATCGGGGTCGGGGTCCTCGTCCGCGAGCAGCACGCCGAAGTCCTCGATGGCCATCAGGAGCAGGAGGTATCGGTCGGACGGGAATCGAACGCCATCCTCCGCGAGCATCGCCGCGAGGTCGGTGCGGCCCTGGACGCGGCCCTTGACGAGGCGGTCGAGCAGGGAGTCCCGCAGCGCGGTCTCCTGGCGCTCGAGACGCTTCGAATAGAGGTCCTTCTCGAGGATGACCTTCTGGACGGCCTCCTCGAGGTACTGCATCTCGTTGCGGGGCTTTCCGTCCTCGGGCTTCACGGACCGACCGATCCGCTCCATAAGGCGTCGGATCGGCGAATAGTTGCGCCGCGCGAAGAAGAAGGAGATCGCGGCGCCGAGAAGGAAGAAGCCGAGGATCGCCGCGAGCGTCCAGTCGCGGGTGGACCGGATGCCGGCCTGATAGGCGTCCACGCCGGAAAGCAGGACGTACTTCCAGCCGTTGCGCTCCGACGTGATCGAGGAGGCGAGGTATTCGCGGCCCGAGAGTTTTTGGACCTGCGGCGTCTCGGGAAGGTCGCCGTAGCGGAGCTGGAGCGGTGAAGCCGTCGTGGCCGTGCCGGTCAGGCGGTTCCCGTCGGCGTCGAGCACGAAGAACTCATAGTCCTGGAGCCCGCTGAAGCTGGCCGCGGGGGCGAGGAATCGCGACGCGTCCAGGCGGAGCACCAGCACGCCCTCCGGCGTGACGCCGCGAGGGTAGACGTTGACGAAGAGGAGGATCTGGGCGAGGCCGCCTTCCGACGCGGGAGGCAGGATCACGTACTTGGGACGGCTGAAGTCGCCGACCAGCAGCGACTCGAGCTGCGTCCCGGAGATCCCGAAGGTGCTTTCCGCCGGGAAGGGCAGGGCCGTCGGGTCGTTGGTCCCGTAGAGGGTCGAGAGGAAGACCCGGCTCTTGTAGGAATAGAGGAAGATGTCGCGGATGACGGAGTTCGTGTGCACGGCCTGCATCATCTGCGCCTTCGCGTGCATCGGGGCCACCGCGAGGACGGGGTTGTAGAATGGGTGCGCCTCGTGCACGTAGGCCAGGACGTCCGCATCGTACTGAAGGAGGGAGGCGGCCGCCTCCACCTCCTGGAGCTGTCCGTCGAGCAGGCTCTGCAGGCTGCGGAGGTTCGCGGTCTCCACTTTGCGGACCTCGAGGTCGAGGGAGCGGGAGGCGCCGGCATAGACGATCAGGCTCGCGAGGAGTGCGCAGACGAGCACGATCCAGTACGAGACGAGCCAGTTCACGAAGAGGGAGCGCCGAAGCGCCGGCTTCCTCATTGAAGCACCTCCGGATGGCGTCAGCATAACACGGGCGGAGTCGCGGCGGAAGGCGGTCCGGAGGCGCCGGGTTCAGAGGATCCGGTTGAACTTGCCGGCGTCGCGCGGGCGGGCGTCCGGGCTCTCGGCGGGCACGCCGACCGAAAGGAAGTACATCGGCTCGTAGCCGGCGGGGATGCCGAGGCGGGCCAGGAGCGGCGCGCCTTCGGGCGAGCGCAGGTAGTCCAGCACGCCGCCGATGAAGCAGGTGGCGAGGCCGAGGGAATGCGCCGCGAGGACGATGTTCTCGGCGAGGTGCGCGCTGTTGGTCGGCCCCCGGGAGGTCTCGCAGCAGACGAGGATGTCGGTCGGGGCGTGGAAGAAGACCTGGTAGTCGGGGTCCTTCAGGCGCTCGACCATGACCGGCGGCAGGTTCGGGCGGTCCTTGACCATGCGGACGAATCCGTCGCCGATCTCCTCGAGCAGGGCGCGGTCCTGCACGACGCACAGGTGCCAGGACTGGACGTTCATGCCGCTCGGCGCCGCGAAGCCGCAGGCGAGCAGGGTCTCGAGCTCGGCCTCGGTCAGCTGCCGGTCGCGCTGGAAGGCGCGGACGCTGCGGCGGGCGAGGATCGTGTCGACGACGGCGTTGTGGATGATGGTCATGGGGGTGCCCTCCTATGCGAGTCCGAGAATCCGCTTCTCCATGGTCAGGTGGCGCTTCAGCTGTTCCGTCGCGTCGATGCTCTCGTCGAACTGGTGTCCTTCGTACTCGCTGGCGATGAAGCCCTTGAATCCGTGGTCGCGGACGAGCGGGAGGATCCGGTCGTAGGGGATGCAGGCGTCGTGGAAGTTCTCGTCGATGTGGTAGAACTTGCCGTGCATGTAGCGGGAGTGCTTCACCATCGGCCCGATGTCCTCGAGCGCGGCGGGGTGGAAGTCCTTGAAGAGTTCGTGGGCGATCGGGCGCTCCGCATCGGTGAGGTCGGGGACCTGCTTCAGGGCCTCCTCCTCTGTGACGCCGCGACGCTGCAGGGGGCAAAGGACATCAAGGGTCTTCTGCCGCATGCCGAGCTCGGCGGCCTGGTGGAACCAGGGCAGGTGCGGGTATTCCTGGAAGACGCCGAAGTCGGGCACGATGCCGATGTGGTCGGAGCCGTACTTGTCGAAGAGGCCGAAGTACTCCCTCCAGACGGGCACGTGGATCGTGTGCGGGACGTGGAGCTCGACGCCCAGCCAGACGTCCAGCTTCGCGGCGTACGGGACCATCTTCTCGAGAGTCGCCGGGGAGATCGCGTGCTGGGTGCGGACGACCTGGAAACCCATGCGGCTGGCGATCTCGAGGTCGTTCTTCGTGAACTGGACGATCTCCGGCTCGTTCAGGTCGCGGTCGGACCGCAGGCCCATGTCGACGTAGGCGCTGTAGCTGACCGGAGCGAGCCGGTACTTCTGGAGGAGCTTCTGGAAGTCCTCGCACCAGGCGGCCGTGGGCCAGGGATATCCGGGGACCATCATGGCGGCGACAATCTCGATGCCCTCGGCCCCGAGCTCCTGCGCGGTGGCGAGGCACCGCTCGAGGTCGTAGCGGCGGAGGAAGTAGTCGATCGTGAGGCTGTAGAGGGAGATGCCGAGCTTGATGTTGGAATCCTTCATCTTCATCCTTCCTTCGTTCCGCTGCCGTGGCGCGGGTCTAGCGGGCGAGCGGCAGGGCCCGGACGTGGGCGCCTTCCGCGACGATGTAGTTGCCGTAGTAGCCCGTGTAGGGCACGCGGTAGGCGAAGTCGACGCGGATCTCGTGCGGTCCGGCCGCCAGCCCGCCTTCCTTCGCGACCTTCAGCGTCGCGTTGTCGAGGATGAACCAGTACTCGACGAACAGCTCCGGAATCTGGGCCATCAGGAACTCCTTGCCGTTGAGGCAGAACAGGAGGTCCTGCGGGTCGACCTTCTTCCCGTCGACGGTCAGGTCGAGGCGCGTGATGCAGGAAAGGTGCGAACCGCGGTATCCGGGGAACCGGATCTCGAGCTGGTACCCCGTGACCAGGCCGTTCACGGCCGTGTTCCGGAATCCCGTGTCGGTGACGGTGTGCTTGAAGTAAGCCTGGAAATGCATGGGGTCCCTTCCTTCCGCATCGTCGGTCCGAGAGGTCCGTCGGTCCGTTGCAGTTGAAACTTTCTGGATTTACATGAAAATGTTATCATCATTTTCATGAATGGTCAATGAACCTTTGGAACAAGACCTCCCGCAGAACATCTGCCACCAGAGAAGGAGAACGACCATGGCCATCATCCGCAACCTGATGCATCTCGCCCTCCGGGTCCACGACCTCGACGCCACGCTGCGCTTCTACCGGGACGCCCTGGGCCTGCCGGAGGTCTTCTCCCTCAGAAAACGCGAGTTCTACGACATGCTGGCCGAGGAGGGCGGCGACGTCCCCGACCGCTCGGACGAAGACGCCGTCTGGCTGACCTACCTCCGCATCCGCGACGAGCAGTACCTCGAGATTTTCCCCGTCCCGGACGAGGAGGTCTCCCAGTTCGTCGACCGGCAGAGCGTCTTCCACTTCTCGCTGCAGGTGGACGACATCCGGGAGACGGTAGCGGTGCTGCAGAAGCATGGGGTCATCGTGTCGCCGCTGCACGTCGATGCGTTGGCCGGACGTTCGGTCGCGGAGCCGTTCGAGCCGATCCGCGCGCGCTGCCATTCGCTGATCGCCTGGGTCGAGGACCCGGACGGCAACCTGATCGAGCTCATGCAGCTGATGCCGGACAGCCTGCAACGGGGGCTGGACACGAAATAGGTCTTCTCCCCCGCTGCCGCGAGGCCGCTTTCTACGGGTCGAAGGTGTCGAGCAGGGTCGATTCCGGGGCGAGCACCGCCGGGACGACCGGCTTCGACGCGCGCACGGTCCAGAAGGAGAGCCCGACGGCGACGAGCGTCATTCCCGCGGCGCCGAGGAACATTCTGGGAAACCCGCCGGCGTCCAGCACGAAGCCCCAGATCACGGCGCCCAGGCCGATGCCGACGTCGGTCGAGAGGAAGAACAGCGCGCTGGACGCCCCGAAGCGGTCACGTGGTGCATGCCGGACGGCGAGGGCGTTCATGGAGGGGCCGGTCATGCCCAGGGAGATCCCGAAGAGTGCGCCGGACACCAGGAAGGCCGCTTCACCAGGAATCATGGACAGCAGCAGGAACGAACAGACGGTGACGAAGAACCCGGGGACCAGGACGGCAAGCGGGCCCCGGCGGTCGAAGACCTTGCCGGCGAAGAGGCGCGCGACGAACATGAAGGCCGCCTCCAGCGTGAAGAAGAGGCCGCCTTCCGCGAAGCCGCTCTGCACGGCGTAGAAGCCGGCGAAGGCGATCAGGCTCGAGATCGCGAGGCAGACGACGAACTGGAGCAGGCTGGCCGGAAGGGCGGCCTTCTCGACTACTTTCCAGACGCCCTTGTAGACTGGGGCGTCCGGAGCCGACGCGACCGCCACCGTGCCGGTCCGTGCGGCGGTCGCCGAGGACTCCGCCTTCCGCCTGCGCTCGTAAGTGGACACCATGGCGAGTCCGAGCGAGACCACGACGGCCAGCGTGCAGAGGTAGAACATGCCCCGGTCGTTCTTTCCCGCGACGATGGCGAGGCCGAGGGCCGGCCCGAACGCCATGGCCAGGGACTGCCCGAGCCCGAAGAACCCGAGGCCCTCGCCGATCCGGCTGCGCGGCGTCACGTCCGCGACGGCGGCGGCCGCCGCGGTCGAGACCATGGCGAAGCCGATACCCTGAAGGCAGCGGAAGAAGAAGAGGGCGGTCAGGTCCGGGACGAGTCCGCTGGCCAGGAGGCCGGCCGCGAAGATCGCGGCGCCGGCGACCATGGTGAGGCGACGACCGTGGGTGTCGGAGAAGCGGCCGCTGACGAGGCGCATGACGCCGGCGCAGACGGCGAAGCCCGTGCCGAGCAGGCCGGCGAAGCTGGCCGTACCGCCGAGGTGGTTGACGTACACGGACAACGTGGCCGAGAGAAGCTGCATGACGACGGCCGTCATGAGCCCGACCAGGCAGATCAGGACGAAGTCGCGGTTCCAGAGCCTGGGGGCGCCGACCGAAGACACGGGATCTTTCATCTTTGCCATGTCCGTATCGTAAGCGGATTCGACGTCCGCGTAAAGTGCTTTGGCGGATTTTTCTGGAAGGTTTCAGAAAATCGCGCTCCGAAGGGGCTCCCCCACGTTGTCCCGACTTCGCCCGCGTGCGATAATGTGGACGGCCCGATCGAGGAGATGCGGGAGCACTTCAACCCCTTGCTCGCGATCAAGGCGAACGGGCCTACCTACGAGATGCCCGGCTGGTTCGCGAAGGCGAAGGAATAGGGCGCAGGCCCGGAAGGCAGGCGAAGGACATGCAGATCTCCTGGCTCGAACTCGTCGGCTACGCCGCGTCGGTCATCACCGCGGTCTCCCTGATGATGGCGTCCCACGTGCGCCTCCGGCTGTTGAACCTGGTCGGCTCGGCGGTCTTCGCGGTCTACGGCTTCCTGATCCAGGCATACCCGGTCGCCGTGCTGAACGTCTTCATCGCCGCGGTCGACCTCTACTTCCTGCTCCGCATCCTGCGGTCGAAGACGTTGTTCACGCTGCTGCCCATGCCCGAGCGGGACGTCTACTTCGGGCACTTCCTCGACTTCCACCGCAAGGACATCGCCGGGTTCTTCCCGGAGTTCCGGGCATCCGACGCCTCGGGGCCGGATGCCGGGCTCCTCTCGGTCTACATCCTCCGCAACGCCGTCACGGCGGGCGTCTTCGTCGCTCGCCGCGGCCCCTCGGACCCGGGATCGGCCGATGTCGTGCTCGACTACGTGACGGCCGAGTTCCGCGACTACCGCACCGCCGAATTCCTCTTCCAGGCGCAGGCCGGGTTCTTCCGGGCGCAGGGCGTGAAGCGCCTCGTCGCCACGGCCGGCGTGAAGTCGCACGCGAAGTACCTGCGGCGCGTCGGATTCACGGAGATGCCGAGCGCGGAAGGCGGACCGCCCCGGTTCGAGCTGGCGTTCTAGGGACGGGCGCAAGACGGACGGGCCGGTCGGATCGACCGGCCCGTCCGCGTCATGGAATCAGAACTTGATGGCGACCTTGAAGTCCCCGTGCTTGCCCGAAGCGTACTCGAAGGCGTCCTCCCACTTTTCGAGCGGAAACGAGCGCGAGACGACGCCCGCCGTCTTCAGTGTACCGTCCGCGATGTTCTCGATCACGAAGGGGAAGCAGTAGGGGCTCAGGTGGGCCCCGAGCACGTCCAGTTCCTTCCGGTCGCCGATGATGGACCAGTCGAGGGTCGTCGGGGCGCCGAAAACCGAGAACTCGACGAAGCGGCCGAGCTTCCGGATCATCTGCATGCCCTGGACCACGGAGGACGGGTGACCGGTCGCCTCGATGTAGATGTCGCAGCCGTAGCCGTCCGTCAGGGCCATGATCTCCTGGACGACGTCGACCTTCGAGGGGTTCCAGATGAGGTCGGCGCCGAATTCCATCGCCTTCTCGAGGCGGTTGTCGAGCATGTCCAGCACGATCAGCTTCTTCGGGTGACGCAGCTTCGCGTAGGTGACCATCCCGAGTCCCAGCGTCCCCGAACCCGACAGGACGACGATGTCCTCGCAGCCGATCTGCGCCCGGTCGACGCAGTGCTTCGAGCAGGAATACGGCTCGATCAGGAGCGCCGCGTCGAGCGGCAGGTCCTTCGGGACCCTGTGGACCACGGCCTTCTTCGGGAGACGGATGTACTCGGCCATCCCGCCGTTCAGCCTGCCGAAGAACCCGAAAATCTCGTGCGGCTGGCACATCCAGTAGTGGCCGTCCTTGCAGAACCGGCACTCTCCGCAGGGCACGATCTGGTCGGCGACCAGGCGTTCGCCGATTTCGTACCCGCGGACGTTCCCGCCGAGCTGCGCGACGATCCCCACGAATTCGTGACCCGGGATGAAGGGCGGCTGCACCCAGGAGGGCTGGCGCTCATCGCCCCAGAACATGGCCGCGCCGTGGTGGCACTTGGTGTCGCCGGCGCATACACCGCAGCCTTCGGTCTTCAGGAGAATGTCGTCCGGACCGCAGACGGGCGTCGGGTATTCCGGAACGAACCGGTAGTCGGTGCCGCTGAACGCGACCAGGGCCTTCATCGTCTTCGGAATCTGGTTCATCTACGGGTCTCCTTTCGCTCGATCGGGAGCGTCATGGCAAGACGACGGTCTTCCCGAGCTGGAGCATGATCAATCCGATCGTGCCGTCGCCGACGATCAGGACGGTCTGCCCGGGTCTTGTCCCGGCAAGGTCGATTCCGTGCAGGCAGCAGGCCAGGGGCTCCGCCATCGCGGCCACCCGGAAGGGCATTCCCTCGGGGATCCGGCGCGCCTGCTTCTCCGGAACGGTGCGGAATTCCGCGAACCCGCCGTCCACCGTGGTCCCGATGCCGACCATGTTCTCGCAGAAACGTCCCTTCCCCTGAAGACAGGGGGAGCAGGCCCCGCAGACGCCGCAGGCCTTGACGCGGACCAGGACCTCGCGGGGACCGGGCTTGCGCCGCTCGATCTCCTCGACCCGGATATCTTCTTTCCCGTGGGAATACGGCTGCTTTCATCGGCGGGCCTCCTCGATTCGCGTCACGCGTCGTACCTGCATTCCTTGCAAGCGACCACGAAGGCGCGGATGTTCTCGGGGTCGCCGAGATAGAAAGCGTCGGAGGGGCTGCAGATGTAGCCCCCGTCCGGGCAACTCTCGAACAGGTCGCGGACCATCCTCCGGACGAGCGTCGGATTCCCGTGCTCGAACCCGGCGTGCTGGTCGAAGCCGCCGATGAAGAACAGCCGGTCGCCGACGCGCCGGGCCGCCTCGCGCAGGTCGCAGTCGCCGCCCATGGCGGGCGGGGTCATCGTCTCGAGCCCGTCGGCGCCGTTCTGCGCGACGAGCTCCAGCAGCGGCATCACGCCGCCGCACAGGTGGTGGACGACGTACGCGTCGTGTGCGTGCAACGCGTCGTGCTGGCGCCGGTCGTACGGCAGGCAGAACTCCTCGTGCATCGCCGGACTGATCACCGAGCTCGAGCCCGCTCCGCCGCCCGTCTCCACGAGATCCAGCTCGATCTTCCCGCCGAGCTCGATCACGTCGAGCTTCTTGCGCAGCATCGCCTCGAGCGTCGCATGGACCAGGTCCGGCTCGTCGAAGCAGCTGCCGATCGACGGCTCCACGTCGCGGAGGGTCGCGTAGCTCTGCCAGGGGCTCCCCTGTCCGAAGTCGAAGAAGGCGCCGCGGACGATGCCCCGCTCGCCGATGCGCGATCTGGCTTCCCGCACGGGCGTCCAGTCGACGCCGTCGGGCACGGGGACGTATTTCGTCCAGAGCTCGAGGTCCCGCTCGTCGCCGACGATCGGCCGGGTGACCCAGCCCGAGAAGCGGTCGCAGGCGCCTTCGACGGTCAGCATCCCGCCCGGTGTCGCGATCTCCGAGCGCCAGCGCAGGTCGCCGCCTTCGTCGCGGCCCAGGTCGTAGCGCGTCTCGCGCCACTCGGAGAGGCTCCGGTCGCTGTAGTGGAACTTCGGGTTCACGTAGATCACCGGGTCCATCCCGAAGTATTCGCACGCTTCGTACTGGTCCATCCCGCGGAGGTGGGTCTCCAGGTAGGAGTCCATCCACCCGTGGACCTGGAAAGGCAGGCGGTCCGTCTTCTGCCTGCGGATCGTCGCGAGGAAACGCTCGCGTCCCGTCATCATGGTCCTTTTCCTCCCTGACGCGCCGTCCGTCGTCCCGGGGACGCGTCGACGCTCCCCCATTCTACCCGGATGGAGGAGCGCCGCGGTAACGGAGGGAACCCCGGGACGATCCCGGGTCAGCCGAGCGTGCGGTATTTCGCGATCAGTGCGTCGGTCTCCCGGCTGTAGACCGGGTCGACGACCATCAGCTCGGGGTGCGCGCGGTGGTAGGCGATCGAGCGCCGGATGCCCTCGTGGAAGGGCACTTTCGCGGCGAATCCCGGCACGTAGCGCTTGAGCTTCGAGTTGTCGAACACGAGCGATTCGCCCTTGTCGCCGCGGAACGCGCCCTGGAACTTCGGCCAGTTGCGTTCGATGAACTCCACGGGGAGGTGGACGAGGTTCGGTTCGACGCCGAGGGCGTGCGCGAAGGTCGTGTAGATCTCGTCCCAGGTCATCGCCTCGTCCGACGTGATGTGGAAGGCGTGCCCGACCGTGGACTCGAGGCCCATGAGCCCGACGAAGCCGGCGGCGAAGTCGTCGCTGTGGGTCAGCGTCCAGAGGGTCCGCCCTTCGCCGTGGACGATCGTCTCCTCGCCGTGCAGTATGCGGTCGGCCAGCGTCCACTGCTTGTCCTGCCAGGACAGCAGGGCGCCGACGAGTTTGGTCTCGCCGTAGGTGTGGGAGGGGCGGACGATCGTGACGGGGAAGCCGTCCTCGCGGTAGCGCTCGAGCAGGTAGAATTCGCTGGCCATCTTGTTGCGCGCGTACTCGCTGAAGGGATTCTTCAGCGGGGTGTCCTCGCGGATGGGCCAGGTCTTCAGGGGCTTCTGGTAGACGGTGCACGAGCTGATGAAGATGTACTGCGCGACGTTGCCGCGGAAGATCTCGAAATCGCGGCGGCACTGGTCGGCCGTGAAGTTGAAGAAATTCGCGACGACGTCGAAGCGGCGGCCCGCGAGGATTCGTTTCATGCCTTCGGGGTCGTTGAGGTCGCCGAGGATGTACTGGGCGCCCATCGCCTCGAATTCCCGCCGGCTGCCGCGGTTGAACAGCCAGACCCGGTCGCCCCGGGTGAGCAGGAGGCGGGGGATGGAGGCGCTGATGTTGCCGGTCCCGCCGATCATGAGGATGTCCATGGAGACACCGTCCTTTCGAGGCTTCCGCCCGGCGTCCCGACGGCGGAGCGGAATTGTCAGGATTCACGGAAACTGTAGCACCCTCCGCGGAAAGGGTCAATGAACGTCGGCGGGCCGCGTTGCATCGGCCTGTTCGAGCGCTATAATCGACCGTATGGGTGAATCGAAGAACGAATTCTCGGTGCAGCGGATCGCCGAACTGGCCGGTGTCTCCACGGCCACGGTCTCGCGCGTCCTGAACTTCAAGGACAACGTCACCAAGGAGACCCGGGCGCGCGTCATGGGCGTCCTCGACCAGCTCGGCTACCAGCCGCAGTCGATCCGCGGCGCCGGTGCGCTCCAGAACAAGCTCCTCCTGATGAGCCTGCAGAACCTGCACAACCCGATCGCCGCCCACGCGGTCGACGGCGCCCAGGCGGCGGCCAGCCAGTACGGCTACCAGCTGCTCCTGGTCCAGGCGGAGAACCTCGACAAGTCGATCGAAGGCTACCTGTCCCTGATGAAGTCCTCGCAGGCGGCCGGGCTGATCCTCCTCGACGACCTGATCGACGACGGCATGCTGGAGAAGCTCGCGAACCGGATCCCCTACGTCCTGATCCTGAGCTCGAGCCCGGCGCGGAACGTCTCGAGCGTCTCGATCGACGACTACGAGGCGGCCGTCAAGGCCGTGAACTACCTGCTCTCGATCGGCCGCCGCCGGATCGCGCTGCTCAACGGCTCCGCGCACTACAAGTACGCGGAGCGGCGCGAGGCCGGCTACCGCTTCGCGCTCCGGAAGGCGGGGATCCCGGTCGACGAGCGCCTGATCGTGCACCTGTCGGCCGACTTCCGCATGGAGTCCGCGATGGCGGCCGCGGAAGGCGTGCTCTCCGCGCCGGACCGGCCCGACGCCTTCTTTGCCGTCTCCGACGTCTACGCCTCCGCCGCGATCCGCACCTGCAACCGGTTCGGCCTCTCGGTACCGGCCGACGTCGCCGTCGTCGGGTTCGACAACACGAGCTTGTCCCTGATCACGGACCCGCCGATCACCACGATGGTCCAGCCCGCCCAGCAGATCGGGTTCATGGCCTGCCACCTCCTGATCGACAAGATCCGCAGCAAGAACCTGCTCCACAAACAGGTCGTGCTCGAGAGCGAACTGATCGTCCGCGGCTCCACGCTCTAGTTCCCCGCGCGTTTTCAGCAAGGCGCTGCATATCTCCTGCGACGCATGCTGCCTCTCAGCCCGGCGGGCTTCGAACGCGATGCGGCATCGCCTAACTGAAAGCCACGCTCTAGTCTCGCCCGCGGCCCTCTTGATGACTCGCGAGGTCCGTGCTATGCTCGTGTAATCCGTTACACGAGAGGGGAGGTCCCGCGCGAATGGCCACGATCCAGGATGTCGCGACCCAGGCCGGCGTCTCCGTCGCCACCGTCTCCCGCGTGATCAACGAAAGCCCCCGCGTCTCGCCGGACGCCCGCGCCCGCGTGCTGGAGGCGATCGGCCGGCTCGACTACCGCCCCAACCTGCTGGGCCGCAACCTGCGCCGGACCGAGGCGCGCGTCGTCCTCGTCGTCCTGCCGTCGATTTCGAACCCCTTCTATGCCCGCATCGTCGAGGGCATCGAGGACGTCGCCCGCGTCGAGGGCTTCAATGTCCTCCTCTGCAACACCGGCGACGAAGCCGAGCGCGAGCGCGTCTACCTCGGCATGCTGTCGCAGCGCCTCGCCGACGGCGCGATCCTGATGGCCCCCTCCCTCCGCGTCGACGAGCTCGAGCTCCTCTGCCACGCCCACCCGCTCGTCCAGTGCTGCGAATTCCACGCCGGCGCCACCGTCTCCCACGTCTCGGTCGACGACCGCGCCGCCGCGCGCGACGCCGTCCGCTACCTTCTTTCCCTGGGCCATCGCCGCATCGCCCTCGTCGCCAGCCACGGTTCGCTCGTGTCCGACCACTGCCGCTTCGATGGCTATCGGGACGCGCTCGCCGAGGCGGACGTCCCGTTCGATCCCGAACTCGTCGCATACGGCCGATACGACTTCGCGACCGGTCGCGCATGCGGGGACGCGTTCTTCGCGCTGCCGCCCCCGCGCCGCCCCACGGCCGTCTTCGCGATCTCGGACCTGGCGGCGCTCGGCGTCGTGCAGGCCGCGCGCGCCGCAGGATTGCGCGTCCCGGAGGACGTCGGCGTCGTCGGCTTCGACGATATCGCGTTCGCCTCGATGGTCGACCCGCCGCTCACCACGATCGCCCAGCCCCAGTACGACCTCGGCCGCACCGCGGCGGAGATCCTGTTCCGCCAGCTCCGCGACCCGGCCGCCCCGCCCGAGGACCGCTTCCTTCCCCACCGGCTCGTCATCCGAAGATCCACCTGAGGCCCCAAAGGGCCCGGCGAACGTCCGGGCAGCCACCCAAGCAAGGAGGAATCCCCGCCATGAAGAAAGAAAAGCTCCTGAACGTCGGCATCGTCGGCTGCGGCAACATCGCCACCGGCAAGCACCTGCCCGCGCTCGCCAACACGAAGCGCGTCGGAATCACCGCCTTCTGCGACATCCTGCCCGAGAAGGCCGAAAGCTGCGCAGAGAAGTACGGCACGAAGGGCGCCAAAATCTACAAGGACTACCGCAAGCTGCTCGAGGACAAGTCGATCGACATCGTGCACGTCCTGACGCCCAACCGCGAGCATTCCGAGATCGCCGTCGCGGCGCTCGAGGCCGGCAAGCACGTCATGTGCGAGAAGCCCATGGCCAAGGACGTCGCCGGCGCGCTGGCCATGTGCGAAGCCGCCGAGCGGACCGGCAGGAAACTCACGATCGGCTACCAGAGCCGCTTTCGCAACGATTCGCAGTACCTGAAGCGGGCCTGCGCACGCGGCGACCTCGGCGAGGTCTATTTCGCCAAGGCGCACGCGGTCCGCCGCCGCGGCGTCCCGACCTGGGGCGTGTTCATGGACGAGGAGAAGCAGGGCGGCGGTCCACTGATCGACATCGGCACGCACGCGCTCGACCTGACGCTCTGGCTGATGGACAACTACAAGCCGAAGACCGTCACCGGATCCGTGTACCGCAAACTCGCCGGCAACAGGGACGCCGCCAACGCGTTCGGCTCCTGGGACCCGGAGAAGTTCACGGTCGAGGACTCGGCGTTCGGCTACATCCAGATGGAGAACGGCGCCACGGTCTTCCTCGAGGCCAGCTGGGCGCTCAACACGCTCGACGTGCAGGAGGCGACCTGCTCGCTGTCCGGCACCCTGGGCGGCGCCGACTTCCGCGACGGCCTGCGCCTGAACGGCGAGGACTTCAGCCGCCTGTGGGAGAAGAAGCCCGATCTCGCCGTGGGCGGCGTCGCCTACAACGCCGGACGGGCGCTCGACTCCTCCGACGTCGAGTGCGGACAGTGGCTGGACGCCGTCGTCAACGACACGCAGCCGCTCGTCCTGCCGCGCCAGGCGCTCGTCGTGACCCAGATCCTCGAGGCGATCTACCGTTCCGCGAAGACCGGCCAGCCGGTCCAGCTATCCTAGGAGGTTCCGCCATGAAACTCGCCGTACAGCTCTACAGCGTCCGCGAGGACGCCGCCCGCGACTTCGTCGGCACCCTCGAGCGACTCGCCGCCCTCGGCATCGACGGCGTCGAGTTCGCCGGCTACCATGGGCTCTCCGCCGATGCGCTGCGGGGTCACCTCGACCGCCTCGGCCTCGTCGCCGCGAGCACGCACGTCGTGCCGGGCCGGCCCGGCCTCGACTTCGACGCCGAGATCGAAAAGGCCCGCGTCCTGGGCTGTTCGTATCTCGTCGACCCCTATGCGGTCGTGAAGTCGAAGGGGGGCATCGAGCGGCTCGCCCCGAAGCTCGCGCGCTACGCGAAGAAAGTGCAGGCGGCCGGGCTCGGGTTCGGCTACCACAACCACGCGCACGAGTGCTTCCGCGTCGACCCGGACGGCAGGACCGGCCTCGACCTGCTGCTCGAACTGACCGAAGGCGCCGGCGTCTTCTCCGAGCCCGACACGCACTGGCTGCAGCGCGGCAAGGTCGCCCCCCGCGATTTCCTGCGCCGCCACGCCGGCCGCGTCCCGATCGTCCACCTGAAGGACCTCGAGGCGTCGGGCGACCACGACGCGGCCGTCGGCGAAGGCGTCATGGATATCCGCGGCATCTGGGAGGCGGCCGAGGCCGCCGGCGCGAAGTGGGCCGTCGTCGAGCTCGATACCGCCTCGTTCGAAAACATCGCCCTCGGCGTGAAGAACCTGCGCAAGCTCGGACTCGTCCGATAGGAAGAAGGAGGATCCGCCCTATGAAGCTCGGATTCCTGACCGTCGCCCTCGGCCCGATGCCCCTCGAAAAGAAGGCGGAGTGGGCCGCCTCCCAGGGCTTCCAGGCCCTCGAGATCGCCTGCTGGCCTCGCACCAACGACCGCGACTACTCCTCGGCCGACCTCGACGTCGCGCACTTCACGAAGGACGATGCCGACGCGACGCGGGCGATGATGGCGCGCCACGGGCTCGGGATCTCCTCCCTCGCCTACTACGACAACAACCTCGACCGCGACCCCGTCCGCCGCGCCGCCGTCAACGCGCACCTCCGCAAGGTCATCGACGCCGCCGCCCTCCTGGGCGTCGAACGGGTCGGCACCTTCGTCGGCCGCAACGCGGACAGGAGCGTCGCCGACAACTTCGACGAGTTCGAGTCGGTATTCTCGGCGCTGGTGGCCCATGCCGGGGACCGCGGCGTGAAGCTGATGATCGAGAACTGCCCCATGGTCGGCTGGCAGAAGCCGGGTGTGCCCGGCACGATCTCCTTCTCGCCGGAGCTGTGGGCCGAGATGTTCCGCCGCGTGCCCGCGGAGAACTTCGGACTCAATTTCGACCCGTCGCACCTCGTCTTCCAGCGCATCGACTACCTGCCGCTGGTCGACCGCTTCGCCGACCGCATCTTCCACGTCCACGCGAAGGACATGATGGTCTTCGAGGACCGGCTGCGCCACTTCGGAGTGTTCAACCGCCAGCTCTGGGCGGACGGGCCCGAGACAGGCGGCTTCGAGCGGCCGCGCATGCCCGGACTCGGCCTGGTCGACTGGCGCGCGTTCCTGTGCCGCCTGCGCGACGCGGGCTACGACGGATTCGTCAGCATCGAGCACGAGGACCCCGACTACGAGGGCACCGAGGCCAGGGTCAAGGAAGGCCTGCACCTCGGCTACGAGCACCTCGTGAAGGTCGGCGGGGAGTTCTTCGGCAAGAAGGGCTGACCCCGGCGCGGGCTGGGCGGATCCTTTCACTGAACGGAAATGCCGGAGGGAGGGCGGAAAGCGATTTCCGCCCTTTTCATTTCAGTAGACGGCGCACAAGGGAAGCGACACTTTCAACTGTATCGGTTAAGCCACTCCACCACGCTCGTACACCACGAATCGTGTCAACATGCGTAGATTGCAACTCGTGAATTTGATGATATCCGTGATATCGTCGGACAATGGGGGTTGACATCCTATCTGGAGGCGTGATAGATTGCATATGAAGATTAACCGTTTAAGTGAATACGCAGGGTTCAACCTATCTGTCGAGATGACGAGGGGTGGCAGCATGCAGACGGAACGGCCCAAGAGGACTACGATCAAGGACGTCGCCAAGGAAGCGAACGTCTCCGTCGCGACGATCTCCTACGTCCTGAACGGCAAGGAGAGCATCAGCGAAGAGACGAAGGAGCGCGTCCGCGCCGCCATCCAGAAGCTCAACTACGTACCGGACCTCAGTGCCCGCGGCCTGTCCGCCAAGAGCTCCAAGCTGATCGGCGTCGTGATCCCCCAGACCGAGCCGGGCAGCCACCTCATGCTCACGAACCCATTCTACAGCGAGATCGTCAGCAGCATCGAGTACAGCGCGCGGATCAACGGGTACCACCTGCTGATCTCCGGTACGGATGCGGACGCCGACTACCTCAAGCTCGCCATGGAGCGCAAGCTCGACGGCATCGTGATCATCGGCATGTACCCGGACGAGTTCTACAACGAGCTCAAGAAGACCCGCATTCCCATCGTGCTGGTCGACAGCTACTGCCTCGACCACTATTTCCACAGCGTCCAGATCAACGACCGCTATGGCGCCTATATCGCCACGAAGCACCTGCTCGAGAACGGACACCGGGAGATCGCGCTGATCTGCGGCGTCCAGAAGGAGGGCGGCGTCATCCGCAAGCGCTACGAGGGATACGCCGACGCGTTGAAGGAATTCGGCGTGCCCGTCCGGAAGGACCACGTGTTCGAAGGCGTCGTCGATTTCGATTCCGGTCTCGCGCTCGCCCAGCGGGTCGTGAAGAGCGGGGTCCCCTTCACCGCAGCCTTCGCGACGGCCGATATCCTGGCGATCGGCGCCATGAAGGCCTTCCGGTCGCTCGGGTGGGCGATTCCGGATCGGATTTCGATCGTCGGATTCGACGACCTCAGCATCTCGCGCTATATGGACCCCGCGCTCACGACCGTCCACCAGGATATCCACCGCAAGGGCACCAGCGCGATGGAGATGATCCTGCGAAGCATCCAGTATCCGGAGGAAGGCAAACAGGAGCTGACTCTTCCGGTCACGCTGGTCGAACGGGAATCCGTCCGACGCATGTAGGCCAGAAAACGGTACTGCACCCGTGAGACCGAAAAGGGGGGAACAAAGGGATCCTGCCCGGCAGCGAGAGACTGCACGGACAGGAACGGGCGGCAGAAGAATTCAGAGCATCCGACCGGCCCAATCCGATTCTATCCGCACCGGGCGGGGATTACAATCGGCGCCTGTACCTTCTGGTCCCTGCAACCGGAATACAAGGAGGAAATCCATGAAGCGCTACATCCTGACCGTCATGATCGTCCTGGTCGCCATGGCCACCCTTCTGACCTCCTGCGCCGCCACGCCGACCGCCACCACGACCCCGGCAGCGACCGCGACCGTCGGTCCGACCGAAGCCCCGAAGCCCGCGACCGTCACGTTCGCGAACTTCACCGCGTCCGGCGACATGCAGGCCAACCTCGACAAGATGCAGACCGAGTTCAAGAAGCAGTACGACTATATCACGCTGCAGAGCGAGACGATCGCCTTCGGCGACTACTTCACGCAGATCCAGACCCGCGTCGCCGCCGGCACCGCGCCGGACTGCTACGAACTGAACTACGAGAACTTCGTCTCCTATGCCAAGAAGGGCGTTCTACTCGATCTGGCCGGGGTCATCGCCTCCACCGGGTTCGACAAGTCCGTCATGAATGAAAAGGCTCTCGGCGCCTTCTCGACCGACGGCGTCCAGTACGGCCTTCCCGACAGCTTCTCCGACGTCGTCCTGATCTACAACAAGAAGCTCTTCGACTAGGCCGGCATAGCGTACCCGACCGCCGAATGGAAGTGGGCCGACGAGCAGGCCGCCGCCGAGAAGATCCGCGCTCTCGGCGCCGACATCTTCGGCATCTCGCATCCGATCCAGTTCACGGAGTTCTACAAGGTCGTGCAGCAGAACGGCGGCAACGTGCTCTCCGCCGACAAGAAGACCTTCACCGTGAATAGCGCCGCGAACGTGGCGGCCCTGCAGTTCATGGTCGACCGCGTGCTCAAGTCCAACGTCATGCCCACCGCGAAGCAGTTCGGCGGAATGGGCGATTGGGACATGTTCAAGGCGGGAAAACTCGGCATGATCGTGACCGGGATCTGGGCCTTCTCCGACTTCGCCAAGAACATCACCGACTTCGAATGGGACATCGCCGTCGAACCCGGCAATACGGCCAAAGCGACCCACTTCTTCTCCAACGGCATCGTCGTCAACAAGGACACCAAGGTCGCGGACGCCGCATTCCAGTGGGTGAGATTCGCCTGCTCGAGCAAGGAAGCCGCCCAGATCCGCATCGACGCCTCCTGGGAGCTTCCTCCCGTCACGTACCCCGAAGTCCTTGCCGGCTATCTGAAGATCACCCCGCCCGCGCATCGTCAGGTCGTCTTCGACACCCTGAGCTATCTGGTCACTCCGCCCGTCATCGAGCAGTTGACCGAGATGAGCGACATCATCGGAGCCGAGCTGACCGCGGCCGCCACCGGCGCCAAGACCCCGCAGCAGGCGCTGGACGACGCGCAGAAGGCCCTCGAGGAGAAGATCAAGCTCTCCTAGCCTCCGGTCGCGACTCCGCTCATCAAGGAATTCGTCGCCAGATCGGGAAGCCGGTCTGGCGACGGAAACCTCGCCTCCCGACCCTGACCCGCCCTGCTCTTCGCTCCCGCCCCACACGCCCTGGAAAGGATGACGCACGATGACGAGCCGCAGTTACCAGCGCGGGTTCCGGATGGCCCTGCCCTTCCTCCTCCCCAGCCTCGCGGGGATGCTCCTGTTCAGCGTGATTCCGATCGTCGTCGCCATCTTCCTCGGATTCACCGAGTGGAACGGCCTGTCGAAGATCAACCTCACTTCCGGCTTCTTCCCGATGATCGTCGACCAGTGGGTCGGCCTCAAGAACTACGGCCAGATCCTCGGTGACAAGGAATTCTGGCGCGTACTCGGCAACACGGGCTACTATATCGTCCTCTACGTCCCCTCGATTCTGATTGCGTCGACGATCGTCGCGATGATTCTCAACAGCGGGCGGAAGATGATCGGCCTCTATCGCATCCTCTACTACATCCCCGTGCTCACCTCCTGGGTGGCCGGCGCGCTGATCTGGAAATGGGTCCTCAGTCCGGACCTCGGCGCTATGAACAACATCCTTTCCTTGATCGGCATCCACGGTCCCGCCTGGCTGCAGGACAAGACCTGGGCCATGCCCGGCATCGTCCTCGCCAGCATCTGGAAGGACGCGGGATTCTTCGGTCTGATCCTCCTCGGCGGCCTGCAGGGCATCGATCCGACCTACTCCGAGGCCGCGGGCATCGATGGGGCCAACCGGCTCCAGAAGCTGTTCCGCATCACGATCCCCCTGCTGACCCCAGTTCTCTTCTTCATTCTCGTGATCACCCTGATCAACTCCTTCCAGCTGTTCCCGCAGGTCATGATCATGACGACCGACGCGGGTCCCAACGGGGCGACTCAGTCGATGGTGGAGCGGATCTACAAATACGCCTTCAAATACTTCAAGATGGGCTATGCCTCCTCCTTCGCCTGGCTGCTGTTCCTCATCATCTTCTTCTTCACTTCGATCCAGATGAAGATGCAGGACAAGTGGGTGAACTACGATGCGTAGTCGAAGCAAGGGTTTCCTGTCCTCCGTCGCCTATCACCTCTTCTCCTCCTTCCTCGCCGTCGCCGTCATGGTGCCGTTCTTCTGGATGGTGATCACCTCCCTGAAGGACAAGGGCGCGATGCTGACCGTCCCGGTCCAGTGGATTCCCACCCACCCGAACCTCCTGTCCTTCGACAAGGTGATTCACCTGTTCCGCTTCGACACGGCACTCCTCAACAGCGGCATCGTCTCCGTCCTCGCCACGGCCGTCACGATCCTCTCCGCCGCCATGGCCGCCTACGGCTTCGCGAAGATCGAGTTCCGCGGCCGGGAGGGCCTCTTCCGGATCTACCTCGCCACCATGATGATCCCCTTCCAGGTCGTCCTGATTCCCCTGTTCCTCGTCATGAAGGAGCTCGGCCTGATCAACAGCTTCGTGGGGCTCATCATCCCGTCCGTCTTCAACGCCTTCGCGATCTTCATGCTCCGACAGCAGATGATGACCATCCCGAACGACTTCATCGACGCCGCCGTGCTCGACGGCGCGGGACAATACCGGGTCTTTCGTCTGATCATCCTTCCATTGACCGCACCGACGCTGATCACGCTCGGAGTCATCACCTTCATGGGCACCTGGAACGACTATCTCTGGCCTTTGGTCATGCTGTCCGATCGCAAGAAGATGACCCTGCCGCTTGTGCTGAACGTGCTCAACGGTCAGTACACGTCGGACTACAACGTATTGATGGCCGGAGCCCTGATTTCCATGGCGCCGATCCTCCTCCTCTATCTCATCGCACAGAAATACTTCAAGGCCGGACTGCAGGTCGGAGGCATCAAGGGATGAACCAGACGCCACGTATCCAACAGGTCGACGGAAACCGGGTCCGCCTCACCTTCGGGCTCGAAGGCCGCTCGGTGTTCGGCACCGGCGAGCGGTTCGACGCAGTCGTCCGCAACGGGCACAGGACCGCTTTCCAGACCGTCGACCAGTTCACGGGCCAAGGGGCGTCGACCTACCTTCCGGTCCCCTTCTTTCTGACCGAGGCGGGCCAGGGCGCGTGGATCGAGACGGACCGCACGATGCAGGTCGAAATCCTGCACGATCCGGACGCCGTGCGCTGCACGGTCGTCGCGACCGTCGACCTCGGGTCGGACGGCCAGCCGCCCGCGGTGCGCTTCTATGCGGGAACGCCTTCTGAAGTGCTGGCCTCGTTCGTCCGCGACACCGGCGCACCGGTCCTGCCGCCCAAGTGGAGCCTCGGGGTCTGGATGTCGGCGAACCGCTGGAACTCGCAGGAAATCGTCGAGACCGAAGTCGCGCGGGCTCGGGATGCCGGCTACCCGGCCACCGTCGTGGTCATCGAAGCCTGGAGCGACGAATCGACCTTTCACGAATGGAATCCGGGCGTCTGGCCCGACCCGGCCGGCATGACCGACGCGCTCCACCAAGAGGGTCTTCACCTGGTCCTCTGGCAGATACCCATCCTCAAGAAGCTCGACGCCGAACACCCCGACGCGCGTTGCGAGGAGGAGAACGCGTTCGCTGCGGAACGCGGCTACGTCGTGCGGACCGCCGACGGCGAGCCCTTTCGCATCCCCTCCGACCGCTGGTTCGCTCGCTCCATGCTGCTCGATTTCACGAATCCGGAAGCGGCCGCCTGGTGGTTCGACAAGCGTCGGCACCTGCTCGAGCTCGGCGTCGACGGCTTCAAGACGGACGGCGGCGAAATGGTCTACGACCCGGACGCACGCTTCTTCGACGGAAGTCGCGGCACGACGATGCGCAACCGATACCCCGCCCTCTACACGAAGCGCTATGCCGACTTCATCGGACCGGACCGCATCCTCTTCAGCCGAGCCGGGTCGACGGGCGCGCAGACGTCTC
Source organism: uncultured Eubacteriales bacterium (assembly GCA_903835065.1). GTDB lineage: Bacteria > Bacillota > Clostridia > Saccharofermentanales > UBA5734 > CAILLO01. The sequence continues at coordinate 75,297 of CAILLO010000009.1, forward strand.
CGATGCACTGGGCGGGCGACCAGCTGTCGACCTTCGAGGAATTCCGCAGCGCCCTCCGCGCGGGTCTCTCCGCAGGATTGTCGGGCGTGCTGTTCTGGACCTTCGACGTGGCCGGATTCACGGGACCGCTACCCTCGGCGGACCTCTACCGACGCGGCACGCAGGCCGCCGTCTACACGTCGGCGCTCCAGTGGCATTCGGACATGCCGCGCGGACAGTACGGCGCGACGCTGTCGGACGCGGAGAAGATCAACGACCGCAGCCCCTGGAACATGGCCGAAGCGACCGGCGACCCGGGCCTGCTCGAAGTGGGCGTCACTCAGGCGCGCTGGCGCATGAACCTGATGCCCCACGTCTACAACGAAGCATCGGTGTCCCTCGAGCAACGCCTGCCGCTGATGCGCCACCTGATGCTCGATGACCCGGACGACGCGGCCTGCCTCGGAATCGAGGACCAGTTCCGGTTCGGTTCCCTGCTCGTCGCCCCGATTCTCGAAGAGAACGCGACGGGGCGGTCGGTCTACCTGCCGACTGGAATCTGGACGGACCTGTGGACGGGTGAGAAACTGGAGGGCGGACGTCGCATCGACGCGGACAGCGGACGCGAGCGGATACCCGTGTACTTGCGCGACGGCAGCGCCCTGCCGCTGAATCTTGACGGCACCCTGGCCTTCGGCTCGGACGTCGGCAACCGGCTGGACACCTACGACCACCTGACCTTCGTGCTCGGAGGGGCGTCCGGGACCTGCGGCTTCCGGGACGACCTCGGGAACGGGTTCCGGCTGGACTGGGCGGGCGGAACCGTCAGGATCCGGGCGACGACCGGCGCGGTCCCCCCGACGTTGTTCCTGCTCTCCCGCCAGCCCCTCTCCGGCGTCGGCATATCGACGGTGGCCGTTGTGCAAGGCCCGCCCTACCGGGCCTACCGGCTCGACACCTGAAGACGGTCCAACGAGGAAACGAAGAAGGGCGCCGTGAGGCGCCCTTCTTCGTGATTCGACGTAGCCGGAACATGCCGCCTTCCCGGCGTCACGCCTCCCGCATCGTCTCCACGACGGTCCGGACGGCGAAATCGAGGTCTTCGTACGTGAGCGCGTCGGACACCTGGAGCCGGATCCTCGCCGCGCCCTCCGGCACGACCGGGAATCCGAAGCCGATCGCATACAACCCCTTCTCGAGCATGCGCGCGGACAGCGAGATCGCCTTCGCGGTCTCGCCGACGATCAGCGGCACGATCGCGGTCTCCCCTTCCAGCGGGTGCAGCCCCGCTTCCTTGAGCGCGCTCCGCAGGTAGGCCGCCTTCTTCCGCAGCGACCGGACGGCCTCCGGGTGCTTGTCGAGGCGCTCGACCGCGGCCTGGGCGATCGCGGTCAGCACGGGCGGCAACGCGTTGGAGAACAGGCTCGGGCGCGAGCGCTGGACGAGCAGGTCGACGACCGGGCGCCGCGCCGCGACGAATCCGCCGCCCGCCCCGCCGAGCGCCTTGCCGTAGGTGCCCGTGACGATATCGACGGTCCCCGGCAACCCGTAGTGCTCCTCGGTGCCCCGTCCCGTCGCGCCGAGCACGCCCGTCGCGTGGGAGTCGTCGACCAGGGTGGTCGCGCCGTACTGGCGAGCCAGCCCCACGATGCCGGGCAGCGGGGCGATATCCCCCTCCATGGAGAACACGCCGTCGGTGACGACGAGGCGCGTGCCGCAGTCCGCGGTCTCCCGGAGGCAGCGCTCGAGGTCGGCGAGGTCGGCGTGCCGGTAGACGAGGCGCCTCACGTCCTTGCCGACCGCCCGGCAGCCGTCGATCAGGCTGGCGTGGTTCAACTCGTCGGAAACCACGGCGTCGCCCGCGGCGAGCAGGGCGGGAATCGCGGCGGTGTTGGCGTTCCAGCAGGACGTGTAAGCGAGCGACGCCTCCTTGCCGAGGAAGGCGGCCGTGCGTTCCTCGAGACGCCGGTGCAGCACCGAGGTGCCGCAGATGAAGCGCACGCTCGCGGCGCCCGCGCCGTAGCGGAACAGCGCGGCTTGACCGGCGGCGACGAGGTCGGGTTGCGCCGCGAACCCGAGGTAGTCGTTGGAGCACATCACCAGCACGCGCCCGACGCCCTCCACGTCCGCATGCGCGGACACCGGGCCCTCCACGTACCGGAGCGTCTTGTACGTCCCCTCGAGGCGCAGCGTCTCGAGCGTCCCGTCGATCCGAGCGTAGAATCCTTCCGACATGGCCCTTCCCTCCTTCGGTCGCCTGCGGCCGCCCTGTCCGGGTCGGTCACACTTCAAGCAGGACCTTGACCATCGTGCCGTTCTCCATGCCGGTGAAGCCCTCCTGTACGCGCTCCAGCGGCAGGGTGCCCGAGATCGCGGGTTCGATCGACGCGCCGTGGCGCAGCAGGAAGTCCTCGACCTGGTACCACGTTTCATACATGCGCCGGCCGGTCACGCCGTGCAGCGTGACGCCCTTGAAGATCACCTCGTTCGACAGGTCGAGCGTGGTCTCGCCGCGCGGGATGCCGAGCAGGCTGGCGTGTCCGCCGTTCGCGATCAGCCGCAGTCCGAGACGCAGCGAGGAAGCGGCGCCGCTCATCTCGAGCAGCACGTCGGGTCCGAAGCCGCCGGTCGCGTCGAGGATCTTCGAGGCGAGGTCGGGGTCCGCGGAGTCGAAGGCATGCTGGGCGCCCATCTTCAAGGCGAGGCTGCGCTTCAGGGGGGAGGGCTCGACGACGACGATGCTCTCGGCGCCGTTCTCCCAGGCGATGGGGACGGCGAACAGGCCGATCGCACCAGCGCCCGTGACCAGGACCTTCTTCATGTTGACGGGCTGGGACATCACGGTGTGCATCGCGTTGCCGATCGGGTCGAACAGCGCGGCGTGGCGGTCGGGGATCGCGTCGCGGACGGCCCACAGGTTGGTCGCCGGCATGACCAGCCGTTCGGCGAAGCAGCCGTCGCGGTCGACGCCGATGATCCGCACGTCGCGGCACAGGTGCCCCTCGCCGTTGCGGCAGTGGCGGCAGGTGCCGCACGTGATGTGGCCCTCGGCGGATACGCGCTGGCCGAGGCGGAAGCGGTCGACACCGGAGCCGATCTCCTCGATCGTGCCGACGAATTCGTGTCCGTAGGTGGCGGGCGGTCGGATCCGTCCTTGGGACCAGGCGTCCCACTGGAAGATATGGAGGTCGGTGCCGCAGATCCCGCAGGCCGAGACGCGGATCAGCACCTCGCCGGGGCCGGGCTTCGGGGGTTCGACGTCGACGACCGCGCAGCCGCGGCCGGGGGAGAGCTTTCGAATGGCCTTCATTCGTGGACACCTGCCTTTCCTTCCCGGAACAGGAGCGGACCGGTCCATCCGCCTTGTAGCCCAAGTATACGCGCGTTTTTCAGGCATCCGCAAGACCGCTCCTGTGCGCACGGTCGTCCTCGCACGGAGGACACGTTCGCCCTGCGAGCGCTTCGCGGACCGTTTCGTCCGGCGGGCGGAGGAGATATAATGGGGACATCCGTCCCGCAGGAGGTGCGCTCATGAACCGATCCGCCGTCCGCTTCGGGATCCTGGGTCCCGGCCACATCGCCGAAAAATTCGTGACGGGCCTCGCGGTCGTCCCGGGCGCGGTCCTCCAGGCGGTCGCCTCGCGCGACGGAGCCCGCGCCGGGGAGTTCGCCGCGCGCCACGGCGCCCGACGCGCCTACGCCGGCTACGAGCTGCTGGCCGAGGACCCCGACGTCGACATCGTCTACGTCGCCACCCCGCACGCCTTCCACTGCGAGCACGCGCTGATGTGCCTCGAGCACGGCAAGGCGGTGCTTGTCGAGAAGCCGTTCGCCCTCGACGCCTCGCAGGCCCGGCGCATGGTCGAGGCCGCCCGTCGCAACCGCGTGTTTCTCATGGAGGGCATGTGGTCGCGCTTCCTTCCCGCCACGCGCAAGGCCCGCGAACTCGTCGACGCCGGGGAGATCGGCGAGCCGCGCATGGTCTCCGCCGATTTCTCGTTCAGCCGCCCGTTCGACCCGACCTCCCGCACCCTCGACCGCGCGCTGGGCGGCGGCGGCCTGCTCGACGTCGGCATCTACCCGCTCGCCTTCGCCTCCCTGTTCTTCGGCGCCCACCCGATCGAGACGACCTCCTTCGCCCACCTCGGCCCGACCGGCGTCGACGAGCACGCCGCCCTGCTTCTCCGCTACGAGGGCGACCGCATCGCGTCGCTGACCTGCGGCGTCCAGGCCCTCGGCCCCTACGAGGCGCATGTCCTGGGCACCCGAGGCCGGATCTCCCTGCCCGCGTTCGCGAAGGCCGAGACCGTGCGACTCTGCCACCTGGACCGGACGACCGAGGACTTCTCTTTCCCGTTCGCCGCCACCGGCTTCGAGCACGAGATCGCGGAGGTCGTGGAGTGTCTCGCGGTCGGCCGCCTCGAGCACCCGGAGATGACCCTCGACGAGACCGTCGCGCTGCTGGAGATCATGGACGGGTTGCGCAGGAGCTGGGGGCTCGCCTATCCGGGGGAGCCGGGATGAGCCCGGACCCGTTTTCCCTCACGAACGGACAGGCGCGTGCGTTCCTCCTCCGAAAGCAGGGGCTGTCCGGCGCGCCGCGGTTCCACGGCCCGGACGGGGTCCGCGCCTTCATCCGTCAGGCCGGCTGCATCCAGTTCGACCCCATCGACGTGTGCGGCAAGAACGCCGAACTGGTGCTGCAGTCGCGCATCCCCGACTTCACGAAGGGCATGCTCGACCGCCTGCTCTACCAGGACCGGTGGCTCGTCGACGGCTTCGACAAGAACCTCTCGATCTACGGGATCGAGGACTGGCCGGCCTTCGCGCGCTTCCGCCACCGATACGGGTTCCACGACTGGCACCGCGAACGCATCGACGCGGTCGAGGCCGTGGTCAGGGCCGCCCTCGAGCACAAGGACTTCGTCACGGCCAGGGACCTCCCGATCCAGGGCACCGTCGACTGGGGGTGGGGGCCGACGTCGCTCGCCCGCGCCGCACTGGAGACGTTCTATTTTCGCGGCGACCTCGCGATCCACCACAAGAAGGGCTCGATCAAGTACTACGGGCTCGCGGCGCGCTGCTTCGACCCCGCGGCGCTCGCGGCGCCCGACCCGAACCCGACGGAGGACGACTTCGTGAAGTGGCTCGTCCTCCGGCGCATCGGTTCGGTCGGCCTGCTGTGGAACCGGCCGTCGGACGCCTGGCTCATGGTCCCCGGGTTCAAGGGCGCGCGCCGGGACGCCGTTTTCGCCGCACTGGCCGAAGAGGGTCGGATCCTGCCCTGCCGCGTCGAAGGCATCGAGGACCCGCTGTACGTCCAGGCGACCGACGAGCTCCTGTTGCGAGAGGTTCTCGCGCAGGACGGCGAGCCCGGTCCGACGCGGGTCGAGCTGCTGGCCCCGCTCGACAATTTGCTGTGGGACCGCCGGCTCGTGCTGGCCCTGTTCGGATTCGACTACAAGTGGGAGATCTATACGCCGGTCGCCGCGCGCAAGCATGGATACTACGTCCTGCCGGTCCTGTACGGGACGCGGCTGGTCGGGCGCATCGAGCTCGCAGTCGACAAGGAGGCGAAGCGTCTGTCGGTCGTCCGCTGCTGGCCGGAGTCGGGCGACGCCCCCGGACCGGACTTCGAGGCCGCGCTGCACGAAAGGCTCGCGCGGTTCGCGCGCTTCAACGGCGCCACGTACCGGAAGAAGAGGATTCCGGGGCCGACGAAGTCGAAACCGTTGCCCCGTGCTCGTCCGCCGATCAGCCCCTGGCGCCCCGCGCGACCGTGACGAACGCGGCGATTCTGGCGGCGTTCTTGAACCCCGCCGCGTCCTCGACGCCGTCGCTCGCCTCCACCGCATAGGGGCGGAGGCTCTCCAGAGCGGTCTTCAGGCGGTCCGCCGTGAGCCCCCCGGTCAGCAGGTACGGGCCATCCACGGACTGCAGGGCGTCCCAGCCGGACGTCGAGGCGTCGAGCGTCCGCAGGTCGGCGCCGGCGGCGTCCAGCGGCGCGCCCGGAACCACCAGCAGCGATTTCCAGACCTTGACGCCCACCGGCAGCAGCTTCCGGAGCGCCGCGACGTAGGTCGCGTCCTCGTGGCCGTCCAGCCGCACGGCGTGCAGCCCGCACTCGCCGGCGACCTCCGCCACGCGCTCCGCGGATTCGTCGGCGAAGATGCCGACCGGGCGGATCGAGAAGCCCAGCTCGCCGATCAGGACCGCTGCGGCCTCCGGTTCCAGGCGCCAGCGCGACGGCGTGAAGAAGAAGCCGGCGAAATCGGGGTGGCTGGCGTTCAGGGCCGCGATCTCCGCGTCGGTGCGGATTCCGCTGATCATCACGAGCGACTTCGACTGGTTGGCCACGCGGTCCTTCGCTCTCACGACCGCGCACTCCCGGAAAACGTCATCCTGTCCATCTTGAAAACCATCCATTCCTTCGTGGCATAAAGGAACCCGCCCTCGACGATCGGCAAGGACAGGTTCCGACGATTCGACTTGCAGGAACCGTACACCCGGAGCCCGCGCCTGTCAAGGTGCCCATTGCTCCGGCGCCGCCTTCGACCACCGCATCGGGACGAAGCGGATGCCGTTCATCACCTGTTCGTCCGACCGCGCGACGAAGCCCAGGTGCCGGTAGGCCTCGACCGCGTACGGCGACGAATTCACCGTGATCTCCGGGACCGGACCCTCCACTTCGCACGCCGTCCGCATCGCGTCGAACAGGGCGCGGGCGATGCCCTGCCGGTGGCGGTCCTTGCGGACGAACAACAGCGCGATGTGGCACGGGGCGCGGGACGCGACGACCCCGACGACCCTTTCCCCCTCGAAGCATCCCCAGAGGCGGAGCCCGCCCGTCTCGAGCTTCGCGGCGACGGTGTCGCGGTCGATGAACCGCAGGAATTCCTGCACGCCCTCGTCGGCGTACCCGGGCGCCTCGAACTCGAGGAAGACCTCCCACACGAGCGCCAGGGCGGGCGTCAGGTCGGCGGGCGAGAGCGGGCGGATTCGGGGTAGAACGTCCATCCGTCGGCACCCGTCACGATTCCGCGGTCGCCGGTCGATGGGCCGGTCGCAGGAAGTTCCACGGCACCAGCCCGACATGCAGCGCGGCGAACGGGAGGAGGATGCGCGATCCGACCCAGCCGGGCGGAGCCGCGAAGGGCACGAGAATCGGGCCATCAGATGCGGAGGGGGCGGGCTCGCCGCGGGGGCGGACGAGCCGCGGGCGACCGGCGGCCGGCTTGCAGGCCCTGAAGCACGAGTCATCCTTCATGTGCCGTCCTCCCCCGATGCGCCTGGTCGCGACCTTCTCCAGACCATGGTAGCACGATTTTCGTGAGGACTCGCACATTTCCGCGAGAGTGGAGGGCGATACAGGGCCGTGAGCTTCTACGGAGAGTATGAGCGGGAGCCTGCCACGATGCCCGCAGAGCGGTCATCGTACGGCTCCCGACTCTCCGTGGAAGCTCCGCGGCCCTGAGCTACGCGCTCTCTTCGAGGCCCGTCTCGAACTGGCTGCTGTACATCTCGTAGTAGAAGCCGCGGGCCGCCATCAGTTCCTCGTGGGTCCCCTGCTCGACGATGTCGCCGTCCTTCATGACGAGGATGTGGTCGGCGTCGCGGATGGTCGAAAGGCGGTGCGCGATGACGAAGCTCGTGCGGTTCTTCATGAGCGCCAGCATCGCACGCTGGATCAGGACCTCGGTGCGCGTGTCGACCGAGCTGGTCGCCTCGTCGAGGATCAGGATCGTGGGGTCGGCGAGCACGGCGCGGGCGATCGTGAGCAACTGCTTCTGGCCGGAGGAGAGGTTCGACGCCTCCTCGTTGATGACCAGGTCGTAGCCGCCCGGCTGGGTACGGATGAAGTGGTCGGCGTACGCGGCGCGCGCGGCGGCCTCGACCTCCGCATCGGTCGCCGCGGGGCGCCCGTAGCGGATGTTCTCGCGGATCGTGCCGTTGAAGAGCCAGGTGTCCTGGAGCACCATGCCGAACAGGCCGCGCAGTTCCTCGCGCCGGAAGTCGCGGATGTCGGTGCCGTCGATGCGGATCGTGCCGCCCTGGATGTCGTAGAAGCGCATGAGGAGCTTGACGAGGGTCGTCTTTCCGGCGCCGGTTGGGCCGACGATCGCGACCTTCATGCCGGGCTGGATCTCGGCGGTGAAGTCCTTGAGGATGACCTTCTCGGGGTCGTACCCGAAGTGGACGTGCTCGAAGTCGACGGTGCCGGCGCAGCGCTCGGTGGAGGCCGGCTTGTCGTCGTCGGCGGGCTCCTCCTCCGCCGCGAGGAAGGCGAACACGCGCTCAGCCGCGGCCATGGTCTGCTGCAGGGTGTTCGAGATGCTGGCGAGCTGGCCGATGGGCTGGTTGAAGGAGCGGACGTACTGTATGAAGGCCAGGATGTCGCCGATCAGCAGCGTGCCGCCGATGGCGAGGATGCCGCCGAAGATGCACACGACGACGTAGCTGAGGTTGCCGATGAAGCCCATGAGCGGCATCATGATGCCCGTCATGAACTGCGACTTCCACGCGGCGCCGTAGAGCTTCGTGTTCTGCTCCTCGAAGGCCTCGATCGAGCGTTCCTCGCCGTTGAAGGCGCGCATGACGGTGTGGCCGCCGTACATCTCCTCGACCTGTCCGTTGACGTGGCCGAGGAAGTTCTGCTGGTCGCGGAAGAACTTCTGCGACTTCTTCACGATGAGCGTCACGAGGATCATGGAGACCGGCAGGACGGCGATCGAGACGAGGGTCATCAGGGGGCTGATGCTGAGCATCATGATCAGCACGCCGACGACGGTCGCGGCGGCGCTGATCAGTTGCGAGAGGCTCTGGTTCAGCGTGTTGCCGACCGTGTCGATGTCGTTGGTGATGCGGGACTGCACTTCGCCGTGCGTGGTGCGGTCGAAGTATCCGAGCGGCATGCGGCCGATCTTCTCGACGAGGTCGCGGCGCATGCGGTAGCCGATCCTCGCCGACACGCTGGACAGCACGATGCCCTGGAGGGCCATGAAGACCGAGCCGGCGAGGTAGAGCAGGATCAGCGTCACGAGGACGCCGCCGATGTAGTTGAAGTCGATCGCCGCGCCGACCACGCCGGACATCTTGGCCACGATGCCCTCGACGAGCTTGTTCGTGGCGTTGCGCATGACGTTGGGGCCGACGATCGCGAACACGGTGCTGCCGGCCGAGAAGACCATGCCGACGAGCATCGGGAACCAGAAGGGCCGGATGTAGTTCAGCAGCTTCTTGAAGGAGCCCTTGAAGTCCTTGGCCTTCTCGCCGCCGCCCATCATGCCCATCGGGCCGCCCATCGGGCCGCCCATCGGGCCCCTGCGGCGCTCGGGCGCCTTGGCGCCGGTGGGGCCGTTGTACGCAGGCTTCGCGGCGGGCGCCGCGGCAGTCGGAACGGATTCGGTACGGTTCTTCTTCCTGTCGCTCATCGTGCAAGTTCCTCCGCGGACAGCTGGGAGAGGGCGATTTCCCGGTAGACGGAGCAGGTCTCCATCAGTTCCCTGTGGGTGCCTATGCCCACGATCCGGCCCTCGTCGAGGACGAGGATGCGGTCGGCGGTCAGCACCGTGCCGATGCGCTGGGCCACGATCAGCACCGTCGCGTCGGACGTCTCTTCGCGGAGCGCCTTGCGCAGCGCCGCGTCGGTCTTGAAGTCGAGCGCGGAGAAGCTGTCGTCGAAGACGAAGATCTCGGGGTGCACCGCGAGGGCGCGGGCGATCGACAGGCGCTGGCGCTGGCCGCCCGAGACGTTCTGCCCGCCCTGGGCCACGGCCATCGCGTACTTGTCCTCGCTGGCCTCGACGAACTCGGTGGCCTGCGCGACGCGTACCGCTTGCGCGACCTCGTCGTCCGTCGCGTCGGGGTTGCCGTACGTCACGTTCGAGGAGACATCGCCGCTGAACAGCACGGCGCGCTGCGGGACGTATCCGATGCGGGACCTCAGGTCCTTCGTGCGGACCTCGCGGACGTCCCGGCCGTCGACGAGGACCTGGCCCTCGGTCGCGTCGTAGAAGCGCAGCAGCAGATTGATCAGGGTCGTCTTGCCGCTGCCGGTGCTGCCCACGATCGCCGTGGTCTTGCCGGGCTCGGCCGTGAACGAGATGTCGCTGAGGACGTTCTCGTCCGCCTTGGGGTACTTGAATCCGACGCCGCGGAATTCGACGCGGCCGCACAGGCCGGCGACGAAGTCCTTGGGCTCCTTGGGGTCGAAGATCGACGGCTTGGTGTCGAGCACCTCGCCGATGCGGACCGCGGCGACGCTGGCGCGCGGGACCATGAAGAACGAGATGGACACCATGAGGAAGGACATGATGATCATCATGGAGTACTGGATGAAGGCCATCATGTTGCCGATCTGCATGTGGCCGGCGTCGATCTGCTTCGCGCCGAACCAGAGGATCGCGAGCATCGTGCCGTTCATGATCAGCATCATGACGGGCATCATCAGCACCATGACCCGGTTGACGAACAGCATCGTCTTCGTCAGGTCCTGGTTCGCGCCCTCGAACTTCTTCTCCTCGATCTTCCGCGTGTTGAAGGCGCGGATGACCATGAGGCCGCTGAGGATCTCGCGCGAAACGAGGTTGAGACGGTCGACCAGCTTCTGCATGGCCTTGAACTTGGGCATCGCGATCATGAACACGATCACGATGACGGTGAGCAGCGTCGCGACCGCCACGCCGATGATCCAGGTCATCGAGGCGTCGCCGCCGATGATCTTGAGCAGCCCGCCGACGGCCATGATCGGCGCGTAGAACAGGATGCGCAGCAGCATGACCAGCATCATCTGGATCTGCTGGATGTCGTTGGTGGAGCGCGTGATCAGGGAGGCGGTCGAGAACTTGTCGAATTCTTCGTTGGAGAAGCCGACGACGGTGCGGTAGATCTTGCTGCGGAGGTTGCGGGCCATCCCGGACGCCGTCTTCGCCGACAGGAAGCCGACGGTGACGGTGCACAGCGCACCGAGCAGGGCGATCAGCAGCATCAGGCCGCCCTCGCCGAAGATGTAGCGCGTCTGGATCGCGGCCTGGTCCACCCCGACGGCCGTGTATTCCGTGGTGATCCAGCCCGCGTCGATCTGCTGGAGCGTCGAGACGGTGACGGTCATCTTGTCCATGTTGGTGTAGATGCCGTCGATCAGGGCGGTGCGCATGGCGGCCGGCAGCTTCGCGATGTCGGGCATCGTGAGCTTGGCGATCGAGGCCGGGATGTCGGCGCTCGAGAAGCCGGGGAAGTTCGCGAGGCCCTTCTCGAAGATCTGGCGGAGGGCGACGGCGCGGACGAGGATCGCGTCGAGGGCGGTGCGGTCGACCTTGCCGGACGGCATGTAGACGGCGACGTCCTCGGTGGCGAGGATGGGGTACAGCTTCTCGTACTTGGCCTTGTCGGCCGCGGACAGAGTGGCGTCGGACAGGACCTTGTACTCGCCCTGGACGGTCGTCGCGCTGGCGGCCGGCATCAGGAGCAGCAGGTTGTCGTACTCCGTCGCGCGGATCGCTTCGGGCACGGCGTCCGCGACGCCCTTCTGCTGGATGCCGACGTTGACGATGCTGGACATGTAGTCCGGCAGGGAGAGATCGGTCATCGCCTGGGCGTAGAGCAGCAGGAAGATCATCACGACCAGGTACCAGTATGGTTTCAGGAACTTCATCAGTCGGAGCATGGAGGGGTTCCTTCCTGCGCATCGGGCGCGGGGGCGGGAGTGGGCCCGGAGTCCGGGACGTGGCATTTCGGTTGTCCGTGGTGCAGACCGTGGGCGAGCATCGCGTTGCCCCCGGGATCCATCTTGTTGAGGAGTTCCGCGATCCTGCGCACGCTGGCGAAGAAGGCGAGCTGTTCCGGAGGGGTCAGCAGGCCGAGCTTTTCGGCGAACGCCCGGGTCAGGTGCGCGTGGAATCGGGCATCGAGTTCGCAACCGGCGGGGGTCAGGCGCAGCAGCGTGCGACGGCGGTCATCCTCGTCCACGACGCTTTCCACGAAGCCGGCCTCCATGAGGCGGCGGGCGACCGGCGTGAAGGAGCCCTTCTCGAGGTTGAGCCAGCGGGCCGCGGTGGACATGGGGGCCGCGCCGTTCAGGCGCAGGAACACGAGCGTGCGGACGTGGGTCATGTTGAGGTCGGGGAAGTTCTCGGGCGGCGCGGGCGGTCGGAGCAGGAAGGCGTGCGCGTAGCGGGGGACGTGCGTGAGGAGAAGCTTCTGCTCCTCCTTCGTGAATTCCTTCATGGAAGCGCCCTCCTTCCCGTTCCGAGCCGAATGTCCCTAATGCTACACGCGTCCGTCGGACGTGTCAATTGGTTAGATAGTGAACTATTGTGACAGCGTTGCGATGCCCGCCGACCGGAATTTGGTGATTCCGTCGGGCCGCGGTTGCCGAGGAGCGACCGCTCTGCGACAATGGAGCGGCAGGAGGCGCCGACCATGTGGGAGAAGCTGCTCCGGCCCGTGACCCAGTACCGCGGATTGCCCCGGCCCGTCTATGTCCTTTTCCTGTCGCGCGTCGTCACGGCGCTCGGCATGTTCGTCGGCCCCATGATGACCCTGATCCTGACGCTCAAATACGGCCTGTCGGCTGCGACCGCCGGGGCGATCATCACGGGCGCCTCCCTCGGTGCGGGCCTGTGCTCGATCCTGGGCGGCCGGATCGCCGACCGCGCCAGCCGCAAGTGGACGATGATCCTCTTCCAGAGCCTCTCCGCGCTGATCTTCATCGTCTGCGCCTTCCTCTCGCCCCTCTACGGCTCTGCGTCGCCCGACGCGCCCGCCTGGCCCATGATCGGCCTGCTGATCCTCGCATACCTGGTCGGCGCCCTCGGCGGTCCGGCCGGCGAAGCGCTCATGATGGACCTCACCGAGCCGAAGAACCGGAAGGTCGCCTATTCGTTGTCCTACATGGGCTTCAACTTCGGCTTCGCCTTCGGGGCCGCCCTCGCCGGATTCCTCTTCAAGGACCACCTGTTCTGGGTGTTCGCCGGCGACGCGCTGACGACGCTGCTGTCGCTCGCCCTGATCGCCCTGTTCATTCCGGACGCGCACCGGAAGACGGCCGCGGAGCTGGCGTCGGACGCCGCGGGGGAGCGCGGCCTCGAGAAGGCCGTAACGGGCTCGCTGTGGAGCGTCCTCAAGGCGCGGCCGATCCTGCCGCTCTTCGCCCTCGTCTTCGCGCTCTACCAGTTCTGCTACTCCAACTGGGCCTTCCTGCTGCCGCTCCAGATGGGCCAGCTCTTCGGCGCGGACGGCGCCCGGTACCAGGGGCTGCTCGCGAGTCTCAACGGCGTCGTCGTCATCTCTCTCACCCCGCTGCTCGTCCACTGGATGCGGAAGATGCAACCGCTGAGCGCGATGGCCATCGGCGGCGTCCTGTTCACGGCCTCCTACTTCACGCTCGGCGCGAGCCGCGTCTTCCCGCTCTTCCTCTTCGCCATCTTCGTCTTCTCGGCCGGCGAGGTCACGTTCACGATCCTGCAGTCCGTGTTCATCGCCAGCCAGACCCCGTCGTCGCACCGCGGCCGGATCTCCGCGACGGTCTCGCTGATCGCGGGCGCGGGCTGGTCGGTCGGTCCCGTCGTCTCGGGCCTCATCGCCCAGACGACCAGCGCCTCGTTCACCTGGAACGCGGTCGGCGTCGTCATGGTCTTCGCGGTGGTCGGCCTCCTGCTGCTGAAGCGGTTGGAGAAGCCGGTCGCCCCCGAGGCGGAAGGCGCGGAGGGGGACTTGGCGGGAGTCGCCGGGGAGTAGTCGGAAAGGAGAATCGGCAGCCGTCCCGAGGACGACTGCCGATCCGATGCGAAGCGATGCACTACGGAAGGTTCAGTTTGTGGTCCACTTCGTGCCGTCCTTGTTCTTGAAGTTGCCGGTGCAGACGATGATGAAGTCGACCAGCCAGCCGATGCCGAAGCAACCGCCCGTGATCAGCCAGAGGATGCCCGTGCCGATCTTGCCCGTGATGAACCTATGTACACCGAGAACCCCGAAGAAGAACGTGATGAGAATCGCGACGACCCTGTCCATGTCATGCCTCCTTTGTATTCTTGAATGACTTCTGTTTCGACGGTATCGCACCCCTTTCGGGAAGTCAAGGAGAAGCGGAATGACCGGGAAGCGAACTCCCATCCGGATTCCCGCCCTCGAATGCCTTCCCGCGTGGTATCCTGTCGGAAAACGCGCGGACCGGGCTCCCACCCCGGAGTCCATGAGGAAGAGCCGACCATGCCGGACCTGACCGCCTTCCTATCCTACGTCCTGCTCGCGACCTTCACGCCGGGTCCCAACAATATCATGGCCATGTCCGGAGCGACCCGGAACGGATTCCGCAGGACCCTGCGCTTCACGTCCGGCGTCACGCTGGGCTTCTTCGTCCTGCTCGCACTCTGCTTCGCCTTCAGCGCGGCGCTCTTCGCACTCGTCCCGGCCCTGCACTCCGTGATGGTCTACGTCGGCGCCGCCTACATCCTCTGGCTCGCCTGGAAGACCCTGCGAAGCAACCCGCATGCGGACGGGACCGAAGACGGCCGCGCGGTCGGCTTCTGGGCCGGAGCGGCCCTGCAGTTCGTGAATCCCAAGGCGATCCTTTACGGGGTCACGATCGCCTCGACGTTCGTCGTGCCCTATTTCCACGACCCGTTCGTGCTGGCCGGCATCGCGGCCGCGCTCGCGGTCGTCGCATTCATCGCGACCGGCAACTGGGCGCTGTTCGGCGCCGCCTTCCAGCGCTTCCTCGCGAAGAGCGGCCGGGTCGTCGACGTCGTGATGGCCCTCCTTCTCGTCTATTGCGCGGTGTCGCTGTTCCTGTAGGCGGGCAAGCCCGTTGCACATATCCGGATTCGGGCAACAAAAAACCGGGTCTCCCCGGCAATACGATACGAATCCGGTTCCGACTAGCGGACTTCGTTTCTGATTCTTTCGACCTCTTCCGACGTCGAACCCGTGCCTTCCGCGACAACCGCCGTTTCCAGCCCCAATGCAAGGAGTCTCCGAATCGTTTCGACTCTTTCTTCGGATCTTCCTTCGGCTGTCGCTTCGGCGACTGCCTTCTCCGCTCTTGCCGCTGCCTTGGCCAATTCTTCCTCCATGTGATGTTCGTAGTAATGTCGGTTCATCGCCTCCCAGAGAAGCGCCTTCTCCCGTTCGAACGCGACGACCCACTCGTCGTCTTCGAAACTCAGTTCGTCGAGCCGACTGAACGCCTGAGCGAATCCAGGACCTTTTTCCGCCAGCATCCTCGCCACCTCCTTTCCTTCTCCGAATTCGAGGAAGCAGAGCCATCCCGCAAGTGGATCGTCCGTCGTCAGACCCTTTTCGAGATTCGCCTTCTTCATCTCAACGATACGAACTTCGAGCGCGTCTGTCAATTCCTCGCCCATGCCTCGCATTCGGTAGACGTGGACCGCTTCCGCGTCATCGGGGTGATGGATCCGTTCCGTGAAGACGATAGAGACCGTGGGGCGCAGGTCGTCGTAGTCGAGCCCCGCCTGTCGTCCTGCCGTAAACAGCCGGCAGAGATAGAAAAGGACGCGCTTCATCTGACGATCCAGCGCGAGCCCTTCGACCTGCATCTCGACGTTGATCTTCATCCCGTCGGTCAGCTGGACGAGGAGGTCGAGCCGGATGCACTTGCCGCCCCTGGAATCGCCGGGAAACTCGCTGTTCCGTATCTTCAGCCCTTCCACCCGTTCCGGCGGCATCTCCATGACGGCCGACAGCAGGCTCCGAAGCGCCTCGCTGCCGGACTTCGAGTCGTCCGAACCGAAGATGTGCTTGAATACGTAGTCCACTCGAGGGTTCAGGAGTTTCGAAGGGTCACGGCGGATTCGTCCGGCTTCCAAAGCCTCCAGCGCGTCCGTCAGTTCCTTGAGGTCCGGAGACTCGTCTCGAACTTCCATCGCATGCCTCCCGGCTTTTCACGACGGGCTTCTTTCGTCGCCCCACTAGATTAGCTGGGATTCGGAAGTGAGATGGAAGTCTTCGTCCGACAGGAGCCGACAGTTCAGGAAATCTGCCGGCAATGGGAGTCCCGATTCATGCGGCAATCGAAATCCGGATTCGTCCGCCGTCAGGTCGCGGCCGGACCCTCCGGCCAGAGTTCGGGCCGGTTCCGGATGGAGTCCGCCCCGGTGATCGGCCGGATGACCCGACAGGGGCTCCCGGCGGCGAAGACATGCGGCGGCACATCGTCCACCACGACGCTGTTCGCTCCGACCACGGCGCCGTCCCCGATCGTCGTGCCGCCCGTGACCGTGACTCCGGCGGCCAGCCAGACGTCGTTCCCGATGCGGATCGGCTTCGCGAAGCAGGGCTGGAAGGTCCGCCCGTCCTGCGTGATGCTCCGGCGTTCCTCGGCGAGCATCGGGTGCATGGGGGTCGCCAGCGTCACGTTCGGCCCGAACATGACGTCGTCGCCGATCGTCACCTCCGCGTCGTCCGAGACGACCAGCTGGAAATTCCCGAAGAAGTTCGCGCCGATGCGCGTATGCGTGCCGTAGTTGAAGAAGATCGGGCCTCGGATCGCGCAGTTCGCCCCGACGGAGCCCAGCAGTTCCTGCAGGATCGCGCTCCGCCGTTCCGACTCGCTCGGGAGAATCCGGTTGAACTCGGCGCAGAGGTCGTGGGCGATGCACTTGATGGCGGACAGTCTCTCGTCGTCGGGGTCGAAGATCCGACCGGACAGCATTTCGTGCTCCTGGTCCATTGCGAATTCCTTTCCGGCGGCATACGGACCGCCCGTCGCCGCTTCCCGCTACTTCAGCGTCGTCGTCACGAAGAGCGGCGACGTGCCCGCGGGATAGCCCGAGGCCACGTCCGAGGGGTGCGCGTACCGAGCCGGGTAGAGTGCGAAGTTGTGGATCTCGATCGTGATGTCGTAGTCGTCCAGCGCGGCGTTCGGGTCGCGATAGGCCGCGACGTACCACTCGACCGCGTCGCCGGGCGAGCCCGCCGCCCCGAGGTCGAAGGACCACTGCCAGGTCGCGTTCCCGACGCCCGTCGCAAGGCTTGCCGAGGCGCTCATGACCCCCTTCGTCCAGGTGGCCGTCCCCTTCTTCCGGTAGAACACCGTCACCGCGCTGCAGGCCTGGAAGCGCTCTCCATAGGCGCCGCCGTCCAGCGTGTACGCGGAGACGGTCAGGCGGTTCGAGGCATCCACCTGAGGGAAGCCGATGAACTCGAGGTCGCGCCCGTTGCGCCAGCCCGCCGCATCCGCGAAGTAGGGGCTGATCGGCCGCCACACGGTCAGGCCGGCGTTCAGGGTCACCCCGAAATGCACGTGCTCGCCGAACCCGCCGTTCTCCGCCGTCGAACCGACGCGGGCGATCTTCTCCCCCGCCACGACGACGCGCCCGGCGACATAGCCCGAGAGGTGGATCGTGTGTGTGAACACGGCGTAGTGCGTCGTGTCGATCTTCTCCGACGTCTGCCAGGTCGCGTTGGTCTTGACCATCGTGCCGTCCGCCACGGCGCTGACGTCCGAATCCTCGTTGGTCCACTGGACCCCGAAGTCGGTGCCCTGGTGCGGCGTCGTGAAGCTCGCGACCCCGGCCACGGTCCGCGGCTGGTCGTACTTGCTGGCCACCTCCGGGTAGACGGGCTGCCCGTTGGAGTCGCGGGAGAAGGACTCGACCACGCGGTCCGAGAGATCGTCGACGCGGGTCGCGGCATTGTCGTCGAAGGCGTCCTTGTACTTGTTGGCCGCGGAGACGACGCAGGGGCCGGACGCGCCCGCGGCGGTCCCGCCGGCCAGCGCCACGACGAGCAGGACGGCGAGGGCGATGCGCCGCGCGCTCACGACGCCTCCTCCTGCACGGACAGGTCCGCGGACGCGGGCATCGGCGCCAGCTTCGAAAGGTCCACGATGCGCATCCGCGGGGCCTGTCCGTCGCGGACGGCTGCGACCAGGACGGCCGTGTCGGACACCCAGCCCTCGAAATCGAAGGAATCGACGGCGCCGTCCGCGGCCAGGGCGGACTTCAGGTCGTAGACGCGGGTCGTGCCGGCCGGGAGCGACAGGACGACGAGACGCGCCGACGCGACGGTCGTGCGGTCCGCGAGCCAGACGAGCCCGAGCGAGACGCCGTCGGGCGAGACGCGGTAGAGGTCCGCGATGCGGCCCTTCGCGGCGCAGGAGATCGAGCGGACGGGGGACGCGCCGGACGCGGCGTCCGGGATCCGGCGGAAGTCGTGCTTCGTCGTGCCATCGGCGAGCGTGTATACGAGCCATCTCCCGAACTGCCCGTACTGGTCGAGCGCTCCGGTCCAGCGGACCTCGGGGTTGCCGGCCGGGCCGTCCGCGCCGGCCATGTCGCGCAGGTACAGCTTCCGGTCGCGCTTCTCGTAGAGGAGCACACCTCCCTCGATCGCGACGGGCCGGGCGAGCTGCGCCACGACGACGTCGGCGCCGTCGGACAGGCGCACCTGACGGAGGTCGTCCTGGACGTCGCCGTCGGCGAGGAAGCCGCGGCGGTCGGTCGTGTACACGAGGAAGGAGAGCGCGTCGTCGAGGCGCGGGCGATTGGCCCAGGTCAGCGTCCAGCCGTCCGCGCGCTGGAAGGCGAGCAGGGCGTCGAGGTCGTAGCCGTCGGCGGTCTTCGCGGGCGTGAGCATCGTCGGCGCCGCGGCGCCCGGCGGGTCCGCGGCGAGCAGCGCCGCCGGGTCGAACCGGTAGACGCCGTCCAGCACGTCGGTGTAGAAGAGCGACCCGTCGGCCGCCCGGAACAGGCGCGGCACGCCCTCTTCGCCATAGGCGAGCGCGTTGGCCCGGCCGTTCTCGAGCAACAGACCGATGTGGACCTGCCGACCGGCGAAGGGCGTCGTCGTCCAGACGAGGGGCACGCGGCGGAGCAGCCCGGCTACGGCGTCGTAGGCGTACCAGACCCGCTGGCCGGCATCGGCGCCGGACGCCGACGTGAACGAGAGGAGGGGGCGCCCGTCCGCCGCGAACACCAGCGTGGCGTCGGCAGGGAGGTCCGCGGCGGGGAGCGTGGCGGACCATGCGGGATCGGCGGTGGGGTTCGCGGTCGTCGCCGGCGTGGCGGTCGCCGCGGGGGTGCCGGCCCCGGGCGTGCCGGTCGGGGCGGCCGAGGGGGTCGTGACGGCGCGGATCAGGAAGTAGGCGCCGCAGAGGATGAGGGCCGCGACGAGCGCGACGGGGGCGAGCGAGCGGCGGCGGCGCGGC
>CAILLO010000010.1 GCA_903835065.1 uncultured Eubacteriales bacterium
ACACATTCTAGGGGAAAATACGAGGTGGCTCTCGGGACCGGAATGGGTGGCTCTGAAAGAACGGAACGGTGGCTCTCACTGACCGGAACAGGTGCTCATCTCACTCCGGAATACTCAGTCGAAGAACCGGGCCTTTTCGATCTGGGCCGGCGCATAGCCCATCAGGGTCGTCCACGCCTCGTTGTATTCGAGGAAGCGCCCCTCCGGGTCGGTGACGAGGATCAGGTACGGCGAGACCTGGAAGAAGCGGCGGATCTCCTCGTTCTCGCGCTGGTGCACGAGCGTCTGGGCGACCATGGAGAACGTCACGAAGATCAGGAAGGCGAGCAGCAGCAGCACGGTGAAGTCGGGGTTGATCAGCAGGTCCGGCTTCGTCTCGCGCGGGTCCCCGAAGACCACGAGCGCGAGGCGGAACAAGCTCACGGCCAGCACTGCGATATACAGTGCGCGCAGCACGCCGCGGATGCCGCGGTGCAGGCTGTGCAGCGCCTTGCGGACCGACGCGAGCTGGTCCAGGAAGGCCAGCGCCAGGCCGCCCTCGACGACGAGGACCCGGGCCGGGTAGCTGGGCAGGAGGTACGTGAAGCCGGCGAGCAGCAGGACGAGGCCGACGAGATAGGCGACATAGCGGCGCGGCCAGACGGCGAGTCCGAGGTGGGACCGGACGGCCGCGAAGCTGAGGAGCACGAATCCGAATGTCGCGGTGTTGAAGACCAGGACGCCCAGCCAGTCGGGGCCGCCGGCCTGCCCGAGGACGGTGGCGAACCCGAGGCCGGCGCTGGCCAGCGACGCGCTGCTCAGCGCGAGGAAGCGCCGGAGCGCCGGATCGGAGCGCTGCAGGGCGTAGATGAAGAAACCGACGGACTGGATCAGCAGGTAGAGGACCAATGCGATCGAAAGCGTCCGGTTGTCCAATTCGTCCTCCCGGCCGGTCTCCGAGCGACCGGTCCCCTGGCGGCTCGGGAGCGCGCGGACGATGCCGCAGCGCTCGGAAAGCTCGGAGTCATTATACCCGACCGGGCGCGGGTTTGTAGGATACGGGAGAGGGGCGTGAAGTTTCCGACGTGCGAGTCGGAAACTACTTCAATCTCGCGAGTTTCCGACTTACAAGTCCGAAACTTCGACGAGCAGCTCGTTTCTCCGCAGGAATCCGGGAAGGAAGGGCGGGTTGTAGCGCGCCAGCTCCGTCTCCCCGACGGCGGCCCGTCGGTTCTTCCGCAGCCACTCCAGCAGTTCGGCCTTCTTCCGGCCGGTGACCCCGGGATTCACCCTTCCGGAAAAGACGACCGCCGCCATCCGGCGCTCCTGGATCTCCACGAGTTCCAGCGCCGGGTCGTTGGGCCGGGGAAGGTCCTGCAGGCGCATGCGGTTCGGCATGACGAAGGCCATCGTCGCCTGCCGGGCCTCCGGCCGGTTGAGGACCGGCGCCGTCATGGAGATCTTATTCGAATCGCGGTTGTTGCCGCCGATGTAGTTGAAGAGCCGGGAGAATCCGTCCCCGCCGGACAGGTCCGCCTCCTGGCAGGAAGCGACCACCATGGGCTCGTAGAGCCGGATCTCGAACGGACCTTCCTTGGCGAGAACCTTGTAGGATGCCTGTTCGACCGCCATGCGCTCCGCTTCCCTTCCACCCTTACAGGCACATCTCGAAGATCGTCTCGACGGCCTTCTGGTCCAGGGGCTGGAAACCGTGGATCGTGCCGCCCTCGCAGGCCTTCCGTGCCATGTGCGCGAAGTGCGTGCGGTCGATGCCGAGCGCGGTGAAGGAGCTCTTCAGGCCGAGGGTCTCGAAGTAGAAGGCCGAGAGGCGGCGGATCCCCTCGCGGGCGGCCACGGACGGGTCGAGCGCGGGGTCGACGCCGAAGACGTTGCGAGCGAAGCGGGCTAGGCGCGGCGCGGTGCGGGCGTCGAGGCAGTATTCCATCCAGCGGGGCGTGAGGATCGCGAGGCCGAGGCCGTGGGTGATGTCGTAGATCGCGGAGACCTCGTGCTCGATGGGGTGGCAGCTCCAGGCCTGGCGCCTGCCGCCGACGACGAATCCGTTGATGGCCCAGGACGAGGCCCACATGAGGTTGGCGCGCGCCTCGTAGTTCGTCGGTTCGCGCTGGGCGACGGGCGCGAACTGGACGACGGTGCGGACGAGGTGCTCCATGAAGCCGTCGAGCAGCTCGAGGTCGGGCTCGGTGTTGCAGTAGACCTCGAGGGTGTGGGAGAGGATGTCGGCGGCGCCGCACGCGGTCTGGTATGCGCTGACGGTGTAGGTGTTCGTGGGGTCGAGGAACGAGACCTTCGGGACCATGACGGGGTGCCCGTTGCCGAGCTTCTCCCGGGTCTCGAGGTTGGTGATCACGCCGCCCGAGTCCATCTCGGACCCGGTGGCGGACAGGGTCAGGACGGTGACGATGGGCAGGCACTGGGCGATCTTCGCCGCGCCGGTGCTGAGGTCCCACGGATCGCCGTCGTAGAAGGCGCCCGCGCCGATGAACTTGGTGCAGTCGATCGTGGAGCCGCCGCCGACGGCGAGCAGCACGTCGATCTTCTCTCTCTTGCAGAGCTCGGCGCCCTGGCGGACGGAGGTGACGCGCGGATTGGGCTCGATGCCGGGCAGTTCGAAGAGGACGAGGCCGGCCTTGCGGATCTCGGCGACGACGCGGTCATAAAGGCCGGTCGCCTTGATGGAGCCGCCGCCGTACGTGAGGAGGACGCGCTGGCCGAAGCGGGCGAGCTCCGGGCCGAGGTGGCCGAGCTGGTTCTCGCCGAAGTAGACCTTGGTGGGGATCGAGTAGAGGAAGGGATTCATGGAGGTACCTGCCTTTCGCGAGCGGGGTCCGGGAACGGGCGAGGGACGATGCGCGGGACGCGCGCTCGGCACGTAGTCGCCTCCCTTCGAGGATACCACTTGGAGTGCGCCTCCGGTCGACGGAGTACGGACGCCGGGGTCGCGCGCGGCGCCTTCCCTGTTCATCGGCGGCCCTTCAGCAGCACGGCGAACCGCACGATGGCGACGGCGAGGAGGACCGGGAGCCGGGAAAGGAACGCGGGGACGGCGTGAAGCAGGGAGAGCGGTCCGACCATGGCGTCTACCTCCTTCTCGACGGTTCAGCGAAGCATTTCGTAGACCACGAAGGCGATGAGGACGGCGTCGGCCAGCAGCGGGGCCGTCGTCCGGAGGGTCTGGAACCGGCGCACCCCGGGGTGCTCCTCAAGGTATTCCTCGAGGTCGCCGACGATCGTCCGCGCCTTCGAGCGGTCGACCCGGCGGATGCGCAGGACGGGCAGGCCCACGTCCTCGTCCTCGACCAGCGCCTCCTCGGTCGGGAGCAACTGGCGGCACACGACCCGGTTCATCTCCTCGAGCCTGTCCCGTGGGGCGTCGTGGACGTGGAAGGACCAGATTCCGGCCAGCGCCTCGTAGACCCAGAGGCCCGCGGCACCGACAAAGAAGAGGCCCGGCACGGCGAAGTCCCAGGGGGACCGGATCCGGATCTCGTAGAGGAAGGCGGTCATGAGGAACAGCTCGATTACGGAGACGAGGCGGTTATGGGCGCGCCGGACGACGGACCAGTGGCAGGTGCGGCGCAGGAGGTCGTAAACGCCCAGCGCGAGCAAGGAGGCGATGAGGATCCCCCCCACGACGATCTTCTCGTTCATGCCGCCGGCTCCTTGGTTCCCATGATTGAAGGATAGCGCTGCGGGCCCTTCGTTTGAAGGGCGAAATCGTACCATTCGAGAGGGTATTGTCGAGGATTGCCGCACGGAAGCGCGTATCGCAGCGGAATTGACAGACGCCCTGGAGGTTCGTATCGTGGAATTGAGGAAATGCCGCGCCCCGGACGCCGTTTCGACGGAAGATCCGTTGCTGCGCTGGCAGGGTTTCCTCCAGTACGCGAACCGGAAGGAGGTGTCGGATATGCTGGCTCGCAAGGATCCAGGACTGGACCAGGCCGTCCGGAAGCTTCGGGAGATCAGTCAGGACGAAAAGGAGCGGATTCGCGCGTTCGAACGGGAGAAGGACCTGCTCTGGGACGCCATGAACCGCTATAACCGGGAACAACAGGCGAAGCGGATCGAAGCGAAGGCGTTGGAGAAGGGAATGGCCGAAGGTCGGGCCAAAGGCGAAGCCGAAGGCAAGGCCAAAGGCGAGGCCGAAGGCAAGGCCGAAACGGAGCGCCGGATCGCGATCCATCTGCTGAAGAAGGGGATCTCCGTCGAAGAAGTCGCAGAAGCTCTCGAACGCCAGGTCTCTGAAATCGAAGATATCCGGAAGGAGTCCGTTTCGTAGCCGTTCCGGACTTTCCGGAGTCCGCCCCCTTCAGACGCCGTTCGCCCCGTGGCAACTCTTGAACTTCTTCCCGCTTCCGCAGGGGCAGGGGTCGTTGCGGCCGGCCCGGAACGCGGTCGCGGAGGCCGGCGAGGCGGTCTTGTGCAGCCCTTCGCGCAGTTGCCGCGGGGACCAGCCCTTGTCCAGCCAGTGCGGGACGGCGTTCGAGTAGTCGTAGAACAGTTTCAGGCGGCGCTCGAGGAACTCCGACGATGCGTCGTCGGGCGACCCGCAGAAGATCAGGTCCGAGGCGGCCGCGACGACGTGCTGGCCGTCCATCCGGTTGAGGATCCGGTACAGGGACTCCACGACAGCCGAGGCGTCCTCCGGGTCGATCCCGTCGGCGCGCAGGTCGGCGATGAAGGCGTCGGCCTCCGGGCCGCACCAGACCGGGGCGCCGCCACCGATCTCGATCGCCCGCTCCAGCGTGAGCGGGAACGGAGGGAGGTCGTCGCGCTCCTCGATCTCTTCAAGGAGGTCGTACGCGAATTCTTCGTCGAGTGAAGGGTCGAAGACCAGCTCCTCGCCGACCACGCATGACTTGAACCGCCCCACCGGCAGCAGATCGAGGTCGCGCATCAGCGGAGCCGGGTCGGACAGGCGGAAATCGAGCCGCTCGGCGAGCCAGGCGCCGGCCTCCTCGTGGCGCAGGACGCCACGGATCTGCAGGAGGCCGACGAGTGCGTCGGACAGCTGGTCGAGGCGCTTCCCGGTCCAGGACAGGGTGAGGGTCCGTTTCTCCTCCGGCGGTTTTCCGAGCTCGTCGTATTGTTCGTACGAATGTTCCATGAACTCCCGGAAGCGCTGCAGCGGGACCAGGACGGGGTGCAGGCGCAGCGGAACGCCGAGGTCCGCGCACAGGGGCGCCAGGACGGACGCCGCGCGGGGACTGTCGACGTGCACGGCGCCGAAGCGCGACTTTCTTCGCTTCATGTGCTTCACGAAGGCGGCGACCAGCTCCCGGTTGCGCGACTCGAGCGAGTCGGCGGAGCGGAACTCCAGCAGGACGCCCGTCGATGCCGCATGCAGGGTGACGAGCCACGGAAGGTAGGCGCGGCGGCTCTTCCAGGCGTCGGGGTCGTGGCGCTCGGACTCCTCGGCGACGAGGTCGAAGTCGACCTGGACCGGCTCGTCGGAGTCGAGCGGCAGGTTCTTCAGCAGGGTCCGCGTCGGGTCGTCGAGCAGCTCCGCAGGGTCCGCGACCCGCTCGGTCATCCCGAAGTACGGTGCCGGCCGCGCGACGCGTCGGTTGCTCCACGCGCCGTCCGGTCCGGCCGGTTTCCTGCGGACGAGGAGGGTGTGCGCTCCCGACTTCGCCGACGGCTCGAGGAAGCCGCCCCAGGTCGCGGAGATGTCCCGATACAAGGCCCCCAGGGCATTCAGCAGGCCGAGAAGGCGCTTCGCCTCGACGGCCGTGGGCGAACGGAGCGGCTCGTATTCGGCGGCCGCAGAGAAGACCGGCCAGGACGCCTCGCCCTGGAACGACCGGCCGAGCGACTGCAGTCGGGCGAGCTCCTCGTCGGGCACGTCCTCCTCGGCCTCGAAGGTGAAGCCGAGCAGGCGGCGGTCGCGCGTGGCGGGGTCCATAGGGCGCACCGATTCCACGTCCCTGTGGATCCGGTCGAGGAAGTCGAAGCCCTGGTCCCCGGGCGAGAAGAGCCCTTCGGGCGACACGAGGTCGAAGTCCAGCAGCGCCCACGCGATCCCTTCCTCTCCTTCCAGCCGGAAGCCGAGGAGTTGCTGCGGCCGCTCGAGCTCCATCCGGTCGAACTGCCGGACGTACTGTTCCTTCAGGGCCACGGCCGCGTCGACGAGCTCGGCGTAGAGCTCCGGGGCCGGCGCTCCGGGCAGCGAGAACGGGTTCTTCCGGGTGCGCGGCATGTGGTTCCTCCTCCTATAGGCTCGGGACGGTCGAATTCGACGGGGGACCGTAGACGTTCGACAGCGGGTCGTTCTCCATGCACATCAGGACGAGGATCCAGACGGGACCGACGAGCGGAATCAGGACCACGAAGGAGTAGGCGTCGCTCTTGCCGACGTCGTGCAGGCGACGGACGACGACGGAGATCGCGGGCAGCACCATGAACAGCGCGTAGAGGAGATAGAGCAGGCCGTAGCCCAGGGAGGCGCCCCCGGCCTTGAGCGTGGACCCGAACAGGTTGTCGAGGACCGCGGCGACGAGGAAGAAGAGGAAGTTGAAGAGCGTGAACATCCAGTATTCCCTGCGGCTCGAACGGCCCGCGAACACGGCGTACTTCCGGATGCAGGCGACGTACCCGCTCATGGGGGACCCTCCTTCGGACCGTTTCTTCGTCCGTTTCCGGACGG
Organism: uncultured Eubacteriales bacterium; assembly: GCA_903835065.1. Lineage (GTDB taxonomy): Bacteria > Bacillota > Clostridia > Saccharofermentanales > UBA5734 > CAILLO01. The sequence goes on from CAILLO010000010.1 coordinate 6,650, forward strand.
AAAGGGAACCGCGGCCCGACGGCGGACCGCGATTCCATTCTACCGGAGCGCCGGGGCGATGGATAGGGCCAATGTCGTCCGGAGGCGGCCCGGGCTAGGCATCGTCCGCGTCATCGCCCTTCTCGAGCTTGTCGGCCCGGTCCGCGGAGACCCTGCCGTCCCGCATGTAGTCCTTCACGTTCTCGGACATCGTGCAGAAATTGGCGCCCATGCCCGCCTTCGAGACGCGGCTGCGGCGGTCGGACGTGATGCCGATGCGCTCGGCGTCGTCGAAATTCGCGAGCTCGGCGCCCAGGAAGAAGAACTCCCAGCCGGCGCGCTTGCCGCCCTCGATCAGCGCCATGACCTCGCCGGGCGTGTACTTGACGCTGGCGTTCCGCCGGAGCGTCAAGAGCGACGTCCTCGTGCGGCACTGCTTCGAAACGGGCGTGATGAACCCGCAGAAGGTCGATCGTCTGCTGTACGAGTACGATTGCCCGACATGGTTCTCGGAGGAGTAGGGCCTACTTCGCCGGGGTCCCCGCGGCCGCCGCGGCCTCCGCGGTCAGCTTCACCGTGGTCTCGTGGTTCGCGAGCAGCAGGCCGAGGGCGTAGGCGACGACCGCGACGGTGGCGCTGATGGCCATCAGCAGCGTGGCCGTGTCGTTGTCCGCCGAGACGAACCAGGAGCCGCCGAGCGTCCCGCCGACGATGCCGAGCAGGCCGAGGGCGGACGGGATGCTCCAGGCCTTGCTCTTCGCGCGCAGGGCGAGGAGCAGCAGGACGACGGCGAAGACGAGGATCAGGAGCCCGAGGGTCATGTGGGTCGTGACGGAGTGCGAGCCCATGGCGCCGGCCCAGCGGGCGGCGTCGGGCAGTTCCGCGAACAGGGCGGCGTACATGCCGACGAGGTTGAGGCCGGCGACGAGAAGGAGCTGCAGGAAGCCGAGGATGTTGAGGGTGCGGAGCTGAGGTCCTTTCATGGCGGTTCTCCCTTCGGTTGGCCGAGGCGAGCCTGGTTCAGGTTCCGTACGATTCGTAGATTACACCCCGGCGTGGTATCCTGTGGTAACTTGCGGCTCGGAACGGCGTCGGGCCGGCGATTCCGCCATCAGGAGGTTTTCGGAATGACGGAAATGGAAACCGGTTTCCGCCGCTCGGCCCCGGTCGTCGTGGGCGGCGCGGTCGCCGCGGCGCTCGCGGTCGCGAAGGGAATGTCGTTCGCCTACGCGCTGGCCGACAGCGATTCCACGTTCTGGGCCAACCTGCTGCTCGGCGTGGACGGCCTGCTGTTCCTGGCCTTCGCCGCGCTCGCGGCGTCGATGCTGCTGCACCGCCGGGCCGGGCTGTCCCGGGTGCGCGTACCCGCTGTCGCGGTGCTGGTCCTGCAGCCGATGTACTTCCTGGTCTACACCGCCAAGTACATCGCCCTGTTCATCCACTATCCCGCCCCCCTGGCCTGGTTCTCGATCTTCGAGTACTACGGGGTCCCCTTCCTGCTGGGCCTCCTGCTCCTCGCGCTCTTCGCGCGTGCCGTGGCGTCGCCTGCCCGCCGACCGGGCTTCCTGGTCCCGGCCGCCGCGATCGCGTTCGCCTACAGCCTCCTCCTGAACGTCTACACGCTGGTCGTGAGCCTCTCCTACTGGACTTCGTACACGCAGGGGTTCAAGTTCTTCGCCCAGATGGCCTTCTACGCGTTCCACGCCTTCGTCCTGCTGCCCGTCCTGCTGCTCGCGGTCTCGCTCGCCGCAACGCCTGTTGAACCGCCACCCGGAAGCGCTATACTCGGATAGAGGCGGTCCGCCGTCCCGAAGAAGCATGAAACCGAGGTGGTGTCGAAACATGGACGATCGGACCGCGCAGGGCATCCGGATGCTCGAAGAGAAGATGGCTCGGCATGCCGCCGGACCGCCGCGCCTCGTCCCTCCGAAGCCCCCCGCCCGCCGTTTTCCGAACTGGACCGCCTTCGCTCTCGTGCTCCTGGTCGTCGCCGTCTCGCTGTCGGGAGCCGGCGGTCTTTTCCTTCTGGCCTGCAGCGGGGACGACCTCGCGGCGGCCCGCGTGATCGCGGACCCGACCGCCACCCCGAGCCTCACCCCGACCGCTGATGCGACGCTGGCGCCCGAGGCTTCGCCCACCCCCTCCCCGGCACCCGTCGCGACGCTCGCGCCCACCGCCTCGCCCACGCCGGAGCCGACGCTGGCGCCGACCCCGACGACCGTGACGCTCCGGACCTACAAGGTCCTTTCGGGGGACACGATCTACAGCGTCTGCAAGAAATTCTACGGCAAGTACAACACAACGCTGAAGCAGTCGATCCTCGACGCGAACAAGGCGAAGTACCCGGCGATCCTGAAGGGCTACGTCAACCCGGGCTGGATCGTCACGATCCCGTAAAGGGTGTCGGACCGGGTTCCTTATCCATGGGGCGGCCTCTTCAGGCGCGTCTCCAGGAATCCCACCGCCTCGCGGATGTCCCGCTCCGGGTCGTCCCCGACTTCCCGCTCGATGGTCAGGAATCCTTCGTATCCGATTGATTCCAGCGCGGCCAGATAGGCGTCGAAATCGACAGCCCCTTCGCCCAGCGGGACTTCACGGAACCAGGTACCGATCTCGTGTCCACTGGCCGACCCGGTCGCGAACGCGTCGTATACGGTCTCCGGGTCGACGGCGCGGAGGCGGAGCCCGTCCTTCGCGTGCGTGTGGACGATGTGCTTCGCGAGGGTCCGGACGGCCTTGACCGGGTCGTCGCCGGTCACCATGGCCAGGTTCGCCGGATCCAGGTTCACCTGGACGCTCCGTGTGGCGAGACTACCGAGGAACCTCGCCAGGACGTCGGCCGGCTCCGGTCCCGTCTCGATGGCGAACCGGACGCCCCGCGCGTCGCCGTAGGCTCCGATCTCCTCGCAGGCGGCCTGCAGAATGCTCCACCGAGGGTGCGCCGGATTCCGGGGGATCACGCCGATATGGGTCGTCACGACGATTGTGCCCAGGTCGACGGCGAGATCCAGGATGCGCTTGGATTTCTCGATCCTCCAGGGGTGCTCCTCCGGGAGGGCGAACCCGTGTCCCCCCAGGTCCCCGCAGAGGGCCGAGACCACCAGCCCGCGGTCCTCGATGCTCCGCCGGATCTCGCTGCGCCGCGCCGCGGAAAGGTTCTCCGGCGCCATTTCTCCCTGGACGGCGTAGATCTGCACCCCCTGGGCGCCGACCTCGACGGCCTTCGCGATCCCCGCCTCGAGTCCGACCCGGAACGAATCGACCATGACGCCGATCTTCATGATATCCTCCTACTTCTCCGACGGTCGTCGAGAACCGCGCGTATCCTTTCAGGTCCTGGATCGTGGCGGTCGAGAATTCCGATCAATGCGCAGTCCATGCGTCCTCCCCCTTCGACTCCGTCCGGTGCGCCCGCAGCAGCATCCGGAGCGGATGCAGCTCCTCTTCGATCGACAGGGGCATCGGGGCGCCGTCGAGGACCTGCCCGAGGAAGGCATCGAAGTAGTCCCCGTGGAAGAGGCCCTCGCCCCAGCCGGGCACCACGGGACCGCGGTCCCCGCCCTTCAGGACCAGCCGGGTGCGCAGGCCGCCGTCCGTCGCCTCCACGAACCCATCCGTCCCGAAGATGCGCAGGTGCTCGTTGCTCCAGGTCCCGAAGGCGTCCTGGTTCAGGTAGTTGGCGACCATCGACGCCACGCCGCCGTTCTCCAGGGTCATCCAGGCGCTGGCCGCCATCCGCAGTCCCCCTCCGGGGACCGGGTTCCCCCGGCCCGTCTCCACGACGTCGACGGCGGCGATCCGGCAGCCGGCCACGTGCTCGACCATGCGCGCGGCGTGGATGCCCACCTGCAGGAACAGCCCGCCGTCGACCGCTTCGTCCTGCGGTCGCCCGCCGAAGTAGGGATAGGACTTCTGCACGAAGACCTGCACGACCGTCCCCAGCGCTCCGGAGCGGACGACGCCCGCGAGGGCGGGGTATGGATCCGCGAACGCGGTCCCCGCCATCTCGTGGAAGAAGCGTCCGGACTGGCCGGCCGCGTCCAGGATGCGGTCCAGGTCGGCTTCCGACCGCGCGCAGGGCTTTTCGGAATAGACGTGCCGGCCGGCCTGCAGGCAGCGGACGGCCTGCTCGACCTGGTCCGCCCGGCGCGGGGAGCACAGCGAGACGATCGCGACCCGCGGGTCGGCGAGCAGCGCGTCGAGGTCGGAATCCTCGGCCGCCGCGATCTCCGCGCGCGAGTGGTCCCGCAGCAGTTGCGCAATCTGGTGTCCGTTGGTTCCGAGAAGTCCGATTCCGATCTTCGGCATGGTCCGCTCCCTTCTTCCTGGAAAATGTCTTCAGGATGCTCCCGCCTCGTACCCGAGCCCCTCCAGCACTTCGCGGCAGATGCGCCGCTCCTCGTCGGTGAACAGGGGCCGGTACTCCTCCTTCAGCACGAGCGCTTCGACCGAGAGGTCGAGGCGGTGGTTGAGATAGAGCTCCTCGAGCCCGTAGGTGTTGCCGGTCCGGGCGATCAGCTGGTGCGCCGCCTGCACGCCGCCGAACGTGGACACGAGCTGCATGAAGCGCGACGCCCGGTAGCCGAACTCGAGGGCCGAGTCGTACGTGTCGAGCATGTCCTCGTGGAACTTCTTCTCCAGGTCCGTCATGTCCGCTCCTCCTTCTTCCCGTCCACCCCGACCACGTCCTGGTAGACGACCGTCTGCCGCCGCCACAGCGCCTCGTCGCGGTGGAAGTGGCCGATGTACCAGTGTCCGTAGTCCGTCGACCCGGCGACCCACTCGAGGAAGGCGTTGAGCGGACGCTCGGCCGGGTGCGTCGGGTGGTAGTGCCGCATGGTCTCCTCGGGCGCCGTGTGGGTGAGGATGAAGTCGACGCGGTGGCCGCAGGCGGCGAGCGTGCGGCGCGCGGTCTCGTATTCGGCCTCCGACGGCATCTCCTCCGGCCACCAGGACCGGCCCGGGGTGCGCCAGGGGCGGTCGAGCGAGTAGGCGCCGCCGAACGTGAAGAAGGACCGGCCCTCGATATCGTACAGCTGGCCGCGCATCAGGTGTACGACGTTGCGACGGATGCGGTGGACCCGGCCGCCGTGCCAGTCCTCTTCGGGGAAGGAGGCGAGCAGCGGGAAGTTCTCGTGGTTGCCGTCGACGAAGGCGAGCGAAACATGCATGCGGGCGATCCCGTCCAGCGCCGCGCGCTCCTCGTCGGAGCCCGAGAAGAGGAAACCGAAGTCGCCGAGCACGATGAGCGTGTCGGAGGCCACGAGCACGCCGCGCAGCTTGCGGCGGATCTCGCGGATGCGGTCGGGCTTGCCGTGCGTGTCGCCGGTCAGGTAGATCATCGGAGTGGCACCTCTCCCCCATTATACGGGACGGAGCGCGTCGCGGGACGAGCGACCGTGCAGGGCGACCCCGCGCGTGATAGGATTACAGGCAGGGAAACCGCTCGGGATTCCCGATATGGTCCGGGAGGTGCGGGATGACTCTCGACATGCGCACGGTCCTTATCTTCAGTTTCGTCAATTATTTCGTCGGCGTCCTCTGCATGTATGTCCTGTGGCACCAGAACCGCAGGCAGTTCAAGGGGATCGCCCTCTGGGTGCTCGACATGGGGCTGCAGATCCTGTCGGTGCTGCTGCTCCTGCTCCGAGGCGCGATTCCCGACGTCCTGTCGATCGTCCTGGCCAACACGCTGGTCGCCTCGGGCATGGTCGTCCTCCAGATCGGCATGGAGCGGTTCCTCGAGTGCCGCTGGCCGCGCTGGCAGAACTACCTGCTGATTCCGGCGGTCTTCGGCCTCTTCTACTACTTCGGGGTCGTCTCGCCCGACCTGCAGGTCCGCAATTTCATAGCCTCCGGCTTCGCACTCTACACCAGCGCGCAGACCGCCTGGATCCTGCTGTTCCGGTCCGGCAAGGCGCACCGCTGGACGGCGAGGCTGACCGGCGCTACCCTGCTCGGATATTCGGCCGTCAGCCTCGGACGGATCGTCCTGCTGCTGGCCGCTCCGTCGGGCACGACCGACTTCTTCCGGTCGCAGTTCCTCGAGGTCCTGCCCATCGCCCTGCTCGTCGCCCTCACGACTCTCCTGACCGTCTCGCTCGTGCTGCTCGTGAACGTCCGTCTGGTCGAGGCGCGCGCCGCGGAAGAGGAAAAGTTCGCCCTGGCCTTCCAATCCGCCCCCTATGCGATCGGCATCATCCGGTTCTCCGACGGGAGGATCCAGGAAGTCAACGAGGGGTTCGCCCACATGACGGGGATCGCCGTAGCGGAAGCCGTCGGGAGGACGACGGTCGAGCTCGGGCTCTGGCCGTCCGACGCGGACCGGCAGGTCTACATCGACCGGCTTCGCACGACCCGCAGGCTCGACAACGTGCCCGTCTCCATGAAGAAGAAGAACGGGGAGCCGCTCGAGATCCTGATGTCCGCCCGTCTCCTGAGCATCCGCGGCGAGGACATGCTCGTCTCCAGCATGTACGACGTCACGGAGCGCCAGAAGACCCAGCGCCTTCTCGAAGAGAGCGAGGCGAAGTACCGGTCGGTCTTCGACAACTCCATGGTCGGCCAGTCCTTGACGCTTCCCTCCGGTGAAATCCAGATCAATCGGACGATGGTCGACATGCTCGGCTACACGCCCGAAGAGTTCGAGGCCAAGACCTGGCAGGAGATCACGCACCCCGACGACATCGAATCGACGCAGAGGCACGTGGACGCGTTGGTTGCCGGCAAGGTCCATACGGCTCGATTCGAGAAGCGCTATCTCAAGAAGGATGGTTCGGTCGTCTGGGCCGACCTGCTGACGTCGATTCGAAAGGACCCGTCCGAAAATCATCCGTATTTCATGACCTCCATCGTCGACATCACCGAGCAGAAGCGCGCCCAGGACGCCCTCCGCGAGTCCCAGGCGATCCTCATGGCCTCCTTCGAGAACAGCACGGCGGGCATCGCCATCGCCGACGCCCCGGACGGCCACCTTCGCTACGTGAACCAGGCCGGTCTCGCAATCCGCGCAAAGTCCGAGACCGAACTCGTGAAAGGGGACTTCCACGATTACGCCGACCGCTGGAACGTCTTCCACTTCGACGGCACGCCCTACCGGTCCGAGGACATTCCCCTGGCCCGGGCCATCCGCCTCGGCGAGATGTGCAGCGACGAGTTCCTGATCCGCCGCGACGACCAGGAGGACCGCGACGTGCTCGCGAACGCCTCGCCGGTCCGCGACGAGCACGGCAATGTCATCGCCGGTGTCGTCGTCTTCCTCGACATCACGGACCGCCGCCGCGCCGAGGCCGCGCTGCACGAGAGCGAGGAGCGCCTCGAGCTCGCGATGCAGGCGGGCGGCATGGGCGTCTGGCAGTATGACTTCGCCCGGCAGAAGCGCATTTTCGACGCCCGCACGTGCCGCCTGCTCGGGCTCGACCCCGCCACGTTCCGCGGGACGGCGGGGGAATTCTACGGCTGCATGGTGCCGGAGGACGCCGTCCGGACCCGGGCGCTGCTGGAACGCACCCGCGTGACGGGCGCGCTGCTCGAGACCGATTACCAGGTGGTCTGGCCGGACGGCAGCCGGCACTGGATCGCCTCGCGCGGTCGGCTGTCGCACGCGACCGGCGCTCCGCCCAGCCGAATCGCCGGCCTCTGCTGGGACATCACCGGCGAGAAGCTCGCCGAGGGGAAGCGCCGCAATGCCGAGATCCAGCTGCGCCAGCAGCAGAAGCTGGAGGCGATCGGCACGCTCGCGGCCGGCGTGGCCCACGAGATCAACAACCCCCTGACGGGCATCCTGAACTACGCGCAGCTCGTGCTCGACGATGCCGTCCCGTCGTCCCCCGAGGCGTCGTACCTGCAGGGCATCATCGACGAGAGCCAGCGCGTGTCGAAGATCGTCAGCAACCTTCTCCAGTTCTCCCGCCAGGAGAAGCAGTCGCACAGCTACGCCCGCATCGACGACATCATCGACCGCACGGTCTCGCTGGTCCGGACCATCATCAAGAAGGACCGCATCGACCTGCAGGTCGACGTCCCCGAGGGCCTCCCCGAGGTCAAGTGCCGCAGCCAGCAGATCCAGCAGGTCGTGATGAACCTGCTGACCAATGCCCGCGACGCCCTCAACGAGAAGTACCCGGGCGCCGACCCCGACAAGGTCGTCCGCCTCGTCTGCCGCTCCTTCGAGGCGGAGAACCGCCGCTGGATCCGCATCTCGGTGGAGGACCACGGCACCGGCATCACGCCCGAGGTGCGCCAGAAGATCTTCGAGCCCTTCTACTCGACCAAACCCAAGGACAGGGGCACCGGCCTCGGCCTCGCCATCTCCCACGGCATCGTCTCCGACCACCACGGCTACTTCGAGATCGACTCGGAGCCCGGCCGCTACAGCACCGTCTCCGTCGTCCTGCCCGTCGACAACGGCTGGGACCACCCGGAAGGGGAATGACAGAGCGTGGAGCCGCGCATGGACCCGCCACCGGATCCCGACCAGGCGCCGCGCATGGACGCGGCCGACCCCTACTACCGCCGCATCTTCGAGCACGCCCCGATTCCGGTCTTCGTGCTCCAGGGGCCGCACATCGTCCTCGCGAACCCCTGCAGCGTCGAGCGGTCGGGCTATCCGCTCGACGAACTGTACGCGCTCCCCTTCCTCGAGCAGATCGCTCCGGAGGACCGCCGGCGCGCCGCCGACGAGCATCTCCGCCGGCTGACGGTCCCCGGCTACAACCCGAAGTCGGTCTACCGCATGTGCCGCAAGGACGGCACCTCGATCTGGGCCGAGGTGAGCGGCGTCCCGATCGACTGGAACGGTGCGCCCGCCCAGCTCACCTTCCTCATGGACGTCACCGACCGCGTGCTGGCGGAGTCGGTGCTCAAGGAGAGCGAGGAGCGCTACCGCGCCCTGTTCGAGAAGAACCCGGCGGCCATGCTGCTGATCGACCCCGACACCGGCCGCCTCCAGGACGTGAACCCCGCCGCCGCCGCCTTCTACGGCTGGTCGCGCGACGAGATGCGGGCCATGGTCATCGACGACCTGAGCACGCGATCGCTCGACGAGATCCTCCGCGCGATGGCCCGGTCCATCAAGGCCGGCCGCCACTCCCACGTGTTCCGCCACCGCCTGCGCAGCGGCGAGATCCGCACCGTGGAGACCAACGGGGGACCCATCGTCCTCCAGGGCAAGACGCTGCTCTTCTCACTCGTGCACGACGTGTCGAAGCGGGTCGAGGCGGAGCGACGCCTCGAGGAATCCGAGCGGCGCTACCATGCCCTCTCGCACGCGTCGATGGACGGCTTCCTGATCATCGACGACGTGGGGCGGATCCTCGAAGTCAACGACGCCTACTGCGCCATGTCCGGCTATCCGCGCGAGCGGCTGCTCGCCATGCGGATCTCGGACGTCGCGGTCGTCGATTCGCCCGGACAGGTCGAGGCGCGCCTCGCCGCGGTGCGCGAGCAGGGCTGGATGCGCTTCGAGGGAATCCAGCGCAGGGCCGACGGCCGGCCGATCCACCTCCAGCACAGCCTGGTCCACCTGCCGGAGCAGGACCGCATCATGACCTTCGTCAGCGACATCTCCGAGCGCATCCGCTCCCAGGACCGCATCCTCCGGCTGAGCTACCACGACGAACTGACCGGCATCTACAACCGGCGGTACTACGAGGAGGCGCGTCTGCGGTTCGACGCCGAGGATTCCCTTCCCCTGTCCTTCGTCATCGGCGACGTGAACGCGCTCCGGTTCATCAACGACTCGCTGGGCCACGAGAAGGGCGACGAGCTGCTGCGCCGCGTAACCGACGCACTGGTCGGGGAGACCCGCTCCGAGGACGTGGTCGCGCGTCTGGGTGGCGACGAGTTCGCCATCCTGATGCCGCGGGCCGACGCCCGCGTGGCCGAGGACTACGTCGAGCGCGTCAAGCGGCGCCTCGCGGGGCAGAAGGTCGAGATGCTCGACGTCTCGATCGCCCTCGGGGCCGGCACGAAGACGCGCCCCGACGAAGCCTTCTCCGACGTGTTCAACGCCGCCGAGGACCGCATGTACCGCTCCAAGTTCTCCGAAAGCCACAGCATGCGCGGCAAGACCATCGACCTGATCATGAGCTCGCTCTACGAGAAGAACCACCGCGAGCAGCGCCACTCCGCCCGCGTCAGCGAGCTGTGCGGCGGCATCGCGACGACGCTCGGCTGCCCGGCTCCCGACGTCGCCAAGTACCGCCTCGCCGGCCTCGTGCACGACATCGGCAAGATCGGCGTCCCCGAACACATCCTCAACAAGGAGGGCAAGCTGACCGATGCCGAACGGAGCAAGATGCGCCAGCACCCCGAGATCGGCTACCGCATCCTCAACTCGGTGCAGGAGTTCGCCGAGATTGCCGACTATGTGCTGCAGCACCAGGAGCGCTGGGACGGAAAGGGATATCCGGCCGGCCTCCACGGCGAGGCCATCTCGCTTGCCGCGCGCATCATCGCGGTCGCCGACGCGTACGACGCGATGACCTCGAAGCGCACGTATCGCCCCACTTTCAGCGAAGACGAGGCCGTGCAGGAGATTCTCCACCACAACAGGAAGCAGTTCGACCCGGCGGTGGTGTCGGCGCTGCTCGAAACGCTGCGGCGAGGGCAGCAGGAGTAGGGCGCGCCTCCGGCTTCGCATCCATTATACTGCTTCCATAGCGAGCGTACGGAGGTGGGTCCATGGACGCGATCCCTGCGAAGTCCCGGCCCCGGGCCAACTTCCCGGCCGCCCCGGGCAGCCCCTGGATCCCGCGCGTGTTCACGGACTCGACCGGCGGCTGGCCGGCGAACCGCTCCGAACCGAAGTGACCGTCGAGATGCTGAAGACCCTGGCCTGAAGGAGGTCCCCATGAACGTGCGCAAGTCCCACCCGTCCGTCATCCACCCCAAGGAACTGCTGGTCAAGGAGCTGAAGGGGCTGCAGAAATTCAACTTCAAGCTCGCGGTATTGATCACGAACAGCGTGGGCACCATGTGGTGCGCGTACGCGTTCCTCGTGCTGGACATGGTGATGCTGCCGCCGGTCATCGCGGCGCACAGCGTGATGGTCTGGGTGCAGTACATCGCGCAGACGCTGCTGCAGCTGGTCCTGCTGCCCATCATCATGGTGGGCCAGAACGTGATCCAGTCGCAGAACGAGGCGAAGGCGGACACGGACCACAACACGCTGACGTACCTTGCGACGCTGCAGGACGAGCAGATGCAGGAGCTGAAGAACCAGACCGAGATCCTGAAGCGCCTCGAGGAGCTGGTGAAGAAGACCAGGGGCGAGTAGGAAGCGCGCAGCCCCTGCAATCCCTCCCTAACCCCAGTTCATACGCATCCCGGCCCGGCGGGACTACAATGGAAATCGACGACACGGCGCGGCCCTGGGCCGCCCCCACTGACGCGCCCGCGCGGCGCCTCCCGACGAAAGCGAGGCCAAGCCCATGATTGCATCCGTCAGTTCCTACAGCTACAGCGAACTCGTCTCCGCCGGCCGCCTGACGCAGGTCGAAGTGCCCGCCAAGGCCAAGGAGATGGGGTTCGAGTGCATCGAGTTCTCGACGCTGGCGCTGCGCGAGGGCGAGACCCGCGCGGACGTGGCGCGCGCCCTGCGCGCGGAATGCGACCGGATCGGGCTGCGCGTCGTGAACTACTGCGTGGCGGCCGACTTCCTGAACGGGTCGGGGGGCGACTGGAAGGCCGAGGCGAATCGCCTCGGGTCCGAGCTGGAGATCGCGAAGCTCCTCGGCGCACCGTCGATCCGGCACGACGCGACGCAGGGGTACGCCGCGACGCACCGCGGTCCGCGCGCGTTCGACAACGCCCTGCCCACGCTCGCCAAGGGCTGCCGGGCGGTCACCGAGATCGCCCAGGAAACGGGACTGCGCACCATGGTCGAGAACCACGGCTTCTTCAGCCAGGACAGCGAGCGCATGGAGCGCCTGTTCTGCGCGGTGGACCACCCGAACTTCGGCCTGCTGGTCGACGTCGGCAACTTCCTGTGCGTCGACGAGGTGCCCGAGAAGGCCGTCGGCCTGGTCGCGCCGTACGCCGTGCATGCCCACGTCAAGGACTTCCACGTGAAGCCCGGCTCGGCCGGCGACCCGGGCGGCGGCTGGTTCCGGTCGCGCGCCGGCAACTGGCTGCGGGGCGCGGTGCTCGGGCACGGCGACGTGCCGGTGGCCCAGTGCCTGCGGCTGCTGAAGGACAAGGGGTACGACGGCCCGGTGTCGTACGAGTTCGAGGGCATCGAGGACCCGCTGGTCGGCATCGCGCTCGGCCGCGAGAACCTGCTCCGCTTCCTCGCGGAGCTCTAGTCGTGCAGCGCCTGTACTTCGACGTCCACGCCGCCGTCGGCCGCACGAACCGGCGCGAGCCGCGCGTTCCCTACCACCCGGAGGCGCTGGCCGACGACCTGGCGTACATCCGCGTGCACGGCGCGCTGGTGCACGGTCAGGTCGCACGCGACTACTCCTATGTGCTGGGCAACGCGCAGGTGCGCGAGGCCGTGGCCGCGGATCCGCGCTTGGTCGGGTGCGCCGTCGTCGTGCCGGGGATGGACGTCGAACTGCGGGAGGGCCTGGGCTATCTCGACGCGCTGGCCGCGCAGGGCTTCCGGGCGCTGCGCCTTCTTCCCCGCTCCGCCGACCACGGACTCAGCCCGTTCCTTCTTGAGGAGTTCGCCGCGTTCGGGGTCGCGCACCGGATGCCGCTCGTCCTCGACCGCGCCGAGATCGACTTCGACGCGCTGTATCGCCTGCTCCAGGCGTTCCCGGATTGGCCGACGCTGCTGTGCGGCTCGTCCTGGGCCGACGACCGCACGCTGTTCCGCCTCATGGACCGCTGCCCGAACCTGAGCTTCGACCTGAGCGACAACCAGGCGCACGACGTGCTCGCGGTCTGCAAGGAGCACATCGGCATCGACCGCGTGCTGTACGGGTCGGACTGGCCGAACAAGGCGCCGGGCCCGATCAAGGCGCTGGTCGAGTACTCCGGGCTCGGCGAGGCCGACCGCGACCTCGTGGCGAGCGGCAACGCGCTGCGGCTGTTCGGCCTCGACACCGCGCGGTTCCCGCTGTACGACGAGGCCGCGTGCACGCTCGACGGGATCGCCCGGAAGGTCGACGCAGGCCTGCCGCTGTGGGACGAGCACGTCTTCGACGCGCACACGCACATGGTCGACCCCGCGCACCAGACCGCCACGGCCGTGCCCATGTACCGCACCGACGCGGCCGGAATGATCCGCTCCATGGACCGCTTCGGCATCGAGACGATCCTGACCGCCCCCTGGGAGGGCATCCTGACCGCCGAGGGCGCGAACCGGACGACGCTCGACGCCTGCCGCGCCTACCCCGGCCGTATCCTGGGCTACGCGTGCTGGAACCCGAATTATCCGGAGGACCAGGGCGCCACGATTTCGGAGTATCACGAACGCCACGGCTTCGTCGGCATCAAGCCCTACGTGCCGCGCCACGGGGTCGAGCTGCCGGACGAGCGCTACGCGCGCTGGTTCGCATACGGCAATGCCCACCGGCTGGTGCTGCTCGTGCACGCCGAGACGCCGGACGTCGCGCCGCAGGTCGACGTGCTGGCGCAGCGCTACCCGGACCTGACCATGCTGCTCGCCCACAGCGGAGCGGACTGGAATGTCGCGCGCGCCAACGGCGCGGTCGCGAAGGCGCGGCCGAACGTCTACGCGGAGATCACCTACACGACGCTGACGTACGGGACGCTGGAGTACCTGGTCGAGACGGCCGGCGCGGACAAGGTCGTGTACGGCTCGGACATGCCCATGAGAGACCCGGCGCCGCAGCTGGCCTGGGTCGCGTACGCGCGGATCGGGGAAAACGCAAAGAGGAAGGTGCTGGGGGAGAATGCGAGGAGAGTGCTCGCGAGGGCGGACCATGGCTCCATGATGTTTTCTGAATGACCTGCTTCGGCAGGAATTCTTCCGTTCCATGTGTTTACATGTCCATGCAATATGGTAAAATGTAAACATGGGGGGTGATCCCATGTTCAATAGAAATCTGACTTATTATCGTCTGCAGCGTGGTATGACGAAGTGCCGGCTTGCGGAATTGATCGGTACGTCGCCGATGGCTGTGACCAATTACGAAAAGGGAGCCCGGATGCCCAATATTGAGATGGTCAGAAGCATTGCCGGAGCGCTTCAGGTATCCATTTCAGACTTGTTTTCCAGTCGAAACCAATCGCTCGTTTTCCAACATGGTGATTTTCGGAAATGCAGTTCGTTGTCCGAGGGTCGTCAGGAATTCGTGAAGGAAAGCATCGAGGAATATTGCAGCCGTTTTTTCACCATGGCGGATATTCTGGATCAAGGTGTTTTAGCTACGCCCCCTGTCATGCATGAATATACCCTTGAAGACGACGATGAACTCAATGCCCTTAATATACGAGATTGGTTGTCAATCAGTAGGACCGGGCCTGTGCCTGAACTTGTTTCCACTCTTGAGAACAAGGGACTTTTGATTCAATTTCTGGATATAACCGATTCTTCATTTTCTGGGATCAACGGGCTGGTCAACCACCGACCCTATATATTCCTGAATCGACACATGACGCCGGAAAGACAGAGATCCACTCTGGTTCATGAACTCGCTCATCTATTGATTCGTTGGCCTGATGACATTTCTCCAGCAGAATGCGAGAAGCGAGCGAATTCGATCAGTGGCGCGTTTCTGATCCCTCGAGAAGATGCATTGCGTGAGTTGGGGAGCAGGCGCCATTCCATAACGGGAGACATGGAAATGGTCGCTGTGGAATACGGCATTTCACTGCAGCTTCTCGTGAAAAGAGCACAATTACTTGGCATTGTTTCTGAAAACACCTACAGAAATTTTTGCATCAATATATCGAAGTTGGGTTGGCGCAAGAATGAACCTTCTCGAATTAAAGGCGAAGAGCCAACTTTATTGAAGCAAATGATTCTGCGAGCTGTTGGTGAAGGCGTCATTTCTATACAACGAGGCGCAGAACTGCTTAGGGTTCCCTTTGTGGAAATAGAACGGATTTGTTACCCTATCGGGGTTCATTGATGGATTTATAATGTGACACGAGCATATGGATCGATTTGGAAACGATTCACTGCACTCCCATACCATTTGGATCCAAACATCGATTCCATATGAGCTCCGATGCAATCCTCGACGAACTGCTATCCCCCGTCGACTTGACTTCAAGGCTCTTGCAACTCGGACTTCGTCCGACTCGAGTTTGACAGTTTGAAGGTATAGACGAATCCCTGCAGCCCCTGTGATCAATAGGATCGCAGGGGCTTTTTGCGTTCTTCTATTGCATTCGAAATGGTGACACGA
>CAILLO010000011.1 GCA_903835065.1 uncultured Eubacteriales bacterium
CGGGGGCGGCGCGGAGCGCGCGAATTGATTTTTCCGAGGGGAAAAGCCAGAATGACAGGAGAAACGCCCGCAACACGAACGTTCGATTCCGCGCGGTTTCGCAACGAGCGGACAGAGGGCCAGGAGGGCCAGATGGACTGGATCGTCCCTATCGCGGTCGCACTGCCGACGCTGCTGCTGTTCCTGATCGGATATCTGATCCGCTTCCGGAAGCAATACGGGCTGATATCGGGCTATAACACGATGTCCGAGGAGAAGAAGAAGAACGTCGACGTCGAGGGCCTGGGCCGGCTGATGGGCAACGCGCTCTTCCTGATGGGCTTCCTGATCGGCGCCGGCATGCTGCTGCTCTTCAAGGACCAGGGCGTCGCGGGCATCTGCGTCATCGGGCTCTCCCTGCCCGTGGTCGTCTTCCTGCTGATCCGGGCGCAGAAGTACGACCGGAACGACAGGGCCCCGGACGGCCGCATGAAGAGCCGCTCGAAGTTCGCCATCGCGGGGTTCGTCGTGTTCCTCGCCGTCGTCGCCGGGGGCGTGGGATATCTCTTCGCGCAGGGAAGCCAGCCGACGTCGGCGGTGCTCGCGGACGGCGGCCTGAAGATCTCCGGGCTGTACGGCCAGACCGTGCCGGTCGCGGACATCCGGAAGGTCGAGCTGGTCTTCGCGCTGCCCACGGTCGAGGCACGCACCAACGGATCCGCGATCGGCGATCTCCTGTCCGGCCACTTCCGGCTGGCGGACGTCGGAGCGGCCCTGCTCTTCCTCGACCGCAGCAAGCCTCCGTTCCTGTACGTCGAGACCGCCACCCAGAAGATCTACCTGAACCTCGCGACGCCCGCGGAGACGCAGACCCTCTATGAGTCGCTGTCCACGGCGACGCTGCCCTTCGACCAGAAGCCGCTCGGCTGACCGGATCCATGGACCCGCCCTGAACGCGTAACACCGGTGCATTCCATCGGGCCGCCGGCGCGCATACAATACGATCAGGCCCGTGAGGAATTCGTGAGCCCGGCCCCGGGAGGAGAACGACATGACGTTCGTGAAACTGTATCTGATCGCCCTCGTGGTCTTCACCCTGATCGACATGGTCTGGCTGCTCTTCATTTCGCGCAAGCTCTACCAGGCCAAGATCGGCCACCTCATGGCCGACAAGGTCAACTTCGTGGCCGCAGGCCTGTTCTACCTGCTGTTCATCGGCGCGCTGGTCTTCTTCGTGATCTCCCCCGCGACCGACAAGGCCTCCGTGTGGTACGCCCTCGGCGCCGGCGCCTTCTTCGGGCTGGTCGCCTATGCGACCTACGACCTGACCAACCTCGCGACGCTCAAGGGGTGGCCCGTGTCGCTCACCATGATCGACCTCTGCTGGGGCACGTTCGTGACCGGCGTCAGCTGCGCGTTGACGACCTGGATCGGAAGCCGGATCTGACATGACCGAACAGGTCTCCAGCGAGCTGCTCCACCAGGCGATCCTCCAGGGCGCGCACCGCACCCGGGCGAATCGCGACGAGTTGAACCGCATCAACGTCTTCCCCGTCGTCGACAACGACACCGGGACCAACCTCGCTCACACGATGCACGCGATCGAGGACCGGTCGCGGGCGCACGGCGACGTGCGGTCGACGCTCAGGGACGTGGCCCGCTCCGCGCTGATCGGCGCGCGCGGCAATTCCGGGGCGATCTTCTCGCAGTACTTCCACGGCCTGTCGCTGCAGGGGTCGGACAAGGGTTCGGTGACGCTGTCCGAACTCGCGTCCTACTTCAAGGAGGCGTACGAGAAGGCGTACCGGGCCATCGAGAACCCCGTCGAGGGCACGGTGATCACGCTCATGCGCGCCTGGTACGTCGGGTACCAGGAGGCGCTCGACCTGCGCCGCACGCCGCACGAGGCGCTCGAGCACGCGCTCGACGGCCTGCACGCGGCGCTCCAGGAGACGCGGCGCACCATGAAGCGCCTCAAGGCGTCCAGCGTCGTCGACGCCGGCGCGCTCGGCTACTACCACTTCATGTCCGGCTTCGTGCAGACCCTGCTGGGCAAGGCGGAGCCGCTGCCCGCCGAGACCGCCGCGGACCGGGCCGAATTCGCCGGCGGCGACGTGCACCGGGTGGGCGAGGGCGCCGAGATCCCCTTCCGCTATTGCACCGAGGTGCTGCTCGAGGCGCCCGGACTCGACGCCGAGGCGCTGCGCGAGGACCTCCGCGAGCTCGGCGACTGCCTGCTCGTGTCGGCGTCGGACGACCTCGCCCGCGTGCACCTGCACACGAGCCGGCCCTGGGAGATGGTCCGCGCCGCGGCAGCCCGGGGGCGCATCCTCGAGCACAAGGCCGACGACATGGTCGCGCAGAACCGGTTGGCCGGCCCGCACACGCACCGGACGGCCGTGGTGACCGACTCGATCGCCGACCTGCCTCAGGAGTGGCTGTTCGAGCATGGCGTCTACCAGCTGCCGATCAACGTCCTGCTCGACGGCGTCGACTACCAGGACAAGATCACGATCGACGGCGCATACCTGAACGAGCACCTCGCCGGCGCCTCGTCCTCACAGCTCAACGCGGAGCAGGCCAGGGCGTTCTTCGCGCCGATCCTCGCGCACCACGAGCGCGTCCTGGTCCTGACCGTCTCGTCGCGCATGAGCGGCACGCACCAGCGGGTCCGCGAGGCGTTGGAGGCGCTGGGGGCGGACGGGAAGCGGGCGGTCCTGGTCGACACGAAGACCAACTCCGGCGCACAGGGACTGCTGGTCCGCGAGGCGGTCCTGCGGCTCGAGGCGGACGAGGCGCTCGAGAGCGTCGTCGCGGCGGTCGAGGAGCTGCGCGGGCGCGCGAGGATCCTCGTCAGCGTGGACGACATCGCCCCGATGGCCCGCTCCGGGCGCGTCAGCGAACGCATCGGCAGGCTGCTGATCCGCCTGCGCTTCAAGCCGCTGATCTCGATCGACGCGGAGGGCAACGGCACGATCCAGGGCATCGCCTTCAGCCGCCGCAAGAACTGGAAGCTGCTGCTGCGCTCGCTGCGCCGCCGCTCGATCGAGGAGTACGTCGTCGTGCACGCCGGCGCCCCCGAGCGCGCCGAGCGGCTGCGCGAGGACCTCGTCCGGATGACCGGGCGCGAACCCCTCTACATCACGGGAATCTCCGCCGTCGTCACGCTGTTCGCGGGCGTCGGCAGCGTCGCGGCCGCCTTTGTCGAGACGCCGCGCGACCCCTCCGGAAGGAAGGCCCGCCGATGAACCACCTGATCCTCCTGGGCGCGCTGCTCGCGTTCTTCCTCGCCACGTTCGCCGTCGCGCAGCGCCTGAAGAACCACGGCCTGGTCGACATCGCCTGGGGGACCGGCTTCGTCCTGTCCGCCTGGGTCTCCTTCGCGCTCGGCGCCCCGACCGGCCCCGTCCCGATCGCCATGACCGCGCTGGTCACGGTCTGGGGCGTCCGCCTCACCTGGCACGTCGCGCGCCGCAACCTCGGCAAGCCGGAGGACTTCCGCTACGCGCACATGCGCGAGACCTGGGACCCGAAGACCTACGGGCTCCGGATGTTCCTGCGGATCTACCTGCTGCAGCTCGTGCTGAACTACCTGATCGCGCTGCCGACGGTCGTGACCAACCTCGCGGCGCCCGCCGGCTGGACCGGCTGGGCTTCGGCCGGCGTGGCGGTCTGGGCCGTTGGCTTCTTCTTCGAGACCGCGGGCGACGCGCAGCTCGCGCGCTTCAAGGCCGACCCGGCGAACCGCGGCAAGCTCCTGACGACCGGTCTGTGGCGGTACACGCGCCACCCCAACTACTTCGGCGAGGCCGCGCAGTGGTGGGGCCTGTTCCTGCTGGCCCTGCGGGGCTGGAGCACGGTCTGGCTGGTCCTCAGTCCGCTGCTGATCACGCTGTTCCTGCTCTACGTCTCCGGCGTGCCTCTGCTCGAGCGGAAGTACGCGGGCCGCGCGGACTGGGAGGCATACCGACGCCGGACTCCGAAGTTCTTCCCCTGGCTACCGCGGAAGTAGCATGCCCGTCGTGGCATGTTCGTGGCATGCTCGTGGCATGCTCGTGACATGTTGAGCATTCTGTGCTAGGCTACCCTCAGGAGGGTAGAAACATGGCATTGCCGATTCAGGTCGAGTCGCTTCTCGAAGGGACCATCGTCGAGTCCGCAAGACTCGAGTGCAAGTCGGACTGGAATCCGGAAGCGGTTCTGCATACGATCTGCGCGTTCGCGAACGACATCGACAACTGGGGCGGCGGATACCTCCTCATCGGCGTCTCCGAACAGAACGGCATCCTCCGGGTGCTCGAAGGAGGGCTTTCTCCATCCTCCGTGGACCGGGTCATGAAGGAGCTTCTGAACACGACGAGGCGGATGGAACCTTCCTACGCTCCCATCGTGGAACCGAAGGCGATCGAGGGCGGACAAGTCCTCGTGATCTGGGCTCCCGGCGGATCGAACCGCCCCTATCGCTGCCCGGTATCGTTGGCCAAGGACGACAAGCGGAAAGCATATTACATCCGCCGGATGGCCAGCACGGTCCAGGCAACCCTCGAGGAGGAGCGCGACCTGTTCTCCCTGGCCAACCAGGTTCCATTCGACGACCGCATCCACCACGGTGCGACGTTGGCCGATCTGAAGCTCGCCCTGATCCAGTCCTTCCTTCAGGAGGTCCGCAGCGATCTCTTCGGCATGTCCGGCGACATGGACTTCAAGGATCTCTGCTCGAGAATGAGGATCGTGGATGGTCCGAGCGAAGACCTGAGACCCCTGAACGTCGGACTCCTGTTCTTCAACGACCATCCGCAGCGCTTCTTTCCCTATTCGCACATCGAAGTGACGGAATTCGGCGACGATCCGACGGGCTCCAGGATGACCGAGAAGATCTTCGACGGACCGCTGGACCAACTGCTGAGGGACTCGCTCCAATATCTGAAGAACATGGCGGTCCAGGAGCGAGTCGTCAAGGTTCCTGGAAAGCCGGAGTCGGAACGATGCTTCAACTACCCCTTCGAAGCGATCGAGGAAGCCTTGGCGAACGCCGTCTATCACCGAAGCTATGAATTGCGGGAGCCCATCGAAGTGCGCATCTTCGACGACCGCATCGAGATCCTGAGTTATCCTGGACCGGACCGATCCATAACGATTGCGGCGCTGCGGAACTTCAGGGTCATCGCCCGTCGGTACCGCAACCGGCGGATCGGAGAGTTCCTGAAGGAACTCCGGCTGACGGAGGGGAAGGGGACGGGAATCCCTAGAATTCTGAAATCCCTGCGCGACAACGGGTCGCCGGACCCTGTCTTCGAGACCGACGAAGACCGATCGTATTTTCTCACGACCCTTCGAATCCATCCTTCATTCCATTCCAACGGCAGTGCGGCATCGGAATCCGCGGAGCTCGTCGCGCGGATCCTGAGCGCAATCGGACCCGAAGGAACGACGCGGAAGCAGCTGGCGGAGAAACTAGGCTATCGGAGCCGCCCTTCGTCGCTCACGGACGTCATCGACCGGATGCTTCTCGATGGGCGTCTGCACTTGAAATATCCTACCTCCAGCAAGCATCCGGGGCAGCGGCTGCTCAAGACGTAGTTCACGGATTCCGGACCGATATCCCCTGGCTACCGCGGAAGTAGGGGCTTCTCCGTCCCGTTCCACAGCCGCTTCAGGTTCTCCCGGTGGGAGACGGCCACGAGAATCCCGTAGGCCAATGCGAACAGCGTCCCGGCGAGCGGGTCGACGCGGCGCGCGAAGGCGAGGGCCATCGTGACGAGCGGCAGTTCGACCGCGGCGCACAGCGAGACGACGGACATGGTCCGCGAGACCAGGAACGCGACGACGGCGAGGACGAGCAGCACGAACGCCGCGAACGGGTCGACGAGCAGGACGACGCCGACGGCGGGCATGACGCCCTTGCCGCCCTTGAACCGGAAGTAGACGGGCCGGATGTGCCCGAGAATCACGAACAGCCCGGCGAGCCAACCGGGGTCGAAGCCGAGCGGGGTGGGGCCGAGCCAGGCGAACAGCGCGCGCGCGATCAGCACGGCGGCGACGGCCTTGGCCAGGTCCCCCAGCGCGGTCGCCGCGGCGGCGGCCTTGCCGTAGGTGCGCAGCATGTTGGTCGTGCCGGCGTTGCCGCTGCCCTGCGAGCGGATGTCGGCGCGCTTCGTCGCGCGCGCGACGAGAATCGCGGCGTTGACGCTGCCGAGGAGGTAGGCGGAGACGGCGGTCGCGGCGGCGGGGATCCAGAAGTCCATGGAGTCGTCCTCCGTGCGGTCGATACGGACCGGCTCCAGTGTATCATGCGCGTGCGGGGCGGCGGCGCCGGACGGCGGAACGCCCGCCGGCAAGAAGCGAATCCAGTCGTAAAAAACGCCCGTCGAACCCTTGGCCCGCGGATGGTATCATCGTGCCATCACCCGCCGAGGAGCCGGAGGTTGCCGATGGAGCTGGAATTCACGCCCCGCAAGGACCTGGCCGCCTATGAATGGGATTTCCGCAAGGAGGACTGGCTGCGGCCGGAGATCGACCGCGAGCTCCTGAAGAAGCTGTCCGAGCGCAGCACCTGGCGCGGCGTCTGCCGCTTGGCTGTCCACGGGGGGCTGCTCCTCGCCAGCGCGGCCGCGGCGGTCGCCGTCGGGCTGTCGTTCGGCTGGGGCTGGGCCATCCCGCTGCTCTACGTCTATTACTTCTTCTATGGCTTCCTCACGGCGCTCGGCCACGAACTGCAGCACAAGACCGTGCTGGGCAGAAAACTGGACGGGCTCAACGAAGCGATCTTCTTCGTCGTCCAGGTGCTGACCTGGAACAGCCCGACGCACGCGCGCATCGGCCACAAGCTGCACCACCGCTACACGATGGTCCGCGGTCTCGACCCGGAGACCGCCTGGCCGGAGGTCTTCACGACGAAGTGGACGCGCGGCGTGGTGTTCGACCTCGTCTCGCGCCTCCTCGTCGTCGGCGCCGTCTACGAGCTCGGCAAGTCCGTCTGTCTGCAGGCGAAGCGCGCGCTGGGCGTCGAGGACGACGTCATGGCGAAGCACTGCAACGAGCGGGAGGTGCGGCGGATCCGCATCGAGTCCCTCGCGATCCTCCTGGTCCACGTCGCCGTCGCCGTCGCGGCGGTACTGCTGCGGTTGTGGCCGCTGCTCGCGTTCGTCACGCTCGCCTGGCAGATCGGGATGGGCATCGAGAGCTTCTGGCACCACACCGAGCACATCGCCCGCGCCTACAACGTCAAGGACTTGCGGCTGTGCACGCGCTCGGTCCGCGTGAGCGGCTTCGTCCGCCTGATCTACTGGGGCCTGGGCGACCACGTCGACCACCACTGGTTCCCGATCGTCCCCTCCTGGCAGCTGCCGAAACTCCACCAGGCGCTCGCGTCGCAGCTCGCCGAGCCCCGCGGCAAGGCCGGCTGCTGGGCCGAGATGTTCGCCATCGCCCGCGAGAAGGACGTCCGCCCGGAGAATGAATTCGTGCCGGTGAAGCTGCAGCCGTAGGACGGTCGGATCGACCGGACGCTTCCGCCGCCGCCTTGGCCCCTGCAGTATAATCGGGACATGAGCGGCCTGCTGTTCCTCGTCCTCGCCGCGGCGCTGGCCGCGCACCTGGCCGTGCCGCGCCTCAAGGCGCCGTCCAAGGCGCTGCTCATGCCGCTGCTGCTCCTCTTCTACTGCCTCGAGGCGGACCGGATCGACCCCTGGGTCGTGGCCGCGCTGGCCGCCGCGACGCTCGGCGACATCCTGCTTCTGAAGCCCGACGTGGCGGTCCGCTTCCTGTCGGGGCTCGGCGCCTTCCTGGCCGGCCACGTCTTCTGGGCGGTCGTCTTCCTGCGCTCGACGGACGGGCTGCGCGGCGTACCCGCCTGGTTCGCCCTGGCCGCGATTCCCTATCTGGGATTCGCCGTCTGGTTCCTCCGGAAGCTCTGGAAGGAAGTGGCCGGAAAGCGCGCCGCGCTCATCGTCTACTGCCTCGCCATCGTCTTCATGAGCCTGATGGCCCTCGCCCGCGCCTTCACGCACGGGGGGACCGCCTTCTGGCTGCCCTTCGCGGGGTCGCTGCTGTTCCTCGCGTCGGACACGACGCTGGCGTTCCTGGTGTTCCACAAGCGGACGGCCTGGGGCGACGTGCTGTGCATGAGCGCCTACGTCGCCGCGCAGTCTCTGCTCGTGGTGGGCATGCTCGCCGGCTAGCGACGGCTCGTGCCTCCGACGTCCGCTTTTTCCATATCCGTTTCTACGGGAACCCCCTATCATCGGGCCAGACGGAGACGCCCAGGGTGTCCCCGAAACCCGAAGGAGGCGGCTCCTTCACGCCTCGAGGCAGAAGGGAAGCGGACCATGCGCGACCGACACCCCCTCGTCAAGCCCCAGGAGTTCGAGCGGGCCCGCGACGGCGCACTGCGCCTGCTGGCCGAATACGGCGTCGCCTGCCCGCACGCCCTCGCGGCGGAGTGCCTGCAGGCGAAGAGCGGCATCCGCCTCGTCGACGGGCGGCTTCGCTTCCCGCGCGACGAGGTCGAAGCGCACCTCGAGCGCAAGCGGCAGGCGATCCAGGCGGCGCACCGCGCGGCCCAGGCGGCCCCCGGCGCCGGCGCCTTCACCATGGGCGGCCACTGGAACTGCCTGACCTACCTCGACCCCGAGACCGGGACGCAGCGCGGGGCCACCTACGACGAGGCGGTCCGCCTAGCGAAGTTCTCCGAATCGCTCGGCGCGCGCGTCGTGCCCGTGCCGCTCGCCCCCGGCGACGTCGACCCCGCCTTCAAGACCATCGCCTGCGAGCGGATCGCCCTGCTCCATACGCGCGGGCTCGGCGGCTGGCTCACGGCCACCGACCCGGCGCAGATCCGCCTCCTGATCGGGATGTACCGCGCCGCGGGCCGCCGCTACAAGTTGGGCCTCGAGGGCCTCATCACGCCGCTCCGCTTCAACCCGGCCGTCTTCGACCTCTACTTCGCGTGGTGCGACGACCCCGACGTCGAGATCGGCATCATGGGCGGTATCCCGATGGCCGGCGCCACCGCGCCGCTGGTTTTCCCGGCCAATCTCGCCCTGTCCCTGGCCGAGGCGCTCGCCCTCGACTACGTGATGTACGTTCTGTCGGACGGCCGCAGCTCCCACTTCGACTTCCGCGAATTCCTGTTCGGCGTGCGGTCGACGCACGGCTCTTTCCGCACCAACGCCAAGACCGTCGACGCGCAGGCGCTGCTGGAGCGCACGGCCTGCTTCATGTTCCAGGCCTCGCTCGGCTGCCGTTCGTTCGGCGCGGTCGGCCAGATGTCGATGGACGAGGTCTACAGCCCCGTCCAGGCGGTGCTCGACCGGGAGATCCTGAAACACGGCGAACGCGTCTATCGCGGCTTCCCCGACCACTGCTTCGACGACGGGTACGACATCGTGCAGCTCGTGAAGGAGGGGTCCGAGGAGGGCACGTTCATGGTCCACGAGACGACGGTCTCGACCTTCCGTTCGTTCTACGACATGGACCGGCTGGCCACGACGCTGAACCTGAGCGCGTGGCAGGCCGCCGGCGCGCGGACGATGCAGGCCGCGGCCTGGGACGAGGCCCGGCGGATCATGGGCGAGCACGACTACGAACTGCCGGACGACCGGCGCCGCGAGGTCGACCGGCTGTACGACGCCTACTTGCGGTCGGTGCGGTGGGGGAGGTGGAGGGGGCGCGGCGCCCCGGCCGACGGCCTCCGGGGACCGCTCGCTTCCGCCTACGCCCGGAACCGGTATCCCGCGCCCCAGACGGTCTCGATGTACTGCGCGTCCTCGGGGTGCGTCTCGATCTTCTCGCGGATGCGCGCCACGTGCACCGTGACGGTCGAGTTGTCGCCGAGGGCGTCGGCGCACCAGACGCGCTCGAACAGCTCCGCCTTGCTGAACACGCGGTCGGGGTTGCGAAGAAGGAACAGCAGCAGGTCGAACTCCTTCTGGGCGAGCGCGACCTCGCGCCCGTGCACGAGCACGCGGCGGGACTGGGGCTGGACCTCGAGGCCGCGCACCGAGACCGGACGGACCTCGGGCTCGGACGGCTCGGCGTAGCGGTTCTTCAGGCGGTCGACCTTGGTCAGGTGCGCCTTCACGCGGGCCATCAACTCGCCGGGGCTGAACGGCTTGGCGACGTAGTCGTCGGCGCCGAGTCCGAACGCGCGGATCTTGTCGATGTCCTCGCGGCGGGCGGAGACGACGAGGATCGGAGCGTCCGTCGCGCCGCGCGCGAGCCGCAGCACGTCGAAGCCGTCTACGCCGGGCAGCATGAGATCGAGCAGGACCAGGTCGTAGCCGCCCGCGCGGATGCGCTCCACGCCCTTCGCGCCGTCGCCGCAGAGGTCGGCCGCGTAGCCCTCCACCTCGAGGTAGTCCCGCAGCAGGTCGGAGATCGTGGGGTCGTCCTCGACCACCAGCACGCGCCGCGCCGTCGCTTCGCCCATGGCTACGCCTCCTCCGTCCGCGTGCCGCCGGCGGGGGCGACGGGCAGCGACACCACGAACGTGGTCCCCTCGTCCTCGGTGCTGCGCACCCAGATCTCGCCCTGGTGGCCGTCGACGATCTGCTTGGCGATGGCGAGCCCGAGGCCGCTGCCGTCCGCCTTGCCGCGGGACGCGTCGGCCCGGTAGAACCGGTCGAAGATATAAGGCAGGCTGTCCTTCGGGATACCGACGCCCTCGTCGCGCACCTCGACCAGCACGCGCCCGGGCGCCTCGCGCAGCACGACGGAGATGCGGCCGGTCACGCCGCGCCGATACTTGCGCGCGTTCTCGAAGAGGTTCTGGAAGACGCGCTTCATGCGCTCGCGGTCGATGCGGACGGCGGCCCCCGCCGGCAGCCGGTCCTCGAAGACGAAGGCCATCCCGTCGCGCGCATACCCTTCTCGGTTCTCCTCGACGCGCTCCGCGAAATAGGCGGCGGCGTCCACGTCCTGGAAGTCGAAGGGCACCTGGTCGAGTTCGAGTTTCGAGAAGAACACGAGGTCGTCGATCATCCGGTCGACCTGCAGCGTCTTCGCGCGGAGGGTCTCGAGGTAGCGGAGCCGCTTCTCCGGCGTGTCCGCGACGCCGTCGCGCAGACCCTCGACGTAGCCGAGGATCGACGTGATCGGGGTCTTGAGGTCGTGGGAGATGCTGGAGACCAGCAGGCGGCGGCTCTCGTCGATGCGCCCGCGCTGGGCGACGCTCTCCTGCAGCTTCAGGCGGAGCTTCTCGAGGGAGCGCTGGACCTGGCGGATCTCCTCGTCGCCCTGCTCGACCACCTCACGCGCGAGCTGGCCCTCGCTCAGCGCGGCCACGGTCTCGTTGAGGCGGACCAGCGGGCCGGAGACCGTGCGCGAGGTGCGGACCGAGTAGGCGAGGACCGTGATCAGGCAGAACAGGACGAACGTGACGGGGACGGAGACGACGAGGACCTCGGCAGTCTCGATGCGGCGGTCGGTCGCGGCCAGCAGGTAGACGGTGCCGGTGGCGCCGTCGGAGAAGGTGATCCGCTGGGCCTGGAGCACGTAGGGGACGCCGCCGATCGACACGGTGCGCGTCGCGAGGGCGGGCGCCTGGCCGGACCCGGACTCCGCGCCGTCGCGCGCGGCCACGTCGGACAGCCGGAGGCCGTCGGTCGCGTAGAGGGCGACGCCGGACTTCTCCACGAGGACCTCGGCGGTCAGTCCCTCGAGCCGGGCGGTGATGTACTTGCCGAACTCCTCCGTGGCGACGGAGTCGGGCGACTCGCGCCAGACCGTCGCGGCCGCGGAGAACAGTTCGGTGCGCAGCCGGAAGGCCTTCTCGAAGTCCGCGAAGCCGACGCCGGCTCCCGGGAACAGGTTCAGGGCGCCGAAGACCAGCGCGGCGAGCAGTGCCGTCGCCGTCGGCGGGATGACCAGCAGCGACAGGTTCGACAGCAGCAGCCGCCTCCGCAGGTCCACGGGACTAGAGCGCCCGGCGGTCGAAGCGTCGGTAGCCGAGGGCGAAGAAGACCATGAGGTAGGCCGCGAGGACCGCGATCGAGCGGAGGATCGAGCCGACCGGCGGGTACGCCGAGATCCAGAGGCCGTACCAGTCGAGCAGCGACGTGATCAGGACGGGGGACAGGACGGAGACGAACCCCAGAGCCCGCAGGACGACGAACACGAGCACGGACAGGAAGAAGACGCCGGTGCTGCTCTTGAGTACGTTCGCGAACCAGGCGACGACGACGGCGAGGACCATCATCGGGAAGAACGTCGCGACGTAGGCCACGACGACGTCCAGCGCCCAGACCACGGAAATCAGCTTCGTGTAGAAGACGACCGTGACCAGCATCGACAGGACCATCACGATCCCGAGGTTCACGAGCACGAACACGCCGACCGCGGAGAGCTTGGCCAGGTAGATCTTCAGGCGCGTGACCGGCTTGGTGACCGTGATCTTCATCGTGTCGGAGGCGAACTCGCCCGTGAAGGCGTCGATTACGGCGAGGGCCATGAACAGAGGGAGGACCGTGTTCGAGAAGAGCTGGAGGACCGTGATTGGGAAGGAGGAGCCGGTGCCGCCGAGGATGCCGAGGCTGCCCCGCAGGACGACCGACACGAGCAGGGCGAAGGCGATCAGCCCGAGCGCCAGCAGTCCGACCACGACGGCCTTCTTCTTCTTGAAGAGGCGGAAGACCTCGTTCGCCAGTGTCGCCTTAAAGCTTTCCATGGCGGTCCACCTCGCTCATGAAGAAGCTCTCCAGGGAGGCGTGGTCGCGGAGGAGGTCCTCCGTCGCGTCCACCCGGACGAGCATACCGTCGAAGATCACGCCGATGCGGTCGCAGGTGCGCTCGACGTCGTGCACGAGGTGGCTCGAAATGAAGAACGTGGTGCTCTCTGTCGCCGCAAGGCGCTTGACGAGGTTGCGCATCTCGACCATCCCCTCGACGTCGAGTCCGTTCAGGGGCTCGTCGAGCACCAGCAGGCGCGGGCGCGGCAGGATCGCGGCCGCGATGCCGAGGCGCTGCTTCATGCCGAGCGAGAAATTCGAGGCCTTCTCGTTGCGGTACTTGAGGATCCCGCAGGTCTCGAGCACCTCGTCGATGCGCTTCGGGTCGTCCATCCCGTAGAAGCGGCCCACGACCTTGAGGTTCTCGTACGCGGTCAGGTAGGGATAGGAGGTGGCCGTCTCGATGATGCTGCCGACGTTCGCCAGTGCCTTCTCGTACTCCGTCAGGATGCTGTGTCCGAAGATCCGCACGTCCCCGGCGTCCGGGGCCATCATGCCGGTCATGACCTTCATCGCGGTCGTCTTGCCGGCACCGTTGGGCCCGAGGAGGCCGAACACGTCGCCCTGGTACACGTCCAGGTCCATGCCGCGGATGCCGCGCTGGTTCTTGTAGGTCTTTGTGAGGCCTACGATCTCAATCGCCTTCTGTCGTTCCATGGAACCTCCCTGGCTGCCGGGAAAGGCCGGGAATCTCCCCGGACAAGGCATTCGGGACATCTCATGATATCCCGAACGCCAGTGGACTGCAAAGAAGGGGCGGGTCGCCGGTCAGTCGAAGACCATCGGGAAGACCGCGTTGAAGGTCGACGACTTCTCGGTCAGGATCTCCTGGAAGTTGATGCTGACGGTGGTCGGGTCGAAGTACATGCTGCCCTGCTGGAGGGTGCCGGTCCGGTCGGCGTAGGAGAAGGAGATCGAGTAGTAGCCGGTGTTGGGGGCCGTGAAGTCGAAGGCCAGCGGCGTGACGCCGGGCGTGCCGTCGACGTAGGTCTCGTAGTACTTGCCGGCGACCGCGTCCGCGGTGATCGAGGTGATCTCGATGAAGCGCTGGCCGATCTTCACGAACTTGCCGTCCTTCAGGACGACGACGTCGTTGCGGTAGGTGCCGACGAACTGCGCGGTCAGCTGATTCTGGGTCGCGCTCGGGTCGGACGTCGAGACCTGGACCTTCTTGCCGGTCAGGTCGGGGGCGGCGACGTCGGTCGCGCCGATATCGGACATCGTGACGTGGACGCTCATGGACAGGTCGTGCGCCGAGCCCTGGTCATCCGTGCCGGAGAGGACGACGGAGAGGTCGACGTCGGTCAGGACGCCGTCGGGCAGGGTCGTCGCGGTGCCGGAGACGCTCTTGACGAAGATGTCGCCGGTCAGCGTCGGGAGGCCGAACCGGTTGTCGACCGGGTTGGTGGTGCCGGAGGAGGTGGACGGGTCGACCTGCGGAGGAACGATCGCGTTGCCGGCCGAGTCGTACGTCACGCCGCCCGCCGGGGACGAGACGGACCCGACGACGCCGCTCGAGACCAGGTACTGCTTGGTGGCGAAGGAGGCGACCGCGTTGACGAGCGCCGGAATCTGGGCCTCGGACAGAGAGCCCGCGAAGACCTTGCTCCCGTCGGCGCCGACCGAGACGGAGACGTAGTCCTTGAGGTTGCCGACGAAGGCGTCGACGATCCTCTCGATATCCTTCACGTTCTGGCTGGCCAGCGGGTCGGAGGCGTTGTATGAAGTGGAGTCGGCCGGAATCACGACGCCGCCGGGCTTCACGTCGCCCGACGCGGTCCGCGTGGCCTGGGTGTACCGGTTGACGTAGTAGGTGTCAGAGGAGGCGTCGTAATAGATATTCTGCGTGGCGTCGTTGTAGGAGTAGGTCAGCGTGGGCGTCCCGGTGCCGAGCGTCGCGAGCTGCGAACTCTCGTACCCGCCTCCGCCCGTCTTCTGGGAGGAGGTCATGCGGTACAGCACGGTGCCGTTGTCGGACAGGACCATCGTGGTGCTTTCGGTGTAATTGCCGGAACTTTTCGACACGGCCGCGGAGGTCGCCTTGACGGCATCCTTCAGCTGCGTGTAGGCGGTATCCGCGACTGCGCCCGCCACCGCCGTCGTCGCGAGAATCGCGATGCCGACCACGATGCTCAGGGAGATCAGGGTCTTCTTCTTCATCTTCATGGTCTCCACTCCTTTTCCCGCATCCGGGAGAGGCCTTCGATATCTCCATTCTGCGGCGCACTTCTTGAATCCGCCTTACGGAATCATGAACAATCCATGAACGAAGGGGTGGGCCATCCCGCGGACGCGCCCGGCGGTCTCCGGTCAGTCGACGCGCTCGACCATCAGCTTTTCGGATCCGGGCTGGTAGGAGAAGCGCCGCTCCGTGAGGAGGATCGGCAGCTGCTCGACCAGGGTCTGGTGCGGCATGCGCTCCACGACGAAATCGCGGACGGTCCCTTCATAATAGACGGAGCCGGTCCCGGGGTAGCCGAAGGTGCTGATGCGGATCTTCAGCCCGGCCAGCAGCCGCAACTCGGGGGGCAGCTCGTCGTCGGGCGGGGGTGTGGGTTCTACCTTGCGGAACGTGAATCGATCCAAGGGGGGTCTCCTTCCATCCGGGGCGCTCGGCGCCGGCGGACCTTGCATTTCCGGATGATTCCATTCTACCCCGCCGACGTCCGGACCGCGCGACCTCACGTTACGCGACTCCGTCCGCCCGGCCGCCGCGCCTTCCGCTTCCCCGTTCGGTTGACTTGAGGCGGGAAGGGTATAGACTTGAGGGAGAACCGCAGCCGACGCATGTGGCGCAAGCCAGAAGGAGTATCCGCCATGGAAAAGACAGTACTGAAGGCCACGCCCCGGGACGGCAAGCCGAGAAAGCTCCGCAGGGACGGTTTCACACCGGGTGTCCTGAATTCCTCCGACACCTCCTCCACCCCCGTCCAGTTCGAGACCTCCGCGCTCAACAAGCTGATCGAGCGCCATGGCCCGAACGCCAAGGTCTGGATCGAGCTCGACAAGAAGAAGCACTTCGGCTACATCAAGGAGATCCAGAAGCAGCCTGTCGACTGGAACGTGATCCACGTCTCCGTCCAGCTCGTCGACCAGGACCAGGAAGTGAAGATGCACCTGCCGATCTTCTACCACGGCCGCGAGGAGCTGGAGCACCGCATGCTGATGCTCCAGGTGTCGAAGTCCGAGGTCGAGGTGGTCGGCAAGGCCGGCAAGATGCCCGAATCGATCGGCATCGACGTGTCGAAGCGCGAGAGCGGCGACCACGTCACGTCCGCCGACTTCCACCTGCCCAAGGACGTCCATATCCACGAGACCGAGCACGAGTCCTACGCCGTCGTCCGCGTGCAGCGCGAACTGGTCGCCGAGGAGCCCGCCGCCAAGCCGGCCGAATCGGCCGCCACCGCTCCGGAAGCCGCCGCCAAGGAATAGCCTCTCCAGTCAGGACCGCTGCGTCCCGCCCACGGACCCCGCCCGCCTTCGCAAGGCCGGCGGGGTCCTTCGCGTCGGGTCCGGAATCTGGAATTCCCCCTATGCAAAACGGCTGTTCACGACATAATGGGTGGTGCAAACGATTGCAATTGAGAACCGACTGTGGAGCCGGCATGCGGATGCCGGTTGGAAGGAATTCGGATGAAGCAGGATCGGATCCGGCTCGGGGGGATTCCCGGGCACGTACAGGAAATCTACGTCCGTCAGGGCCGACCGATGCGGATCTACATCGCGGCGCTCTGCATCCTCGGCGTCCTGGCCGTCGTCGCGGCCTTCGCGATCATCGTGGACGCCGGGCTCCTGTAGCCCCCTCCCGGTCCCGTCCAACCCGGGACCGATTTTCACGAAGAAGGCACCCCCGTTCTCCCTGGGGGCGCCTTCTTCCATGTCCGCGTGCGATAATGGGGTGGGAAAGGCGGTGGTTTCATGGAGCGGATGACCCGCAGGACGGGTCCGGACGGACGGGCGACGGTCGACGGGAGCCACGTCGTCCGGGACGGTGGAAACGCAGGCGGCGACGCCGTCGAGCGGCTGGCCCGGTTCGAAGACGCGGTCGATGAGCTGCTCGCGGAACAGGCCGACGCGACCCGGCAGCTCGAGCGGCTGCGCGGCGAAGGCAGGTCGAAGTCCGTGCGCTTCCGCGAGCTGATGGGACGCAAGCTCACCGACCAGTACCTCCTGGTGCTCCTCGCGAGGCACGGGATCTGACGGGACGCGGCCCGGAAGCCGCCCGGAGAGGCTGGAAAAAAGCGACCGAAGGAGTATACATCGGGTTGTACGGGTCCAAGGACGGCTAGAAGGAGCGGCGAACGGCGCAGGCCGGCGGCGCGAGCTAGAGGACCTTCGGACGAGCGACCAGGGCGGCGGCTGCCGTTTCGTCCAGGGGAGACCGTGATTCGGATGGACGGCAGTTCGGATTGTCGTCCTGTTTTCTATTTTTCACCGAGGGAGGAACGACCCGATGCTGTCGCGACGGATCACCGAAGACCAGTGCAGACTCCTGTTCCGGAAGTCCTCCCAGGCGACCGCGGTCGTCCAGGACGACCGGATCGTCCTGTGCAACCCGAGCGCCGAGAAGTTCTGGGGCTACAAGGAAAGCGAGCTCAGGAAAATCCACTTCCTCGAGCTGACTCTGGCCGAGGACCGCAACCGCGCCCGCCAGGACATGATCAAGCGCCTCGAGGACCGCGAGCCCGTATCGCGGCCGGTCTACCGGATGCGCCGCCACGACGGCGACGTGTTCTGGGTCGAGTCGGGCGGCATCCGGATCGACTGGGAGGGCGCGCCCGCGTGGCTGGCCTTCTTCAGCGAAACGAAGACGAAGCTCCGCCACGAGGACCGGGAGAAGGTCCTGGGCGTCCACCTCGAGCCCGGCCTGCCGAAGCCCTCGGGCGACGTTCCGTCGCCCGTCGCCGCTCCAGCCGCCGTGCCCGCCGCGATTGCCGTACCCGCCGTGTCCGCCGTGTACGCCGTGCCCGCCGCGCAGGCCGCCGACCCGCAGCCGGTCGCATCCGCGCCCGCCCCGAGCGGCGCCGGAGGACCCGGCCTCGACCCGCTGACCGGCCTGTTCGGCCGCGCCGCCTTCGACGTCGAGCTCAAGCGAATCGACAAGGAATCCTTCCTGCCCGTCACGATCCTCCTCGCCGTCCTCGACGACTTCGAGGAGTACCGCGAGCACTTCGGCGACGCCGCGGGCGACGAGCTGGTCCGCAATTTCGCCGGATTCCTGAAGAAGGAGTGCCGCGAGAGCGACTTCCTCGCCCGGATCGACGAAGAGCGGTTCGCTCTCGTGCTGCCCAGGACGGACTCGTGGATGGCGGAGGGCCTCGAACGCCGCGTCTCGGAGGACCTCGCCGCGAGCAAGGGCGGCGCCGTGCCGTTCTCCGCGACCTTCGGCAAGCAGACGCGCGACAAGATGGACATGGACTTCGACCAGGCGTTCGCGGCCGCATCGGACCGGCTGGACCGCCGGAAGAAGATGCACGAGATCTTCAAGGGCATGCCGGGAGATATCTTCTAGCCTCGCGCCGCCGCTTCTCCGGACTGGAGGAAAAAGGCCTGACGGGGAGGCCCGGAACGGGTTCCCAAGAAGCGTTCCGACGCCCTTCGCGCGCTCCCGGACAGTATCCGGCTCGCTTGACATCGCCGAACGGGGCGGTCTATCATTTATTGAGAAATCGAAAGGCGGCCTCTGGTGAAGAAGTCCTCCCCGACCCCGCAGAAACCCTCCGGACGGCCCTCCGCCCCGGTCTCCCCGAATTCGGCGAAGCGACCGGCCCGCAGGAAGGGAGTCGCCCCCCGCGTTCTCTGGATTTCCGGCGCCTTCGTCCTCGTCGCCGTCTGCGGGATCCTCGCCCTGAACCACTTCCTCAACCCGGGCGTCGTCCGCCGCGTGACGATCGAGGCCGGCACCGGCGTGCCCGTCGCGGCGCGCTTCGTCTCCAACACCCGGTTCCGCGCCCAGTACGCCTCCGACGTCTCCGGCGTCGACACCTCCACGCCAGGGACCTATGACCTGAAGATCCTGATCGACGACAAGGAATACGATGTGACGCTCGCCGTGTCCGACACGACCCCGCCGACCGGCGACCCGGCCGAGGCGAGCACCTGGAAGGGCGAGCCCCTCGACCCGTCCGTCTTCGTGACCGGCCTGAAGGACGCGACCGCCGTGACCGTCGCCTACAAGACGCAGCCCGATTTCGGGACGGCCGGCGACCAGACCGTGACGCTCGTGCTGACCGACACCTCCGGCAACACGTCCGAGGTCCAGTCGAAGCTGACCGTCCTCGCCGACACCGAGAAGCCCGTGATCTCGGGCGTCACGGACCTCAGCGTCTTCGTCGGAGATACGATCGCCTACCGGACCGGCGTGACCGTGACCGACAACCACGACGCGACCGTCACGCTCGAGATCGACAATTCCGGAGTGGACCTCACCCGGCCCGGCGCCTATCCCGTCGTCTATTCGGCGACCGATGCGGCCGGCAACCGCGCCGAGGTCACCGCGACCGTCACCGTGGCCGTCAAGCCGGCGGGCGTTGTCACCTTGGCCGACCTCAACGCCAAGATCGACGAGATCTTCGCCCAGATTCTCAAGCCCGGCATGACCGACCTCGATAAAATGAGCGCGATCTTCTACTATATCGCCGACCACATCAACTACACCGGCACGTCCGACAAGAGCGACTGGGTGAAGGCCGCCTATTTCGGCATCACGCGCGGCTCGGGCGACTGCTTCAACTACTTCGCCCTCGCCAAGGGCATGCTCACGCGCGCCGGCTACGAGACGATTCCGATCGAGCGCGTCCCCGCGAAGACGCACCACTTCTGGAACCTCGTGAAGTACAACGGCCAGTGGTACCACTTCGACGCGATGCCCAACCTCAAGTACTACCACTTCGTCTGCCTGCTCCGGACCGACGCGGAGGTCGCGGCATATTCGGCCAGCAAGGACGCGGAGGGCCTCTTCTACGTCTTCGACCACACGGGGATCCCCGCCACCGCGACCGTGCCGCTCGATATCGAGCGCAAGGTCATCGATGGCTGACCCCGCCCGGAAGACGCTCGGCGTGATCGGGGGCCTCGGGCCCCTCGCGACCGCGCTTTTCCTCGAGCTGGTGATCCAGATGACCGACGCCGCCTGCGACCAGGAGCACCTCGACATGGTGATCTTCAACACGCCGTCGGTGCCCGACCGCACGCGCTTTCTGCTCGGCCTGAGCACCGACAGCCCGCTGCCCGGGATGGTCCGGATCGGCCGGGCCCTGTCGGCCGAGGGCTGCCACTGCATCGCCGTGCCCTGCATCACCGCGCACGCCTTCTACCGCGAGCTGTCCGAGGCGATCGACCGCCCGATCCTGCACGCGGTGCGCGACACGGCGCGCCACCTGCGCGAGGCCGGCGTCGTGGCGGCCGGCATCGCCGCCACCGACGGCACGCTGGCCACGGGCCTCTTCCAGGCCGAGTTCGCCGCCGTCGGGATCCGCGCCGTCGTACCGTCCGAGGACGCGCAGCGCCAGGTGATGAGCATCATCTACGACGATGTGAAGGCCGGGCGTCCGGCCGACCTCGGCAAGTTCGACGCCGTGTCCGACGAACTCCGCCGCAACGGCGCGGAGGCGGTCGTGCTCGGGTGCACCGAGCTGTCGCTCGTGAAGCGCGAGCGGGAGATCGGCCCGGGGTATCTCGACGCGATGGAGGTCCTCGCCGCGGAGTCCGTCAGGGCCTGCGGCTATCCCCTGAAGAGCCGCTATCGCAGGCTGCTGGCCTGACCACCCGACCCACGAGGAGAACTCCGATGCCCAACCACGTGCTGGCCTATCTCGAGCGCACGGCCCCCCGCGTCCCGGACAAGGTCGCCTTCTCCAACGGGACCGACGCCCTGACCTTCCGCGAGGTCCACGACCAGAGCCGCGCGATCGGCTCCTTCCTCGCCGGCCGCGGCTTCCACCGGCAGCCCGTCGCCGTCTTCATGAACAAGCACCCGAAGGCGATCGTCGCCTTCCTCGGCGTCGCCGCCGCCGGCTGCTTCTACGCGCCGATCGACGAGGAGATGCCCGCGTTCCGCATCGAGCTGATCTTCGGGACCCTCTCTCCCGCCGCCGTGATCTGCGACGCGCGCGGCAAGGCCGCCCTCGAGAAGCTCGCGTTCGCGGGCGAGGTCTTCCTGTACGACGAGATCCGAAGCACCCCCGTCGACGATGCGGCGCTCGCAGCCGTGCGCGCCCGCCACGTCGACACCGACCCGCTCTACGTCGTCTTCACTTCCGGCTCGACCGGCGTTCCCAAGGGCGTCGTCGCCTGCCACCGCTCCGTGATCGAGTACGTCGAGGTGCTGTCCGAGACGCTCGGCTTCTCCGAGGAGACCGTCTTCGGCATGCAGGTGCCGCTCTACTTCGACGCCTGCCTGAAGGAGATCTTCCCGACGCTGATGTTCGGCGCGACGACCTATCTCGTCCCGAAGAACCTCTTCATGTTCCCGGTCAAGCTCGTCGAGTTCCTGGACCGGTACAGGGTGAACACCGTGTGCTGGGTCGTCTCGGCGCTCACCATGATCTCGGCCTTCGGCACCTTCGAGAAGGCGGTCCCCGAGACGCTCACGACCGTCGCCTTCGGCAGCGAGGTGTTCCCGCTCCGCCAGCTGGACCTCTGGCGCAAGGCGCTCCCGCGCGCGAAATTCACCAACTTGTACGGGCCGACCGAGGCGACCGGGATGACCTGCTTCTACCACGTCGACCGCGAGTTCGGAGAAGGCGAGTCCGTGCCGATCGGCCGGCCGTTCCCCAACCGCGAGGTGATCCTGCTCGACGACGACGACAAGGTGCCCGCGCCCGGCGGCATCGGCGAGATCTGCGTCCGCGGCACTTCGGTCACGCTCGGCTACTACCGGTCCCCGGACAGGACCGCCGCCTCCTTCGTCC
Source organism: uncultured Eubacteriales bacterium (assembly GCA_903835065.1). GTDB lineage: Bacteria > Bacillota > Clostridia > Saccharofermentanales > UBA5734 > CAILLO01. The sequence goes on from CAILLO010000011.1 coordinate 21,617, forward strand.
AGAACCCGCTCCACGCCGACTACCCCGAGACGATCTACCGCACCGGCGACCTGGGGCGGTACAACGAGCGCGGCGAACTGCTGTTCGTGTCGCGCAAGGACTACCAGATCAAGCACATGGGCCACCGCATCGAACTCGGCGAAATCGAGGCCGACGTCCAGCTCGTGGACGGGGTGCGGCTCGCCTGCTGCGTCTACGACAAGGAGAGCGAGCGGATCGTGCTGTACTACGTCGGGGAGATCGCCCCGGCCGACCTGCTCGTCGAGCTGCGCGCCCGCCTGCCGCGCTACATGCTGCCCAACGCCGTCGAACCGCTCGACGCGCTGCCGCTGACGGCCAACGCCAAGATTGACCGGGTCTCCCTCATGACCTACACTGAGCGGAAAAGGAAGGAGAGCCGGAATGGATGAACTCCTCAGGATCCTGACGAAGCTCCACCCCGACGTCGACTTCACGGGCCGCGCCGACCTGATCGACGCCGGCGTGCTCGATTCGTTCGACATCATCTCCCTCGTCGCCGAGGTCGATTCCGTGTTCGACGTGCGGATCCCCGCCGAGGAGATCGTGCCCGAGAACTTCAACTCCGCCGTCGCTCTCTACGCGATGATCCAGCGTCTGGCCGACGAGTAGGGCGGGGACGTAGCGACCGTGCTGTTCACCTCGTACGCGTTCGTCGCCTTCGTCGCCGTCGTGGCGGTGCTCTACTACGTGCTTCCGAAGAAGGCGCAGTGGCCGCTGCTGCTGCTCGCGAGCTACGTCTTCTACTTTATCGCCGGCCCCTCCTTCCTGATCTACATCACCGCGACGGTCGTCTCCACCTGGTACGCCGGCCTGCGCATCGGCCGGATCGGGGCCGCCCACGCCGCGGACGCCGAAGCGGGGAAGGCGACCCGCTCGAAGGAGGACCGCAAGGCCGTCAAGGCGAAGGCCAAGGCGAAGGCCAAGGCGAAGCAGCGCGCATGGCTCGTCGCGTGCCTGCTCTTCAACTTCGGCATCCTCGCGGTCGTGAAGTACTCCAACTTCGCGATCTTCAACGTGAACTCGCTGCTCGCCGCGTTCGGTTCGCCGGACAAGCTGTCGTTCCTCACGATCGCCCTGCCGATGGGCATCTCGTTCTACACCTTCAAGACGATGTCCTACCTGATCGACCTCTACCGCGGCAAGTTCCCCGCCGAGCGCAACGTCTTCCGACTCGCGCTGTTCACGTCGTTCTTCCCGCAGCTCGTCCAGGGCCCGATCTCCCGCTTCGACGACCTGTCGAAGTCGCTGTTCGAGGAGCACCGCTTCGACCGCCGCGTCGTGCTGTCCGGCCTGCAGCGCATCCTCTGGGGGTTCTTCAAGAAGCTCGTGATCGCCGACCGCATCCTCGCCGGCGTGACGACGCTGATCAAGAACCCCGACCAGTACACGGGCGCGTTCGTCCTCGTCGGCATGCTCTTCTACGCGCTGCAGCTCTACGCCGACTTCACGGGCGGCATCGACATCACGATCGGCATCTCCGAGATGCTCGGCATCAAGGTCGCGGAGAACTTCAACGCGCCGTTCCTTTCCCGGAACATCACCGATTACTGGCGCCGCTGGCACATCACCATGGGCACCTGGTTCCGCGACTACATCTTCTACCCGATGTCCGTGGCCCAACCGATGCTCCGGCTGTCCCGCTGGTGCCGCGAGAAGCTCGGCGAGGGCTTCGGCAAGCGCGTCACCGTCTACATGGCGACGATCGTGACCTGGTTCGCGACCGGCATCTGGCACGGCAGCAGCTGGAACTTCATCGCCTGGGGCCTCGCGAACGGCTTCGTCATCATCCTCTCCCACGAGTGCGAGCCGCTCTACAAGCGCTTCCACGCGCGGTTCCACTGGAAGGGGAAGCCCGCCTACACCGCCTTCGAGGTCGTGCGCACGGTGCTGCTGATGAGCTCGATCCGCCTGTTCGACTGCTACCGCGACGTGCCGCTCACGTTCCGCATGTTCGGCACGATGTTCACGACCTTCAACTACGGCCGCCTCTTCGACGGCACGCTGCTGAAGATCGGACTGTCCGGCGCGGACTACGCCGTCCTCGGCGTCGGCCTCGCCGTCCTGATCGGCAGCCGCGTCGTCAAGGACCGCACCGGCGACTTCCGCGAGCGGCTCGCGGCGGGTCCCGCCTGGGTGCGCACGGCGGCGACCTTCGCCCTGATCCTCGCGATCCTGGTCCTCGGCGCGTACGGGATCGGCTACGATGCGAAGCAGTTCATCTACAACCAGTTCTAGGGAGGGCGGGATGAAGAGACTCCGGTCCATCGGCTTCTCCGTCGTCGCCGCGGTCCTGTGCATCGCGGTCCTGTGGCTCGCGACGCGCCTCGTCGTCCCCAAGTACGACACCGGCATCGTCGAGGGGAACCTGACCGCCGAGTACTACCAGGAGACGACGAAGCACGATGTGATCTTCATCGGTGACTGCGAGGTCTACGAGACGTTCTCGCCGATCACGCTCTGGGAGAAGTACGGCATCACGAGCTACATACGGGGCAACGCCCAGCAGCTGATGTGGCAGTCCTACTCCATGCTCGAGGACACGCTGCGGACCGAGAAGCCCAAGGTCGTCGTCCTCGGGGTCATCGGGATGAAATACGACACGCCCCAGAAGGAGACGTACAACCGAATGACCCTCGACGGCATGCGCTGGTCCGCCGCGAAGGTCGGGGCGATCGAGGCCTCGAGGATGCCGAACGAGAGCTTCGTCGACTACCTGTTCCCGCTGCTCCGCTACCATTCCCGCTGGAGCGCGCTGACGGCGTCCGACCTGAAGTATCTGTTCACGCGTCCGAAGCTGTTCAACAACGGCTACTACATGCGCGTCGACGTGAAGCCCGCGACGACGGTCCTGGTCGGCAAGAAGCTCCCCGACTACGATTTCGGCGCCAACGCCTACCAGTACCTCGACAGGATCGTGCAGCTCTGCAAGGACGACGGCATCGAGCTGATCCTCAACAAGGCGCCCGTGATCTACCCGTACTGGTACCCCGAGTGGGACAAGCAGATGGTCGACTACGCCGCGGCGCACGGCATCGCCTACTACAACTTCCTCGCCGAGAAGGACGCGATCGGCATCGACCTCTCCACCGACACCTACGATGCAGGACTCCACCTGAACCTCTCGGGCGTCGAGAAGCTGTCGACCCGCCTCGGGGCGATCCTCTCCCAGGACTTCGGCGTGCCCGACCGCCGCTCGGATGCGACGCTCGCCGCCGACTACGCGAAGAAGGTCGCGTTCTACGACGCGATGCGCGACCGCCAGCTCGCCGAGATCGCCCAGTACGGGCACGTCCTGGGCTTCGGAGCTCCGGCGCAGTAGGCCCCTTCCGCCCGCCGCGCACGGCGCGGTATAATCTCCCTGACGTCTCCGCCCGGAACAGGAAAGGAACCACGATATGAAGAGAACCCTCCTCCTCGCCGCCCTCCTCGCCGCAGCCCTCGCGCTGCCGCTCTCCGCCTGCGGAGCCGCGCCCACCGGCCCCTCCGCCACCGGCGCCCCGACCGCGACCCCCGCCGCCGCCGCGGGCTACGCCTTCGTCGTCAAGGGCACGACGATCGCGATGCACGCAGAAGCCGCCCCGATTCTCGCGAAGCTGGGCGACCCCAAGGAATACTTCGAAGCCCCGAGCTGCGCATTCCAGGGCACGGAGAAATCCTACGTGTACTCCGGATTCAAGGTGACGACCTACGAACTCGACGGCAAGGACCACATCGCCTCCGTCCTGGTCCTCGACGACTCGATCGCCACCCCGGAGGGCGTCTTCCTCGGCGCGACGCTCGACGATGTCACGAAGGCCTACGGCACCGCGTACGCACAGAACCTCGGCCTCTACACCTACACGTCCGGGAAGATGACCCTCGCCTTCCTGCTCGAGAACGGGAAGGTCACCTCGATCGAGTACGCCGCTTCGGCGTCCTGAACCGGCCGCGCCTCCCGCCTCCGTTGCGGTAGAATGGAATCATGAAGTGGGCCTGTCCGGCGAGCCGGACGGGTTGCGGGAGGGATTCATGAAGATCCTCGATTTCGGCTCTCTGAACCTGGACACCGTCTACCGGGTCGACCACATCGTCCAACCCGGCGAGACGCTTCTGCCGCTCTTCGTGCGCTCCTATTGCGGCGGAAAGGGTCTCAACCAGTCGATCGCGATCGCGCGCGCCGGTTGCCAGGTCTTCCACGCGGGGCGCGTCGGCCCCGACGGCAGCCGGCTGCTCGACCAGCTCAAGGAGGCCGGCGTCGACGTCCACCTCGTCGAGACCGTCGAGGCTCGGACCGGACATACCGTGATCCAGGTCGATTCGCAGGGGCAGAATGCGATCCTGCTGTTCGGCGGCGCCAACCGGGTGATCGAGAAGACGTTCATCGACCGGACCCTGAAGGGTTTCCGCAAGGGCGACATGCTCGTCCTCCAGAACGAGATCTCCGAAGTCGCCTACCTGATCCAGAGGGGCTCCGAGCGAGGGATGAGGATCTGCTTCAACGCCTCGCCCGCCGACGCCGCCCTCGTCCAGTACCCGCTGCATCTCGTGCACACCCTGCTCGTCAACGAGATCGAAGGGTCGACGCTGGCCGGGACCGACGACCCGGACCGCATCGTCGACGTCCTGATCGCGCAAGGCTACGGCAAGGAAGTCGTCCTGACGCTGGGCAAGCGCGGCGTCCTCTTCGGCGACGGCAAGCGCAAGTTCCGCTTCAAGAGCTTCTCCGTCCCCGTCGTCGACACGACCGGCGCCGGCGACACCTTCACCGGATTCTACCTCGCGGGCGTCGCGCGCGGTCTCGACGCCGAATCCTGCCTGCTCTACGCGACGGCCGCCGCCTCGATCTGCGTGACCCGCGCCGGCGCCGCCGAGTCGATTCCGGACTGGGAGGAGACGGCCGCGTTCCTTTCCAGCGGGTCCCTTCCCGATGGCCCGAAACCGTGATGGAGGGGGAGAAGCGTCCGAGGATCCGCATACTGGCGGATGGCCCGTATCTTGTCGGCGGAGGCGTCCCGCTGTCCGAGCAGGTGATCACCCCGGACGGCAACGGCTACCGGCTGGTGCCGGGCCGCCTGCTCGCGCGGACGGAATCCTACGCGCTCTGCCGCTGCGGCGGGACGAAGACGCCGCCGTTCTGCGACGGCTCGCATGCGACGAATGGCTTCTCGGGACGGGAGACGGCGTCGCGCCGGTCCTACGAGGACCGCGCGGAGATCGAGTACGGGCCGGGACTCGACCTGCTGGACGACGACCGCTGCGCCTTCGCGCGGTTCTGCCACCGGGAGGCCGGCGACGTCTGGGAGTTCGTCGAGGAATCGGACGATCCGCACAAGAAGCGGGAGGCGATCATCGGCTCCAACGAATGCCCGTCGGGCCGCCTCGTGGCCGTCGAGAAGGACGGCCGCCGGATCGAGCCCGACTACGCGCCCTCGATCGAGGTCGCCCAGGACCCGGAGAACGAATGCAGCGCCAGCCTGTTCGTGAAGGGCGGGATCCCCGTCGAATCCACCGACGGCACGACCTACGAGGTGCGCAACCGCGTGGCGCTGTGCCGCTGCGGCCGGTCGAAGAACAAGCCCTTCTGCGACATGGCGCACGTCACGACCGGGTTCGACGACGGACATTCGGAAGGGCGGGCCTGAAGGACCCTGGGGTTCAGACCGGAACCAGCTTCGGAACGCCGGAGCGACAGGCCTCGACCTCCTCGGGCGAGGGCATCGCGGGAATCGCGCCGCGCTTCGTCGCGCACAGGCTCCCGACCGCGTTGGCGTAATCGACCATCTCCTCGATCTCGTCGAAGGACAGCTCGGAGAACCTGCGGCCGCTGCGGGCGATCCGGAAGAGCAGCCCGCCCAGGAAGGCGTCACCCGCGCCGGTCGTGTCGACCACGTCCACGTCGTACGTCGGGACGAGCCCCGTGCCCTTCGCGCACCGGAAGTAGCATTTCTTCGGACCGAGGGTCACGAGCAGCAGCCGCAGGTCGCCCGTGAAGAGCTTCCGGCCGCCGGCCGCGAGGTCCCTCTCGCCGGTCAGGAATTCGAGTTCGACTTCGGAGACCTTGAGAATGTCCGCGAAGGGGAGACCGGACAGCATGCCGCTCTTCGCCGCGGCCTCGCTCTCCCAGAGCGCGGGCCGCCAGTTCGGGTCGTAGGAGACGAGCGCTCCCTTGGACTTCGCCGCTGCCGCGGTCGCGAGCGTCGCCCGGCGGGCGGGCTCGTCCGTCAGGGACAGGGAGCCGAAGTGGAAGATCCGGGTCTGGTCGACGAGCGTCGTGTCGACCTCCTGGATCTTCAGGGTCGTGTCGGCGCCGGGACGGCGGTAGAAGCTGAAGCTGCGGTCTCCCCGGTCGTCGAGGTGCACGAAGGCCAGCGTCGTGTCGGCCTCCTTCGTGAAGCGCAGGCCGCGCGAATCGACTCCGAGCCCGTCCAGCACGGTCTTCAGGTAGCGGCCGAACGCGTCGTCGCCGACCTTGCCGATGAAGGCGCCCGTGCCGCCGAGGCGGGTCACCGCAGCCAGGACGTTGGCGGGCGCACCGCCGGGGTTGCGCTCGAACAGGGCGTTCCCGGCCGACGAGACGCCTGCGGGGGTGAAGTCGATCAGGAGTTCTCCGAGGGCGACGACATCGATCATGTCCCCCATGATAATCCGCCGGGAAGGCAATATCCAGAGCCGGAGGTTCGTGCAATCGTTCCCTCGCGAAAGGAAATTTCCACAGACGCCGGACCGTGAGCCGGCCCCTTCGGCCAGGCATGGCGCCGGACGGGACGGAAGCGTAAGATGGAGGCATCCAGGAAACACGGGAGGTGCGCCATGGAGACCCTGAAGATCGCCCAGACCCACGAACTCATGCCCGGCCAGATGAAGCGCATCGACGCCGGCAACCGACATATCCTCCTCGCCAACGTCGACGGGACCTACTACGCGCTCGACGACAAGTGCCCGCATCTCGGCGGCTCGCTGTCCGGCGGCCGGCTGGAGGGCGGACGCGTCTCGTGCCCGAACCACGGCGCCTCGTTCGAGCTCGCGACCGGCCGGAACGTCGGCAATGCGAAGATCGCCTTCATTTCGATTCGCGTCAATGACGCGAAGTCGTACAAGGTCCGGGTGGACGGCAGCGACGTGATCGTGGAGCTCGGCTGACGCGCATGGCATCGTCCGCGCCCGCCAGCCGTTCCTGCAGCTGCGGGCAGCACTGCGCGCACTGCCTCGAGAAGCTCTGCACGCACGGCATCCCGATCTTCGCTTCGCTCGCCGTCGACCAGCTCGAGAAGATCGCGGGGAAGACCCTGCACCGAAGCTACGAGAAGGGCGAGACGATTCTCGAGGAGGGGAGCCACCCCGACTACGTCGCGATCCTCAACGGCGGCTCCGTCAAGGCCAGCCGCTTCACCGCGGATGGCCGGGAGCAGATCCTCTATGTGTTCTCCGAGGGCGACTTCTTCGGCGAGCAGAACCTCCTCTTCGACCGCCCCGCGGTCTATGCCGTGACCGCGCTCGAGCCCTGCCGGCTCTGCTTTCTCTACAAGAAGGACTTCCAGCAGCTGCTGGCCGACAACCCCGACATCGGGCTTCGGATCATCAGCGAACTCGGCTGGCGCATGAGCCACCTCGAGAACTCGGTCCGCAACATGGGCGTCCGGAGCCTCGAGTCCCGCATCGGCGCGGTGCTGCTCGAGCTCGCCGGCAAGTACGGCGCGAAGCAGGACGACGGCACGCTCGTGCGCATGCCGCTCAGCCGCGAGGGCCTCGCCAACTACATCGGAATCGCCCGCGAGACGGTGAGCCGCAAGCTCGGCATGCTCGAGGACGAGGGCATGATCCGCTCCGTCGGCGCGCGCCACATCCTGATCCGCGACATGAAGGCGCTCGAGGAGCTCGCGGGGTAGGACCCGCAGGAAGACGCCGCCGCTCGCCCGCCACCCGACGCCCCTCCGTGATTGCAATCACATCCTTATCCGGCCGGACCCGGTACGATGGGACCAGAACGAAGAGGCGCGCGATGCGCGATCTGGAACCTACGGGAGGTCATGACCATGGAAAACGACTGGATGGAACGCACGATCGGAAGCATCGTCGCGGAACTGCCCGAAGCCGCGCAGGTCTTCAAGCGCTTCGGCATCGACTACTGCTGCGGCGGCGGCCGCCCGCTCGAGGAAGCCGTCCGCGAGGCCGGGCTCGACGCCGACACCGTCGACCGCGCCCTCTACGACGCGCAGTGCAAGGCCGCCGCGCTCACGGACGCCACCGACTTCCGCGCCTTCGCGCCCGCCGACCTCGTCGACCACATCGAGGCCCGCCACCATGCGTACCTGCAGGAGGCCCTGCCGGAGATCTCCGAGCGGCTCGGACTGGTCCTGCGCGCCCACGGCCGCAACCACCCCGAGCTCTTCCAGCTGCACGCCGTCTTCGGCGCCCTGCGCACCGACCTCGAGCAGCACCTGGTGAAGGAGGAGACGATGCTCTTCCCGGGCGTGACCGACGGCCAGGGGCACCCCGGCGCCGAGACCCGCGCCCTCGCGCAGGTCATCCGCGACGAGCACACCGCCGCCGGCGAGGCCCTGCGCACGATGCGCCGCCTCATGCATGACTACGCGCCGCCGGAGGACGCCTGCCCGACATTCCGCCGCCTGCTGAAGGACCTCGAGACGATGGAGGCGGACCTGTTCCAGCACATCCACCTCGAGAACAACATCCTGCTGCAGGGCGTCTGACCCGGAGGCGCCGCCATGGAGTCCGAACGCCCCGTCCTCGACCTCGGCTTCGTCGACATCGTGAAGCCGGGGATGCTCGCCACCGCCGGACGGCTAACGACCCTCCCCAAGGGCGCGGCCCTGAAGAAGATCGGCCTGGGCGCGATCGTCTCGGAACTCGAGAAGCACGGATTCACCGTGGGAAAGCAGGCCTGACATGAGCGAACTGATCAACAACCGCGAAGTGCGCCGCAACGTCCTCAAGGAGCTCATCTCCGAGCTGCACGACGGTAAGTCCGTCGACGACGTCAAGGCGAAGTTCCAGGAGACCTTCGGCGACGTGTCCGCCACCGAGATCTCCGACGTCGAGCAGGCCCTGATCCAGGACGGCATGCCCGTCTCCGAGGTCCAGCGCCTGTGCGACGTCCACGCGTCGGTCTTCAAGGGCTCGATCGCCCGGATCCACGCCCCGCGCGATACGTCGGAGATCCCGGGCCATCCCGTCTGGGTACTCCGCGCCGAGAACCGCGGCCTGGAGCGCCTGGTCCAGTCCTCGCTGCTCCCCGACCTGGCCCGCTGGTCCGACGCCGGCGACCCGACCGCCCTGCCCGCCCTGATCCGCGACCTCGGCCAGCTCGCGAAGGTCGACCTGCACTACTCGAAGAAGGAGAACGTCCTGTTCCCGCTGCTCGAGAAGCACGACATCACGGCGCCGCCGAAAGTCATGTGGGGCGTCGACGACGAGATCCGCGCGCTGCTCAAGGACGCCCGCCGGGCCGTCGACGACGAGCCCGTCGGGATCGTGAGGACGCGGGTCGAGCTCGCGGTCGACAGGATCCGGGAGATGGTCTTCAAGGAGGAGAACATCCTGCTGCCCATGCTGCAAGAAAAGCTGACCGAGGCGGAGTGGCGGGGCGTCGCGAGGTCGTTCGCGGAGATCGGCTACTGCCTGGTCGACCGGGTGCCGGCGTGGGCCGAGCCCGCCACGGAGGACGCCGCGCCCGGGCAAGCCGGCGACGCCTCCGCGACCGGGACGAAGCGCCCCCCGTCGTTCGGATCGCTCGTCATGCCCACCGGATCCCTCCACCCGCGCGAGATCGTCGCGATGCTCAATGCGCTGCCCTTCGACGTCACCTTCGTCGACAAGGACGACACCGTGAAGTACTTCTCGGCCGGCAAGGAGCGCATCTTCGCCCGCACGCCCGAGGTCATCGGCCGCAAGGTCGTCAACTGCCACCCGCCGGCCAGCGTCCACGTCGTCCAGCAGATCGTCGACGACTTCCGCAGCGGGAAGAAGGACCACGAGGACTTCTGGATCCGGATGGGGCCGAAGTTCGTCTATATCCGCTACTTCGCCGTGCGCAGCGAGTCCGGGGAATTCCTCGGGACGCTCGAGGTCACCCAGGACATCGGGCCCATCGCGAAGCTCGAAGGGGAGAAGCGACTGAGGGACCAGGCCGTGGAGCCGCTCCCCGTGTGAAGAAAACTTCACGGAGCGGCTCCGGGTCCGTCACGCGCCCTACACCGCGCCGCCCCATCATGGAGTCGGAAGGGTCGAAGCCCGACCGGCGAAGGGGGATGAAGGATTGGCGACCACGGACATCGCAGCCCCGCAGAAGGGGAAGAAGCGGAAGAAGCCCGCCTGGATCCGGGTGGCCCGCACGGTCAGCCGCATTGCGTCCTTCCTGCTGGTCCCCATCCTCTTCATCGACGCCTACGACGTCTTCCGCCTGATCGTCCGCTCCGTGGTCGACGGGAAGTCCCTCGACGTGGCCACAATCGCGCCCCAGCTCCTGACCCTGCTTCTGCTTCTCGGCTCCGCCCTCCTCGTCGGCCGGGTCTTCTGCGGCTGGATGTGCGCCTTCGGCTCCTACGGCGACCTGGTCCGCAGGCTCGGCGCCTGGCTCACCCGCGACAAGCGCTACGTCGGCGAAAAGCCGGACCGTCGGCTGAGATGCTTGAAATACGCCGTCCTCCTGGTCCCGGTCGTCTTCGCGCTGCTGCCGGGCGGACCCGACCTCTCCTCCACCAGCCCCTGGGACGCGTTCGGCATGATCGCCTCCTCCGGCCCGCTCCCCGACTTCGGCTCCGCGGCGGCCGCCGTGCCCGTCGGCGCCTTCCTGCTGCTCCTGGTCACCGTCGGCTCGATCTACGTCGACCGCTTCTTCTGCCGATACCTCTGCCCCCTCGGCGCCATGTTCTCGCTCGTCTCCCGCAGCCGCTTCCTGACCCTGTCGAAGCCGACCGAGAAGTGCGGGCGCTGCCGCGTCTGCACCAACCGATGCTCCATGGGCCTCGAACTCTACAAGACCGAGGTGGTCACCTCCGGCGAATGCATCCAGTGCATGGCCTGCGTCGAGGCCTGCCCGCGGCGGAACATCGTGCCACTGGCCGCGAGCCGCAAGGTCAGGCCCCTCGTCGCCGCGCTGGCCGTCGTCGTCTCGATGGCCGTCGCGGGCCTCGCGCTCTCCGGATCCTTCGGCGGCGGCGCGACCGGCGCCCTCTCCTCGACCTCCATTTCGAGCCGGTCCGGTTCGCTCAACAGCGCGACCGACGGCGCCGGGCAGGGCGCCGCGCCGACCAAGGTCCCGCCGGAGGCCTCGGGCGCCGCGCCGTCCCGGGCCGCGCCGACCCAGGTCCCGACGGCGGCCGCGGGCGCCGCGAAATACAAGGACGGGACCTACCAGGGGTCCGGCATCGGATTCCGCAACCAGACCACGACGGTCTCGGTGACCATCGTCGGCGGCCGCGTCGCCTCCGTCGTCCCGGTCTCGACCGGGGACAGCCGCTCGTGGTTCTCCCGGGCCTTCGGCGCCCTGTCCCGGCTCGTCCTCGGGAAGCAGGCCGCGGTCACCGACATCGTGGGCGGCGCCACCTACAGCAGCCGCGGCATCGACGGCGCCGTCGCGAACGCCCTCTCCAAGGCCGCTGTGGTATCATGAGGGCCTAGAGGGGGACGCGTCTTGGACAGGGTGCTGATCGTCGACGACGAGGACCGGATCCGCGAAGTGCTGAAGGAATACGCCGCCTTCGAAGGCTTCGACGTGGCCGAGGCCCGGGACGGCATCGAGGCCGTCCAGATCTGCCGGACCCGCGACTTCGACGTGATCGTGATGGACGTCATGATGCCCCGCCTGGACGGCTTCTCCGCGATCAAGGAGATCCGGAAGACCAAGCCGGTCCCCGTCCTGATGCTTTCCGCGCGGGGCGAGATCTACGACAAGCTCTTCGGGTTCGAACTCGGCATCGACGACTACGTGGTCAAGCCCTTCTCCCCGAAGGAGGTCATGGCCCGCCTCCACGTGATCCTCCAGCGCAACCGTCCGCACGAGCCGCCGGCTCCTGCGCCGGACCCGCCCGTCGCCGCGGACTCCGGCCCGTCCGCGAACTGGACCGATGCGGGGCTCGTCCTCGACCCCCTCGGCCGCCGGCTCTGGATCGACGAGGTCCGCGTCGACCTGCCGCCCAAGGAATTCGACCTCCTCGTGTGCCTCGTCCGCAACCGCAACCTCTGCCTTTCCCGCGAGAAGCTGCTGAACGAGGTCTGGGGCTACGACTTCTTCGGGGACACGCGCACCGTCGACACCCACGTCAAGCTGCTGCGCGGGCACCTCGGCCGCTACCGCTGCCGCATCGCGACGCTCCGCGGGGTCGGGTACCGCTACGATGGCGGATAGGCGCAGTCTCCGCTTCCGGCTGTCCCTCTTCCTGGTCCTCTTCGCCGCCGGCCTCATGGCCTCGCTGTGGCTGTTCCAATCGCTGTTCCTCGGCACCTCCTACGCGGCCATGAAGACCCGCGAGATCGTGCGGACGGCGGAGCAGACGCGCGCGGCCTACGGGAACGACGGCTTCTCGGACCTGATCCTGCAGACCTCCTTCAACCAGGGAATCGACATCGAGGTCTTCGACTTCGACGGGAACCTGCTGGCCATCTCCGACGAGGACGACCGCGCCAGCACCCGCGACCTCGTCCGGTTCGACGACTTCAGGACCCGCGTCCTCGCGTCGACGGCGCCGGTCACCTACACGGTCCAGGACGCGCGCGTCGAGGGTTCCATCCTCGTCTACGGCTCGGTCGTCGTCGACGCCCAGGGGAACCGGGCGCTGCTCTACGTCGGCTCGCCGCTCAACCCGGACGACGCCACTTCGACGGTGCTCGGCAAGCAGATGCTCTACGCGACCGCGCTCTCGCTCCTGCTGGCCCTCGTGGCGGCGGTCCTCCTGTCCAAGCCGATTTCCGACCCCATCGTCCGCATCACGAAGGCCGCGGCGTCCCTCGCGCAGGGCCGGTACCGCCGACCCGCGGGGAAGGGCGCCTACACGGAAGTCGACCAGCTCGACCACACGCTCGCCGACGCGGCGGCGGAGCTCTCGAGGACCGAGGACCTGCGTCGCGAGCTCGTCGGCAACATCTCCCACGACCTCCGGACGCCGCTGACCATGGTCAAGGCCTACGCCGAGATGATCCGCGACCTGTCCGGCAACGACCGGGAGCGCCGCGAGGCGCACCTGAAGGTCATCATCGAGGAGTCGGACCGGCTCGGTGCGCTGGTCTCCGACGTGCTCGACCTCTCCCGCGCCGAGTCGGACAACGAGTCCCCCGTCCGCGTGGTCCTGGACCTCGGGGAGATGGTCGGCCGCATCCTGGAGCGGTTCCATATCTACACGGAGAAGGAAGGCACCGTCTTCGCCTTCTCGTGCGACGGACCGGCCCTCGTCCGCGCGGACCCGGTCCGGATGCAGCAGGTGGTCTACAACCTGGTGGGCAACGCCGTCAACTATGCCGGGGCCGACCGGACCGTCCGCATCCGCGTCACGGATGCAGAAGGGCGGGTGCGCTTCGAAGTGTCCGACACCGGCAGGGGCATCCCCCCGGAGGAGCAGGACGCGATCTGGGAGCGCTACTACAAGAGCGGCGAACCGCACCGGAGGAGCGTCGTGGGGTCCGGCATCGGGCTGTCCATCGTGAAGCGCATCCTCGAGGCGCACGGCGCGCGGTTCGGCGTCGTGAGCCAGGTCGGGGAGGGAAGCACGTTCTGGTTCGAGCTGGAGCGCGCCTAGTTCCGTCCCGGCTGGGTCGGCGCCCCGCACTTCGTGCAGAAACGGGCCCCCGCCGAGAGCGGCGAACCGCAATTCGAGCAGAATCCCCAGTGCCCCTGCGCGGGCGGGACCGGCGCGTACCCGGCGGGCCAGAGCGCCTTGTCGCGGCTCAGGACCGTCCTGCACTTGAATCCGTGCTGCTTCGCGGTCTCCTTCACGGCCTTGGGGATGGATCCGAGGTCGAGCTTGTACTCGTAGGCCTTGCCGTCCGTGGAGTATTGGACGCCCTTCACCTTGCGGAACAGCGTCGCGCCGCTCTGGAACGACGACTCGGAACTGCTCCCGAAGGAGAAGCCCGAGCCGGTCTCGGCGGTCTTCTCGTAGAGGAAGACCGTCTGCTCCGCATCGTCGACGAAGACGAGCGCCTCATAGTCGATGCGTTTGTCGCCCGTACCCCAGCCCGCATCGAGGAACTCGGTGCGGACCGAGACGTCCGTGCCCGCTCCGAGCTGGACGGGGACGCCGAGAGCGCGGAGTGCGGTGGAGATGGCCGAGACGAGGATGCCGTTCACTTGTCCTGGAACTCGCAGGACGCAGCGGCGGCCTCCGCGGCGGCCAGCGCCTTGCGGGCCTTCCCGGCCGCGCGTTCCTTGAAGAACGTGATGGCGGCGGGGATGCAGGAGATCGCGATGATCAGGATCTCGACGATGCCGAAGTGGTCCTGCACGAACGGAATCGTGCCGACGAACCAGCCGAGGGTCAGGAACAGGGTCACCCACATCGCGACGCCGATCACGTTGCTGCGGAGGAAGCGGACGAAGGTCATCGTGCCCATGCCGGCGACGAAGGGGACGAAGGTGCGGATGATGGGGAAGAAGTGCCCCAGCACGACGGTGCCGGCGCCGTGCTTTTCATAGAACTCGTGCGCTCGCTGGAGGTAGGCGGGGTTCAGGAACCGGATCTTCTCGTTGCGGAAGACGCGCGGTCCGAGCATGCGCCCGATGTTGTAGTTCGAAGTGTCCCCGAGGATGCCGGCCGCGAGGATCAGCGGCGCCGCGATCCAGAGCTTCATTCCCGACGAGGCGCACAGCGCCCCGACGGCGAAGATCAGGGAATCGCCGGGGAGGAAGGGCGTGAAGAACAGGCCCGTCTCGCAGAAGATCAGCAGGAAGGGCACGATGTAGATGATCGCGCCCTGGTTGGCCGGGTCGTTCAGCCATTTGTTGAAGTGAAGGACGATCTCGATCAAGTTGCTCATGAAGCGAGCGTACTGTATAACGGGGCCTGCGGTCAAGTGGATGGGCGGTTGAGGTCGAGAAGGCGTCAGCCCGCCGACAGGCCCGACACGATCCACGCGTAGAAGTCCGGGGCCTCCTTCTGGACCAACGCGAGGATCTTCGGGGCGTCCGTCGCGAGGTCGGTCTGCAGCACCGTCGCGTCGTCCGAGGTCAGGGCCGCGAGGTCGATCGAGTTGTCGGCGGTGGGCTGGACCCCGTCGAAGGCCTGGGCGGGGAGGCGGGTCATCGAGAGATCCGCGCTGGCCTTGCCCTCCGCCGACTCGAAGGCGAGGCCGACCGTGGTCGTCCCGCTGTCGACGGCGTTCCCCTGATTGTGGACCTCCAGCGTGAGCGTGTCAGCGGGCGGGAGCCAGTCGGCCTTCGCGGAGAGCGTCAACGTCACGTCGGTCTTCTGGGCCGCGAGGTCGGTCGCCGCGTCGTAGGCGAGGGTCACGACGCCCGTGGCCGACACCGAGGTCGATCCGGCGTTCGCGCTTGCCTGGAGCGCGGCGAGGTCGAGGGACACGGTGCCGGAGACCTCGGACTTCGCGCCGAGGGTGGCCTTGGAGACGAGGTCGAAGGCCTGCGCGCCGCCGATATGAAGCGAGACGTGCGTCGCGGTGCCGGAGCCGGTCTTGAAGGGCAGCTGGGCGAACAGCACCGTGGTCGTGCCGTCGGCCTGGGCCGAAGCGGGAACGAATTCGATCGTGCGCGAGATCACGCGGCCGTCCGTGGCGATGTCGAGCGTCTGTCGGAACGAAGCGAGGTCGACGCTGCCCGCCGTCACGCCCTGGGCGGCGTCGGCGAGGGCGGAGGTCCAGGCCGCGAATGTCGGCAGCGCGTCGTAGGCGTTCTGCAGGGATGTCGTGTCCTCGCCGGAGGCCGCGGCCGCGACGACGGCGTGGAGGGCGGTGCGCACCGCCCCGACGGTATTGTCGTAGAGGACCTGGTCGGTGGAGGCGTGCGACAGGATGGACCGCAGCATCGAGGCGAACTGCTCGCCCGTCAGCGTGGAGCGCATCGCGAGGCAGGAGACCGAGACGTCGCCGATGGTGACGTCCTGCGCGCCGAGGGAGTCGATCGTGCCCTGGTCGAGCGCCGCGGCGTAGAGGTCCGCGTAGGCGGCCAACGACTTCGAGAGCGCCGGGCCATCGACCGTGAGGTCCTTGAGGACCGACGGGAACTGCGCGGTCGGCAGGGAGACGGCACCCGTCGGCAGGCCCGACGAACCGGCGAGGGACGTCAGCTCGGACGGCGAAAGGACGAGGAGGTGCGACAGGAGGGCGGGCGCGTCGACGACGATGCGGCCGTCGGACAGCGCGACGAGGCCGGCCTTGACGAGCTCCGAGCTTCCGAGGCCGATCGTCAGGTCGGTGCGCGACGCGCCGCCCTGGGGCGCGGTGTCGGAGTCGAAGCCGAGCTTGAGCTTGCGCACCGCGTCGGCGACGGCCGCCGAGCCGGTCGCGTCCATCGCGCCGAGGTTCGAGAGCAAGGCGTCGTCGAGCCCGAAGGTCGCCGTGCCCTGGACGCGGAAGGGCTTCGGGGCCGCGGACGGGCCGGCGTCCTTTGCGGCCAGGGCGTCCTGCGCGGCCTTGACGGCGGCGGCGTAGGACTGGCCGACCGTCTGCAGCGCGACCTTGACGTTCTGCTTCTCGACGGCGACGACGAAGGCGTGGTCCCCGACGAGGAGGCGGTAGGCGGGGAGGCGGAAGAAGGCGAGCACGACGGCGGCCGCCACGAGCACGACGGCGAGTGCGCCGCCGAGGATCCGAAGCCAGGCCCTCGGGCGCCTGCGAGACGCGGGGGAGGGGGAGGTCGCGGGGGTCGGCGTGGGAATCGCTTCCGGAAGGGTCGTCGTCTCGTCCGCCATGGGAGGTCTCCTTCGGTCCGTTCCGCGAGGGCCGATTCCCGCGCGCTGCGTCAAGTCTACCATGGGCGAGGGTCCTCCGGGAGCGTCTTCGATTCTGCCGGCGTTCGCCCTCCGGTTCCTCTCCCTGCCAGGGACGTCGATCGCGCACCGCGCCCCCTTTCCGCAGAAAAGCACCCGAGGGGGATTCCCGCGCGCGATGCGATGTGATAGTATCTCTATGAATCGTAGTAATCGATTGCTATCCGCCGGATTGCGCCCCGGGCGCAGGACGTACCCCAAAGGAGGGAACCACCATGAGCACTGCGGAGAGACCGGACGTCCTCGTCGTCGGCGGCGGGATGATCAGCAAGGAAGTCGTGCTGCCCACGCTGTTCCAGGAACAGCGCTACGGCCGCGTCGGAGAGATCTCGATCAGTTCCCTCACGGGCGACATCATCCGCGACCTGCAGGGGATGTTCCCGAAGTTCAAGGGCTATCCCGACCCCGATGTGCTCGGCACCGCCGAGCGCTTCCCCGACATGTTCAAGGACGCGATCCGCGCGCTGCCCGAGACCGGCGTCGTCGTCGTCGCGACTCCCGACCACCTGCATACGCCCGTGATCATGGCCGCCCTCGAGGCCGGCCGCCACTGCATCGTCGAGAAGCCCCTGTGCCTGAAGGTCGACGAGGCGAGGAAGATCATCGCGCTCGCCGAGGAGAAGGGCCTCTACATCCTCACCGACTACCACAAGCGCCACGACCGCTCGGTCCGCGCCGCCCGCTACCGCTTCCGCAAGGGCGAGCTCGGCGAGATGCTCCACGGCCACGCCTGGATCGAGGAGCCCAAGTACATGGCCCTCGACGTCTTCAAGGACTGGGCCGAGAAGAGCTCGTCCTTCGAGTACATCGGCGTGCACTACGCCGACGCCTACTACTTCGTCACCGGCCTGAAGCCGAAGCGCCTCGTCGCCTACGGCCAGAAGAAATTCCTGCCCACGCAGGGCAAGAACGCGTACGACGCCGTGCAGGCCACGATCGAGTGGGAGGACGGTTCCGCGTTCTGGATCCAGACGTCGTGGGTCAATAATCCGAAGAACAGCGCGATGACCAACCAGGGCATGATGCTACTCGGCACCCAGGGCGAGTACTGGGCGGACCACAAGAACCGCAACACGCACTTCGTGACCGACGCCAAGGGCTACGAGGACTTCAACCCGAACTTCTTCAAGCAGTACGACAGCTGGGACTTCCCCGGCGAGGTCGACAACGTCGGCTACGGCTACGACAGCATCGTGCAGGGCGTCAACGACGTCCGGCGCCTCAGCCTCGCGACGCAGGGACTGAGCCCCGAGGCCGCGCTGGCCGAGAGGAAGAAGATGCTGGCCGTGATGGGCGAGACCCGCGCGCTGCCCCGCCAGGCGCTGGTCGGCGTCGCGATCAACAACGCCGTGCGCATGAGCGTCGACAACGGCTCGAAGTTCGTCGTGTTCGACGAAGACATGAACATCCGCTTCGAGTAGAGGCGGACGGGGCAGGGCAGAGCAGGCGGAGCGGACGGCGGCATGGCGATCCTCTCGATCATCGTCCCGATCTTCCTCCTCATTTCGGCCGGCTTCGGGCTGCGCCGGAAGGGGTTCATCACCGACGACGTGAAGAACTTCCTGTCGAAGTTCGTCTTCTACGCCGCCTTCCCCGCGCTCACGTTCCGCTCGATCGCCTCCTTCGATTTCCGCACGACGATGGACCTGCCGCTCGTCGCCGCCAACCTGTCTTCTACTGGCATCATGTTCGTCCTCTCGTTCGGCGCGGTGATGCTGCTCAAGGCGCGGCACAAGCGCGGCGCCCTGCACATGGGCTCCTTCCGCTCGAACCAGGGGTACCTCGGGCTGCCCGTCGTCAACGGCTTCTACGGCGCCCAGGCGATGAGCCGGGCGGCCGTCGTCAACGGCTTCGACTCGCCGCTGTCCGTGATCCTGTCGGCGGTCGCCCTCGAGACCTACGGCACCCGCGCCGGCGGCTCGCGCCTCAAGGAGCTCGGGGCCAAGCTGCTCGGTCTGGTCACCAACCCGATCGTCCTCTCCTCGTTCCTCGCGCTGCTCGTCGCGTACCTGCGCATCCCGGTCCTCTCGGTGGGCCTCGTCGACCAGACGCTCGCCCTGCTCGCCGGCACGTCGCTGCCCCTCGCGCTGCTGTCCATCGGCTGCTCGCTCGAGATCGGCAAGCTCCTCGCGAACCTGCGCCCCGTTCTCGCCGTCGCCGCGGCCAAACTGCTGGCCCTGCCCGCGATCGCCTTCGTCCTGTCCTACTTCGTCTTCGGCCTGCGCGGCAGCGACCTCGCCGTCAACCTCGTCCTCACCGCGATGCCCACGTCCGTCTCGAGCTACATCATGGCCTGCGAGATGGACACCGACGAGGAGCTGATGGCCTCGATCATCGGACTCACCACCTTCGCCTCCGTCGTGACCGTGTCCCTGCTGCAGTGGGCCCTCGCGAGCGGGCTCATCCCGACGACCTGAGGAGGACGGACGCATGCATCTGAACCGCATCTGGGACCAGCCCGGGGACGAACCGCAACGGGAGAAAATCCTGTTCGACCGCCCCCTCACCGAAACGATCTGCCTCGGCCGCGTGACGGTCCAGCCCGGCGAGAAGAGCCCGGAGGGCCTGCACCCCGACGAGGAGGAGATCTACGTGATCCTCTCGGGCCGCGCCAGCCTGCGCGTCGGCGACGAGTCCCACGAGGTCGGAGGCGGCTGCGTCGCGTACGTGCCCAGGAACTTCGTCCACCAGATAACCTGCATCTCCCCCGAACCCCTGGTCTACCTGTATTTCGCGAACTGGCCGGATACGGCTCGACAAAAGAAGGAGTGGAAGGAAATGGCGAAGAGTTTTGAAATGGTCTCCCGCAAGGTCCCGCAGGTGCATACGAAGTACCGCACGATCGTCACCGACATCCCGAACCAGCCGTCGCTCGACATCATCGCGGAGCTCCGCAAGTACGAGCCCCGGTCCATGTCCGGCCAGCCGCTGGTGGTCTGGGACCGCGCCGACGGCATCAACGTGTACGACCGCTACGGCAACAAGTGGCTGGACTTCAGCTCCGGCGTGCTGGTCACGAACTCGGGCCACGGCAACCCCGCGGTCAAGCAGGCCATCCTCGACCAGGTCGAGCACGGCCTCCTGCACAACTACTGCTTCCCGAGCGAAGCCCGCATGAAGCTCACGAAGAAGCTATCCGAGATCGCGCCCGCGGGGCTCGACAAGGTGTTCCTGCTGACGACCGGCGGCGAGGCGACCGAGTGCGCGATCAAGCTCATGCGCACCTGGGGCCAGAAGATCTCCGGCGGCAAGAAGAAGATCAAGATCATCACCTTCGCCGACGACTTCCACGGCCGCACGATGGGTGCCCAGATGGCCGGCGGCTCGCCGAAGGGCAAGGTCTGGATCGTGAACCACGACCCCGACATGCACACCGTGCCGTTCCCGAACGCGTTCAAGTACGAGTGGGCCGACGAGTCCCGCGCCGACTATTCGGACGACAAGTGCTGGTCGAACTGGCTCGCGTACCTCGACGAGCAGAAGATCGCCTACGACGACATCGCGGGCTTCATGCCCGAGTCCTTCCAGGGCGGGTGGGTGCAGCTCATGCCCGTCGGCTTCGTGAAGCGCCTGCGGAAGTTCTGCGACCAGCACGGCGCCCTGATCACCTTCGACGAGGTCCAGTCGGGCTTCGGCCGCTCGGGCAAGCTCTTCACGTACCAGCACTACGGCGTCGCGGCCGACCTCGTGTGCTGCGGCAAGGGCATCACCAGCTCGCTTCCGCTGTCCGCCGTCATCGGCCGCGCCGACGTCATGGACGTGTACGGGCCGAACGAGATGACCAGCACGCACACGGGCAATCCCGTCTGCGCCGAGGCCGCGCTGGCGAACATCGAATACATGATGGCCAACGACCTGATCGGCAACGCCGCCCGGCTCGAGGGCATCTGCCGCACGTTCCTCAAGGGTCTCCAGAAGAAGCACGCGGACGTCATCGGCTGCGTGTACGGCGTCGGCCTCGCCTGGGGCCTCGTTTTCACGCAGAAGGGCTCCAAGGAGATCGACCCCGACCTGGCCCACGACATCGTGCGCATCTCGGTCGAGAGCGGCCTCATGTTCTTCGCCCCCGTCGGCGCCGGCGCGACGATCAAGGTCGTCCCCCCGCTGGTCATCACCGAGGAGCCGCTGCGCGAAGGCCTCCAGGTGTTCGCCGACGCGATCGAGGCGGCGCTGGCCCTGAGGAAGTAGGGCGCACGATTCGCCACGAGAGGTTCGGCAGACCGCAGGGAATCCATGCATGCCGAGTCCCCGCCGAAGTCCCGTCGAAGCCGCTCCCAAGGCTTCGGGGGGACTTCGGCTTCGCATTCGTCCCTTCGAATGCCCTGCAATGGTATGAAAACCGCCTACAAAAGGCAAAGTACTCCTGCTAGAATCAATCCATCGTGTTCCATCCCGTCTGGATCGGCTGTTCCGCTTCGGCGAAGGGGAGAGTATCGATGGACAAGAAGACGAAGGAACGGATTCCAGGACCAGGACTCGAGGAGTGCCTGGACCAGATGTTCTTGGTCTCCGATTCCTCGACGTCTCTGCCGGACGACGCCAAGGAGCGTTCCCGCTGCATGGCGTGGGCGAAGAGGACCTGGTCGCGCATGAAGCGCTCCCGCGTGACCCTGTGCGTCTTCCTGGCGATCTTCTTCGCCCTTGTCTGGCGGCTCGGTTCCTATCCCGCCTACTTCAACGACATCGTCGAACACATGATCCACGTGCAGGCCGACAAGATCTTCGACCACATCGACGCTTCGAAGATCGTGACGTGGACCTGGACTGCGATGTACACCCATCAGGCATACACTTCACCGGTGTACTCGTTCTTCATCGATGCAGGCCTTCGGCTCTTCGGACTGACGCTCTTGGGCGTCAGGATCTTCCCCGCCCTGTTCGAATTCCTGGCGCTGCTGCTTGCCTACTTCGGATTGAAGAAATTCCTTCCTCGCAACCTTATCCTCATCTTCCTCGCGCTTCTCGCCCTATCCCCCTGGCATCTGCTCTACGCAAGGTCCGGTGGCATCTTCGGCGTCAGCACGGGCATGTATCTGATTGCCGTCTCGATGCTGCTCCTGATGCACGGACGCACGCGTTCTCTGGCCTTCGCGATCGCCGCGGGCCTGTCCGTCGCCCTTCTGCCCTATGGATACGTGGCATTGAGGCTCATTTTCCTGGTCCTGATCGTGATCGCCTTCTATGCCTCGTTCCGGATCGACAGGACGAATTCCATCGTCTTCTTCTCGACCGTCGCGCTCGTCGTGTCCATCCAGCTCTCCGGATATCCGGACTCCTTCAAGCAGTTCTTCAATGCACGCGGAGAAGCCCTGAACAATATCGCGAAGTCATCCGACGGCTCGTACAACATCCCTCTTCTGATCGAGATGCTGAAGCGGAACGTGGGGTGCCTGTACAACCAGCTTCTGGGATTCAACGACAGCAAGCACTACCTGAACGTGAACATCGCCAACAGCTTCTATACCGGCGATGTCGTCCTCTATCCCAAATTCCTCGTGCCCTTCCTTCTGCTCGGGATCGCCTTCTGCCTCTATCACCTGATCTTCAAGCGGAAGGCGCTTCCCGGCCTGCTGCTCCTCCTCTTCGGGATCGGTCTCGTACCCGGGCTCATGGCGGGCATCGGACTGCCCAATCTGTCCCGCTCGATGCTGCTCCTTGCACCCGTCTACCTGCTGATCGCCTACGGAATCTATCATTCCTTCGCGCTGCTGCAGTCGGTGCTTTCGCCATGGAAGCCCCGTCTCGTCCCCATCCTCCTGATTCTGGCGGTCCTCGCGACCTCCATGTACCAGCTCTACAACTACTTCGACTACACCAAGGACGAGGGAGCGAAGAATGTCGTCCAGCACAGGATCTTCACGGACGTGATCCAGACCTTCGTTCGCGAATATCCAGGCAAGACGATCCTGTACCACGACGCCTCTCCGTTCTATGTCTACAGTTATGTCCTCATGGAGTGGGTGGGACAGGACGAAATCCGCACGCTGCTGGACGACGGCCGTCTGACCTTCGTCCGTCAGGATTCGGCGGATTGGGTCCACAAACGGGTCCAGGCAGGCCAGTTCGACCTGATCATCAGCATGGACCCGAAGACCCTCGAGAGAATCTACCCGGAAGTGACAAACATGTTCTGCGACAAGGAAGACGGCTATTCGATCTACACGACCGACCCCTCTATCGAGAAGGATCTGTTCCTGCCCGCTCCGACTTCGACCCCTGTGCCTTCGACCACGCTCGTTCCAGCGGGTTGAAGGCTACTTAGCCGCCCCGAAGTCCGCGAATTGCAGGGACGGGACCGCCGTCAGCCGACCCTCGCAGATTCCGGCGTGGACCATGTACCGATTGATCGTACCGAGCTCGATGGCGAGCCGTGCTTTCAGGGTGAGAATCAGGTCCGGATTTCCTTTCATGCGAACTTATCCTTTCGGCTGCCCGGCCCCGACGCGGCCACGAGGTGTCGTCCATCGCCCTGCTGCCGCTCCCGACGGGAGCGCAGTTGCCGCCGGAGATGAAGCTGGAATTCGGGAACTACCACCCCGTCGGAATCCTCGGATCCCGGAAGTCCCGTCGGAGCCGTCTCGTCGGCCCCGGCGGGACTTCCGTTACGCGTCCGGTCCCGAATCCGCCCTCCCGACCCCGTTTTTCGGCATGGAGCCGGAGTACTTTATGGTATATGACAGCCCGGAGGAACGGGTTCCTCCAAAGGAAAGGATGACCGCATGAAACGGAAAAGAGAAGGCATCGCCTCGCTGGTCGTCGCCGCGGCGCTCGTGGTCGCGATCCCGCTGTACTTCGTGGTCCTCGCCCCGCTGCTGAATCAGGGCTCCAGGCAGGTCGCCGCCGAGAGCCGCATCGTCACGGTCGACATCAACCCAAGCATCCAGCTGACCGTCGGCGCCGACGACAAGGTCCTCGCGACGAAAGCCCTGAACCAGGATGCCGTCAAGCTGCTCGCGACCCTCGACCTCAAGGGCCTTGCCGCGTCCGACGCCGTACAGACGATCGTCGCCGCCGCCGTCACGCTCGGCTACATCGACCCCGCCGCGACCGACACCTACGTCGCGATCGCCGTCGAGGACAACGACGACACGAGCCAGGCCGACGAGCAGAAGCTCGAGACCGGCCTCAAGACGTCCGCCGAGCAGGGGCTCCAGCAGAAGGGCGCCCACTGCACCGTCGACGTCGCCGAATTCGTGCACGCCCGCATCAGCGAAGCCGCGAAGCTCGACATCTCCGCCGGCCGCCTGAACCTCATCGACCGCCTCGCCGCCGCGCTCGGCCAGACCCGCGAACAGGTCCTGGCCCAGTACCAGAACGCGAGCGTCAAGCAGATCATGAAGGTCCTCAACGCCGCGAACGGCAACGGCAACGACGTGTCCGCCACGCCGGGCGACAAGGGCAACGGGAACGGCAAGGGGAACGGCAACGGAAACGGCAACGGGGACGGCGTGACGGCCGACCCGACCTCCGGCGCGACGGCTGAACCCACTCTGGCCGCGAGCGCCACCGCGACGCCCCTGCCGACCGCGACGCCCACGCCCCTGCCGACCGCGACGCCCACGCCCAAGCCCACGCCCAAGCCAACGGTCACCCCGGACGTCGTCGGCAGCGCCACGAAGTAGACGGGCGCCAGGGAGAGGGGACGTCCCCTCGTCCGAGAGGGTCTCGCCGGCGACCGGCGGGGCCCTTTTCCGTGCACGGGAATCCGCGCGGACCCGGCGCGGAGTGCCATACTGGAGAGGGTGTCCGCGCCCGGAGGGGTGCACATGGAAAGAGGCATCGGCATGAAGGTCTTCATGGTCGGAGGGACGGGGCTGCTCGGCAGCGAAGCGGCGAAGGAACTGATCCGGCTCGGCCACGAGGTGTCGTCCATCGCCCTGCCGCCGCTCCCGACGGGAGCGCAGCTGCCGCCGGAGATGAAGCTGGAATTCGGGAACTACCTCGAACTGTCGGACGACGACGTCCGCCGGCACATGGCGAGCTGCGAGGGCTTCGTCTTCGCCGCGGGCGTCGACGAGCGCGTCGAGGGGCCGCCGCCGATCTACGACATGTTCCGGAAGTTCAACATCGACCCGCTCGAGCGCCTGCTGCGCCTCGCGAAGGAGTCCGGCGTGAAGCACGCCGTCCTCTGCGGGTCGTATTTCGCGTACTTCGACCGCGTCTGGCCGGAACTGGATCTCGCGAAGCACCACCCGTACATCCGCAGCCGCGTCGACCAGGCGAGGGTGGCCCTCGGGTTCGCCGGGCCCGGCTTCGACGTCGCCGTGCTGGAACTGCCCTATATCTTCGGCACGCAACCTGGCCGCAAGCCGGTCTGGGTCTTCCTGGTCGAGCAGATCCGCGGCATGAAGGGCCGGACGGTATACCCTCGCGGCGGCACCACCATGGTGACCGTGCGCCAGGTCGGGCAGACGGTCGCCGGCGCGCTCGAGCGCAACCGGGGAGGGACGAACATCCCGGTCGGCTGGTACAACCTGAAGTGGACCGAGTTCCTGGCCGTCGTCCACAAGTACATGGGGATGCCCGGCCGCAAGGTCGTCACGCTCCCCGAATGGGTCTACGCGCTCGCCATGCGCGGCATCGTGAAGCAGCAGAAGAAGGCCGGACACGAGGGCGGCCTCGACATGGTCCCCTTCGCGAAGGTCATGTGCGCGGAGTGCTTCATCGACAAGGGCCCGATCGAGGCGCTGGGCGTCACGCCCGACGACCTCGACGCGGCGATCGGCGCGTCGATCCGGCTGTGCCTCGACATCCTCGACGGCCGGACCGAGACCGTCGGCATGAAGGGCGAATAGGCCGGGCGCGCCCCGCTCGCGCATCGCGCGAAAGGACCCCGCCGGAATCGTCCGACGGGGTCCTCGTTCGTCTGGCCTTGGCTCCCGCTCCTCAGCCGAGGGCGGCGTGGCTCTCCTTGAGCTGGTCGCGGATCTTCAGGTGCTGCGGGCACTTGGTCTCGCACTCGCCGCACTCGGTGCAGGCCGCGGCGTTCTTGCCCCGGAACCACGGCATCTTCCCGATCATCGCGTAGTTCTTGCGCGCGAGCTCGGTCAGCCCGTAGACCTTGTGGTAGTTCATCTGCTCGAACACGAACGGGATGTTGACCTCGAACGGGCAGGGCATGCAGTACTCGCAGCCCGTGCAGTACAGGTCGGACAGCGTCTTCATCTCCTCGGCCATCTTCACGATGCCCTCGTGCTCTGCAGGGGAGAGGGGCGTCAGGCGCGACACGGTCGCCGCGTTCTCGAGCAGCTGCGGCATCGCGCTCATGCCGGACAGCAGGATGTCGACGTTCGGGTTGGTCGCGACGAACCGGAGGCCCAGTTCCGCGGACGCGCTGACCTCAATGCCGCACTTCTCGATCAGCTCCTTGGGCAGCCCCGAGATCCGTCCGCCGCCGAGCGGCCCCATGACGGTCACGCCGAGCCCCTTCGCCTTCGCGTGGGCCATCCCGGCCTCGTTGCTGCGGTCGAGCACGTTGTACTGGCACAGTACCGTCTCGAAGTACCCGGTGTCGACGAGCCGGATCATGTCTTCGGGCTTCTCCGAGTGGAAGGAGAACGAGACGTGACGGATCAGGCCCTCGGATTTCGCCTTCACGGCTTCCGCGTGCCAGCCCGCGCGCTTCTCGACTTCCATGAAACCGTCGTAGCTGACGCCGTGGTAGTGGTAGAAGTCGAGGTGGTCGGTGCCGAGGCGCGTGAGCTGCTCCTCGAGAATCCGCCGGTAGTCGCCCGGCTTCTTCACGCGATCCCCCGGGCACTTGGAGGACACGAGCACGCGGTCGCGCAGTCCCTGCAGCGCCTTGCCGAGGACGACCTCGCTCTGGCCGCCGTGGTAGAAGTAGGCCGTGTCGAAGTAGTTGATGCCGAGTTCATAGCCCTTGCGGAGCATCTCGATCGCGGCCTCCTCGTCGACCTGCTCCTTGCCGTCCTGGCCCAGCCGGGTCGGGAGACGCATGCAGCCGAAGCCGAGGCGGGAGACTCTTTCCTTGGTGTCGCCGAACGTCGTGTAGTTCATCGTATCCTCCACCGGGCCATCTCGCCCGCACGCCGATTATACCCCATGGAGGCGCCGAACAAGTAGACGCGATTTCCGAGCATGCGTGCGGGAAACCGACGATTCCGGAACCGCGAGGCTTGACGGGCGCATAGGAGGGTGGCAGGATGGCCTTGAGTGACTCAACCAATGGTAGAATCTGCCGACTCTCCCAATGCTCGATGGACTTTCGGCCTGTCCTGCTCCTACGATGGAGCCGTACCCCCGCCGTGCACCGGGTCCGCACCGATGCATCCGACCCCCAGGAGGCCCGCCATGGAAGAGTTCAAGGACCGTCTCGTCCAGCTCCGCAAGTCCGTCCCCATGACCCAGGATGCGCTCGCCGCGAGGCTCGGCGTCACCTACCAGGCCGTCTCCAAGTGGGAGACCGGCAGCTGCTACCCCGACGTCACGCTGCTTCCGAAGATCGCCGCCGTATTCGGCACGACGGTCGACTACCTGCTCGGCGGGGGAGAGGCCCCGGCGCAGACCGCCAGTGTCGAACCCGCGGCCGAGGCGACTCCCGTCGCGATCGACGTCGACGTGCCCGGCGACCTCGAGATCCGCCTGTTCTGCAAGGGCAGGCAGATCGCGGACGCCAAGGTGAACGGCACGGTCACGGTGCGCGTCCTCGGACGCATCCGCGACGTCCACGGCTTCACCAACCTCGTGTGCGACGACATCGAAGGCGACGCGGACGTCGGCGGCAGCCTCGACTGCCACGGCGACATCGGCGGCGACGTCTCGGTCGGCGGCAGCTTGCGGCTCAAGGGTGACATCGACGGCGACGTCCATGCCGGGGGCAGCGTGGAATGCTACGGAGAGATCTCCGGAGACGTCTCGGCGGGCAGGGTCACGGCCGGCGAGATCGGCGGCGACGTGTCCGCGACGGAGGTCGCGGCCGGCGAGATCAACGGCGACGTGTCGGCCCGCACGGTGCGCATGCGCAAGGACGCGGAAGAGAAGGACTGACCGCGCCGCGCCCGGCGCTCACGCGAGCTCGAGCGGCCCCGCGTAGGCCCGGAACTGCGTGTCGTAGAGGACCTTGTAGAGGCCGCAGCGTTCGAGCAGCTCGGCGTGCGTGCCGCTCTCGACGACGCGGCCGTGGTCCAGCACCAGGATCCGGTCGGCGGACAGCACGGTCGACAGGCGGTGCGCGATGACGAAGCTCGTCCGGCCGCGCAGCAGCGGCTCCATGGCCTGCTGGATCAGCTGCTCGGAGAGCGAGTCGAGGGACGAGGTAGCCTCGTCCATGATGATGATGCGGGGGTCCTTCAGGATGACCCGCGCGATCGAGACGCGCTGCTTCTCGCCGCCCGACAGCTTGATGCCGCGGTTGCCGACGATCGTGCCGTATCCGTCCGGCAGCGACTGGATGTAGTCGTGGATGTTGGCGGCCCGGCACGCCGCGACGATCTCCTCGTCGGTCGCGTCGGCCTTCGCGTACAGCAGGTTCTCGCGGACCGAGGCGTTGAAGAGGTAGGGCTCCTGCATCACGATGCCGAAGTTCGAGCGGAGCGAGGCGATCGTCAGGTCCCGCACGTCGGAGCCGTCGATGCGCACGGCGCCGCCGGTCGTGTCGTAGAGACGGGGGATCAGGTGGGTCAGGGTCGTCTTGCCGGCGCCGCTCGGGCCGACGAGCGCGGTCATCGTGCCGGGCTCCGCGACGAAGGAGACGCCCTCCAGGACGTTCGCCTTGCCCGTGTAGGAGAAGGTGACGTCGTCGAATTCCACGCGGCCGTCGAAGGCGCCGGCGGCGCGGGCGTCCGGGCGGTCCGCGATGTCCTGCTTCAGGTCGAGGTAGTCGAAGATGCGCTCGAACAGGGCCAGCGAGCGGGTCAGGTCGATGTGGACGTTGGAAATCGACACGACGGGGCCGTAGAGCCGCGCGAGCAGCGCGACGAAGGCGACGATCTCGCCGATCGTGATCGTGCCGCGGATGTACTCCATGCCGCCGAAAAAGTAGATCGAGAGCGGACCGATGGTCGTGAAGACGCCGAGGACGAGGCCGAACCAGCGCCCCGCCACGGACTCCTTGATCTGGAGCTTCGTGGCTTCCTGGTTGAAGCCCTCGAATTTGCCGAATTCGTCCTTCTCGCGGCCGAAGATCTTCATCAGGGTCGAGCCGCTGACGCTCAGCGTCTCCTGGACGACCTGGTTCATGTCCTGGACCTTGGCCTGCGTCTGCGAGGCGATCTTCCAGCGGACGCGGCCGACCTTCTTGGTCGGAATCGCGAAGAGCGGGACGATGACCAGTCCGATGATCGCGAGACGCCAGTCCATGGCGAACAGCGCCACCGCGGTGAAGAGCAGCATGGCGACGTTGCGGGCGAGGCTGACGATCGTGGTCCGGTAGACGTCCTGGATGCCGCTGATGTCGCTGGTCATCCGCGTGATGATGTCGCCGGGCTTGACGATGGAGAAGAAGGCCAGGGACATGTGCTCGAGGTGGCGGTACATCGCGTTGCGGATGTCGAAGATGATGTGCGACGACGTCCAGCTGTCGAGGTAGTTCGAGCCGACGTCGATCAGGCCGAGCGCCACCGTGGCCGCGAGCGACGCGCCCGTCAGCATCGCGAGCAGGCCGAGGTCCCTGCCGGGCAGCGCCGTGTCGATCATGCTGCGCGTGAGCAGGGGCGGGACGAGGCCGAGGAGGGAGGAGACGGAGATCGCGAAGAGCGAGAGGGCCAGGTACTTCCAGTAGGGCCGGAAGTAGGACAGGATGCGCTTCAGCAGGCTCTTCGTGATCCTGGGCTTCGGGAGGTCCTCCTGCGCATACCGGCCGAAGGCGCGGCCGTAGCCGCCGCCTCCGCCCCCGCCGAACTCAGCCATCCTCGGGCCTCCTCCCGGTTTCGGGCCCGGCCAGGCGCTCGAGGTCCGCGACCAGGCCGCCCAGGACCTCCAGGTATTCCTCGCGCTTCGTCGGTTCGACCGCGCACAGGCGTCCGACGTGGAAGAGCAGGTCCACCGCGTTGCGCGTCCGGCTGCGCAGCTCGCCGAGTCCCTCCAGCTCTTCCAGCCCGAATCCGCGGTGTCCGCCCGGGCCGAACCCATGGTGACCGCGCGGCCCCCTGCGGCTGCCGGGGAACATCGGGTGTCGGCCGTCCTCCGTCGGGTCCGCCTGGTTCGCGGCCAGGTAGGTGCGGCCCTCCGCGGTGATCGAATAGACCTTCTGCCGGCCCTGGACGACCGGCTCGACGTACCCCAGCTCCTCGAGCATCTGCAGGGTCGGGTAGACGGAGCCGGGGCTCGGGCGGTAGAATCCCGCGGACCGCTCCTCGAGCACACCGATCATCTCGTAGCCGTGCATGCTCTTCTCGGACAGCAGCTGCAACAGGGCCATCTTCACGTCGCCCCTGCCGAAGAACCTCCCGCGTCCGTGCTCGAACGCCGGTCCTCTCGTTTCATCCATCCTTTCGTTTCTCCTTCTGCATTCAATGCGATATATCGTTATAACGACAATGTAAGCGATATATCGTAACGAGTCAACCCCGTCGAACGGATCCGCGACGAATCCCATTTCCCCTCGAACCGCTCGCCCCGGACGCGTATAATCGACCCGATGGGCAGACGGTTCCTCCTCCGCTTCCTCAAGCTCCACTGGTTCGGCTACGCCGTCGGCGTAGCCTTCATGTTCCTCGCGTCGTGGATCCAGACCCTGTTCCCCCGGATCCTCGGCGATACGGTCGATATCCTGAAGACGGCCGGATTCGCGCCGGCCGGCGTGTACACCCAGATCGGGTACCTGCTGGGGGTCGCCGCCGCGACGTTCGGCACCACCTACGTCTGGCGCAACCTCGTGATCGGCGGCGCGCGCCGCCTCGAGTGCGACCTCCGCGAGGCGCTGTTCGACCACTTCCAGGTCCTGTCGCCCTCGTTCTACTCGCGCCGCAAGACCGGCGACCTGATCGCCTATGCGATCAACGATATCAACGCGGTGCGCATGATGCTCGGCCCCGCGACCTCGCAGGCGATCAACGGCGTCGCGGTGATTCTGTTCACGGTCGTCGCGATGGCCCGCGCCTCGGATTGGCGGCTCACCCTGCTCGCGCTGCTGCCGCTGCCGTTCATCGTCGCCTTCATGCTCGTCGTCGGCCGGGTCGTGAAGAAGCGCTTCAAGCGGGTGCAGAAGACCTTCGCCACGATTTCCGACCGCGTCAACGAGAACATCTCCGGCATCCGGGTCATCAAGGCGTACGCCCAGGAGGACGAGGAGGTCCGCCGGTTCGAGCGCCTGAACGACCGGATGGTCGAGGCCAACCTCGCCATGGTCCGCGTCTCGTCGCTGCTGTCGCCGGTGATCGAGGCCTGCTTCACGGTCAGCTTCGTGCTCAACCTGATCCTGGGCGGCGGGCGGGTCCTCGCCGGCCAGATCACGCTCGGCGACTTCGTGGCCTTCAACGGCTACCTCGTGCTGCTGCTCAAGCCCGTGATCTCCATCGGGCAGGTCATCAACGTCGTCCAGCGCGGCATGGCGTCGCTCTCGCGCCTCGACGAGATCCTCGACGTCGCGCCCGACGTCGTCGACGGCGGGCCGGTCGCCGCGTTCCCCGCGCATGCCGGCATCGCGGTCCGCGACCTGTCCTTCGCTTACCCGGGTGCGGACCGGGAGGCGCTGAGCGGCATCGACCTGACGATCCCTGCCGGCCGCACGCTCGGCATCGTCGGGCGCACGGGGTCGGGCAAGAGCACGCTGGTCCAGCTGCTGATGAAGATGTACAACGTCGAGGACGGCCGGATCCTGTTCGGCGGCACCGACCTCAACGACTTCCGGCTGGACGCGCTGCGGCGGGGGTTCGGCCTCGTCCCGCAGGACAACTTCCTCTTCAGCGCGACCGTCGAGGAGAACATCCGGTGCTTCCAGGGCGGCTATACGCCGGAGCAGGTCGCGCAGGCCGCTCGCGACGCCTGCATCTACGACAGCCTGATGGCGCTGCCCGACGGACTCGGCACGATGCTCGGCGAGCGCGGCGTCAACCTCTCCGGCGGCCAGAAGCAGCGCATCTCGATCGCCCGCGCCCTGATCCGCGACCCGGAGGTGCTCGTGCTCGACGACGCGCTGTCCGCCGTGGACACGGTCACCGAGGGCGAGATCCTCGCGAACCTGCGCCGCGTCCGCGCGGGCCGGACGACGCTCATCATCGCGCACCGCATCTCGGCCGTGCAGGAGGCCGACGAGATCGTGGTCCTCGACGCCGGCCGCATCGTCGAACGCGGCACGCACGCCGAACTGCTGGCGAAAGGAGGGCCGTACCGTGAAATCTGCGACCTCCAGTAGCCTCCGCCGCCTCCTGTCCCTCAACCGGCCGCACGCGAAGAAGATCGCCCTCGCCGCCTTCTTCGTGCTGCTCGTGAACGGCGCCCTGCTGCTCCAGCCCTATATCCTCAAGGTCGTCATCGACGATTTCCTCACGCAGCACGTGGCGCAGCAGGGCCTGTACTCGCTGCCCGCCATGGGGATCCTCTACTTCGCCGTCGTCGTCGCGGCCGGCTTCTTCTCGGTCGCCCAGGTGAACCTGGTCAACCAGATCGGGCAGAAGATCATGCGGGGCCTCCGGACGCGCGTCTTCCGCACAATCCAGCTGCTCCCGCTCAAGTATCTGGACCGCACGTCGACGGGCAGTCTCATCACGCGCGCGACCAACGACGTCGAGGCCCTGAGCGACCTCTACACGGACGTGCTCATGAGCCTCTTCGCGGACGCGTTCCTGATCCTCGGCATCATCGGGGCCATGCTGCTGATCGACGTCCGCCTCGCCCTCGTCTCTCTGTGCGTCACCCCGGGCATGTTCGCCGTGATCTTCCTGCTCCGGACGAAGATCAAGAAGAACTTCCAGCGCGTCAAGCGCCTGATCGGCCGCATCAACGGGTTCCTCGCCGAGAACCTGTCGGGCATGAAGCTGGTCCAGTCCTTCTGCGCGGAGAAGGAGAAGAAGGCCGGATTCACCGGACTGAACGGCGAATACTTCAAGAGCACGCTTTTCCAGGTCCGCATGAACAGCGTGCTGAGGCCGCTGTCGGACGTCTTCCAGAACCTCACCGTCGCGCTGCTCCTGTGGTACGGGATGGGCCGCATCGGCGCCAGTACCCTGGAGATCGGCGTGCTCTACGCGTTCACCACGTACGTGAAGCAGTTCTTCTCGCCGGTGTCCGACATCGCCGACAACTACACCACGATCCAGTCCGCCTTCGTCTCCGCCGACCGCATCTTCGAGCTGCTGGACCAGGCCCCGACCCTCGAGGACCTCGACGCGGGGCTGCCGCTCGATCGCCTGCGGGGCGACATCGAGTTCCGGCACGTCTGGTTCGCTTACAACGACGAGGACTGGGTCCTCAAGCACGTCAGCTTCCACGTCCTCCCGGGCGAGACCGTCGCGTTCGTCGGCGAGACCGGCGCGGGCAAGACCACGATCATCAGCCTCGTCAGCGCGTTCTACGCGGCCCAGAAGGGCGAGATCCTCGTCGACGGCATCCCGATCGGCGACATCCGCAAGCGCGACCTGCGGCGCAACATCTCCGTCGTGCTGCAGGACGTCTTCCTGTTCTCCGAGACGATCGGCAGGAACGTGTCGCTCAACGACGAGATCGACAGCGAGGAAATCGAGGACGCCCTAAAGACCTCCTACGCCAAGGTCTTCGTCGACTTCCTGCCGGGCGGCATCGACGAGCCGGTCATGGAGCGGGGCAGCACGCTGTCGGCCGGCCAGCGGCAGCTCCTGTCCTTCGCGCGGGCCATCGCCCACGACCCCGCCGTCATCGTCCTCGACGAGGCGACCGCGAACATCGACACGAGCACCGAGGGGCTGATCCAGAAGGCCATCGAGAACGTCGCGAGGGACCGGACGACGCTGGTCATCGCGCACCGCCTGTCGACGATCCGCAAGGCGGACCGCATCGTCGTGATGCGCGACGGCGAGGTCGTCGAGACCGGCGACCACGAGAGCCTGATGGACCGGAACGGATACTACGCCGAGATGGTCCAGGGCGGAGAATCGGTCGGGGAAAATCCGGACGATTCGCCGGAATCCTCGTCCGGAACGCGAGGCGCCGCCGCGCTATAATGGGGCCAGATACCCCAGTGCACGGAGGGACAGGAACATGTTCGACGGAATGGGCGTGACGTTGGGAGACCTGCACCGGCTGTCCTCGGCGAGGACGCGCTCGGTGTCGCCGGAGAATCCGACGGGCGGGAAGGGACTGGGCGGGATGGCGGACGTCGGGCCCGGCACGGCCTCCTTCGCGGCCCGCGAGCTCGGGCGCGGCTGGAAGGTCCAGCCGTACGTGAACGCGGCGCCGGGCGAGACGCTCGTGCTGTGCGACCTGGATGGCCCGGGGTGCCTCCAGCACGTCTGGATGACCCTGACCGGGAACCTGCGCCACCAGGTGCTCCGGATCTACTGGGACGGACAGGAGCGGCCGTCCGTCGAGTGCCCGCCGGGCGACTTCTTCGCGTGCGGGTGGGGCGAGTTCGCGCCGGTCTCGTCGCTGGCCGTGTGCGTGAATCCCGGCAGCGCGTTCAACAGCTACTGGCCGATGCCGTTCCGCAAGCACTGCCGCATGACCCTCGAGAACCGCGGGGACCAGCCCATGAAGGCATACTTCCAGATCGACTACGCCGAGGGGCCCGTCTCCGACGACGCCGCATATTTCCACGCCCAGTTCCGCCGGTCGAACCCGCTGCCGTACAAGTCGGTGCACACGCTGCTCGACGGCGTGCGCGGCCAGGGGCAGTACGTCGGCACCTACCTGGCCTGGGGCGTGAACAACGCGGGCTGGTGGGGCGAGGGCGAAATCAAGTTCTTCCTCGACGGCGACGGCGAGTTCCCGACGATCTGCGGCACGGGCACGGAGGACTATTTCTGCGGTTCGTACGATTTCGTGAACCAGAAGGCGAAGCAGTACCAGGAGTTCTCGACGCCCTATTGCGGACTTCCGCAGGTCATCCGCCCCGACGGGGTCTACCGGTCGCAGACGCGCTTCGGCCTGTACCGCTGGCACATCGCGGACCCGGTCCGCTTCTCGTCCGACCTGAAGGTCACGATCCAGGCTCTGGGCTGGCGCCCCGACGGGCGCTACCTGCCGCTGCAGGACGACATCGCGTCGACGGCCTTCTGGTATCAGACGCTGCCGACGGCGCCGTTCCCGGCGCTGCCGGACCGCGACGCCTGCGAGATCGTGTAGCGGCGGGATCGATCGGCCGGCGTCTCGCGGTCACGGCAACCTGTCGTCCGTCAGCCCGCGTGGCAGGCGACGGCCTCGATTTCGATCCAGGCGTCCTTCGGTAGCGCACCGACCTGGATCGTGGCGCGGGCAGGGAGCACGGGGCCGGTGAAATAGCCCGCGTAGATGCCGTTCACGACCGCGAACTGGGACAGGTCCTTCAGAAACACCGTCGTCTTCACGACATCCGCAAAGGAATAGCCGGCCGCGGCCAGAATCGCCCCGAGGCTGTCGAGCACCCGGCGGGTCTGCGCCTCGATGCCGCCTTCGACGAGCACGCCCGACGCGGGGTCGAGCGGAATCGCCCCGGACAAGAACAGGAAGCCGCCGGCTTCCACAGCCTGGGAATAGGGGCCGACCGCCTTCGGGGCATCGGGGGTGTCGATGGAACGCTTCATGGGGTCCTCCTCGCGGTGATTCCGCGTCGTCTGGGATTCGGCCGACAGTTCGAGTATAGGCCATCCGGCGGATGCGTCAACGCGGCGCCGCCCGTTCGGCCGGTCCTTCGGATGCGCGGAGGGTCCTTCCTGCGTATACTGGAAGAGGTCGGGTCCCCGAGGCAGGTCAGGGAGACGTCGGCCCTACAGGAGGCCCTCATGCCCCGACACCCCCGCACGACTCTCTTCTGCGTTCTCGTCGGCCTCCTGTGCCTGACGACGGCCTGCTCGCTCCCGACCTCGACGCCCGTTCCGACCGCGACGGCGGCGCCCACGCTGTCGCCCACATCGACGTCGCTCGGCTACGTCGACGTCCAGGACGGAGACCAGCTCGTGCGGGACATCATCCCCCGGATCGCCCGTGAATTCGCCTTATCCGTACCGGCCGTCGAGGCGGTCCTCGCGACGCCGATCGCGAGCCCCCTGATCGCCGCCGACCTGACCGACTTCCGCCGCCTCGAGGGCATCCCCCCGCCCGGCCGCTACCCGGTCGTCCCGGGCTCGGACCCTACGATCCTTGTCCGCACCTGGATTCTCGCGGCCGAGGACCGCTACGCCGAACTCGTCGCGGAAGCCACCTCGCCCAATTCCCTGTCGGACCCCGACCGGCTCGCGCTGGCCTCCATGGTCGAGGCCGAGTGCCTGGCGAACGAGCATTACGACGAAGTCTCGACGGTCTTCCAGAACCGCCTGGCAGGGAAGTGGCTGCTGCGCAGCTGCGTCACCGCCGAATACGCGCTGGGCTTCCAGCGGCCGTACCTCACGAGCGCGGACCGCAAGGTCGCGAGCCCCTACGACACCTACGTCACGGCCGGTCTGCCGAAAGGGCCGATCTGCGTCGTCGACGACGGGAGCCTCCGGGCCGCGATCGCCCGACCGCTGGCGCAGGGCATCTACTACTTCTACTACGACTACCTCCGCGACGACATGTTCTTCTTCACCGGCGACACGACGGGCTACGATGCCTTCCACGCCGACGCCACGGCCTCGCGCGAACGGTACGACGCGCACTCGGACGTGCCCTCCGACGCGTTCGTCGACAAGCAGGTCCTGTTCGGGCACGGCCCGGTCGACTGGATGACCTGGAGCTACGGGTCGCGATAGACCTCGGCCTACCGCTTCTCCAGCGCCTCCACGTTCAGGCAATCCAGCGAATCGCTGCGCCGCGCGGGCGCGACGAAGGAGACCGCGTTGCCGAGGATCCGACGCACGTTCGCGTCGTAGAAGGTCGGGTTCGCCTCGTGGCCCGGCTGGAAATAGAATACCTGCCCGAGGCCGCGCCGGAACAGGCACGCAGAGCGGAACACCTCGCCGCCCGCGAACCAGCCGATCAGCAGCGTCTCGTCGGGCGTCGGGATGTCGAACGGCTCGCCGTACATCTCCTCCACCAGCAATTCGAAGTGCTCGGGCACGCCGCGCAGGATCGGGTGCCCCGGACTCGCCGTCCACAGGCGCTCGCGGTCGCCGTCGCGCCACTTGAGCGTGCAGCTCGTGCCCATGAGCAGCTTGAACGGCTTCGAGAAGTGCCCGGAGTGCAGGACGACCAGCCCCAGTCCCCGCAGCACGTGGTCGGCGACGAGCCTCGCGGTCTCGTCGGGGACGAGGTGGTGCGCGACGTGGCCCCACCAGACCAGCACGTCGGTTTCCCGCAATACGGCGTCCGTCAGCCCGCAGTCCGGGTCGGCCAGCGTCGCGGTCCGGACCGTCGCGCCGGCCAGCGCGGGGTGCTCGCCGAACGCGGCCGCTAGGACGCGGTGGATGCCTTCCGGATAGACGGCGGCGATCTCCGGTTCTTGCTTCTCGTGGACGAACTCGTTCCAGACCAGGATCCGGATGCCCATGGCGTACCTCCTCGGCGCGTCGGCGCCTGCCCTCAGCGTATCACCCGCGCCCCGCGAATTCCATGCCGGGGATTCCGACTTGTCGGATGGCCCGGAGAGCTCTAGAATCGGAAGAGAAGGGGGACGCGTCATGAGCCGGTACGAGCCCGAACGCAGAAGGCCGACCCCTATCGGCGCCCTCGCCTGGGTCGCCGGCATCGCGCTCCTCGCGGCCGTCGTCCTCTTCGTCGGCAAGCAGCTCGTGCTCTGGTCCAACGCGGCGCCCCCGACCGCGACCCCCGCCGCCGACGCCACCGACGCGCCCTCGCTCACCGATGGCCAGCAGCCCACCGACACTCCGACGCCCGGCGACACGCTGCCCCCGACCGCGACCCCCACGGTCGAGATTTCGCCGATTCCGCCCGAAGGGCTCACGTGCACGGTCCAGGAGAACGACTCGATCTGGGTCCTCTGCACACGTTTCTACGGCGAGTACTCCGAGGCCCTCGGCCAGCGGATCATCGACGCGAACGTCGCGAAGCACCCCGCGATCTCCCCGGACGGCACTCTCTACGTCGGCTGGGTGATCCTCATTCCGCCGGGCGACCCCGACGTCACCTTCGTTCCCCAACCCACCTCGACCCCGGCGCCGACGGTCGCGGTCTCGCCGATCCCCACCGAAGGCGCGTCCTGCAAGATCGTCTCCGGCAACACCCTCTCCGGCATCTGCATCCGCTTCTACGGCACGTCCTCCGACGCGCTCGTCCAGAAGGTCGTCGACGCCAACAAGACCAAGTATCCGACGATCTCCGCCAACCACCTGCAGTCCGGCTGGGTGCTTGTCATCCCCTACGCTCCTTGACACCCCATCCCCCCACGCACACAATGGGATGAGGCCGAAACCCAGTAGGGCTCCTGTTCTGGAGGGTGTCATGGGGAAGAAGCAAACCGCGCTCGTGCGCGATCCGATCCGCAAGGCACACAAGCGCCATATCCTGCCGCGCTCGAAGTTGTCGAAGCCGATGCTCGTCGTCGGCCGCGCGCTCATGCCGACCTACATGCAGGCCGTCCTCAACTTCCGCGACGTCGAGGTCCGCAAGGCCGACAAGGCGATTTCCGCCCTGCGTGACTTCGAGGAGGGCCGCACGCGCCTGATCGTGGCCTTCCGCCACCCGTACGGCGACGAGCCGCAGCTCCTCTTCCAGGTCTTCAACAACCTCCTGCCGCGCATCGCCCGCCGCAGCGGCTTCCCCCTGCGCCGCCGGCCGCACCTGCGCTTCCTGCACGACTACGCCGTCCCGCTCTGGGGCGACGCCTTCATCCGCTTCCTCCTGCCTCGCATCGGCTCCGTGCCCGTCTACCACGTCAAGTTCGACGCGGTCAGCCTCAAGCTCATCCGCGGCATCCTCCTCGAGGACCGCTACCCGCTCGCGCTCGCGCCCGAGGGCCAGGTCTCGTACCGCAGCGAAGCGCTGCCGCGCATCGAGCAGGGCACCGTGCGCATGGGCTTCTGGACCGTCAAGGACCTCGAGAAGCTCGGTCGTCCGGAGCACGTGAAGATCCTGCCGCTGTCGATCCACTACCGGTTCGACCCGCGGGACGAGAAGAAGCTCTGGGCCGTCCTCGACCGCCTCGACCGGATCTGCGGCTTCAACCCGTCGCCCGTCCTCGCGAGGTTCCGCACGGGGCCGTCCACGACCGTCGGCCTGCAGCGCCGCGTCGACGCCCTCGAGAACCGCGTCCTCGACCTGACCGAGACCTTCTACGCGACGTCGTACGGATTCGTGCCCGCGCCCCGCCCGGTCGTCGACGACGCCGACCCCGACGCCGCGCCCGCCGCCACCGTCACGGCGCCCGAAGCGATCGCCGCACGGCGAAGACGCTGGGAGGCCCTCATGGCGTGCGCGCTCGCCACCGCCGAGCACGGCCTCGGCCTCGTCGGGGCGACCCCCGACGGGGAGATCATCCAGCGCGTCTACCGCATCCGGCAGGAATGCTGGGACCGGATCTACCCGGAGCAGCCGGTCGAAGGCCTGCCGCCGCTCGAGACCGCCTTCTCGAACCGCCGCGCCGGCGAAGCCTGGTACGCCATGCGCCACATGGAACTCTGCGACATCATGTACTACCTCGATGCCGGCTACGAGCAGGGGCGAAATGGGGACGGCCCGGACCTCGACCGCATCGTGGAGGCGATCTACAGCCTCGACGACCTGGTGTCCCGCCTCATGGGCGGCGACTTCTCCAACCGGATGAACCTGCTCCGCAAGCGCGCCACGATCATCGCCGGCGACCCGATCGACCTGAACGACTACAACGTCGTGGGCGAGAAGGTCACCCGCCTCGCCTGCCAGCAGGCCACCGACGAACTCCGGAAGCGCTTCGACGCCCTGATCGAGGAATCCTACGGACTCTAGTCCCGCAAGGAGGCACGCATGGCCAGCAACGGTACGCCCGACAACGTCCCCGCCCCGACCTCCGCCCCCGCTCCCGCGCCCGCCCGCCTCTCGCTACGCACGAAACTCGGCTTCGGCGTCGGCGACCTCGGCGGCAACCTGTTCTTCACCGCCATGGGATTCTACGGCCTCTTCTACCTCACCGAGATCGCCCGCGTCTCCGCCGCCATCGCCGGCGTCGCCTTCGCGATCAGCAAGGTCTGGGACGCGCTGGCCGACCCGCTCATGGGCTACGTCTCCGACAACACGCGCACGCGCTGGGGCCGCCGCCGCCCGTACCTCCTCTTCGGTTCGGTCCCGCTCCTGCTCGCCGTCTGGTACTTCTTCTCCGCCCCGACGTTCCACACCGAGACCGCGCAGCTGATCTGGGCCTCGGCGATGCTGATCGTCATGTACACGGCCTACACGGTCGTCAACATCCCCTACGGCGCCCTCACGCCCGAGCTCACCAAGGACTTCAAGGAGCGCAGCACGCTGAACGGCTTCCGCTTCAGCTTCGCCGTCGTCGGCACGATCCTCGGCGCCGCGGCCGCCATGCTCGTCGGCTTCTTCGGCACCGACGCCCGGTTCGGCTGGTCCATGACCGGCCTCGTCTTCGGCGCCGTGATGGCCGTGACGACCCTGCTCACGTTCTCCTCGGTCCGCGAGCCCGACCACTCCGCCGAGCCGCGCGTCCGCACGAAGTTCTTCTCCACCTACTTCACCGTCTTCCGCAACCGCGACTACCTCAAGCTCGCGCTGGTGTACACCTTCCACCTCACCGGCCTCACCTTCGTCCAGGCCATGCTCCCGTACTACTTCAAGTACGTCTTCAAGAACGACGGGATGACCACGATCGCGCTGCTGCTCATGCTAGTCGTCGCCATGCTGTTCATCCCGGTGTCCGTCGCCGTCTCCAAGCGCATCGGCAAGAAGGCCACCTACCAGATCGCCCTCGGCATCCTCGCCGTCGCCTGCCTGATCATCTTCTTCCTCGGCCACGTCCTCGGCATGTATTTCACGATCGGGGTCATGGTCCTGGCCGGCATCGGCGTCGGCTTCGCGTACGTGCCGCCCTTCGCCATGCTGCCCGACGTCGTCGAAGTGGACGCGGTCCGCACGAAGACCCGCAAGGAAGGCGCGTACTACGGCATGTGGACCTTCTTCACGAAGATCGGCAGCGCCGCGGCCATCATCCTCACCGGCTTCCTCCTCGCCCTCGCCGGCTTCCAGGAGCCGACCGCGGCCAACCAGGTCGTCTCGCAGTCCGATTCGGCGCTGGTCATGATGCGCTGGCTCATCGGCGTGATCCCCTTCGTGTTCTTCCTCGGCGGCACGCTGCTGGTCCAGCTCTACCCGCTGGACGAGAAGACCTACGACGCGATCGTGCTGGAGTATACGGGAAAGTAGGGGGACAGAAAACAGCAGCCGGACCGGAAACCGGCACGGGAGCAACGTACCGTGACGAGCGAGACCGATTCTGAATGGGTTCCCATATTGGCCTTACGAATCGCTGGTTCCCTTGATTCGAGCGTCGATTTCCGAAGTAGGTAATCGAATCTTGCCGCCATTTGCGCGCTGGATTCTTTGCATGATATTTACATACATATCCTGCTCAATGATTCGTTCTTCCAGCAACAGATCAAGAAGGCCCAGTGTTTCCATGACATCAACGCCTTCCTGTCGAGCCACTTTTCGAAGCGGGCCATCTGTCGTCAACAAATACAAATTTCTGGCTTTCGCGACGGCGAGTGCGTGTGAGTCATAACGTGAAAGTTTCGGATGGTCGCTCTGGTATTGCATAGAAGCGTACAATTCCTCGAGGGTCAGTTCAATCGGACTCGAG